>DASXZO010000051.1:0-6520 GCA_036501845.1 Acidimicrobiia bacterium | reverse complement strand
AGCATCGAATACACGTCGTCCATCGCGACCAGCAACGACTCGGCCCGGTCGAGCTCACCGCGCCGCAGGCAGTCGAGCGCCTGGCGCCGCAACTCGCTCGCGGCCTCGGCCATGCCGTTGAGGTAGGGCGCGGCCTCGACGCCGAGCTCCTCGGGCGTGGGCAGCGCGTCGCCACGCACGAACGCCAGCGTGAGCCGAGCCTCGGCGTACTCCTTCTTGGCGTCGGCCAGCGGGCCAGTGGCGCGCACGTCGGGCACGGCTTCGGTGGCGCGCTCGGCGCCGTCGAGATGGGCACGCGCCTCGTCGGCGAGCGTGACCGCCTTGTCGAACTCGCCCCGATGCGTCGCACGGATCGAGGCCGCGCACGACTGGATGGCGCCCCGGGCGGCGCCGATCGTGGCCTCGCGGGCGCGGTGGCGCACCTCGAGGCGGGCGCGCTGCGCCGCGGCGATTGCGGCGATCTCGTCCGCCCGGCGGGTCACTGCTCCCGGCTAGGAGCCGACGGTGCGGCGCATCGCGAACTCGGGCGCGAGCACCGGCGTGCGCAGGTACTGCACCGGTGCGGGGCGCAGTGCGTTCGACCGCCGCATCATCACGAGTAGGGCGACGTAACCCGCGAGCAGCAGGGTGCTGAGGGCGAAGAGCATCCACGGTCCGACGCCGCTGCCGAACGACGCGGCGAGGAACGTGATGCCCATCGCAGCGGCGAGCGTGACCAGCACGCGGCGGCGGCGCTCGGCCGTGCGTCGGCGCATCTGGATCACGCGTCGGCGGGCGGTCGGATCACTCGGCAACACACCGCGGGCGCCGTGGCGTCCCGCGACCCGTGAGAGCGAACTGTAGAAGTCGTTGAAATCGACGGGTCCCCGATTGGCCGCACGTGCACGCAGCAACGGCGGTGTGAGGATCGCGGCCCACAACACGGCCAACGCTCCGAGCAGCAGCTTGCTCAACCTTGCGTCCACCTCCGCTGGGCGATCGGAACCACGGTACCGAGGTCCTGCTCGCGGCTGGTGGACCCGGTACTCCGCTCGAAGGTTCTATGTGCCCGGCCCCCTCGAGGGCAAACCCAACCGCTCTGACCTGGCCAAACGCGCTACTCACCCGGGTTGGAGTAGCCGGATCGCGCGTCGCTATGAGCTACCGGTCGAACTCGTCGACGCCGTCGGACGGGCGGCGCCACACACCCGAGCGACCGCCGGTCTTCTCCCACAGCGCGACCTCGCCGATCGTCATCGAGCGGTCGATCGACTTGCACATGTCGTAGATCGTGAGGCCCGCCACCGCGCACGCGGTCATGGCTTCCATCTCCACGCCGGTGCGGTCGACCGTGTCCACCTGCGTCTCGATCTCGACGTAGCTGTCCTCGATGCGGAAGTTCACGTAGACCGATCCGACCAGCAGCGGGTGGCACAACGGCAGCAGGTTCGACGTCTGCTTGGCCGCCTGGATCCCGGCCACGCGTGCCACTGCGAGCACGTCGCCCTTGGTGATTGCGCCCGCGGCGATGGCGCTCGACGTCTCGGGCTGCATCATCACTCGGCAGCGCGACACGGCCCTGCGGTGCGACGATTCCTTCGCCGTCACATCGACCATTCGGGCTCGGCCAAGCGGGTCGAGATGGGTGAACTGCGACGGCGCCATAGCGAGAAGTGTAGGGCCCACCCGGCCTTACTTCGGCGGGGGCCGCGACTCGTCGATCGTCACCATGCGGTCGGCGGCGAGGTTGTGGAGCGTGCTCACGTGGCCGTCGGCCCAATGCACGGTGAGTGTGGTGACGGTGCGCGCGCCACCGAGGCCGGCATGCACAGTTGGGTCGCTCTGACCGAGGAAATGCGACACCGATCCATACCAGAACGTCTCGGGTTTCTGGCCTGCGATGTCGACCGTGACGACCGAGCCGATCACGTTGCGATGGTCCCGCCCGACGAGCTGCACGCCGAGCCAATGACCCGACTGCGGCGTGACGTTCCGGTACACCACCGGCGTGCTGCCGTCGCGCACGATCACGACGTCCATGCGCCCGTCGCGGTCGTAGTCGAGCACGGCCAAACCCTTGCCCGGGCCGGGCTCGGTCATCCCCGCGAACTGGGCCACGTCGACGAAGTGTCCGGGTGCCGCCTGCCACCACATGCGTGTCGGGCCGTCGAGGAACTGATCGCTCGGGAACGACGGATAGTCGATACCACTTGTGGCAACGAGACCGAGCCAGCCCGAATTGGTCGCGTCGATGAATGCAGTTCCCCACCCCCAGCCGGCATTGCGCACGCCCGCGGCACTCGTGGCGTCGGTGAAATGGCGATCGCCAAGGTTGCGGTACAGCCGGTTACCCGTGCGCCCATAGGTGCACTCGCCGGCACATCGTTCGGTCGGGTCGTAGATCGACGTCACGAAGATGTCGGGGCGCCCATCGCGGTTGTAGTCACCGATCGTGAGCCCCATGCCGTTCTCCTCGGTACCAACGCCCGCGGCACGGGTGCCATCGGAGAAATGACTGTTGCCGTCGTTCCAGAACAGCTTGCTCGTACCGAAGTCGCTCGCTACATACAGGTCGGGTTTGCCGTCACCGTCGAAGTCGCTGATGGCCGACGAGAACGACCACGCCGGCACGAGCGGGCGCGACATGTCGACACCAGCCGACTTGGTGACGTCGTCGAAGTAGCCAGGGTGCTTCGCGCCGAGATTGCGGAACAGGCGCGCGCGGGACGGCGCTTCACCGAAGCCGAAAATGCGCCATTCGGTGACGTCCACGTCGACATAACCGTCGCCGTTGAAGTCACCGACGTTGACGCTTTGCACAGCGAGCGGTGAAGCGGCAGGCGTCGCAAGACCGCGTGGAATCGCCTCCTCGCTGAAGTGACCATGCCCGTCGTTCATGAACACGTACAGGCGGCGGCCGGCAATCGTCGTCACGATCAGGTCGAGGTAGCCGTCGTTGTCGAGGTCGGCCCACTCGGCACCGTTCGACGGGTCGTGCAGCACGTCGAGGTGCGTGATCGACGTGACGTCGCGAAAGTGCCCGTGCGCGTTCTCGTAGAGGATGCCGGGACCGTCGAGTCGTGTGACGTAGAGGTCCGGCCACCCGTCGTTGTTGTAGTCGCCGACGGCAACACCGCCGGTCTCACGCTCCGGGGTACACGCATCCTTCGACGCGAAGATCGCATTGCTCGCGTCGAATTTCGGGAAGCGAGCCTCGACCGTCGCTCGACTGAACAAACAGTTCGGAGGGTTGCGCCGGTCGCCCTGGCAGTAGTCGAGCCCTACCTGCGCGGTGACGTCGACGAACTTCGGCGCGGCCTGCGGATCGGGCGGCGTGCCGGCGGCGTGGGGCGGCTGCTTGGTGCGCGCCTGCGCGCGGCACGCGGTGGCGAGCGGAATGTCGGGCCCGTCGCGCAACACCTTGTGATGCGGCGCCACGAACGAGCTGCCGCTCGAGCAGGCCGAGATCAGTGCGATCGCCACAAACGCTGCACCGGCGAGGCACGCGCCGCGGTTCATCGCGGCACCGAACCGAGCGAGAGCCCGGCGTGGTGGCACGCCTCGTCGCGCGTCGTCGTGTGCGACCGGTTAGCCGGTACGGGTCTCGACTGCGACACCGTTGGCGCCGGTCGCGCCGGCGTTGCCGCTGGAAACGCCGCCTGCTCCACCACTGCCTGCGGTGCCGACCGTGCCGGTCGCTCCGGTGTATGTGCACGTGCCGTCGCAATAGCGGGCGACGCTCCAGCCTCCCACTCCGCCGCCCCCGCCACCGCCGGGCAGACCCGCGCTCCCCGACCCACCATTGCCGCCGGAGCCGCCGTCGTCGAAGCCGCCGGCGGCGCCACCGGATCCGCCGCCACCACCGGCACCACCGTTTCCTGCGGTGCCACCCTGGCCGCCGTTGCCGCCGTTGCCGGCCGCGACCGTGCTGCTGTCGAGCACGTTCACGGTGGAGTTGAACGAGTAGATGCCGAACGAGCTACCGCCAGCCGTGCCGCCGCCGCCGCCCAGGCCGGAACCGCCACCACCGCCACCGCCGCCACCGCCGCCACCGCGGTCCGAGGTGCATGCGCCTCCGGGGCCACCGCCACCACCGCCACCACCGCCGCCGCCACGGCCGGCGTCACCAGTACCGCCGCCACCGCCGGAGGCGCCGACCCAGGTGGTGGTGCCACTGTTGCCGAGCACGGCTCCCGTTCCAGCCGCGCCCTTGTTCGTCGCCGCGCCCGCCGCGCCGGCACTGCTGCCACCGCTGCCCGAGCTGGAGCAGGAACCGAACACAGTGCCGCCGCCGCTGCCGCCGCCGGCGCCACCTGACCCACTGTTTCCGCCCGTGCCGCCGCTGCTCCCGCTGCTCGTGCTGCAACCACCCCGGCCGCCACCGGCACCCGAACCGCCGCCGGGAGCGCCGCCGCCGCCGTTCTGACCGGTGTCACCGTTGGGGCTACCAGCGCCGCCGCCGATTCCGCCGGCTGTACCACCGCCTGAGACACCGCCGTTCCCGCCGAACTGCGTGTTGCACGTGTTGTCCCAGCCGATGCCGTTGGCGCCCCCGGCGCCGTTGCCGCCGGTCGCGCCGGTCGATCCAGTGGCGCCGGCAACGCCGGCTGCCGCCGTGATCGCGCTGCGCTGGACCGTGACATTCGCCGAGTTGATGGCGCGCAAGCCGTACACACTGCTCCCGGCCGCGAGCCCGCTGTTCGTTCCGGCGATGTTGATCTGCTGGAAGTACTGCCCGGTCTTGCCGTCGACGGTGAGGGCCGTGCCCGCCGACGAGATCATGGAGGTGTTCGTGCCGGGCGCGGAGCGCAACCACGTGGATGACGAGAAGCCGCCCTTCACCGTCTTGGTGTTCGCGTACGACGCACCGCTGACGGTGACCGCCGGGAACGTGCCGGCCGCTACGACCACCACGCTTCGGCTGTTGCTCGCAGCGGAGATCAGCGCCGCGCCCACGGTGGCACACGGCGTCGTCGGCGGCGTGGCTGTGGTGGTGATGCCGCAGTTCGTGCTGTCGGTTCCACTCGTGGCGACGAACACCGAGTCCGTGGCGTTGTAGTCCACATAGAACGAGGTGGTCGCCGACGAGTTGAGCCCGGCGTTGTCGGTGGCGACGGCACGAATCGTGTACTGGCCACCAGCCGAGAAGTTGCTGGCGGCGAAGCCGAGGTTCCACGACGTGGTCCCCGACGCGGTGTTGAGCACCTCGCTGTTCGACGAGAACGCCGAGCCGTTCCAATACTTCGCGCTCGACTGCTGCAGGATGCTGACCTTCACGTTGGCGAGGCCACTCGTCGCGTCGGACGCTGTGCCGCAGAAGCCCGCCGGACTACAACCGGTGAAGGTGCTGATCGTTCCCCCGCCGTAGCCGGCAGTGAACGTGGTGCCCGACGACGAGAAGAGCGCGTTCGCCGCGGGCGCGGTGATCGCCTCACTCGGCGTTGCCGTGTCGACCGTGAATGTGCGCGGGCCACTGGTGCCCGTGTTCGTCGGGCCGCTCGTCCAGTCGGCTTGCGTCGCGCAGGCTGTATAGGTGCCGTCGGCGCCGAGGCTGGCCGATGGCGTGGCCGACCACGTTCCGGTGGAGGTGTTCGAGCTCAGGCTCGCGACCGGCGTACCGGAGCACGCGCCGCCGCTGTAGAAGTTCACGGTGAGGTTGGCATTGTCGCCGAACGCCGTTCCACCCGTGCCGGTGAGCGTCGGCTTGTTCGTCGTGAAGTAGGTGGGCGGCGCGTCGATTGTGGGCGCCGGCGCGGTGTTGTCGACCAAGCTCGCGGCCGACGACGCGTTGCTCGCCGCGCCGCCACCGAGCGAGTTCACCGCACGTACCTCGAAGTTGCACGTGGTCGGCGTGTGGTCGCTCGTGCCACACACGTACGTGGCCGATGTCGCGGTGGAGCCGAATGACGTCCACGCTCCGAAGCCCGAACCAGTGTCGACCTCGTACTGATAGTCGGTGATGGCGTAGCCACCGGTGTTCGACGGCACGGTCCAGCTGAGGTCCACGTGCCGCAACGCCGTCGTGCTCGTGGTGACGGTGAGCGTCGGCGCGTTCGGAGTGCTCGCACCCATCGCGGTGGCCGTGTTGCTGTAGGGCCCGTTGCCGACGACGTTGTCACCGCGCACGCGGTAGTCGCAGGTGACGAACGCGCCGCACGAGGTGTCGGTGTAGGTGAGCTGGCTCGGTCCGAGCGTGGCGATGTTGGTGAAGCCCGAACCCGTATCGCGCTCGACCTGGTAGTGCTGCAACGCGTTGCCGCCGTTCGACGCCGGCGCGAGCCACGACAGGTTGACGGCGCCGATCGCGGTGCCCACCTGCGCGGTGAGGCTGCGCGGTGCAGTGAGCAGGTCAGCACCAGTTGCGGTGGCGGTCGAGCTGTACGGGCTCTGGCCGATCGCGTTCACCGCAGCCACCTGGTAGGTGCAACTCACGTTGGCGCCACACGTGGTGTCGGTGTACGCGGTCACGTTGCCGAGCGTCACGATGGTGCTGAAGCCCGAGCCGGTGTTGCGCTGCACCACATATCCGGTGACGGCGCTG
>DASXZO010000050.1:0-17994 GCA_036501845.1 Acidimicrobiia bacterium | reverse complement strand
CGGGGTAGCTCCGCCCGCAGCTGGCACAGGTCAGTGCCGAGGCGGACTCGTCGTCGGGGGTCCCGGGCCGCAGCTCGCCGTGGTCGGGCGCCGGGCAGGCCAGGATCTCCAGCAGCACCGGGTCGAGACCCAGCGGGCCCGCGGTCATCGGCGCACCACCGCCAGCACGTCGTCACGCAGCGCGGCGACCGCCCCGGCGTCGGACGCCTCGACGTTCAGGCGCAGCAGCGGCTCGGTGTTCGAGGGGCGGAGGTTGAACCAGTCGCCGTTCGCGAAGGACACCGTCAGCCCGTCGAGCGTGTCGGTGGTGACGTCCTCGCGGTCGCCGTAGAGCTCCTCGACCTCGGCCATCTTCGCCCGCGGGTCGTCCACGGTGGAGTTCACCTCGCCCGAGGCGGCGTAGCGCGTGTACTGCGCCATCAGTTCCGAGAGCGGCTCGTCCTGCTCGCCGAGCGCGGCCAGCACGTGCAGCGCCGCGAGCATCCCGGAGTCGGCGCGGAAGAAGTCGCGGAAGTAGTAGTGCGCCGAGTGCTCGCCGCCGAAGATCGCACCGGTATCGGCCATCACCTGCTTGATGAAGCTGTGCCCCACACGCGATCGCACGGGCGTGCCACCGTTCTCGCGCACGATCTCGGGCACCGCTCGTGAACAGATGAGGTTGTGCACGATCGATTCGCCGGGGTGCTTTTCGAGAATCGACTTGGCAACGATCGACGTGGTGGTCGACCCCGACACCGGCGCACCCAAGTCGTCGACGAGGAACACCCGATCGGCGTCGCCGTCGAACGCGAGGCCGATGTCGGCGTGGTTGTCGACCACGGCCTTGCGCAGATCGGCGAGGTTCTCCACCTGGATCGGATCAGCCGGATGGTTCGGGAAGGTGCCGTCGAGCTCGCCGTAGAGGACCGTGAGGTCGAACGGCAACGTGTCGAACACGATCGGGACGACGAGACCACCCATGCCGTTCGCAGTGTCGGCGACGACGCGCAACGGCCGCAGCTGCGCAGGGTCGATGAAGCCGCGCACATGCGCACCGAAGTCGATAAGCATGTCGGCGCTCGTGACCGAACCGGCAACTGCCGCCTTTTCGAGCACGCCCGCGGCAACGGTCGCCTTGATCTGCGCGAGGCCGGTGTCTTCGCCGACGGGCGCGGCACCCGCGCGACACAGCTTGATGCCGTTGTACTGCGCCGGATTGTGACTCGCAGTGAACATCGCGCCGGGAACGTCGAGCCGGCCCGACGCGAAGTAGACGACGTCGGTGGAACACAGCCCGATCTGCACGACGTCGGCACCGGCGAGCGTGGCACCTTCGGTGAACGACTCGGCCAGACCGGGTGACGACGGCCGCATGTCGTGACCGACCACCACAGTCTCGGCACCGGTGAAGCGGGCGAACGCGTTGCCTACGCGGCGCGCGAGGTCGTCGTCGATCTCGTCGGGATAGATCCCGCGGATGTCGTAGGCCTTGAAGATGGCGTCGAGCGACATGGGCCCAGCACACTAAGGGCCGGGCGGCACCGACCCCGTGACCTCTCCACCTGCGGGCCGCGACGCCGGATCATGACCGTTCCCGGCCTCGCCCTCCTCGCTCGCAGCATTCGCCACCGTGGCCACGAGCGTGGGCTCGACCAGGTCGTCGTCGTCAGCGCCGGACTCCTTCGCGAGTGCTCGGGTCGTCCACGCCTGCGGCACCTTGCGCCAGCGCCAGATCATCAACGCGAGCAACACGAAGCCGGCCAGAGTGCCGATGCGCCCGAGCCAGTCGGCGCTGGTGAGCCCGTACTCGAGCCGCACGTCGTGTTGGGTGGGGATCACCACCATCAGGTTCGGCGCAACGCGGAAGATGCTCTTGGCCCCGTGCACCTGCCAGTTGGGGAAGTACGAGGTGCGCACCTCCACCGGCTTGCCGATCTGGTCGACGTGGAACGTGATCGACGAATCGGTCTCGTGCACGTCGGTGACCTTCGCGGGCGTGATGTGGCGCACAGGGGTGCTGTCGATCGGCGCGAGCATCGACGTGCCGGTGGCGTGGATCGACTTGGTGCTCCCGCCCGACGTGCCCGGCCCGGCAGGTGTGGTGACGGTGGTGAGGTGTTGCGGTTTCAGGTCGACGTGCTGCCACGACTTCGGCCCCGACGCCACCACCGGGCGATTGAACGAACTCGAATCCATCCACAGCGCGTCGGTGGCGCACTCCCACGCGTTCAGATGCGTATCGAGCTCACCAGCCTCGAGGTCGCCGGCATTCGGCAGGCACGAGGTGCGCGTTCCCGAGTGCATCGTGGCAACGACGGGTTCGGTGTCGAGGCCGGAGACGAGACCCCAGTTCTTGATCTCGTAGATGCTCCAGCCCTTGGGGTCCTGGCCGTCCATGTCGCGCGTCGTGAGCACCTTGGTGAGTTGCGGTGACGAATCGGCGAGCGCCTTCGACACCGACGTCCAGAACATGAGGTACCGCACCCCGAGGATTCGCGCGTGGTCGATGCCGCGCTCGAAGTCGGCCGTGGTGCCGTACACGAGCCCGCGCACCGGGTTCGACGGTTCGTCAGCCAGTTCGCTCACGGTGAGGAAGTGCGCGTCCTTCGTCGCCGACGACTCGAAGTAGAGCCCTTCCTGCGAACCGATGCAGCCGTTCGTCCAGTACGGCAACAGCTCGAGGGCAAGGCTCGTGCCGTAGTTGTTGATCGCGTCGGTCTCACCGGCCGACGGTTCCCACAGCGCGCGGCCACACCCGCGCTGCTTACCGAGCGTGCCCATCTCCGACATCAGGTTGTGGTACTCGGGCCACGCTGGTTTCGACTGGTAACCGGAGTAGTTCCACTGCGCCCACGACGACGCCAACGCGCCGCCCTGGTCGGTTGCCGCGATCACCGTGACCGCCGAGGCCAGCACGATGACTACCGCGAACCACAGGGCACTCACGATGCGCTGCCGGCGGCGGCGCTCGCGATCGGTGCGCGTCAAGCCGTCGAGCCCGCTCGGCGCCCTCGGCACCTCGAGCTCATCGAGCGCATCGACGGGGACCGCGTCGACCGCGTGGGCGAAGTAGTCGTCGTCACCGCCGTCGAGATCGCGCCAATGCGCACGTTCGAACCGTTCGTCGGACTCGCCGTACTCGTCGTGCTCGGCGTTCTCCTCCGACTCGTCGTATTCGTCGTAGGCATTGATGCGATCGCCCTCGTCGACCCACGCCGTGACCGCTCGGGCGCCGTAGTTGCACAGCCGCGCGATCTCGGCCACACCCAGCGCGGCGAGAAATGCGAGGGCCAGGAAGTAGAACGGGATGAAGCGTGTGTTCCACGCCGCGTTGTCCACCGGCCAGAAGCGGAACGCCACCCCGAATACCGTGGCCCACAGCGCGACGATGAGCGTGGAGCGCCGCAACCAGTAGGCGCCGCCGAGCACGCCGGCGAGCACGAGCACCCAGAGCCACACCGGCGTGGGCAAGGGAATGTGCGCGCCGAACACCTTCCACTCGGTGCCCGGACCGAACAACCAGTTCGTGTACTGGGTGACCTTCTCGTAGCGCATGCTCGACGTGTACGAGTTCGTGGCGACGAGCGGGAAGCTCCACGTGGCGGTAAGCAACAGGCCCACCACGGATATTGGAATGGCGAGGCGATATGTGGAGCGCGGACGGTGGCACAACCAGACCACCAGCCCGAGGAACGCGGCGAAGAACGCCACCACGATGTGTGACATCACGCAGCAGGCGAGCAGCAACGCCGCGAGCCACGGCCGTTTTCCTGTGCGCAGCGTGTACGCCAGCGCGGCGACGAAGAACAGTGCGAGCGACAGCGCCAGGGCAAAGCTGAACTCACCTGCGAGGCTGCTCGCGAGATTGCCGCCGTAGATCGTCCACGTGTCGGTCGCCGGCGACCCGTTCACGGCCGGGATGTGGCGCACGTCGAACTCGTAGAAGAGCGTCGCCGCGGCGCACAGCGGCGACGCCGGCCACGGGAACTCGAGCTGCTCGGCGAAGCAGTACGCGGCGATGGGCAACGAGATCGGCCCGAGCACCGTCACGAGCTTGAAGGCGACGTTGTACGGCAGGATCAGGTCGAAGACCGCGGTGAGGATCGCCGGGAACGGGAAGTAGTACTGACCGATCGGGAAACCCGAGTACCAATCGGGTGACCACCCCTGGAGCCGGAAGTGAGTGAACCAGTTGTGCTCCAGGAACCACGGCCAGTACACGTGGGCGCCCATGTCGCCCCCGTTGGTGGTGGTGTTCTGCAGCAGCAGCCCGGGATGGAGTCGGATGGCGATCCACCCCGCGCACACGATCGGCACCGCAATGCCGACCACCCACTCCCACACCCGTTTCGGCGCGCGCTCGTCCTCGAGCGGAAGCACGCGCATTTGCTCATTGTGTCATCCACCCCACCCAACCCCCGCGCAGGCCCAGGCCCGCTCGTTCAGGCGCGGCGAACGGAGCAGCCCAGGAGCGACGGAGGAGCGAGATGGGTGCGCAGTGAGCTCGCCGCGGAGCGCAGCGGAGCAATAGGCGCGAGCTACCGGCTGGCGCGGGCTAGCTCGAGGACTTCGTCGAGGGTGACGACTCCTGTGGGCGCTTCCCAGCGATTCGTCTCGCACCGGTTACAGCGGTGGAAGACAATTTCCTCGCCGGCGATCCGCATGCGTATTGCAATCACGTTCGCGCCGGCACATCCAGTGCACATCATCCCAGCCTCCCTGCCAGAACTTCGGAATTCAGTGATCGGCGCTGCACAGCCGCTTCTGAAGCAACGGGAACTCAACCGCTCGGCGTGTGACCTTCGTCTACTCCGGTCAGTGTTTTGCGGTCGACAGGAGCTGGATCGCGCCGAGCAGGTTAAAGCCGGAATGCAGAAGGATCGAACGTGACAGGCTGCCGGTCCGCAACGCCACAACGGCCGAGAATGTGCCGAGGGCGAGCAGTGCCGGCAGCGCCGGGAATGTCGTGGGATCGAGCAGGTGCAGAGCTGCGAACGATGCCCCCGACACGAGCACGGCATTGGGCGCCTGCATCCGGCGCAGTGCTGCGCGCAGGATGATGCCGCGGAACAGCAGTTCCTCGGCGACCGGCGCGACGAACACGATGAGCAGGAACAGCACGATCCGCGACCAGCTCGCCGAGTCCTGGAGTTGCTGGCCGATCTGCTGGCTGCCGTGATTGCCGTCGCTCCAGAGGTGGCTGATCGGCAGGAGGAGAATGCCGACGGCGAGGCTGCCGCCCACACCCACGCTCAACCACCACCAGTCGGCGCGTCGCAAGGTGAGGCCGAGGTCGCGTTGCGGCCCGTTCCCCTTGCGCCCGATCAGCAGGAAGATCAGCCCGAGCATCAGCGCGTACTGCACGGCCGTGGCGAGCGCCGTGTCGATGGCGTCGAATGTGCCGGGCTGGTTGGGGTGGCGGATCGAGACGATGATGACACTCGCGACGTTGGCCCCGACGAGGGCTACGACCAGCACCCACACTGCGTCGCCGAATCCCCACCGCACGGGCCGGCGCGCCGCGCTCGGTGGCCGCGGCGGTGGAGACCATGGTGACGCCCCGGGAACCCCAGCCATCAGCCGACTGTACCGACGCTCTCAGATCCAAACGGACCACCGGAACAACTCCTCAGGTGGGGGAGTTCAACCGAGTAGGACCCGTTCCGAGTGGGTCGTAGCATGGACCAACGCGTGGGCGACCTCGGTCGAACGGCGCGTCGAGACGGCACCCCTCGAACCGGTGCCGAGCAGGAGCGTTGATGAGCCGCAATCCCCAAGACGGCTGGCGGCCCCCGGAGCCGCCGAACCGGCCCCCGCGTCCCTCGATGCCGCCGCGCAACTCCGGCAATGGTGGCGGGAGTGGAGGCAGCCCCCGGAGCCGCTGGATGCCGTGGGTGGTGGTGGGCGTCATCACGCTCGCCTTCATCATCATCTTCTCGAACGGCCTTCCCGGCTCTAGCACCAGCCGCACGAAGCTGAGCTTCAACGACCTGCAGTCGCAGATCAAGAGCGGCAACATCAAGCAGCTGACCTACAACACCGACAACGGCAGCATCACCGGGGTGTTCGACAACGCGGTGCAGAACAACCTCGAGTTCTCGGCCACCGGCCCCGCCCAGAACTTCGACGACGCCACCCTCGCGCTGTTGCGTCAGAAGAACGTCGACCTCAAATACACGAAGTCCGGCTCGAACGTGTGGGGCAGCCTGCTGTCGTTCGCGCTGCCGATCCTGCTGATCATCGCCCTGTTCGTGTGGATGAGTCGCAGAGCCCAAGCCGGCATGGGCGCGGTGATGAACATCGGGCGCAGCCGGGCGAAGGTGTACACCACCGAAAAACCCAAGACGACGTTCGCCGACGTCGCCGGCTACGGCCCGGTGAAAGAGGAGATCAAGGAAGTCGTCGACTTCTTGAAGCAGCCGGGCAAGTTCCGTGAGATCGGTGCACGCATCCCCAAGGGCGTGCTGCTCGTCGGTCCGCCGGGCACGGGCAAGACGCTCATCGCCCGCGCCGTGGCAGGCGAGGCCGGCGTGCCGTTCATCTCGGTGACCGGCTCCGACTTCATGGAGATGTTCGTGGGTGTCGGTGCCGCCCGCGTGCGCGACCTGTTCCAGACCGCGAAGAAGCAGAGCCCGGCGATCATCTTCATCGACGAGATCGACTCGATCGGCCGCAAGCGCGGCGCCGGTCTCGGCGGCGGGCACGACGAGCGCGAGCAGACGCTGAACCAGATGCTCGCGGAGATGGACGGCTTCGAGGCCACCGAAGGCATCGTGATGATGGCGGCCACGAACCGGCCCGACATCCTCGACCCCGCACTGCTGCGTCCCGGTCGTTTCGACCGCCAGATCCTCGTGCCGCTGCCCACCCAGGACGAGCGGCTCGAGATCCTCAAGGTTCACTTCCGCGACAAGAAGATCTCGCCCGACGTGTCAGCGCAGATCGTCGCACGCGGCACGCCCGGTATGAGCGGTGCCGACCTGGCCAACCTCGTGAACGAGGCCGCACTCTTTGCCGTTCGGCGCGGTTCGCAAGACGTGCACAAGGAAGACTTCGACGCGGCGCGTGACCGTGTGCTGATGGGTCTGAAGCGCCCGTCGATCATGATGAACGACGAGGAGAAGGAACACACCGCGTATCACGAAGGTGGTCACGCGGTGGTCGCCTACGTGCACGAGCACGCCGACCCGGTGCACAAGGTCACGATCCTGCCCACCGGCATGGCGCTCGGCATGACCCAGCAGCTCCCCGAAGAGGAGCGCTACTCGCACGACAAGAACTTCCTCGAGGACATGCTGTCGGTGTTCATGGGTGGCCGCGTCGCCGAGGACATCGTGTTCGGCAGCCAGTCCACCGGTGCCAGCAACGACCTCGTGCGCGCCACCGAGGTTGCGCGCAGCATGGTGCGTGAATGGGGCATGAGCGAGCGCATCGGACCGATGGCGTGGGGCTCGCAAGGCGCGGTGTTCCTCGGCGAAGATCTCGTGCACACGCGCGACTACTCCGACGAAACGGCACGCGTCATCGACGAAGAGGTCGAGCTGATCTTGCGCGAGCAGGAAGAGCGAACGCGCAAGGTGCTCACCGAGCACCGCGCCGGGCTCGACGCAGTCGCGCACGGGTTGCTCGAACGCGAGACGCTTTCTGGCGAAGAGGTGGCGCGCCTCGTCGACGAGGCGATGGGCTACAAGGCCGGCGGTCCGCGCAAGGTGGTACACGCCGACGGCACGGTCACCGAATCCGATCTCGACGAGCCGAGCCCGGTCGAAGAACCGCTCCCATCCGGCGGCGAATAGCTCAGACCGCCGCGCGGAGTTCGGCCATCGCGTCCCAGAGTTCGGTCGCGCCGACCACGCCGAGAAACGAACGGCGCACCACGCCGTCGGCATCGGCCATGACCACCAGGGGCACCGCGTCGATGTGGTAACGCTCGTGGAGCTCACGAGCAGCGCCGAACTCCACCTCACAGGTGGCCACGTCGGCGCTCTCGAGCGGCGCCACCTTCTGCGCCATCGATACACAGCCGTCGCAGGTGTGCGACGAGAACACCACCACGAGCCACTGCGCGTCAGGCCGCGCGAAGTCGGCGCGGTGGAGCTGCCCGGGCAGTGAACCGATCTTCGCCGGCACGCCTGCGCCACGCCGGCGACCACTACGCCGGTCGAACAGCAGCGCCACGCCCACCGCGATCACACCCAACACCAGCGCGATCACAAGCTGCGGGACCATCTTCTACCTCTTGTTCGCTTCGCTCACGGGGCCGGTGGGCCTTCCCTCGCTCCAATCTCGCCGTCCAAGCAACGTGGTTCGCGGTCGCTCGGCCGGCGAAAGGTTAATGGGGCGCGGAATTCACGCTCGATGGCAGACTGCCGGGTCGTGGCCACGACCGACGAGCCGGCAGCGGATCCGACAGCGGCGGTTCCCGCCGCGGCTGGCGCTCCTGTGGTGCACAGCCCGGTCGGTGAATGGCCGATGTGGGTGCTCGGTTTCGTGATCATGCTCGACCAGATCGACCAATACATCGTGCGCGGCGCGGCCACCCAGATCCAAGCCGCGTTCCACATCAGCGACCTCGGGATCGGTGTGCTGCTGTCGGCGTTCGTGGTGGTGAACGGCATCGTCACCGTGCCCGCGGGCTACCTCGCCGACCGATGGAACCGCACGCGCACCATCGGCCACACGGTGGTCGCGTGGAGCGGCATCACGATGGTCACGGCCGCGGCAGGCAACTTCGCCACGTTGGTCGGCCTGCGTGCGCTGCTCGGATTCGGTCAGGCGGTGACCGAGCCGAGCGCCGCGAGCTTGTTGTCCGACTACTACCCCACCAACGAGCGCGGCAAGGTGTTCTCGAACCAACAAATCATGGGCTTCGTGGGCGCGGGTCTGGGCATCGCCATCGGTGGCAGTGTCGCGGCAACGCTTGGGTGGCGCTGGGCGTTCCTGGTGGTCGGCTTCCCGGGCTTCCTCGTCGCGCTGCTCTGCTTCCGGTTGCGCGAACCGCCGCACGACTACGCCGACAAGCTCACGCTCGGCGTCGACGAGTGGACCGAGCCCGAGAAGACTCCGCTGTTCGACAACGGCTTTCGCGCGTTCATGCGCGATCTCGTCCAAGGCCTACGCCAGGACTTCGGCGTGATCTGGTCGATCCCGACGATGCGCTATGCGCTCGTGGGGATCAGCGCGCTCATGTTCACCGTGTCGGGCGTGGGCGCATGGCTGCCCAAGTTCCACCAGCTGTACTCGGGCATGAGCGCGATCACCGCCGCCAACGTCGTCGGTGCTGTGCTGATCGTGGGCGGTGTGCCGGGGCTACTGCTCGGTGGCCGCCTCGCCGATCGCTACGCGCAGCGCGTGCAAGGCGCGCGCGTCGTCATCCCGGCCTACTGCATCTGGGTCGGCATCACGTTCTTCACGCTGTCGTACGTGCCGCTACCTGGCGCGGCTTCGGTCGCGCTGCAGGTGCTCGGCATCTTCTGGGTGACGATGGCGATCCCGGCCCTGCGCGCGGGGCTCGCCGATGCGGTGCCGTCGCAGCTGCGCGGCGCCGGCTTCGGCGCGTTCAACCTCGCGTCGATCGTGTTCGGCGCGGCCGCGGCGCCGATCCTCGTGGGCTGGTTGAGCGACATCTGGGGGCTGCGCGCCGCGTTTCTCGTGTGCTCGGCGCCCGTGTACGTCGGCGCCTACGTGCTCTACTGCGCGCGCACGCACCTCGACGAGGACGCGATGAAGATCTTCGAGGCAGTCGTGCGCGCGATGGAGCAGGAGCAGGCCCGCGACGGCGCGAGCTGACCACTCAACTGTTATGTGCCGGGGAGCGCGGGCACCGTCGACACACCGCTGCCCTCGTCGAGCCGCCGGAAGGCGTACACCGGCGTGTTCGAGCTCACCACGAGCGGAGCACTCTGGGCGCCGGTGCCGAGCGTGAGCGCGGTCACGGAATCGTGCGGCACCGACGTGGTCACGGTGCCCTCGTTCCCGATCGCGATCTGCACATGAGCGCTGGTGCCGCTCTCGTTCTCGAGCACCACGGTCACGTTGCGGGAGCCACCCGGGCCCGGTGTGGCGAACGCGCTGCGGCGCGCGTCGAGCGTGGCCCCGGTGACGATCGACACGGGGCCGGCCCGGCCGCGCTTTGCCTGGTAGGTGACGAGGCCCGCGACCGCGATCGAAGGTGTGCCCTTGAGGCTCTTGACCTCCACGCTCATCTGCGGTCGGTTCGCCGGAACCGGCACGTCGACAAGCGTGACGGTGCCCGCCTTGGCGGTGAGGAAGCGTTCGATGGCGCGCACCGACCCGTTCACCATGGTCTGAACCTGGACGTTGGTGTCGCTGGCACCAGGATTGAGGATGGCGAGTGTGGGCGTCGCGTTCGCTCCGCCGTCAGCCGCGACATGCCAGTCGCGTCCGAGCGCAGGGCTGCCGAGCGCGATCGAAAAGCCGCCGTCGCCGTTGGTGTCGCGCTGCTCCAGCGCGACCTCGGCCACGACGCGCGTGCCCCGCTCGGCGTTGATTGCGACCGCGAGCAGGTTGCGTTGGTCGGCGGCGGCGTTGACGTTGATCACCGTGCGGCTGCGCGGCGGCACTGACAGCCCTTGCAACGAGTCGGGGCGGGTCGCGCCGGCAGTGGTCACCGCGGTCACGTCGACCACGGCCGGCTGCGTGAACGGATTGAACAGCGCGATCCGTTCGATGGAGCCGCGTCGCGTCGTGCCGGCCGGGAAGTACCAGTCGGTGCTCGCCTGCGTCGCGCACGGCGTCTGCGATACCGATCCCGCGGCATCCGTCGCTCGGTGATCCACCACCACATCCGACCCGAACGGCTCGATAAGCACGCCCGCGCCGGCCGCGGCGCCGATGTCGCCGGCCTGCAACGTGATCGTCGCGTGGCCCGCGAGCTGCACGCGCCGGCTCGACGTGACGTTGCCGTTCGCCATCGCGCTCACCGCAACGGCCACCGACGCTTCGCCCAGGTTCGTGAGGATCGCGGCGTCGTCGCTGCGCGGCTGCGGATCGGAGGTGGCGAACGCGCAGTACCACACGGCGGAGCGCACGCCTTCGGGCACGAGCGTGGCCGCGGGCGCGCGGCCGTCGGCGCGCGCGGTGGCGAACCGCGTCCTTACGGGGTCGCCGAGCAACAGCACCACCAACGCGCCGAGCACGATGACCACCACCACGGGCACGCGCCTGCCCTCACTCATCTCCACCCCCGCTCGCCAGCGGCATTGAACGCGTGGGCGGCATTGGCGTTCGCTCGCCGCCGCTCGCGCCCCGAGGGGCTCACGCTCCACCCCCGCTCACCGGCGGCCCATTTGGTGGCGCCGCGCCTGACGCCGTGGAGCGGCGAGGCCGCACCACGCTGAACGCGCTCGGCCGGAACGCCAAGAACGCGACGGCGAGCCAGCCGAGCGCGGCGAGGAGCAGCACGAAGTCGGCCATGAACGACCGCGTCGACTTCACCACCACGTGACCGCTCGTGTTCAGCGGCCACGCGTGGGCCCACCCGAACGCGGTCTCGCCGGCCAAGGTCTTGCCGTTGAGCGTCGCCTTGGCGCCGGCGTTGTCCGACAACATCAGTGTGCCGCTGCCCGACGGGTTGCCCAGCTTGTGCGCGCCCGACAGGTCGGTGGCGAGCGCCGCACCGATGGGGTCACGGCTCGCCGCCGCTCCCGTCGGCACCGAACCGTTCGACAGCACCGAGGTCTTCGGTGCCCACGCGCCGTTGCGATACAGGCGCAGGCCGGTCTCGGTGTCGTACAGCTCGAGGTCGAGTTGCGCGTCGAGCGCGCGGACGAGGCGACGGTCGATCGGTTGCGCCTGCGCGTCCGGTGCCGCGCGATCGACCAGGGCCACGTAGCGCACGGCCATCGGTGCGAGGAGGCGTCCGAGCCGCTCGGTGTCCTGGCCGGCGGCGAGCGCAACCGACTCGCCCGCGAGGCGCGTCGGTTCGCTCGTCTGCGGCAACGACGAACGCACATCACCGACGCCGCTGTCGGTCACGCTGAAGTCGATTCCGTCGGCGTGCACGCTGCCGCCTGGCAACGACGCTGCGGGGCCAAGCCACAACACTCGGAAGGCGCCGTCGCGCGCGGCCTCCGTCGGCATCCACGAGAGCTCGTCGTTCCATTGTGTGTGGGGCGCATGCACGCGTCCGTCGGGAACGTCGCCGAGCCACGCGATGAGTGGCAGCACGAGCACTACGAGGCAACCCACGGCGACGAGTTGGCGCGCGCCGAAGATGAACGTGCGGAGGTCGGCGATGAACGCAGCCACACCGAGCCCCACTGCCACCGAGATTGCGAGTGCGGCGATCACGAGGAACCCGTCGATGTCGGGCAACGGCGTGTGCGCCGAGATGTGTTGCGCCACGAGCGGCACCACCACGGCAAAGACGATCAGCGTCCAGGCCGCCACCGAACGACGCAGCCGCTCACCCGTTGCGATCAGCAGCGGCAACGCCGCCGCGGCGAGCAGGCCGAGGCCGAGCCAGCCCGCGCCGTTCGGCCCGGCGTTCACACCGACGAGCTGCTGCAGCGTCACTGGCGAACGCGCCTGGAATCCGATCCGCGTTCCGTCCCCCGAGGCGAACGCAACACTCCATGGCAACAGCAACAGGATCGCAACCACCGTCGCGCACGCAGCGTCCGCCACCACGTCGAGCAGCACGTCGGCGGGCCGTTGTACGCCCGTGAGCGCGGCGCCGGCGAGGTCGGCGCACGCGAGCAACAGCACCAGCAGCACTGCTGGTGGCCACCACGCGATTGCGACTGCGGTGACCAGCGCGAGGCGCAGGATCCGTCCGATGCGGGCGTCGCGCGTGCGCATCACGCGCGCGCTCGGCGCATTGTCAGCCCGCGGTCGGCCGCTCACCATGATCAGTAGGAGCGGCGCGAGGACGTAGAGCGCGATCACGCCGAGTTCGCCACGCGCTATCGCGTTGCGCGACACGGGGTTTGCGCCGTAAGCCGTGGCAGCAGCCAGCGCCGGCCACGCGCGCAGCGACGTGCGGCGCAGCATCTGGTACACGATCACCATCCCGGCCGGGATCGCGAGGGTCACCAGCGCCGTGCGCGCGAGGTCGGCGTGCCCTAGGAACAGCGCCACGAGCGCGCCACACGCGGCGAGGAGCGGCGGGGCCGCCACGTCGGCGCCGAAGAACGTGCTGCGACGACCCGCGCTGAAGTCGTGAAAGAGCGTCGACGCGCGGGGCCAGCTCAGCAGGCCCGCAAACGACGGCGTTCCGCCCGACACAAATGTGCGCGTCGCCACGAGCGACACGACGATCAGCGCTCCGAGCAGGAGCCCCTCGCGGCTCCGCCAACTCCGCTCGCCGTCGTCGCCACCGCCGAAGAACGCGCGCGTGCGGATCGACGCGCCCGCGAGGCGCTCGTCGACGTGCAGGCGTCTCGTGACCAGGCGGCGCAGGCGCGCACTCCCGCGCACCATGTACGGGTGCAAATCGGCGTCGGGCGCAACACGCGCCTTCTGGATGGCCGCACGTTCGGTGCGAAGTTCAGGAATGTCGCGGAACGCATCGGCGGCGCCGCCGAGGATCGCGCCGCTGTAGCTCGCTCGGCCTCGCACCGCCTGCAGCAACGCTTCGAACACGATGAGCAGTAGCGCGAGCGGGAACGTCCATACGAGCGACCATGTGGCCGCGGTCTTGTAGAGCGCACGCAACCGGCCGCGTGTGAGCGCGCGCACGTCGACCGGTGTCGCAAGTGTTGCCTCGGGCGGCTTCGGCAGCACCGCCGCGCGTGCCTCGGGGGCGACCACCACGCGCGCCCCGGCAATGCGCGCGCGCCACGCGAGGTCGCGTGCCGCGGCCGCGGCGCACGCCGCGTCGAAACCGTCGAGCGCGGTGAACAGGTCGCAGCGCACGAGCATCGCTCGCGCCGACACGAAGAACACGTCGCGCACGGCGTCGTGCTGTTCCTGGTCGCGCTCTCCGGGCTCGGCGATGCTCCACGCCTCGCCGTAACGATCGATGAGCCAGCCCACGTCGACGAGTTCGTCACGCGCCGCGTCGGACACGAGCTTTGGCCCGACGATGCCCGCGTTCGACGCGATCGCTTCGTCGGCGAGCATCCGCACCGCGTTGCGGTCGAGCACCACGTCGTCGGCGCAGAACACGAAGAACGTGGCGCCCTGCACCGACTCGATCACGTCGTCGGCCAGCGCGGCTGCCGCCGGCCCCAACCCGCCGCTCGGGTCCTCGACCCTGCGCACGAGCGTGTGCGGCGCGGCCGCGGCCACCCGCCCGGCCAGCGCTTCGGCCGCGGGCGAGCCGTCGAGGGCCAGCACTGTGAGGCCCGGATAGTCCTGCTCGGCCAGCGCGGCCAGGCAGCGCTCGAGCCCGTCACCGCCTCGTGTGGGCACGATCGCCACCACGGGCGGGCGCACCTCGACGCTGAGGTCGGCCTCCACCGAGTACCACTCGTCGGCGCCCGCGAGGGCGGCCGTCATAGCCTGGTGGGCCTGCGCAGCCTTGGTGGCCGCCGATTGCTGCTCGAGCCGGCTCTCGGCCAAGAAGTCGGCGAAATCGGGCTCGTCACCCAGGCCGGTCTCGTAGCCACCCCGGTCGCGCCGGTCCGCGTCCCGCTCGCCCGCGTCCCGACGGCCCACGTCCCGCCGGTTCGGCCGTTCGCCCCGTTCGACCTGTTCGCCCTGGTCGGAGGGGCCGTCCTGGTCGAACGGAGCCGGGCGGCCGTGATCGGCCGAGTCGCTCCCTTCGGGCATGCGGTGCCGAGGATAACGGCCGCCCCCAGCCGCCCCCGAGTATGGGGGCCGCTCGCGCTCACTCTCCAAGTGCTTGCAATAGTTAGCAGAACGAGTTATGCTGCAAGCAGTTCACCCAGTCGCGTCACGACCAAGCAACTCATGACCAAGCAAGTCACGAGAGGAACGACCATGAGCGTCGACGTCCGCAAGACCTTCACCGACGCCGGTTACATCGCCGTAGGCGTCGGTGTCCTCGGCTTCCAGCAGGTGCAGACCCGCCGGCGGGAGATCACCGAGCGGGTGGCCGGCAATGGTTCGCCGCTCCACGTGGTGAGCGAGCAGACCAAGGACATCCGCCTCAAGGTGAAGTCGAACATCGACCGCGCCACCGAGGCCGCGCAGACCTTCACCACCGACGTGCGCGACCGGGCCAAGCCCACCGTCGACCAGGTGATCGACCGCATCGAGGCGTTGCCCGACCCGGTGTCGAAGGCCGCCGAGCCCGTCGTGAAGGCTGCTCGCCAGATCGTGACCAACCCCTCGAAGTAGCCACACCGCGCTTCGGTCGTTCCGGGTGCAGCTGCCCCGCTGGGGCGGGATGATTGCACCTGGAATCACCTTGCGAACGGGCTTGGACACGGGTCTGGCAACGGGCTCGGGAACGCGTGTTGCGTAGGGTTGCGTGATGCTCGCAGCACTCGCCGGTGGAGTCGGCGCAGCGCGCTTCCTCGCCGGCCTCGTGCAGTGTGTCGACCCGAGCGAGATCACCGTCGTCGGCAACACCGGTGACGACGAGGAGTTCTTCGGGCTCCACGTGTCGCCCGACCTCGATTCGATCACCTACACGCTCGCCGGCGCCTCGAACACCGAGCAGGGCTGGGGTCTCGAAGGCGAGTCGTTCCGCACGATGCACGCGCTCACCCGCTACGGCGAGCCGAACTGGTTCAACCTCGGCGACCTCGACCTCGCCACCCACATCTTCCGCACTCGGAGAATGCGTGGTGACGGCGCCACGCTCGCCGAGGTCACGGCCGACGTCGCCGCGGCGTGGAAGCTCGACCTGCACCTCCTGCCGATGACGAACGACTCTGTGCGCACCCGCATCACCTGCGCGCGGTCCGACGGCACGCGCGAAGTGCTCGCGATGCAGGAGTGGTTCGTGCGCGAGCGCGCCGAACCGGCCGTGCTCCAGGTCGACTTCGACGGTGCCGGCACGGCGCGACCGGCGCCTGGTGTGCTCGACGCGCTCGACCGCGCCGACACGATCGTGATCTGCCCGTCGAATCCCATCATTTCGATCGGGCCGATCCTCGCGATTCCCGGCGTGCGCGATGCCCTCGTTCGGCGGCGCGATCGCGTCGTGGCCGTGTGCCCGATCATCGATGGCGCGCCGGTGCGCGGCCCGGCCGACCGATTGATGGCGCCGCTGGGTGTGGAAGTGTCCCCGGCGGGCGTCGCCCGCCACTACCGCGAGTTCTGCGCCACGCTCGTGATCGACGAGCGCGACGCAGCCCACGCCGAGGCTGTGCGCGCCGCCGGTGTGCGCCCGGTCGTGACCGAGACGCTCATGCGCTCACCCCAGATCGCGGCCGAGCTCGCACAGTGCACGCTCGCCGCCGTCGCCTAGTCCATGGCGCCCACGCTCCAGATCATCCCGATCGCCGGTATCGCCGAGGTCACCGAAGGCCTCGAGCTCGCGGTGGCGATCGCCGACGCCGCAGCGGCGCAGGGCACACCACTCGCGGAGCGCGATTGCATCGTCGTCACGCAGAAGGTGGTGTCGAAGGCCGAAGGCCGCATGGTGCAACTCGGCGACGACATCGACGCCAAGCGTGAACTCGTGGAGCGCGAGTCGGTGCGAATCGTGCGCCGCCGTGGCGATCTCGTGATCAGCGAGACCCGCCACGGATTCATCTGCGCCAACGCCGGAATCGACCTTTCCAATGTCGACGAAGGCTGGGCCGCGCTGCTCCCGGTCGACTCCGACCGCTCGGCCAAGCATGTGCGCGACGCGCTGCGCGCCCGATACGGAGTGGACACTGCAGTGATCATCTCCGACACCTTCGGGCGCGCGTGGCGCCGCGGGCTCACCGACGTCGCCATCGGTGTGAGCGGCATCGCCGGCGTGCTCGACTTGCGCGACACTCCCGACGCCACCGGACGCATTCTGCAAGTCACCGAGATCGCGATCGCCGACGAAGTCGCCGCCGCGGCCGAGCTGGTGATGGGCAAGTCGAGCGCGGTGCCGGCCGCGATCGTGCGCGGCCTCGACGCGGCGTGGTTTCGCGACTCGAGCGTGCGCGAGCTGATCCGACCGCCCGCGGAGGATCTTTTCCGCTGATGGAAGCCCAGCCGAGCGAGCGCGAGCGCACCCACCACCCCACGCGTTCGCCGAGCGAGGGAAGGCCGGCCGGCCCGTGAGCGCAGCGAACAAGAGGCAGGACGCGATACCGGCGTTCGTCGAGGCGCGCCGATCGATCCGCGCCTTCGCTCCCGACGCGGTGCCGCGCGACGCGCTCGACACGATGATCGAGGCCGCGTGTCTCGCGCCCGCGCCGCACCACTCGCGGCCGTGGCGCTTCGTAGTGGTAATCGAACCCGCGTCGAAGCAGGCTCTTGCCGACGGCATGGGCGCGCGCTGGCGTGCCGACCTTGCCGGCGACGGCGTCGACGCCGCACGTGTCGACGAGCTCGTGGCCAAGTCGCACGCCAAGATCCTCGACGCGCCCGCGGTGGTGCTCGGCTGTCTCACGTGGCACGGGCTCGACCGCTACCCCGACGAGCCACGCCGACGGGCCGAGTACGGCATGGCCCTGCTGTCGCTCGGCGCCGCAGTCGAGAACCTCATGCTCACCGCCGCCGACCTCGGCTACGCCTCCTGTTGGGTCGCGGCCCCGATCTTCTGTCCCGAAGCCGCACGCGACGCGCTCGCACTGCCCGCCGAATGGCTGCCTCACGCGATGGTGCTCGTCGGCCGCCCCGACGCGGATTACTCGCCGCCGATCCGTCCCGCCGTGCCCCTCGACGAGCTGCGCCGCTTCAGCTGAGCCCGCCCGCGCTCGCGTGGCTCCGACGCGGCGTGTGACGAAGTTCGCAGCCGCTGTTGTAGGGGTGAATCAATGAGAGACCGGCCGTATCCTGCGGTTCCAGCCATCTCGTGGGAGCCGATACTCAGATGCTTTCTCCGCGCGCCGCGATCGGCGTGACCGCGGCGCTGTCGCTCGCCCTGCTCGCACCACTCGGCACCTCGAGCCCGGCCCACGCGGCCGCTGCGGCGCCCGCAACCGCGCCTGGCGC
>DASXZO010000049.1:0-36209 GCA_036501845.1 Acidimicrobiia bacterium | reverse complement strand
GGTCACCATGTGACGTCGCCGAAGGGCGACGGCAGTCCGAGCTTCGACGGGTTGAGGATGCCGTTCGGGTCGAGCGCCTGCTTCACCGCGGCGAGCACGTCGAACCCGCCGCCGAGCGCCTCGCGCACGAAGCGGGCCCGGTTCAGTCCGATGCCATGGTGATGGCTGAGCGCGCCGCCCGCCGCGAGCACGGCGCGGGTTCCCGCGTCCCACATTGCCTTGTAGCACTCGTCCTTCTGCTCGGCGGGTGGGCGCGCCGCGAACGTGAAGTAGAGGCAGCCGCCGTCGGTGTAGGAGTGCGACTGGTGCGCGCTCGCGACCATCGCGTGCTCCACCGCGAGGATCGCGGCCCGAGCCTGTTCATAGATCGCCGGGAGGGCGGCCCACGTGCCGCTCACCTCCATCGTGTCCACCACGATGTCGCGCGACACGAGCGCTTCGAGCTGGCTCACGTTGTTGCGGTGCTCCATCCATTGATCGACGAGCGAGTCGTCCATCGGCGCCGCGCCGGCGCAACACTCGGCCACGATGCGCATCGCCGCGTCGATCACGTGCGCGTCGCCCTCGTCGTACGCGAGCAACAGGTGCGTGTCGCCGGTCTGGTAGCTGCGGTTGGCCTCGATGTCGTCGTAGAGGCGCAGCACGGCGGGTGTCGCCCCTCGTTGCACGATCCGTCGCATCGCGTCGAGCGCAGCGACGAAGCTGTCGAAGCCGTATGCCGCTCGGCGCGTCGTGTCGGGCGCCGGATGGGCTCGCAGGCGCGCCCCGGTGATGATGCCGAGCGTGCCCTCGGATCCCACGAACAACTGCGTGAGGTCGGGGCCCACGGCAGCACGCGGCGCGCCGCCCGTGGTGATGGCGCGGCCGTCGGCGAGCACCACGTCGAGGCCCTGCACGATGTCTTCGATCTTGCCGTAGCGCGTCGAGAACTGGCCGGCGCCGCGGCACGCAAGCCAGCCGCCGACCGTGGAGAGCGCCATCGACTGCGGCCAATGCCCGCACGTGAGCGCGTGATCGGCGCGCAGCGTGTCTTCGAACACGTCGCCGAATGTTCCTGCGCGCACGTCGACCGTCAACGACGTGGAGTCCACCGACCGGATCCCAGTGAGCCCGGTCATGTCGAGCGCCACACCGCCGTGTACCGGGATGCTCGCGCCGCACACGCCGCTGCGGCCGGCGACGGCAGTGACCGGCAGCCGCGCCTCGTTGCACACGCGCAGGATCGCGACCACTTCGTCGTCGGAGCTTGGACGGGCCACAGCCGACGCGCGCACGCCCACCTCGTCGCGCCGCGCCCAGTGCATGGCGAGTGGCCACCAGTCGCGGCTGGTCTCACCGATTCGCTCGGGGTCGGTGTCGACATCGGCGCACACACCGCGCAGGCGGGCCACGAACGCGTCGTCGAGCTCGATACGAACGGTGGTGATGTGGTCGTCGAGCGGGTGCTCGTGCGCGAACGCGATCGGCGGCGTCGGCGCCCCCCGGTTGGTCTTCACATCCTCATACTCACACTTACGCGCCGGTCGACGCGTCGAGCACCTGCTCAGGCGGTGAGATGGAGGCCCGCTCGTGCTCGATGGCCGAGCGGTAGGCCGCGGCTTGGGCGGCGCGTTCCTCGTCGCTCCAGCCGAGCTCGGAGCCAATGAGTGCGGCGACGTCGTCGGCCGCGGTAGCCGACGCATCGCGCGCGAGCAAACGGGCACGAGTGCGGCGCGACAACACGTCGTCGACCGACGTTGCCATCTCCTCGCGCACTGCATACACGGCCTCGGCGCGGGTGTAGGGCGCGCCGGCGACGAGGGGCGCACGGAGCGCCGCGTCGCCGGACGCGATCGCTTCGACATCGCGGCCGAGCGCGCCATAGCGCGACTTGAGGTGCTCGGACAGTCCGGCGCGATCCCAGCCCTCGGCCCCGGCGAGCTGCACGTGCTTGGTGCGGCTGCGCGTCTTGCGGTCGATTGGTTCCTCGGCCATGTCGACGGTGTCGGCGGCCATGCGGCGATAGGTGGTGAGCTTGCCGCCGGTCACCGTCACGAGTCCGGAGGGTGAGCGTCGCACCGAGTGCTTGCGCGACAGGTCGGTGGTGCGGCTGTCGCCGGCGGCCTTCACGAGCGGGCGCAGGCCAGCCCATGTGCCGAGCACGTCGGCTTCGGTGATGTTGGCGTCGGTCGAGAAATTGATGGCACGAATCAGGTATTCGACATCGCCGGGCGTGCACTGCGGATCGTCGGTGTCGCCGTCGTAGTCGGTGTCGGTGGTGCCGATGTAGGTGAACTCCGGCTCGCCGGTGCCGGTGTCGCCCCACGGCACCACGAACACCGAACGGCGATCCTTTGGCACGGGCACCACTGCGGCGATGTCGTTGCGGACCTTCGCCCACGGCACGGTGATGTGCACACCCTTCGCAGGCCGGATCGACGACGGGTGCGTGCCCTCGTCGAGCGCGCGCACGTCGTCGGCCCACACTCCGGTGGCGTTCACCACGGCACGCGCCCGCACTTCGATCGTGCGACCGTCGACCGACACCGTTGCGCCGGTGCAACGGCCGTGCTCCTTGCGGAGGTCTACGACGGTTGCGTAGTTGAGGATCGTGGCGCCGAGGTCGGCGGCGGTGCGGGCGATCGTGAGGGTGAGGCGGGCGTCGTCGGTGCGTGCGTCGTAATAGAGGTAGGAGTAGGCGACGCGGTCGGCGCGCAGGCTCGGCATGTGTTCGCGCGCCTGGTCGGTGGTGAGCTTCTTGTGCAGCTTGCCGATGCGGGCGCCGCCGGTGAAGTCGTACAGCCACATCGACGTGCCCACGATGCGCGCGATGCGCCGGTCGAAGAGGTTGTCGCGGCCCTTGAACACCGGCAACAGGAACGGCAAGATGCGCACGAGGTGCGGCGCGGTGGTGCGCAGCACTTGGCGCTCGGCCAGCGCCTCGTACACCAGCCCCACCTCGCGCTGCTGGAGGTAGCGCAGCCCGCCGTGTACGAGCTTGCTGCTCTTCGACGACGTGCCCGAAGCGAAATCGTGGCGTTCGACGAGCGCGACGCTGAGGCCGCGGCTCGCGGCGTCGAGCGCGCAGCCCGCGCCGGTGATGCCGCCGCCGATCACGAGCACGTCGAAGGTCTCGCCCGCGTCGAGGCGTTGTAGCGCGCTCGCGCGTTGGAAACTCATGGCCCGAGCTTACTCGGGGGTAACCGTGATCACTCCGGCGTCAGGGCGCTGGCGAAGCGGTGCCGCGGTGCGAAAAGCTCGCATCCATGAGCTCCGCGACCGGCGACCCCATGCCCACGGTGACCGAAGCGGTGGATGCGATCGCGTCGCGTCGCACGTCGGCCACCGAACTGCTCGAGCAGTGCCTCGACGCCGCGCGACGCGCCGAACCGCTCAACCCGTTCGCGCACGTCGACAGCGACGGTGCCCGCAGCGCGGCCCGCGAGATCGATGACGCGATCGCGCGGGGCGACGCAGTCGGTCCGCTCGCGGGCGTGCCGTTCGCGGTGAAGGATCTCGAACACTGCGCAGGAATGCCGATGACGAAGGGCTCTCGCTGGTACGCCGGCGGCCCGCCCGACACCTTCGACGACATCCACGTGGCGCGGCTGCGCGCGGCAGGTGCAGTGCCGTTCGCCAAGTCGACGACGCCCGAGTTCGGTACGTGGGCCTACACCGCGAGCCCCGCACTGGGTGTCACCCGCAACCCCTGGGCGCTCGATCGCACACCGGGCGGCTCGAGTGGTGGCACGGCGGCTGCCGTCGCGGCGGGCGTGATGCCGTTCGGTACCGCGTCGGACGGCGGCGGTTCGATCCGCACGCCGGCGTCGTTCACCGGGCTGCCCGGCCTCAAGCCCAGCTACGGGCGCATTCCCACCCTCGCGGTGACGCACCTCTCGCAGAATGCCGTGCTCGGATCGTTGGCCACGACGGTGTCCGACACCGCGCTGCTTCTCGACGTGATGAGCGGCCCGAGCCGCTACGACCGCACGTCGCTCCCGGTGCCCGGCGTTCGGTACGCCGACGCGATCGAGTCGCTCGACGTGCGCGGCATGAAGGTGGCGTGGTCACCCGATCTCGGCTTCGCGATCGCGGAGCCGGCAGTGGTGGACGTGTGCGAAGCGGCGATGCGGAGGCTGGTCGATGCCGCCGGCTTGGAACTCGTCGACCTGCCCGTGAAGTTCGACGACTACATCAGTGTGTACGTGCGCATCGAAGGCGTCGACCAATGGATCGGTCTGCCGCAGGGGTTGTATCCGGAGCGCGCCGACGAACTCGACCCGACGGTGCGGCCGGGTTGGGATGCAGCCGTGAAGGTGACCGCGCCGAAGATCGCGCGCGCCTACGACGCGCGGCGCGCGATCGAACACCAGCTCGCCGCGATCTTCGACAAGGTCGACGTGCTCATCACGCCGATGTCGGCGCGCCCCGCGTTTGCAGCCGAAGGCCCGATGCCCACGGAGATCGCGGGGCGCGAGGTGCACGGAGGGATGGCCGTGATCTACGCGATGCTCGCCAACTTCTGGGGCTCACCCGCGATGACCGTGCCGGCCGGTCTCGTCGATTCACCGGTAGGGAGCCTCCCGGTGGGTCTGCAGATCATGGCCGACCGCCACCGCGACGACGTCTGCCTACGTCTCGCTCGCCTCTACGAACAAGCCAGCCCCTGGCCTCGCCACGCCCCCGGCTGGTGATCCCAGCAATGCGTTGGCCTCGAATCCCGGCGATCGCCCGGAATCGAGGCCAACGACGGACTACGGGCCGAGGCGGAGACCTCCGTACCGCCCGGCGCCGCGGTGTCCGGGAATGTCTGCTTCACCGAGGAACAACAGCTCGTGCCCAGTCCACAGCGGCGGCATTGAATTTCTGCTCGTGATATCTGGCGGCGGCGCCAGGTTCCGGACCGCGTTGGTGACCAGGTCGTATGCAGTCGCCGCATGCGCCGCCACGACGACGTAGGCGTCGCCCGTTGTCGCGTCGCCTCTGAGCTGGAACAGGCCACGCGCTCGGGCCGTCGGCGAATAGGTCGACCATTGATTCGTCTGCTCGTCGTAGCTGAACCAACGAGTGCCGATGTCATTGCCCGCGAGCTCGAGAATTACTCGACCGTCGAGGTGCTTCGCCGCGACCGTGTCATTCGGGCCGAAGGAAATCGGGAGCGGTGGCACCGACCGCCAGGTGTTCGACGCGGGACTGTAGAGACCGGCATCGGCACAGGACCTGACGTCCAGGAGATCTGTACGCGTGGATGTCGCTACGAGCACGGCGTCGCCCGTCCACGCGAGGCTCGCGCCGTCACTCGTGCACACCGGCGCCGGCGGGAGGCGGCGCCACTGTTGTGTGGTCGGGTTGTACGCGGCGCCGTCGGTGAACGGACCGTGGGATTGCGGATTGTCGCCGCCACCGCCCCAGACGATGACCTCCCGCCCGGTCCACACCCCGGGCGCGTCGGTGCGCGCTTCGATCGGCGCGTCGGGTATCGGCACCCACTGGCGCGAAGCGGGGATATACGCCGCACCGTCGTCGCGGTTCGGTTCGCCGGGGAGGTCCAGCGAATTGCCGCCCCACACGAAGGCCTCGTCTCCAGCCCAGACCACCGTTGGATCGAAGCGATCGACCACCTCGTTCTGTGGAATCGTCGACCAGCGAAATCTCGCTAGGTCGTCGATGCTCGCACTCCGTACGGCTGTCGTGTGGGGAATCTCTTCGTTTGACCGGCTTCGCAGCGTCACGACTGCGAGCACGAGCACGAGCACCGCGCCGCCGGCGAGCACGACCGCTGTGCGACGCGAACGCGCGGGATGCGGCGCGTCGACCGCGCCGACGTATGCCTCATCAATGACTGCGAAAGCTCGGTCGATGACCGCGTCGGCGCCCGCGGGTTGGCCGCGGTCCGCGAGCGCGACGAGCGAGTCATGCAAGTCGTTCATCAGCTTGCTCCTCAAGGCTCGAGCGAAGCCGCCGGCGCGCTCGCGACAGCCGGGTACGAGCGGCCGTGCCGCTCATGCCGAGATGCCCAGCAGCTTCGGCGATCGGCGCACCCTCGATTTCGGTGAGATATAGGAGTGCGCGCGTGACCGGGGGCAGCTCCATCAAGTCAGCAACGTCGGAGGGATAGACGTCGTTGCTTGGGAGGGGTGCGCCGACCCGTCGGCGTACACGCTCCGTCGAGCGTGTTCGCCGACGCTCGTTGCTCGCCACGTTCAGCATCGTGCGCCGCATGTACGCGACGGGGTCGTCGATGCCTGCCAATCCCCGTTGCAGCATCCGGACGAAGGCCTCCTGCACGAGATCGTCCGGATCCATCTCGACCCGACCTACGACCGCTGCGAATCGGCGCGCCGGCTCGTACAGGGACGCGAGCATTGCCCGCATCTCCCCACTATCCGCTGTCACGTCATACAAGACACCCGAACCCTTACAAATGTGGCAACGCGGCTCTCCCTACCGCGCTGCCGCGTCAGCGCGGGAACGACGGTGCCGAACCTCTACGAACAAGCCAGCCCCTGGCCGCGCCACGCCCCCGGCTGGTGATCTCGGTCAGCTCCGGCAGGCCAGCCGCACTGCGACCGGCGCGGCCGCGTTGCAGCGACCGGGGCCGCTGAGCAGTGCGGGTCGTTGCGGCGCAACGAACGGTGCGCGCAGCCGGCTCCACACGGTCGGGTTCGACGTGCCATCGATGTCGTGCGACCACCACACGATCGTCTGGTCACCGAGAAAGTCGGGCGCGTACACGATGTCGGTGCTGTCGGGTTCGCCCGAGCGGTAGAGCGGCCCGGCCTGGAAGTTGCCCAGCAACGTGAAGTAGCGGTTGAAGTCGACGTGGGGCAGGCCGCTGTTCACAGTGGTGAACCCGTTGCCGTTTGAGATCCACATCGGGTCGGTGTTCGCGCTGGAGGCCGCGACCCACCACAGGATGTCGCTCCGGAATTCATTGTCACCGTCGAAATTCGCCCACATCACCTCGTAGTTGCCTTCGATGTGGAGCGGCGGGCGCGCGTAGTTCTGACTGCTCAGATCGAGCGCATCGGGAGTCGAGCCCGGTCCGTACCAGAGCACGTCCGCAGCGCTGTCGTCGTCCACATACATGAGCAGCGGGATCGATGCCGCCGCCGGGCCGACGATGTGCGACGCGGTGAACACACCGTTCGATCCGCTCAACCACAGTGGATGCTGGGTCGTGTCAGGATTCCAGAACAGCAGGTCGGTCGCCCCGTCGCCGTTCAAATCGCCGCCCGACACGTACTGGTAGTCGCCGTTGATGGTGACCGAACGTGTCGTGAACGTCCGGTTGCGCTGCCCGAACCAGATCGAATCGGGTGCCGGCCCGGGCGCGTACCAGAGGATGTCGTCGATACCGTCGCCGTTGAAGTCGCCGACGATCGGTCGATACTTGCCGCTGACCTGCAACGTCCGAAAGCCTGTGTGATCGACGACGTCGTACCAGATGCTGTCGGGCGCCGAGCCGGGTGCGTACCAGAAGATCGCGTCACGACCGCTTCCGTCGAAGTCGCCGACCAATGGTTCGTAGTTTCCCTGCACTTGTGGCGGCGACACCTCGTCCCACGTTCGATCCGTGTCCGACAGCCACATGCTGTCGTGTGTGCTGCCGGCGCCATAGAAGAAGATGTCATCGCTGTAGCTCCCATCGAAGTCGCCGACGAGCGTTGCCGTGTCGGTCGGCATCGACGGCGCAGCGGGCTCGGTCACGAACTCACTGCGCGGGACCGACACGTAGTTCGCCTCGAGCGGGATCCACGACGCGCCGTGTCCAGCCACGGTCGCCATACCGTCGGAGATCTGCAACTCGGCCGTGTGCTCACCGACCGGCCCATTCGGATGCGGCCCAACCCGCAACGTGCAAGACCCGCCCGGAGCCACCGTGACGCCTGAGCAGTGATCGTCGGAGACTGCGAACGCGCTGGTGCTCGGGGTGACGCTCTGGATGGGCAATGGCACCGTCGACGGATTGCGAATCGTCACCGGCACGCCGAGGTCGGGCGCCTTGTACGCAGTGCCGAACAGCATCGCGACCGGCGTGATGTCATGCGCCGGCTCGGCGACGGTGGTGTTCACCATCACCGACGCGGAGACCGTCGTCGGGCTGCTGCCAGGACAAGGGGCAGTGAAATGGGCCGCCAGTTGTGTTGGCGCGCCGTTGCCGTCGAAAGCGATGTCGTCGATGGCGACCCAAGCAGTGCCGAAACAGTTCGAACCCGCAGTGAACACCGATACCGGAAGCTGGCTCGCGCCCGCGGTAAGAGCGGGGCCGCCGTTCTGGCCGATCTGGATCTGGTACGAGCTGGAGCCTTCCGACGCCGTGGCGGTGATGATCGACGAACTCCCGCTGACACCCACCGTGCCGAGGTGAACGAACGCCGTCGGCGGGTGCGCGTCAATGTTCGTGTAGCGGTAACTCCACAGGTACATGCCGTCCGGCACCGTGGTGGTGGGTGTGGTGGCGTGCGACGGCGCGGCGATCGCCACGCTCGCGGCAGTCATTGCGATGACGATGGTTGCGACAACCGTTCGTCGCATGCCGAACACCTCCGTGTTATCGGAGCCCCGATGTGTCACCTACAGCCTCGCGCCGGAGTCGGAGTGGATCCGTGACCCGAGACGGGCGCCATCACGGAACCGAACGGACCGGCTCGGCGTCTCGCTTGCGCAACCCAACGGCGGCACGACACACGACAAAGGATCAACATGAACCGGCGGACGGTAGGCACTGGTGCGGCGCTACTTGCGCTCGTCGCAGCAGTGGCGGGCTGCAGCAGCTCTAGTCACAAGGCGGCGTCGACCACCACCACGGTGCGCGCGTCCACCACGACCCGCGCGCCAGCGACGGCCACGACGACGAGCGCGCCGGTCACCTCGACCACGGCGCCACCGACCCCCACCACGGCCAGCCCCACCCCGACGACCGTTCCCGCCGATGCGCAGACTGCCGACATGCAGTTCTTCAACGCGTGGGTCACGCACAACGCCTCCGGTCTCGCGGCCAACGGCACGACGGCTTCGGTCAACGAAGCGACCGCGCAGTACGCGCACACCGCCGGTGCAACGTGGGAGCTCACGAACTGCCAGGGCGCCGCGGGCTCGCAGTACTGCACCTGGGTACGCGCGGCCGAGGACGTGGTGGTGCGAGCGAGCGACGTGAGCCCGGTGAACCGCGTCGTGGAGTTTCAGTGGAACGCGCTGCAAGCGCCCGACATCGCCCAGCAGTTCGTGACCGCGTGGGAGTTCGGCGCCACCAATGCTGTCGGGGCGCTGGCCACCACCAGCGCGGCGTCGCAAGCCCAGGCACTGAGCGCGCATCACACCGACGGCTGGCAGGCACCGAGCTCATGCGACGGCACCGCGGGCAGCTTCTACTGCACCTACACCGCCGGCTCACACAAGCTGATCGTGCAGGTCGGCGACGTGTCCGTGCCGCACCAGATCGTGAGTGTGACCTATCAGTAGGCAGCCCAGGCACGCGCGACACGCCTGAAGCGCCGTCGCACCCACCCGGTAGCCTGCGACGATGGCCGATCCGGCGACGTTCGCCGATCTTGCGATGCCGCACATGTCGGGCCTCTACGCGGCCGCGATGCGGATGACGCACAACGCGGCCGATGCCGAAGACCTGGTCCAAGAGACCTACTTGCGTGCCTACCGCGGGTTCGAGGGATTCCACGAGGGCACCAACCTGAAGGCGTGGCTCTACAAGATCCTCACGAACACGTTCATCAACACCTACCGGGCCAAGAAGCGCCGGCCCGATGAGGTCGATCTCGACGACGTGCCCGACTTCTCGCTCTACCGGCGTATGGGCGGTCTCGAAGCGGTCGCGGCCGACCGCTCGCCCGAGACCGAGGTGCTCGACGGCATCCCGGACGCCGAGGTCAAAACCGCTCTGGAGTCGCTCCCCGAGCAGTTCCGCATGGCGGTGATCCTCTGCGACATCGAGCAGTTCTCGTACAAGGAAATCGCCAGCATCCTCGACGTGCCGATCGGCACCGTCATGAGTCGCATCCACCGGGGAAGAAAGCTGCTGCAGGCGCGGTTGTGGGACTACGCGGTCGAGCACGGCCTCGCGCCAGACGAACCGTCCGATTCCAGCAACGCATCCGGTGGGGACGGCAGCGCAACGCACGACGGCACGAGTCACGACGGCACGCCCCGGCGCCCAGCAGGCGCCACCACTGGAGGACATTGATGGACTGCGATCAATTGCTGGCGTTGATCCACAATTACCTCGACGGCGACCTCAGCCAGTGGCGCCACCGGGCGATGACGAAGCACATCGTCGAGTGCCCGCCGTGTGCTGTCGAGCACCGTTTTCACGTGCATTATCGCCACGTCGTCGCCACCAAGTGCACCGAGGAAGTACCCCTCGTGGTGCGGTCCCGGATCTGCGAGGCGCTTGTGAGCGCCGACGCCGCCGGCCATCTGAGCGGGCTCGCTCCCACCCAGCCGCTCGACCTCTCTCGCGACGCTTCCACCGAGTCCGACGCTGCGCTCTGAGCCTGGGTCCTGCGTCACGTACGATGCGCACGCCCCAATGAAGGAGTGATGGTGCGTCCGACGACGGTTCTGTCCCTGGTGTTCGCTGTGCTGTTGGGCGCGGCTGGCATCACTGTGGGGATTGTGCTGATCGCGCTGCACCACCAGCAGCACGGTTCGCAATGGCACTACTGGCTCGCTCCTGTGCTGATGATCGGCGCGTCGGCCACGTTGTGGAACCTCACGATGCAGTACTGGCGCCAGATCGGTCGGCGCGAGATGCGCAGCCGCCCGCCGCGTGACTGACACAGTCGCGCTCGAGACCGGCCGTCCTCCCGACCCGGTCGACTGGAACACCGCGCGCCGCGTGGCGCGCCGCTTCGCCGGGCGCGACCCGCTCGCCAACTCGTACCTGCGCGCGTCGCTCGAAGCCGACTTCGCCGAGGTCACATCGGAGGCCGAGCAACTCGTCTCCGACTTCACCCATCTCGCCGCGCCGGGCCGGGCGCGCGCCGGTGTGGTCGACCGCGCCGCGTGGATCGACGCCAACATCGACTCGATGCGCCGCCTCCTCGAACCGATCATCGGGCGGCTCGGCGCACGCATGAACGCCACGCCGTTCGCTCCCGTGGGCAAGCATGCCGCCGGCGGCGAGATGGGCGTGCTGCTCGGCTACATGAGCCAGCGCGTGCTCGGCCAGTACGACCTGCTCGTACCGGAAGAAACCGACACCGGCGACTTCGTGTACTACGTGGGACCGAACGTGTTGTCGCTCGAGAAGCGGTTCGCGTTCCGTCCGCGCGACTTCCGTCGGTGGATCGCGATCCACGAGCTCACCCACCGTGCACAGTTCACGGCGGTGCCGTGGATGCGGGGTCATTTCATGACGCTCGTGGAGCGGTCGCTCGGCATGGTCGAGCCCGATCCGCGCGTGTTCGTGCGCGCCGTCGCGCGTGCAGCCGAATCTCTGTCTCGGGGCAAGAACCCGTTCGACGAGGCCGGGTTGCTCGGACTGTTCGCATCCGAAGAGCAACGCGCCGTCCTCAGCGAGGTGCAGGCGTTGATGTCGTTACTCGAAGGTCACGGCAACTTCGTGATGAACGAGCTTGGGCGCGCACACGTGCAGGGCGTCGACCGCATGGAGCGCGTGCTGCAGGCGCGTCGCAACACGCGCGGCATCGGTGGGCAGCTGCAGAAGATGATGGGCATCGAGATGAAGCTGCGGCAGTACGCGCTCGGCGAGTCGTTCGTGAACAAGGTGGTCGAGCGCGGCGGACTTGCCGCGGTCGACGCGGCGTGGACGTCGCCCGAGTCGTTGCCGACGCTTGCCGAGCTGCACGACCCCGAGTTGTGGCTCGCGCGCATGGCGGGTACCCGGCGCCGCTGAACCAGTGCCACCTGTCGATGCGGGCGCGCGCCTCGACGCGCTGCTTGCACGCCCATCGTGTGCGGTGCTCACGGACGACGACACACCCGTGGTCGTCGCCTACTCCGGCGGGGCCGACTCCGCGGCGCTGCTCGCGCTGGCATGCCGGGCCGGGCGCTGCGTGCACGCGGTGCATGTCGATCATGGTTTGCGGCCCGAGAGCTCGCGTGAGGCGGCCTTGGCGGTCGCCGCGGCGATGATGGCCGGCGCGTCCACCGCTCGGGCGGTTCGCGTCGAGGTGGGTGCAGGAAACCTGGAGGAGCGCGCGCGCGACGCGCGCCACGAGGCGCTCGAGCACGCACGAGTACAGCTCGGAGCTGCGCTCACGCTGCTCGGCCACACCCTCGACGACCAGGCCGAGACCGTGCTCCTCGCGGTGCTGCGTGGCAGCGGACTCGCCGGCCTCTCGGGTATGCCGGCGCGCCGCGACGCCATCGCCCGCCCGCTGCTCGACGTGCGCCGCTCGGAGACGCGTGCCGTGTGCAGCGAGCTCGGTGTCGACGTGGTGGACGACCCGACGAATCACGACCGACGCCTCGACCGCGTGTGGCTGCGCCGCGAGCTCCTGCCTGCCCTCTCGAAGCGCAGCGGCCGCGACCTTGCGCCCGTCCTGGCCCGCCAGGCGGCGCGCGTCGCCGAGGAGTCGGATCACCTCGACCGCGCCGCCGCGGCGGCGCTGCATCGCGCCGGCGATCCGCCGAGCGCACGCGCCCTCGCCGAGCTCGACCGCGTGATCCTGCGCCGCGCTCTGCGACGGCTCGTGGGTCCGCCCTGGATCGGAGGCGATGCGGTCGACGCGGCAGTCGACGTCGTGATGGGGCTGCGACGCGCCGCCGAACTGCCGCGGGGAAGAACGCTGGCGCGCCACGACGGTGTACTCACCGTGGAGCGAACCGTGACGCCGTCCGATACCGTGCCGCCAACTTTTGGAGGGACATGAGCGAGCCAGCTCCCGACCCGCACATCGGCCGCGTCGTCGTCGCAGAATCCGAGCTTCGCGAGCGCGTCAAGAGTCTCGGCAAGGAGATCACTGCCGACTACGCGGACCGGCCGCCGTTGCTGGTGGGTGTGCTCAAGGGCGCGTTCATGTTCATGGCCGATCTCGCGCGCGCCATCGAGCTGCCGGTCGAGTTCGACTTCATGGCCGTGTCGTCGTACGGGTCGGCCACGTCGTCGAGCGGCGTGGTGCGCATCGTGAAGGATCTCGACGTCGACCTCAGCGGCCGCCACGTGCTGATCGTCGAGGACATCATCGATTCGGGGCTCACGCTCCAGTACCTGCGCCGGTACCTCGGAGCACGGGGCCCGGCGTCGGTTGACGTGTGCGCCCTGCTCGTGAAAACCGGCCTGCAGAAGGTGGACCCCGACCTGAAGTACGTCGGGTTCGCGATCCCGCCCGATTTCGTGATCGGCTACGGGCTCGACATCGAGGAGCGGTACCGCAATCTCCCGTACGTCGCGGAATATCGACCCTGATCCACACGTAGTGAGCGAACGCCATGGCTGACTTCGACGACACACCCATCGACATCGAGCGCATCACCAAGGCGGTGCGCGAGATCCTCATTGCGATCGGTGAGGATCCCGACCGCGACGGTTTGGTCCGCACCCCCGAGCGTGTGGCGCGCATGTACGCCGAGGTGCTCGCCGGGCTGCACGAGGATCCGGCCGCGCACCTCAAGGTCACGTTCGAGGCCGATCACGACGAGATGGTGATGGTGCGCGACATCGCGCTCACGAGTCTCTGCGAGCACCATCTGGTTCCGTTCAACGGCCGTGCCCACGTGGCGTACATCCCCGGTCCCGACGGACGCATCACGGGGCTGTCAAAGCTGGCCCGGCTCGTCGACGGCTTTGCCAAGCGGCCACAGGTGCAAGAGCGGCTCACGTCGCAGATTGCCGACGCGATGGTGGAAGCGCTGCAACCGCGCGGCGCGATCGTGGTGGTCGAGGCCGAGCATCTCTGCATGTCGATGCGTGGTGTGCGCAAGCCCGGCACCATCACCGTCACGTCGGCGGTGCGCGGCATCTTCAAGGAGAACGCGGCCACGCGCTCCGAGGCGATGTCGATGATGGGCGTCGGCGCGAGCCGCTAGTCGCGCCGCTGTGGTCGACCCGGCCGTGCTGCGCATGGGACACCGGCGCCTGGCGTCGGTGGTCGCGCGTGACGGCGACCGCGACGACGAGGCGTGCGATGTTCGGCTCACATGGCGCGACACCACATCGGTGGCGATCGAGCTGCGCGCCGCGATTGCCGGTGGCGGCGCCGCTGATGGCGAGCGGGTGGTCGCGTCGCTCGCCGCCGCGCTGCGGCGGGCCCATGCCGATGGCGCCGAGTACGCGATGGCGCACGTGGGCCCTGACGACCGCGCTGCGGTCCACGCCCTGCTCCGTGTGGGGTTCGAGCCCGAACTCGCCGGGCCCGGCGACGAGGCCGCGTGGAATCGGCTGCTGGAGCACGAATCGCGCCTGTCCGGCCTCCTGTAGATTCGGCGGTCGTGACGTTCTCGACCGGCAAGCTGACGCGCTACGCGGTCATGGGAATCCTGAACGTGACCCCCGACTCGTTCTCGGACGGCGGCGCCTTCGACGCGGCCGCGGCTGCGATCGGCCACGGGCGGCGCCTCGAAGCCGGCGGCGCGGCGATCGTCGACGTGGGCGGCGAGTCGACCCGGCCCGGTGCCGAGCCCGTCGACGAGGAGACGGAGCAGGCCCGGACACTGCCGGTGGTGGCGGCGCTGGCCGGCGGGACGGCGATCATCTCGATTGACACGACGAAGGCGGTGGTGGCCGACGCCGCGCTGCGCGCCGGTGCCACGCTCGTGAACGACGTGTCCGCGGCGCGCTTCGACGACCACATGCTCGGCGTCGTCGCCGAGCACGACGCCGGCATCGTGCTCACCCACATGCAGGGCGAGCCGCGCACCATGCAGGACCACCCCCGCTACGACGACGTCGTGGCCGAGGTGGGCGAGCACCTCGCGGCACGCGTGGAGGCTGCCTTGGCCGCCGGTGTCCGGCGCGACGCGATTCTCGTGGATCCCGGCATCGGGTTCGGCAAGAACATGACGCACAACCTGCTGCTCCTCCGGCACCTCGACGTCGTGCAGCAGTGCGCTGGGGCGCCATTGGTCGTCGGCGCATCGCGCAAGCGATTCCTCGGCACGGTTGTCGACGAAAGCGGTGCGATCGACGTGCGCGCCCGTGACGACGCGACGCTCGCCACCACCGTGCATGCGTTCTCGCTCGGCGCGCATGTGGTGCGCGTGCACGACGTGGCGCCGTCGGTGCGCGCCGCGCAGCTGCTCGATCTCATGCACGATGCCGACTTGGGAGCCGTGGCGTCGTGACGAGCTTGCGAGGACGCTGGGCCCAGGGTCTCGAACCGCGCAACTTCACGTGGATCATCCGCGATCGACTCGCCGCCGCGGAGCGCCCCGGTGGCTTCTCGCGCAACCATCGCAAGGTGCGCCGCCAGGAGGAGCTCATCTGGCTGCGCCACAACGAGTTCACGCGCATCGTGTCGCTGCTCGACTCGCCGCACAACCTCCAGGCCTATGCCGACGCCGGTCTCGTGGCCGAGCACCTGCCGATCGGTCGCAACGACGAGCTGACCCACAACCTCAACGTCATCTACGGACGAATCGCCATGTGGCTCGATATCCCTGGCGAGAAGCTCTTCGTGCACCACGAGGAGTTCGGTGACCGAATCCTTGGCTTTCTCGCGGGTTACCTCGTGTACGCGCACCTCGTCGACGAGGGGACGCACGCGATCGCCGCGATGGAAAAGCTCTCGGGCCGCCACCTCGACTCCGACGCCCGCCTCATGGTGGCAACCGTGTTGGAGAACAACATCCGCCGATAGGAACCGCGCCAGCGGAGCTGCCGGTACCGGGACGGGGGGCGGAGCAATAGTTACGCACGGACCACGCGCACGCTGTCGGTGCTGCCGGCGCGCGGGCCGGTGGCGCCGAACACGAGGGCCACGAGGTCGCCGGCGTGCACGATTCCGTGCGTGCGCGCGGCCTGCACCGCGAGCACGAGTTGGCGGTCGCCGTCGGCGGTCTCGGGCACCACGAGCGGCGTGACGCCCCATACCAGCGACAGGCTGCCGAGGATCTCGTTCGTGGGTGACACGCCGGCGATCGGCATCGACGGCCGGAACGCGGCGACGCGCCGCGCGGTCTGACCACTGCGGGTCGGGCACAGGATCGCGGCCACACCGAGATCCTCGGCGGCTTGCACCGCGGCGTGGGCGACGGCCCAGGCCACGCGATCACCGTCGCCGGCAGCGGCGCCCACCGGGTCGACGTGCGCGCGCGGCCAGGTCTCGGCCGACGTCGCGACGTCGGCCATCGTTCGCACCGCATTGGCCGGGTCGGCCCCCACCGCGGTCTCCTCCGACAGCATCAGCGCGTCGGTGCCGTCGATCACCGCGTTGGCCACGTCGTTCACTTCGGCTCGCGTCGGTAGCGGCGCCCGCGTCATCGACTCGAGCATCTGGGTGGCGGTGATCACCGGACGGCCGGCGGTGTTGCAGAAGCGGATGATCTCCTTCTGTAGCAGCGGCACTCGTCGAGCGGGCACCTGAATTCCAAGGTCGCCGCGCGCCACCATCACCGCGTCGGCCTCGTGCACGAGCCCAGGGAGGTTGTCGAGCGCGGCCGCGGTTTCGATCTTGGCGACGAGCGCCGGCCGGAAACCTCGCTTGGGCAAGAGCCCACGCACGCGTTCGACATCCTCGGGTCGGCGCACGAAGGAGAGACCCACGAAGTCGGCCTTCATTGCCACAGCCATGTCGAGTGCTTCGTGGTCGCGCTCGGTGAACGGCTCCACGTGGGCCTCGGCCTTCGGCACGTGCATGCCCTTGCGTGAGCGCAGCGTGCCGCCTCGCACCACCGTGGTGCTCACGTCGTCGTCGACGATCGCCTCGACCTTCAGCACGATTGCGCCGTCGGCAAGGAAGATCTCGTCGCCTGGTTTCACCCAGCGTGCGAGCTCTGGGAGCGTGGTGCTCACGTGCGTGGCATCGCCCGTGCACTCCGCCGCGCAGAGCGTGAAAGGCCGGCCCACTTCGAGGTCGACCTCTTCGCCGTCGATCAGACCGGTGCGCATCTTCGGGCCGGGAAGATCGACGAGCACCCCCACGAGCCGCCCCGCTTCGGCTGCGAGCGTGCGGGCTTGGTGCGCGTTCGCGGTATGGGTGTCGGCGTCGGCGTGTGCGGCATTGAGCCGGACGACGTCGGCGCCCGCCTCGATGACTGCGCGCATCGCGGCCGCGTCGGCACTGGCGGGTCCGATGGTGGCCACGATCTTGGTCCGTCGCATTTCCACCCCTCGGCCGGCGCCGCGCGCCCCAGGGCGCTTGGCGGCCCTCTGGCTCACTTCGAACAGCGCAATTCAAGCGCGTACGTTTGGCTCGTGGATCGAATACTCGTCCCTGGGCTGCGGGTGCTTGGTGTGCACGGCGTGCTGCCCGAAGAACAGGTGCGGGCGCAGCCGTTCGAGGTCGACCTCGAGCTGCACGTCGACCTGGCCGCGGCGGGCGCGAGCGACGACCTTGCCGACACAGTGAGCTACGCCGACGTGATCGACGCGGTGCGGCGTGTGGTCGCCGACGAGCGTTACGCACTGCTCGAGCGCTTGGCCACGCGCATCGCCGACGTGTGCAAGGACGACCCCCGCGTCGCCGGTGTGGTCGTCGAAGTGCGCAAGCTGCGGCCGCCGGTGCCGGCCGAGGTCGCGCACGTCGCGGTACGTATCGAACGGTGAGCTCTGGGAAATGAGTGGGGCAGCAAATTGACCCGCGCCTATCTCGCGCTGGGCTCCAACCTGGGCGACCGTATGGGGCACCTACAGCTCGCGGTCGACGGGCTGCGCGCGGCCGATGGCGTACGGGTCGCGGCGCTGTCGCACGTGTACGAGACCGCGCCCGTCGGTGGGCCCGAACAAGGTCCGTATCTCAACGCGGTTGTGGCCGTCGATATCGATCTCGATCCGGGGCAGGTGCTTGCGCTGGCCCACACGCTCGAGCATGCGGCACAGCGCGTGCGCGAGGAGCGCTGGGGTCCACGAACGCTCGACGTCGACGTGCTCTGGATCGATGGTGTGGTGCTCGACGATCCTGCACTCACGGTGCCGCATCCGCGTATGTGGGAGCGGGCATTCGTGTTGATACCGCTCGCCGATGTGGCTCCCGACCTCGTCGCAAGCTCAGGCCACGGAACCCATGCGGCCGACGGCGTGAGCCGCACCGCGCACGCCCTACGCTGAGCGTTTGCTCGCATTCACGTTGGCAGGAGGTCGGGTGTGGACGGCGCCGATGCCCGCTCCATGACTCGCACGCTCGCGCTGATCGGGCCCGGCCGGGCCGGCACCACGCTCGCACTCGCGCTCACCGACCACGGCTACCGCGTCGTGGGCGTGGCTGGTCGCGCGCCCGACAGTGCAGCCACCCGTTCGGCGGCGCTCGCGCTCGATGCTCCCGCGCGGCTCGCCAGCGAGGTGGGGCGCGGTGCCGAGATTGTGGTGGTCGCCACACCCGACCACGCGATCGCGTCTGCTGCCCGCGCGGCCGCACCGTCGATCGAGTCCGGCACGCTCGTGTTCCACCTCGCCGGCTCGTGCAACCTCGACGTGTTCGACGCAATGCTCGAGGCGCTTCCGAATGGTGTGGACGCCACGACTGTGCGCGTCGCGTCGCTGCACCCGTTGCAGACGTTTCCCAGCACGAGTGAGGGCATCGAACGGCTCTACGGCTCGTGGGCGGCCGTCGCGGGCGATCCGGAGATCGTCACCATCGCCACCATGCTGGGGCTGCGGGCGTTCGAAGTCGCGGCGAACGACCGTTCGCGCTACCACGCCGCCGCGGTGGTGGCCTCGAACCATGTGATCGCGCTGCTCGGTCAGGTCGCTCGCCTCGCGGCATCGGCCAACGTGCCGTTCGAAGCGTTCCGGCCGCTCGTGCTCACGTCGGTGGAGAACGCATTCGGGCTCGGACCGGCGCGCGCGCTCACTGGGCCGGTCGCTCGTGGCGACCTCAAGACGGTGCAGGAGCACCTGCAAGCGCTCGACCCGTCGGAGCGCGACGCGTACCGCGCGCTGGCGCGCGAGGCGTCGAAGCTCGCCGAGCGCCGCGACGACGCGTTGCAACGGCTCCTCGACGACCTGCGCGCCGCCGAGTGAGCACCACAGTCCTCACCACGGTGGCGGCGATGCGCGCCGCGTGCGAAGCCGCGCGCCGGCGTGGTGCCACCGTGGGCGTGGTGCCGACGATGGGCTATCTGCACGAAGGCCATCGCTCGCTGATGCGCGCGGCGAGGGACGCGTGCGACTTCGTGGTGGTCACCATCTTCGTGAACCCCTTGCAGTTCGGCCCGAACGAAGATCTCGATCGCTACCCGCGCGATCTCGACGGCGACCTCGCGGCGTGCGCCGACGAGGGGATCGACGCCGCCTTCGTGCCCACGGTCACGGAGCTCTATCCCGACTATCCACCTCGCACCACCGTGCACGTCGCCAGGCTCACCGAGGTGCTGTGCGGCGCGTCGCGCCCCACCCACTTCGACGGCGTCACCACTGTCGTCGCCAAACTCCTGTCGATCGCCGGCCCGTGCCAGGCCTACTTCGGGCGCAAGGACGCACAGCAACTCGCCGTGATCCGCCGCATGACGGCCGACATCGACCTGCCGGCCGAGATCGTGGGATGCCCGCTGGTGCGCGAGCCCGACGGACTGGCGCGATCGAGCCGCAATGCGTACCTCGACGCGCGCCAGCGCGCCGCGGCGCCGCGCATCTTCGCGGCGCTGCGCGAGGGGGTCGCCGCAGTGCAATCGGGCGAGCGTGATCCCCGCCGGATCGAGACGCTCGTGCGCAATTCGATCGACGTGGTGCCCGAGCTGAAGATCGACTACGTCGACGTGCGGGAGGCCGACTCGCTGGACGCGATCGATCAGATCGACGGCCCGGTGCTGCTTGCCGTGGCGGTGTTCTGCGGCAAGTCGCGCCTCATCGACAACGTGCCGATCACCGTGGCCGGAGGCGACGTGACGGCAGATCTCGGAACGGGTTGGGACGGCTCCACGCCGTAGTCTCGGCCTTCGGTGTACGACCTCCTGGTGCTCGGCAGCGGAGTCGCGGGTCTGACGACCGCGCTCAGTGCGGCGCGCCGCGGCATGTCGGTGCTCGTGCTCACCAAGACCGAACTCGCCAACACCGCCACCCGCTACGCCCAGGGTGGCGTGGCCGCGGCTTTCGCGCCGCCGGATTCACCCGATCTGCACCTTGCCGACACCCTGATCGCCGGCGCCGGTCTGTGTGATCCCGACGCCGTCGCCGTGCTCGTGCGGGAAGGCCCGGCGCGGGTGCGCGACTTGTCGCAACTCGGCGCCGTCTTCGACGCGGGCGACACTGAGGACAGTTGGCATCTCGCACGCGAGGGCGGCCACTCGCTGGCGCGCGTCGTGCACGCAGGAGGCGACGCCACCGGCGCCGAGGTCGAGCGTGCGCTGGTTGCCGCGCTCGCACGGAACGACGTCGACGTGCGTGAAGGCTGGTTCGCGCTCGAACTGCTGGTTGCGAATGGTCACTGCTCAGGCGTGGTGGCACTCGACCCCAAGGGCCTCATCGTGAACGTGCAGGCCACCGACACGGTGCTCGCCACCGGCGGAGCGGGCCAGTGTTTCGCAGTCACCACCAACCCGCTCGTGTCGACGGGCGACGGCATCGCCCTCGCGATACGTGCCGGCGTCGCGTGCGCCGACCTGGAATTCATGCAGTTCCATCCCACGGCGCTCCACGTCGACACGATGCCGCGCCCGCTTCTCTCGGAGGCGTTGCGCGGCGAGGGCGCGGTGTTGCGCGACGGCGACGGCAACCCGTTCATGCAGGGCGTCCATCCGCTGGCCGACCTCGCGCCTCGCGACGTGGTGTCGCGTCAGATCGCGTACGTGCTCGCCGAACATGGCGTCGACCACGTGTGGCTCGACGCCACACCGATCGCCGACTTCGGGCGACGCTTCCCGACGATCTCACGCGCGTGCGCCAACGCCGGTGTCGACCCGACGATCGACTGGCTGCCGGTGGCGCCGGCCGCGCACTTCCTCTGCGGCGGCGCGGTCACGGATCTCGACGGGGCCACGACGCTCCCGCAACTGTGGGCGTGTGGCGAGACCGCGTGCAGCGGTGTGCACGGCGCGAACCGGCTCGCGTCGAATTCGTTGCTCGACGGTCTTGTGTTCGGCCGGCGCGTAGTGAACGCGATTGCTGCCGGCAAGGAGGAGCCCGAGCCGACGGGCGCGATGCGCGGCGTGCTCGGCGCGGCCTGCGCGCCGCCCGATAGTGCCGACCTCGAACTGATGTCGATGCGAGCTTCGATCGATGCCGACGGAATTCGCGGTGCCGTACAGCGTGTGATGTCCACCGACGTCGGCGTGGTGCGCGACGCCGCGGGCCTCGACCTCGCGGCGAAAACGCTTGCCGACCTGACGCTGCTGGCGCCCGAGCTCCCGCCGCGCGAGGTCGCCACGTACGAGGCATTGAATGTGTTGCGCGTCGCCCGCGCGATCGTCACGCTGGCCCAAGCGCGTCACGAGTCGCGCGGCGCGCACACTCGTGCCGACTTCCCCGAACCCGACGACGCGCTGCTCGGGCGCTTCGTCTACACGGGGAGCAGCCGGGGTCCGTCGGAACTTGCCCCGTTCTCCGAGCTCGAGCCTGGGCGTTCGCGTTGAGCGCGCCCGGCGAGCTCGACCCTCCGGCAACCGAGGTGCGGCGTGCCGTCGCGCGTGCGCTCGAGGAGGATCTCGGGATCATCGGCGACATCACCACGATGTGTGTGGTGGTGGAGGACTCTTTCGTGTCGGCCGAGTTCACGGCGCGCGCCGACGGTGTGCTCGCGGGCACGGCGTGCGCCACGGAGACCTACCGGCAGCTCGACCCGACCGTCGCCGTCGAGTGGACGCGACACGACGGCGAGCCGCTGATGGCCGGGCAGACCTTCGGTGTGGTGCGCGGCAACACCCGCTCCGTGCTCACCGGCGAGCGGGTGGCGTTGAACTTCCTCGGTCAGCTCTCGGGCGTCGCCACCTACACGCGCCGATGCGTGCGGGCCGTGCGCGGCCAGACACGAGTGCTCGACACGCGCAAAACCGTGCCCGGTTTGCGCGCGTTGCAGCGGGCCGCGGTGCGTGCCGGTGGCGGCTGCAACCATCGCGACTCGCTGTCCGACGCCGTGCTGTTGAAGGACAACCACCTTGCAGTCCTCGGTATCGCACGGGCCGTCGAGCGCGCTCGCGCCGCGTGGCCCGGTCGCATGGTCGAGGTCGAGTGCGACGATCTCGAGCAGCTGGTCGCGGCACTCGAGGCCGGTGCCGACCGCATCATGCTCGACAACATGACGGTCGAGCAGGTGCGCAAAGCGGTCGAGATGGTCGGTGGCGCGAGGCCACTCGAATACTCGGGGCGAGTCTCGCTCGAGACCATCGCCGAATTCGCAGCCACGGGTGTCGACTTCATTTCCATCGGTGGGCTCACGCATTCGGCGTCCGTCCTCGACGTCGGACTGGACTTCTCGTAATGCTGCTCGCGGTCGATGCCGGCAACACGCACACAGTCGTCGGTCTGTTCGACGATGCGAACCTTGTCGACCATTGGCGCATCGCCACTGACTCCGAACGCACGAGCGACGAGCTCGCGCTGATGATCCAGCAGTTCCTCGGTTTCCATGGCTTCTCGTTCGACGCCATCACGGGTGTGGCGGTGTGCTCCGGCGTCCCGATGCTCACCGCCGCGTTGCGCGAGATGACCGATCGCTACCTCGGGTTCCAGGCGCTCGTGCTCGAGCCCGGGGTGCGCACGGGGATGCCGATCCTCTACGACAACCCGAAAGAGGTCGGCGCCGACCGTATTGCCAACGCCATCGGCGCGTACGACCGCTACGGCGGCCCCGCCATCGTCGTCGACTTCGGCACGGCCACCACGGTCGAGGTGATCAGCGCCAAAGGCGAGTACCTCGGCGGCGCGATCGTGCCCGGTATCGAGATCTCGCTCGACGCGCTGTTCGGCCGCGCCGCCGGGCTGCGTCGTGTGGAGCTCGTGGAGCCGACGCACGTGATCGGCAAGTCGACCGTCGAGTCGATCCAGTCGGGTGTGATCTACGGATACTCGGGCCAGGTCGACGCGCTGGTCGACCGCATGCGCGAGCAGGTCGGTGACGCCACCGTGATCGGTACCGGCGGTCTCGCCGAGCTCATCGGACCGCACACGCGGTCGCTCCGTCACTACGAGCCGTGGCTCACGCTGTTCGGCTTACGCATCGTGTGGGCGAGGAACCAGTGAGCGATCTCTCGGGTGCCGCGCGCGACGAGGTACTCGCGCGCATCGACAAGGTCGAGGCGCTGCGCGCCGAGGGCACCGAGCCGTATCCGGTGGAGTTCGCTCGCTCGGCCACGTGCGCCAAGTTGCACGAGCGTTTCGCCGACCTGGAGGCCGGTGCGAACACCGAGGAGACCGCCACCATCGCCGGCCGCATGATGTTGCGGCGCGACCAGGGAAAGCTCGTGTTCGCCACGTTGCGCGACGGCACGGGCGAGGTGCAGCTCTTCGTGTCGAAGGGCGAGCTCGGTGACGACGCCTTCGCCGCCTTTCGCGACCTCGACCTGGGCGACTGGGTCGGCGCGACCGGCACGGTGATGCGCACCAGAAAGGGCGAGCTGTCGGTGAAGGTCACCCACGTGCAGCTGCTCTCGAAGTCGCTCCGGCCGATGCCCGACAAGTGGCACGGTCTGTCCGACGTGGACACGCGGTTCCGCCAGCGTTACGTCGATCTCATGGTGAACGACGACGCGCGACGGATTGTCGAGATTCGCAGCGCAGCCGTGCAGTCGATGCGCGCGCATCTGCTCGATCTCGGCTATCTCGAGGTGGAGACACCGGTGCTGCAGTCGGTGTGGGGCGGCGCGATCGCGCGGCCGTTCACCACGCATCACAACGCGCTCGACACCGAACTGTTCCTCCGCATCGCACCGGAGCTGTATCTCAAGCGGCTCATCGTCGCCGGGCTCGAGAAGGTGTTCGAGATCGGCCGCGTGTTCCGCAACGAGGGCCTGTCGACGCGCCACAACCCTGAGTTCACGATGCTGGAGCTCTACGAAGCATTCGTCGACTACCACGTGATCGCGGCGCGCACAGAAGATCTGATCTCGGGCGCCGCGCAGGCGGCCATCGGCACCACGAAGGTGGAATGGGGCGAGCATCAGATCGACCTCACTCCACCGTTTCGGCGCGCACCGATCATCGAACTCGTGCGCGAGCACGCCGGTGTCGAGATGCACCCGTCGATGCCGGTCGAGGAAGCCCGAGCGATCTGTGAGCGCTTCGACATCCCGTGGGAGCCGTCGTGGGGCAGCGGCAAGTTGCTGCTCGAGGTGTACGAGAAGACCACCGAGCACGCGATCGTCAACCCCACGTTCGTCATGGACTATCCGCGCGAGGTGTCGCCGCTCGCTCGTGTGCACCGCAAGGATCCTGAGCTCACGGAGCGGTTCGAGCTCATCGTCGGCGGTCGTGAGATCGCCAACGCGTTCAGCGAGCTCAACGACCCAGTCGAGCAACGCCGGCGCTTCGAGGCGCAGTTGCGCATGGCGCAGGTGGGCGACGACGAGGCCCAGCCGGTCGACGAGGACTACATCCGCGCGCTCGAGTACGGGCTGCCTCCGTGTGGCGGGCTGGGGATCGGCATCGACCGCGTCGTGATGCTCATCGCGGGTGTCACGTCGATCCGGGAAGTCATCCTGTTCCCACACCTGCGACCGGAGGCGTGACCGTGCGAGTTCTTGTGACCGGTATGGGAGGGGAACTAGGAACGAGAGTGGCCCAGCTGCTCGAGGCGCGCAGCGAGGTCGACGAGATCGTCGGCTGCGACTTCGTGCCGCCCCGCCGCCGGCTCCGCCGGGCCGAGTTCCGTCGCATCAATCCGCACCATCGCGAGCGTTTGCGCGACTTCGTCACCGACTTCGCGCCCACTCATGTGGCGCATCTCGGTGTGTACGAACCGGCGTCGCGCTCCACACCGCATCAGGCGGCCAAGCGCACCGAGCTCACCACCATGGTCGCGCTGTCGGCCGCGGCACGCGCCGGTGCACTCGAATACGTGGTGGTGCGTAGCGGGCTCGAGATCTACGGAGTGCGCTCGTCGTCGTTCACGCGCGCAACGGTGCCCGACGAGTCGGTACCGCCGGCACCCACGAGCCCGTTCGGCGCGAGCCTGTTGCAAGTGGAGACGGTCGCCGCGGGCCTACGTCACCGTCACGGCATCAAGGTCGGTGCGCTGCGGTACGCGCCCGTCGTCGGCTCGCACGTCCCGAGCCCGCTCGGGCGGTTGCTGCGGCTGCCCGCGGTGCCCGTCGACGCGTTCGCCGATCCGCCTTTCTCGTTGCTGCATCCCGAGGATGCCGCGCACGCCATGGCTGCGGCGATGTTCGGGTCGTTCGACGGGCCGGTGAACGTCGTCGGTCCGGGCGCCACCAGCCCGTGGCAGGCCGCGCGTCTCGGCGGTCGCGTTCCCGTGCCGGTGCTGCCGCCGTTGTGGACCGCGGCGTCGCCTGTGGTCGAGTTCTTCGGCGCGGCGATCGCGCCGCATGTCGTGGAGTTGTTGCGGCACGGTTGTGTCGGTGCCGGTGGGCGCGCGCTCGACGAGCTCGGCATCGACCGGCCCCGTCCCACCCAGCAGGTGTTGCAGGAGCTGTTCGACTGGGCCGAGATCGTGCCGATCGCCGGCGCCCGGGAATCGGCGGCCTAACCATGTCGGTCTTGTTCGACGACACGTTCGGGCTCGATTCGGATCGCGTGCACGCGGCGCCGTCGCTCCCCACATTCGTGCGGCGCCGGGTCGCGGGTCGCTTCGCGCTCGATCCCTTCGGTCTCGACCCGCAGCTCTCCGATCTCTGCGCTCCGGTGCTCGAGAAGGTCGTGCGCGTCGATGTGAGCGGCGGCGACCACATCCCGCGTGTCGGCCCCGCCGTGTTGATGATGAACCGCGGCCTCGGAGTGGTCGAGCCCACCGCGCTGTCGGTGGCCGTCGTTCGCGAGACCGGTCGTCGCGCTCGCGTCGCAGGCGCGCCGCCCGTTGCCTTCGTCGGCACCGCGTTGCGCCGCTTCGGCGCGATCTCTTCGGGCGCCGACGACGTCCACGCCGCACTCACGTCGGGCAACCTCGTGATCGTGCCGATGGCGTCAACCTGGTTGCGCGGGCGGGCCGGCACCCCGCCCCTCGAGCTGTTGCAGTCGATCATGGAGTTCGCGGTGGTACCCGTCGCGGTGCGCCCGGGCGGACCGTTGGGCACGGCCATCGCTCCGTGGCGCGTGCGCGTGGGTGCGCCGGTGCAACTCGATCCCAACGTTCCGCCCGGCGATCCGCTCGGTGCCGCGGAGCTCGGCGAAGCCGTCCGGCGCGCGGTCGACAACCTCTTGTAGGGCAAAGCCGGGCGCTGCGGCGCCGCGTCGGTAACGTGCCACGAATGTCAGTGGCGATCGCGCCCGACGGCACCCGTCTTCACTACGACGTCACTGGAGCGCGCGACGGCACTCCGGTGCTGCTGATCCAGGGTCTCGGAGTCGATTCGCGCGGATGGGCGTTGCAACGCCATCGCTTTGGTAGGCGTCACCGTCTCGTGCTGTTCGACAATCGGGGCGTCGGTCGCTCCGACGTTCCGCCGGGGCCCTACGACCTGATGGTGATGGCCCAGGACGCCATGGCTTGTCTCGACGCCGCCGGCATCGAGTCGGCGCATGTGATCGGCGCGTCGATGGGCGGCGTGATCGCGCAGATCATCGGGGTCACGTATCCCGAACGTGTGCGTTCGCTCGTGCTCGCGTGCACCGCGTGCCGCCACCACCAGTGGCGGCGTGAGCTGCTCACTGAATGGGCGAACGACGTGTCGGTGCACGGCATGCGCGCCCTCGTGAGCAGTGAGGGCTTGAACTGGCTGATCGGCCAACGTTTGCAGCGGCGCTTCGGCTCGCTGATCAACATCCTCGGCCCACTCGTGCTGCAGACCAAGCCGCAGGCGTTCGTGGCGCAGGTGCGTGCGATCCTCGACATGAGCGACTCGATGCGCGACGAGCTGCACCTGATCACGGCGCCCACGCTGGTGATCACGGGGACGCAAGACTCGCTGACGCCCGTGGGCGACGCCGAAGAGTTGCACGAGCTGATCGCCACGTCACAGCTCGTGTTGCTGTCGGGCGCGGCGCACGGTCTCATGGCCGAAACCCCGATCGCGTTCAACGACGCGGTCTCGGCCTTCATCGACGAAGTCGACGCAGCAGCCGACAGCGCGTCGGCCGCGACCGAATCAACCTGCGCCTGAGGTCAGTTCGTCAGCCCGCAAGCGAACCGGGTGCGCTGGGACCGCCTGGGAGCAGCGTCTGGTGATCGCGCAGCCAGTTCTCGAAAGCTGTGAACGACACGACGTCGTGTGCTGCGGGCGCGCGTACGTGCACCGCGACGCCGTAGTCGGTGAACGTTGTCGCCATTTGATACACAGGCTCGTCCTCGTCGGCGTTGTGTACTGCAGGTCTCGAGACGACCGCGCGACGTTCGTGATTCGTGGAGTCGACCCAAAGGTCAAGGGTCGTTACTTGCTCGTCGGCGGGCGGGTCAGTGTCGTGTGTGAACAGGTCGTGGTCGCTATACCGGACGCGCCAATGTTCCACGCTGGCTCCGTCGATGGTTCCCCGTCCGAGGTCGGCCACCTTCACGCCCGCCTTGGCAAGCTGCGCGAGGGAGGCCGCCACGTTGCCACCAAAGAGGCTCAGGGCCCCGACATCGCCCAGGGTCTGCTCGTTCACGGGATCGGTCGTCACCGAGGTGCGTCGGCGCACAGGCCCATCGCTCACCCAGTGACGACCGTGCATGAACGCGCTCAACTGCGCGTCGGTCGGTTCGCGGAATCCGCTATCGGGCACGTCGATCAGGGAGTGGGGATCAAAGTACGACACGTGATCCAGGGTCAGGATGCGTTGATGCGAGGTGTGGCCGTTGAACGTATCGAGCGCCGTGACGTCGATCGTCGACGTGCGCGGGTCGATCAAGCCATCGCCGACGAACGTCTCGCCCTCCACGCCGGAGCCGACTAGGTGAATGTGCACCGACTCCGCCGAAGCCTTCGCGACGGCGGCAAGGTCGATCCGCACCGCCTTGTGCCGGCCGCTCCCGCCATTGGAACCACGCGCCACGAACACGGCCCCGATCGCGATCACCACAACGAGCCCGCCGGCGACGGTCACTCGACGACGCGAACGCCGCGGTGCGGGTTGTTCAGTTGTCAGCGGCGCGATCGGTACGTCACCCACGGCGCGAGCTTGGCACGCGGCGGGGCGCCGCACACTGGTTCAGCTGGCTCGAGTGACGAGGTTCTCTACGAGGTCGGCCAATTGTGTGCACACGGTGCGGTCGAGATGCTCCGCCTCTTCGAGCGCGGCGGCCGCGGATCGGGCGTGCGTGTGGGCAATGTCCATCGTCGCCTCGACCGCGCCGCTTTCGACAACCAGCGAGCGAGCGCGTTCGACGTCGGGCCAGTCGAGCGCCCGGCCGAGCAGGCCGGCGAGCTCAGGCTGCTCCGCGGCGGCGAGGATCACGGGCAACGTGTACACGCCCTCGTGCAGGTCGTTGCCGGTGGGCTTGCCGAGCGTCTCGGCATCGGCGGTGAGGTCGAGCACGTCGTCGACGAGCTGGAAGCACATGCCCAAATGGCGACCGAACGTGGTGAGCGCTTCGAGGGTGGCGTTCTCCACGCTGCTCACCAGGCCGCCGACGCGCGCGGCGGTGGCGAACAGCTCGGCAGTCTTCCCCGCGATCGACGAGAAGTAGCTGTCCACTTCGCGCTGCGCGTTGTGGAGGTACTGCAACTGCAGCACTTCACCGCGGCAGAGCTCACCAATCGTCGCGCCGATCAACCCGGCCACTTCGGCGCCGAGCGAAGCGGCGAGCACCGATGCCTGCGCGAGCAGAAAGTCGCCGGAGAGGATCGCCACGATGTTCGACCAGCGCGCGTTCACGCTGGGCACGCCGCGACGCGTCTCGGCTTCGTCGATGACGTCGTCGTGGTAGAGCGAACCAAGGTGCACGAGCTCCACGCAGGCCGCGCCCGTGACCGCGTCGGCGTGGGCAGACGCGTCGCCCTTTGCGGCATAGGCCGCGCACAAGGTGACGACCGGACGGAATCGCTTGCCGCCCGCCGAGAGGAGGTGACCCGCGGCATCGCCCAGGAAACGGTCGTCGACGGAGATCGACTCGGACAGTCGAGTCTCGACCCGGCGTAGATCGGGTGCGAGCGACGCGATCCCGATGTCGTCGAGGATGCTCACGCGTTCTCTACCTCGTGTTCGCTGTGTTCGTTCCGCTCACCGTGTGTGGAGAGCGACGCTACCCGGGGACGAACTACCGCCACCTCTCGGCCGAAAATCCACCCGTCGTGCGGGCTCGATGTCCGTACGCTGATGGCGTGACATTCCGGCAACGCACACGGTACGAGGAACCGAAACCTCACTGAGGAGGCCGTACCGGGCCGTCCGCGTGCCGCGCGTCGCGTGCACCGGCGGCGAGCGAGCGCCGCGACATCCGCGGCAAGGAGCACGTCACGATGAACACGAACCACCCCGCCGAGATCGCACCCCGCGTCCTGTCGTGGGCGTCGCAGCTCGACGACAACACGGTGGAGCAGGCCGCGCGTACGGCCCGCCTGCCGATCATCCACGGACACCTCGCGCTCATGCCCGACGCGCATCTGGGCAAGGGAACCACGATCGGCTCGGTGATCGCCACCGAGGGAGCGATCATTCCGGCCGCCTGCGGTGTCGACCTTGGCTGCGGCGTGATCGCGACGAACGTCGGTATCACCGCGTCGCAGCTGCCCGACTCGCTCGACTCCGCGCTCGACGGCATTGCGCGCGCGGTTCCCGCCGGCGTCGGGCAGGGTCATGCGGTGCACGACCGCGGCGCGGCCTGGATCGCCGCGCATCCGCCGGCGTCGGGCTTGTCGCAGAAGGAGCTGCACAACGCGCGCCGCCAGTTCGGTTCGCTCGGCTCGGGAAACCACTTCCTCGAGCTGTGCACCGACGAGCGCGACGCCGTATGGGTGATGCTGCACTCGGGCTCGCGTGGCATCGGGAACCGCCTCGCGCAGCGCCACATCGAGAGCACACGCCGTCTCGTGTTCGAGCACCCGCTCGAAGACCGCGACCTCGCGTACCTCACGCAGGGCACGCCGGAGTTCGACGCGTACATCGCCGACATGCTCTGGGCGCAGTCGTACGCCGCAGCGAACCGTGCCCAGATGCTCGAGTCGGCGATGGCGGTGTTGGCGTCGGTGCTCGATCATCCGCTCACGCCCACCGAGACGGTGAACATCCATCACAACTACGCCGCGCTCGAGCGTCACGGCGGGCGCGAGCTGTGGATCACGCGCAAGGGCGCCACTTCGGCGAAGCGGGGTGAGTTGGGCGTGATTCCGGGCTCGATGGCCACGGGCAGCTTCATCGTGCGCGGTCTTGGCAACCCGGCGTCGTTCGAGTCGTGCTCGCACGGCGCGGGTCGTCGTCTGTCGCGCACGGCGGCACGCAAGACGCTCACGCCCGAGTCGCTCGTGGCGCGCATGCACGGCAAGACCTGGCAGTCGAGCGCGGCCCGAGCGCTCGTCGACGAGCATCCTGACGCCTACAAGGACCTTCAGACGGTGATGTCCGACCAGGCCGATCTGGTCGAGCCGGTGCACCGCCTCACCGCGGTCCTCAACTACAAGGGCGTTCGGTAGTGGCAGGGCCGGGAATTTCCGGCCCTGGGCCGGCGCTGTACCTCCATCCAGGCAGCCCCGGGCGGCTGCGGAGCGTGTTCACCCGCCAGGTGGGAAAGATCCTGGTGAGGCGGTCCACGCGAAAGCCCGATCTGGACCGGCCGATAAGATTTTCGACGAGCCGCTCCCTGGCGGCGAGGAAGGGTTGTCCATCGTGTTCGAGCGCTTCACCGACCGGGCTCGCCGCGTCGTCGTCCTCGCGCAGGAGGAAGCGCGCCTGCTCAACCACAACTACATCGGCACCGAGCACATCCTGCTCGGGCTGATCCATGAGGGCGAAGGCGTCGCCGCCAAGGCCCTCGAGTCGTTGGGCATCAGCCTCGAGGCAGTTCGCGCGCAGGTCGAGGAGATCATCGGTCACGGCGGCAGCGCGCCGTCGGGCCACATCCCCTTCACTCCCCGCGCGAAGAAGGTGCTCGAGCTTTCACTGCGTGAGGCGCTGCAACTCGGCCACAACTACATCGGTACCGAGCACATCCTGCTCGGCCTGATCCGCGAAGGCGAAGGCGTCGCCGCGCAGGTGCTCGTGAAGTTGGGCGCCGACCTGTCGCGTGTTCGCCAGCAAGTGATCCAGCTGCTGTCCGGTTACGCCGGCGGCAAGGAGCCCGCGGGTGCGGGCGCCACCACCGGTGGCGGTGCGCAGAGCGCGGAAGGCCAGGGTGGCGGCAGCCTTGTGCTCGACCAGTTCGGTCGAAATCTCACGCAGCTCGCGCGCGACAAAAAGCTCGACCCGGTCATCGGACGCGCCAAGGAGATCGAGCGCGTCATGCAGGTGCTCAGCCGTCGCACCAAGAACAACCCGGTGCTGATCGGTGAGCCCGGCGTCGGCAAGACTGCGATTGTCGAGGGCCTCGCCCAGGACATCGTCGACGGCGACGTGCCCGAAACGCTGCACAACAAGCAGCTCTACACGCTCGACCTCGGCGCGCTCGTCGCCGGTTCGCGCTACCGCGGCGACTTCGAAGAGCGCCTCAAGAAGGTGCTGAAGGAGATCCGCACGCGCGGCGACATCATCCTGTTCATCGACGAGTTGCACACGCTCGTCGGCGCAGGTGCGGCCGAAGGCGCGATCGACGCGGCGAGCATTCTCAAGCCGATGCTCGCTCGCGGTGAGCTGCAGACGATCGGCGCCACCACGCTCGACGAGTACCGCAAGCACCTCGAGAAGGACGCGGCACTCGAGCGGCGCTTCCAGCCGATCAAGGTCGAAGAGCCCACGGTCGCGCACACGATCGAGATCCTGAAGGGTTTGCGCGATCGCTACGAGGCGCACCACCGCGTCACGATCACCGACCAGGCGATCGTCGCCGCGGCGAACCTCGCCGACCGTTACATCTCCGACCGCCACCTCCCCGACAAGGCGATCGACCTCATCGACGAGGCGGGTTCGCGCCTGCGCATCCGTCGTATGCAAGCACCGCCCGACTACCGCGACCTCGAGGACAACATCGCCAAGGTCCGCAAGGAGAAGGAAGCGGCGATCGAGGCGCAGCAGTTCGAGCGGGCCGCGAATCTGCGCGACCAGGAGAAGGAACTGCTCGAGCAGCGCAGCACGATGGAACAGACGTGGCGCGCCCAGGGCGTCGACCTCTTCAACGAGGTGAGCGAGGAGAGCATCGCCGAGGTGCTCGCGATGTGGACGGGCATCCCCGTCTACAAGCTCACCGAGGAGGAGACGGCCAAGCTCCTGCGCATGGAGGACGAGCTCCACAAGCGGGTTATCGGCCAGGCCGACGCGATCCGTGCCGTCAGCCAGGCGATCCGCCGTACGCGTGCTGGTTTGAAGGACCCGAAGCGGCCGTCGGGAAGCTTCATCTTCCTTGGCCCGTCGGGTGTCGGCAAGACCGAGACCGCGAAGACGCTCGCCGAGTTCTTGTTCGGTGACGAGTCGGCGATGATCAACCTCGACATGTCGGAGTACATGGAGAAGCACACGGTCTCGCGGCTCGTGGGCTCGCCTCCCGGCTATGTCGGTTACGACGAAGGCGGTCAGCTCACCGAGGCCGTGCGGCGCAAGCCGTTCTCGGTGGTGCTGTTCGACGAGATCGAAAAGGCACACCCCGACGTGTTCAACACGTTGCTCCAGATCCTGGAGGACGGGCGCCTCACCGACTCGCAGGGCCGCACGGTCGACTTCAAGAACACCGTGATCATCATGACGTCGAACCTCGGCACCGCCGATCTGCGCAAGGCCGCGCTCGGGTTCGTGAAGGCTGACGAGGCCGTCACGCACGAGCGCATGAAGGCGAAGGTCAACGACGAGTTGAAGCGTCACTTCCGTCCGGAGTTCTTGAACCGGATCGACGAAGTGATCGTGTTCCACGAGCTGTCGACCGACGACATCACGCAGATCGTCGACCTGTTGATCAAGCGAGTGCAGCAGCAGCTGGAGAGCCAGGGTCTCGGCCTCGAGCTCACGCCCGAGGCGAAGACGCTGCTGGCCAAGAAGGGCTACGACGCGCAGTTGGGCGCCCGCCCCTTGCGCCGTGCGATCCAGCGCCTCGTCGAGGACCCGCTTTCAGAGAAGATTCTCTGGAAGGAGTTCAAGGCCGGCGACGCGGTGATCGTCGACGCCGACGGCGAGGACATCACCCTCCGCGCCGTCCCCGGCCAGGTCACCCCACCGCCTTTGGAGCCCGCCGGCAGCGGCACCGCGGAGAGCTGATTTTCCTGCGTTCTGGGTGACATCACCCCCGCTCCGGCGGGTGTTTTGCACCCAGAACACGGGTTCAGCGACAGTCGGGCGTTGCTTTCGGCGGTTTCGTCGGCAGCGGCTGGCACATGAAGGCCCGTGAGAGCGCGCGACCGTTCACGATGTCGTCAGCGTTCGGCGTCGCGATGTGCAACGGCGCACCGACGTCGTAGAACTCGGTCGTGAACTCGTCGATCGACGGCGGGTCATCGCTGCTCGCCGGGTAGTGGACCACTGCGTGGATGCGTCGAGTGCGTCCTGTCCTGTCGACCCACACTTCGATCACGGCGGGTGCCAGACGCGTGACGTTGAAGTCGTGCTCCTGCGCGCTTCCCGTCGCGCGGTATTCGGTGGTCGCTGCGCCACGCACTGCCGTGGCGCCGACTCTGCGGATCGCGAAGTGCGCGGCCCGGAGTCCTGCGAGCACGTCGAAACTTGCGGTGAATGGTGACCCGTCGAAGATCGCATCGACGGAGAACCGGGTTGTTCCGGGCGGGCCCGCCGGTCCGAGCGCTACCCAGTGCTTGTTCGCGAGCATCCTGCGCTGCACGACATTGGGCGGAAGGTTTGTCGTTCGCCAACTCTCGACGCTCGTGTAGTCGATACCGTCGGCAAACAGGTCGACGCCGCGACCGAGGCTGCGTGTGAGCTGTCGTGCGGTCCGTGACGCCATCGCTGTGGCGGTACGGCCTCGCCCTCGGAGACGGAACTGTCGTAATAGACCTTGCTGCGGGGTTGACCTGGCCCGATCGGCCCGTCGTGGTGAACCGGTACGGCGCTTTGGCGTCGAACGTAGCGACCGGTAGTTGCGCGTTCGCTCCGGTGGCACCGCTCGAGCCGCTGCACGCCGCCGTGGTCGACGCCATGAGCAACACAACCATGACGCGCCGTCCGCCTCCCACGGCGGGAACGCTACGTGCGCTCAGCGACCAGTGCTGGTCGCCTTCGGTGCCTTGATGGTGGGGTGGATCCCGTAGTCGAAGAAGTCAAACGCGTCGGTGTTGTGCTGCGGGTGGACGTGCGCGCCAGCGTCGGCGGGAACGTCCTCGGTGATCACCATGCGCACGACGTGGCCCTTGGCATCGACCCACACGTCGAAGGTCAGATGCTCACCTCGGCCACCCGCGGTGTCGGACGGGCCCACGGTGTGCTCGCCTCGGTAATGCGTTGTGTGTATGCCGCGGATCGTGTCGTGGCTGACCTGCTTCCCTGACAACCCAGCGTGTCGGAGCCCGTCGATCACGTCGAATGTGCCGATGAACGGCGAACCGTCGACAAGTGCGCCGAGTGAGAACGTCATCTGCGCTTCGGTAATTCCGGAGCCGTATCGCTGATCATTCACGAGTTCACCTTGCGTCGTGATGCCAGGCCGATCGCTGTCTGTCCGCGTGAGCCGCGCGTCCATGCGCGTCGCGTCGACGAGCGCGTCGGTACGAGCGCTCACAGGCGTGAAGCCGCCGTCGAGCGCCACCTGGTGCCACGTCTGCGTGTATCGATAACCACTGGTCGCAATGCCGGGATGCACTCGGCACGACGTGACGAGATCTGCTTCGAGGGGACGCGCGTTGCAAAGCGTCGGATTGTCGAGCACGCGAACCGACACGACTGTTGCTGAATTCGGTGCCTGTTCGGGTGGCGCTGCACCGAAGTCCTTGTAGTCGTACACGAGCGAGATCTGGCCCGAAAGGTGCAACTCCATGTGCACCACGCGATCGCGATCGTCCACCCACACCTCCATCGGACCTGTGGCCGACGCCGTCGGGTCGATGACGCGGTACCGCACCGTGGCGATCCCGCGCACCGTCGCCGGACCGACGCGGCGAACGTGCCGGTCATGCGCGAGGCGCTCGTGCTGCCAACGCACTGGGAGCTCGGCGAGGCTCACCGCTGGGATCGTGCCGGTTCCTTGGTCCACCCAATCCTTGCCGCGCAGTAGCGCCAGACGCGCGTCGGTTGGCCAACCGTGCTCGTGCGTCCAGTCGCCGACGGCCTGGTACACGCGCCCGTCTGCGAAGAGCCTCGCGTAGGTGCGGGTTCCGCCGTCCTTCACCGGTCGCGGTGTCTGGCTCAAGAAGCTGGCCGCACCGGAAATCGGGTCGACGGACGAATCGTCGCGCGTCGTCGACGCGCTGCCCGTGTAGAAGACACCTTCGGCGTGGTACCGCAACCGGTCGATTGGAAACGTGGGGTGCACGTGCCGGTTGTGCCGCTCCCACGCCAGCGCCGTTGCGATGGCGAGCACAGCAATCGCGGCCGTAGCGATCAACGCAATGTGGCTCGGGCGGTGTCGCTGCCGCGCCAGTTCAAGTTCCGCGACGGGCGCTGCCGCGGCAGCGTTACGCAGCCGATATTCGAGGTCTTCGGCGAACTTGCTGTCGAGCGTGAGCACGGGCGCGTCTCGCAACGCGTCGCGCAGCGTTTCTTCGTTCATTGCAGTTCGGCTTCCTCGATGAGCGCGCGCAGCGCGGTGCGAGCGCGACGCAGCAGTGAGTCGGTGGCCGCGACGCTGCGGTCGAGCAGCCGCGCGACCTCGTGGACCGGCAGGTCGTCGACGTACCGCAGCGCGACTGCAGCCCGTTGGAGCGGCGGCAAACGATGGATTGCGCCGAACAACAGTTCGCGATCGACCGCGTCACCACTGTCGTCGATGTCGTCCGCGTCGGCAGCGTGCACCATCGCGAGCTTGCGCTGTTCACGGTCGGCTCGACGGAAACGGTCGACGAGCTTGTGGCGGGCGACGCCGATCAGCCACGGCACAGTCAGTGCGTCGGCC
>DASXZO010000048.1:0-17717 GCA_036501845.1 Acidimicrobiia bacterium | reverse complement strand
CGAAGTCAAACGACGCCCGTGTTATTTGACGAAGATCGAACGGGCTTCGCCGACCACGTAGAGGCTGCCGGTGATCACGAGCTGGCCGTCGTCGGGCGTCTCGAGCACCCCGGTGCCTACCGCGGAACGAACATCGTCGACCACGTCGATCGCCTCGGGGTCGAAGCCCATCGCTTCCGCGGCCTTGGCGATGGTCTCAGGGTCGTGCGCGCGCGGCGATGGTGGCCGGCACACCACGAGATGGCGCGTGCCGTCGAGACCGAACGCGGCGAGCATCTCGGCGGGGTCCTTCTCGCGCAGAAGTCCGACCACCAGCGTGCGCGGCATCGGACCGAGCTCCTCGTCGAGCGCGTCGCGCAGTGCGCGCGCGCCGGCGACGTTGTGCGCACCGTCGAGCACCACCAGCGGCTGGCGCGCCACGAACTCCATGCGACCCGGTGACGTGACGGTGGCGTAGGCCTCGCGCACCACCGCGTCGTCGAGTGGCGCGCCCGCGTAGAGCTCGGCCGCGGTGAGCGCGAGCGCGGCGTTGTCGGCCTGGTACGTGCCGTGCAGATCGAGGAACACTTCGTTGTAGCGCGCGCTCGGCGTGACGATGTCGACGGCGCGCCCGCCCACAGCGATCCGGTTCTCGCTGATGTCGAAGTCGCGACCGCGCAGCATGAGCTGTTGCGGTTCGCGCGCCGCGAAGATCTCGACGAGCTCAGGATCGGTCTCGCCGAGCGCAAGGCTGCTCATCGGCGTGATGATCCCGGCCTTGTCGCGCGCGATCGACGGGCGATCGGGCCCGAGATACTCCACGTGGTCGAGCGCGACGTTGGTGATCACCGCGACGTCGGCGTCGACCACGTTGGTGGCGTCCCACGTGCCGCCGAGACCCACTTCCACCACAGCCACGTCGACTGCTTCGTCACTGAACCAGTAGAGGGCGGCCGCGGTGAGGATCTCGAAGTAGCTGGGCGGCTCGGCCATGTGCGGCTCGGCTCGCTCGACGGTGTGGAGCAGCGAATCGAGGGTGTCGTCGTCGACCTCGACGCCGCCGATCGAGATGCGGTCGTTGAGCCGCTCGAGATTCGGGCTGGTGTAGGTGCCGACCTTCCAGCCGTGTGTGCGCAGGAGCTGGGCCACGAGGCGTGCGGTGCTGGTCTTGCCATTGGTGCCGGTGATGTGCACGGTGGGCACGTCGAGTTGCGGCGAGCCGAGCAGGCTCGTGAGCTGCTGGATGCGGTCCAGCGTGGGCGATTCCGCCCGCGCGACGTGCGCGGGACGGCCCACGCCGCGCTCGAGGTTCACGTGCGCCTCGAGCCAGGCACGGATCTGGGAGTCGCGAGGCGGGAGACGGCGAGCCACGGTGACGGCGTACCCCTCAGCCCGCGACACCGAGCGTGACCGTCACCGACAGCTCAGCGGCCGCCTCGGTGACGAGCTCGTCGATCTTGCCCGCGGCGACCACGTCGGATGCCGCGAGTGCGAGCGCGCCGAGCCGGGCCTCGGTGTCGCGCACCACCACCCGCGTCGCCGGCGTTGCGAGCGACACCTTGGCTTCGCTCTTGGCCTTGCGCACCGCGCCGAGCACATCGGCGGCCACGTCGAACACGAGCGGATTGCCCGTTGCTGCGGGATCGCCGAGCTCGGCCGGATCGGGCCACGACTCGCAGTGCACCGATCCGTCGCGCCACCACGACCACACCTCTTCGGACGCGTACGGCAGGATCGGCGCGAACAAGCGCTGCAGCGTGGCCAGCGCCGCGAGCAACGCGGCCGCGGCCGACGCGCTCGCGTCGGTGCCGGTTTGATACGAGCGCGTCTTCACCAGTTCCACGTAGTCGTCGCAGAAGCGCCAGAAGAACGCCTCCGTGCGTTCGAGCGATCGCGCGTAGTCGAAGCCGTCGAACGCCGCGGTGGCTTCGCGGACGACACCGCCAAGTTGCGCCAGCATCGACTGGTCGAGCGGGTTGGTGACCGCATCGACCTCAAGCGTGGCATCGCCCGCGGCATTGAGTACGAACTTCGAGACGTTCAACACCTTGATCGCGAGCTTGCGGCCGATCTTGAGCTGCGCCTCTTCGAAGGCGGTGTCGGTACCAGGGCGCGCGCTTGCGGCCCAATAGCGCAGCGCGTCGGCGCCGTACTTCTCGATCCAGTCCATCGGACCGACGACGTTGCCCTTGCTCTTCGACATCTTCTTGCGGTCGGGATCGAGCACCCATCCCGAGATCGCCGCGTGCTTCCACGGCAACGTGCCGGTCTCGTAGTGCGAGCGCACCACCGTGGAGAACAGCCACGTGCGGATGATCTCGTAGGCCTGCGGCCGCATGTCCATGGGGTAGGTACGCGCGAAGAGATCGTCGTCGTCGGCCCACGCGGTGACGATCAGCGGCGTGAGCGACGACGTGGCCCACGTGTCCATCACGTCGCCGTCGCCGACGAATCCGTTCGCCTTGCCGCGCTGCGACTCGTCGTAACCGGGCGCGGGCTCGGCAGAAGGATCGACGGGCAGCATCGATTCGTCGGGCACGACGCGGTCGTCGTGATCGACGTTGCCCTCGCCGTCCACTCGGTACCACACCGGGATCGGTACACCGAAGTAGCGCTGGCGACTGATGAGCCAGTCGCCGGTGAGACCCTCCACCCACGAGTCGTAACGCTGCTTCATGTAGGGCGGCACCCAGTGCAACTCGCGCGCGCGTTGCAGGAACGCCTCCCGCCGCTCGGCGTCGCGCCCGCCGTTGCGGATGTACCACTGGCGCGACGCCACGATCTCGAGCGGGCGCTTGCCGCGCTCGTAGAACTTCACCGGGTGCGTGATCGGCCGCGGCTCACCGAGCATCTCACCGGTCTCGGCGAGATGTTCCACCACGCGCTGCTGCGCCTGCTTCACGTTCTTGCCGGCGATCTCTTCGTAGCGAGCGCGTCCACCGTCGGACGCGAGGCCGTTCGGCGGGCTCGCGAGGATGCGGCCGTCCTTGCCCACAATCGTGCGGGTGGGAAGCTGCAGTTCGCGCCACCACGTGACGTCGGTGACGTCGCCGAACGTGCAGATCATGGCGATGCCGCTCCCCTTCTCGGGCTCGGCGAGGCGGTGCGCCACCACCGGCACCTCCACGTCGTAGAGCGGCGTGCGCACACTGGTGCCGAACAATGGGCGGTAGCGCTCGTCGTCGGGATGTGCGACGAGCGCGACGCATGCCGCGAGCAGCTCCGGTCGCGTGGTCTCGATGATCACGTCGCCGCTGCCGTCGCTGCGATGGAACGCGAGACGGTGGTACGCGCCCGGCGTCTCCTTGTCCTCCATCTCGGCCTGCGCGATCGCGGTCTGGTCGTCGACATCCCAGAGCGTGGGCGCGTCGGCTTGGTAGGCCTCGTCGCGCGCGAGGTTGCGTAGGAACGCGCGCTGGCTCGTGCGCCGCGCGCCTTCACCGATGGTGGTGTAGGTGTATTGCCAGTCGACCGAGAGACCGAGCGCGCGCCAGAGCGCCTCGAACTTCACCTCGTCCTCGGCCACCAGGCGCTCGCACAGCTCGAGGAAGCGCTTGCGCGAGATCGCCACCGCCCGGTGGCCCGACGGCAGGCTGCCCGCCTTCGCCGGGATCTCGAACTCGTCGTCGTCGTAGTGGCGGCTCGGGTCGCAGCGCACGCCGAAGTAGTTCTGCACCCTGCGCTCGGTGGGTAGGCCGTTGTCGTCCCAGCCCATCGGGTAGTAGACGGCGCGCCCGCGCATGCGCTGGTAGCGGGCGACGGTATCGGTGTGCGTGTAGGAGCACGCCGAGCCGACGTGCAGCGAGCCGCTGACGGTGGGTGGTGGCGTGTCGATCGAGAACACCTCGGCGCGCGGCCGGGCGCGGTCGAACCGGTAGATGCCGTCGGCCTCCCAGCGCTTGCCCCAGGTGGCTTCGAGGCCTTCGAGGCCCGGTTTGTCGGGGATCGTCGCCACGCGGAGAGGATACTTGTGGCCCTCATGACGGCTCACACGGTTCCGCTCGCAATCGACGTCGACGACGTGTCGCTGCACTACGAGAGCGAAAGCGCGCCCGACGTGCTCGCCCACGTGGCCTGGCGCGTGGGCGGCGGCGAACGCTGGGTGATCGTGGGCCCGAACGGCGCAGGCAAGACCACCCTCCTGCGCATCGCGTCGCTGCATCAACACCCGTCGTCGGGACGCGTGCGCGTGCTCGGCGAGGAACTCGGCCACTGCGATGTGCGTTCGGTGCGCACGCGCATCGGCGTCTCGTCACCCACGATCGCGGCGCGCCTCGAACCCACCATGAACGCGCTCGAAGTGGTGATGACCGCGCGCTACGGCGCGCTGGCTCCGTGGTGGCACACCTACGACGACGCCGACCGGGCGCGCGCGCTTGCGTTGTTGGAGCGGTTCGGGATCGCCGACCTCGCCGACCACGGATTCACCACGCTGTCGGCGGGAGAAACCCAGCGCGCGCTGCTGGCGCGTTCGCTCATGCGCGACCCCGAGCTCCTGCTGCTCGACGAGCCGACGGCGGGCCTCGACATCGGCGCGCGCGAGCAGGTGCTCGGCGACCTCGCCGCGTTACTCGCCGACGCCGGCGCACCGCCGATGGTGATCGTCACCCACCACCTCGAAGAAATCCCCGCCGGCTGCACCCACGCGCTCGCGCTCACCCACGGCCGTGTCGTGGCCCAAGGCCCGATCCTCGACGTGCTCACGAGCGGAGTGTTGAGCGACTGCTACGGCATCCCGCTCGAAGTCACCCACGACCGCGCCCGCTTCACCGCCCGCCTCGCGCCATAGTCCCCGGGCGTCGTAGAGCGTCGCTATTCGACGCTTTACGACGCCCGGCGGGAGCTGGGGATTCAGTGTTGGGTGGGGTCGAGGACTCGGCCGGTGAAGAGGATGGCGCCGGTCTTGTCGTCGCGGATCGCGAACAGGAACGGGCGGTCGATCTCGATCGTCGGGGGAAGCGACATGGTCTCGACTGCAATTCCTGTCGCGGCCGCGGCTTCGGTGCCCTTCTCGTCGACCTTGATCGTGGCCTTGTGCACCACGTCACTCACGAACAGATCGCCTGGATCGCCGCCGATGCCGCTGAGATCCGCTCGCTCCGGATCGAACACGTCGCGCATGCCCATCGCCGACAGGGTGTCGTCGAGCGAGAACTGCGACGAGAAGTCGAACTTCGGCATCGACACCTCGTAACTCAGCTTCTGCGGCGCAGCGTCGAGCTGCGCCACGGCATAGTCGAAGGCACCTTCGACCTTGCCAAACCTGGCTTGCTTCGGCGCGATCACCACCATCGACGCCCCGCCCACGTAAGGAATCTCGACGGCGTCGAAGTAGGGAGCCCGCAGCGCGCGGCTCGCCTGGCCACCGGTCATCCACGGCACGCTCACCGTGCTGCCGTCGAGGCGCGCGAACGGCGCGTTCGAGCTTCGCGGCGCGAACGGTGTGACCCAGTCGCCCTTGAACCAGATCGCGTTCACCAACACCATGCGCGTCATGTTGTCGATGACGCCCTTCGGGAAGAGTTGCTTGATCCTGCCGTGCGTCGCGTTCGCGACGTAGGTGTTGATCTTCACGCGCTCGGCCTCGGCGTCCTTGACGAAGTCGGCGAGTCGCAGGCCCGCGCCGTAATCGCGCGCCAGTAAGTCGAGATACTCCTGCACGAACGGGTAGCCCCGCTGGCCCCATACCGCGTCGGTCTGCTCGAGCTGTAGTGGTGTGCCCGTTTCGCCGGGTGCGGCACGCCGGGGTGCCGCGAGCATCTGGTCGAGGGCGCTGAAGGCGTCCTGCAGGTTCGAACCCGGCAGGGTGAAGTTCATGGCCGTATCTATTTGGCGCAACGTGGCGCCGCGAGCGCCGCCTTCGAGCATCGAGATCGCGTTCGAGATACTCGACGGCGAGAACACCAGGTTTCCCTGATCGCCGGCCGCGAGCCGTCGGTAGAGAGCGAACGCGAACCGCGTGTTGTCGTCGACCAGCTCCGACGGCAGCGACGCGTCAGGTGTGGAGCGCGGCACGTGTGCCGTCGCAAGCTGCGCGTTCGCCGGGAACACGACCGTTCCCCGCGAGGCAGTCGTCGGCGGCGGGCGGTCGAGGCCGGTGTTCGACGTCCCGCACGCGGCGGCCAACAACACAGCCAGCACGACCCAGAGGGTTCGCTTCACCACGACCTATTCGACGCCCCGCGACCGGCTTCGGTTCGCGGTGGCAACCTGAACGGCGCTCACGCCGAGCGGCGGCGCTCCTCTTCGGTGACGAGGGTGGGTGCCGAATGTTGCATCACGGTGTCGGCGTCGACGATGCACTGCACCACGTCGGCCCGCGACGGCAGCTCGTACATCACCTCGAGCAGCGTGTCTTCGAGGATGGCGCGCAGACCGCGGGCACCAGTGCCGCGCTTCAGCGCCTCTTCGGCCACGATCTCGATGGCGTCGTCGGTGAAGGTGAGGTCGACGCCGTCGAAGTGGAAGAACTTCTGGTACTGGCGTACGAGCGCGTTCTTGGGCTCGATAAGGATGCGCACGAGCGCTTCCTTGTCGAGGTTGTGCACCACGCCGGTGATCGGCAGGCGGCCGATGAACTCGGGGATCAGCCCGAACTTCATGAGGTCTTCGGGGAGCACGCCCGAGAGCAGCTCGCCGAGATCCTTCTCTTCACGCTTGCGCACGTCGGCGATGAAGCCGATGCCGCGCTTGCCGATGCGGCTCTCGATCACCTTCTCGAGGCCGGCGAACGCACCGCCGCAGATGAACAGGATGTTCGTGGTGTCGATCTGGATGAACTCCTGGTGCGGGTGCTTGCGGCCACCCTGCGGCGGCACCGACGCGGTGGTGCCCTCCAGGATCTTGAGCAGCGCCTGCTGCACACCCTCACCCGACACGTCACGCGTGATCGACGGGTTCTCGGCCTTGCGGGCGATCTTGTCGATCTCGTCGATGTAGATGATGCCGGTCTCGGCCTTCTTGACGTCGTAGTCGGCGGCCTGGATCAGCTTCAGCAGGATGTTCTCGACGTCTTCGCCCACATAGCCGGCCTCGGTGAGCGCGGTGGCGTCGGCGATCGCGAACGGCACCTTCAACAGGCGCGCCAACGTCTGGGCGAGCATCGTCTTGCCGCAGCCCGTGGGCCCGACGAGCAGGATGTTGCTCTTCTGCAGCTCGACATCGGGGTCGCCGTACGCGCCGGCCTGCACGCGCTTGTAGTGGTTGTAGACGGCGACCGACAGGATCTTCTTCGCCGTCTCCTGCCCGATGATGTAGTCGTTCAGGTACTCGTAGATCTCGACCGGCTTGGGCAGGTCGTCGAAGCGGACCTCGCTCGTTTGTGCGAGCTCCTCCTCGATGATCTCGTTACAGAGATCGATGCACTCGTCGCAGATGTAGACGCCGGGTCCGGCGATGAGCTTCTTGACCTGCTTCTGGCTCTTGCCGCAGAACGAGCACTTGAGCAGATCGCCCCCGTCACCGAACTTGGCCACTGCGAACCCCCGAATCCCGATCTCTTGGTGCGCTCTCGGTGCCCGAATTCCCTCGGGTCAGTTCGAACCTGCCGCTGACGGCACCGACGCGAGCTCGCGGCTCGAGATGACGTCGTCGACGATGCCGTAATCCATGGCTTCCTGGCCGCTCATGATGAAGTCGCGGTCGGTGTCTTTCCGCACACGCTCGAGCGGCTGGCCGGTGTGATGCGCCAGCATCTCGTCGAGCAGTTCACGCATGCGGACGATCTCGCGGGCCTGGATCTCGATGTCGACCGACTGACCACCCGCCGAGCCGTGGGGCTGGTGGATGAGCACACGGGAGTGCGGCAGCGAGAAGCGCTTGCCGGGCTCACCGGCGGCCAGCAGCACCGCCGCGGCCGAGGCCGCCTGGCCGACGCAGATCGTCTGCACGTCGGCCTTGATGAACTGCATCGTGTCGTAGATCGCGAACAGACCCACCACGTCGCCGCCCGGCGAGTTGATGTACATCATGATGTCCTTGTCGGGGTCCTCGCTCTCGAGGTGCAAGAGCTGGGCCACCATCAGGTTGGCCACCATGTCGTTCACTGCGGTGCCCAGGAACACGATGCGGTCCTTGAGCAGCCGGCTCCAGATGTCGTAGTCGCGCGACCCACGGCTGGTGTTCTCGGTCACGAACGGCGTGTACATGTGCTCTTCTCTCGAATCTCTGGAATCGATCCTGGTGTGGTCAGCCCTGCTGTGGTTCGGATACCGCAGCAGTGTCGTCGTCTGATGTCGCCGAACTCTCGTGTGGCGGTGCCTCGATCGGGCTGCCGTCCGGGTCCTCCGCCCGCTCCGGCAGTGCGATGTCGATCTCGTTGCCTTCCTCATCGACCGGGGTGGCGTGGTCGACCAGGAACTGCAGTGCGTTGCCTTTGGCCAGATCCGATCGTACCGCCTCCAGCATGTCGGCCTTGGCGAGATCGCGCCGCACCTTTTCCACCTTCTGTCCCATGCGGGTAGCGAGCCGAGCGATCTCCTCGTCGAGTTCGGCGTCGCTGACCTGGATCTCTTCCTGCGCGACCACCGCGCGCAGCGCGAGGTCGGCGAGCACGGCTTGCGCGGCCTGTTCACGGATGCCGCTGATGAACGTGTCGGGGTCCTGGCCGGTGGCCGCCACGTACTGGTCGAGCCCGAGGCCCTGCTGTTGGAGGCGTTGCTGCATGTCGCCGAGACGGTTGCGCAGCTCCTCGTCCACCAGCGTCTCGGGCGGCGGCACCGGCACGAGCTGGGCCACTTCGGCGAGCACTGCGTCGCGCTTTTGCATGTTCGCCTGGGCGCGTGTGAGCAGATCGACGCGCCGCCGCACGTCTTCGCGCATCGCCGTGACGTCGTCGTACTCGGTGTTGTCGTCGACCCACTCGTCGGTGAGGTCGGGCACGTTCTTCTCCTGCGTGTTCTTCACGAACACACGGAAGTGCGCGGTCTGGCCGGCCTGCTCGCCGTATTGCTCGGGGAGCACGGCGTCGAACTCGAGGATCTCGCCGGTCTTCACGCCGCGCAGGTTCTCGTCGAGCTCGGGCACCACCATCCCGGAGCCCACTGGATACGAGTAATCCTGCACGCTGAGGCCGTCGACTTCTTCGCCGTCGATCGTGGTGGTCACGTCGATGGTGGCGAAGTCTTCCAGCGCGAGCGGCCGCTCGGAGTCGGCGAGCGAGGCGAACTGGTCGCGCACTCGATTCACTTCGGCGTCGACCATCGTGTCGTCGACGGGCTTGAACGGCAGCGTCACCCGCAGCTCGTCGTAGCCCATGATCGTCACCTGCGGCCGTATCTCGACCACGGCGTCGAACTCGACGGGGCCGTCCTCCTCGCCGGACGTAATCGTGAACTCGGGAGGCGCGATCACGTCGACGTCGTGCTCGGTGACCGCGTCGACGTAGTAGTCGGGCAGCGCGTCGCGCAGCGCCTGCTGGCGTCCGGCCTCGGCGCCCACACGGGCCTCGAGCACCTTGCGCGGCGCCTTGCCGGGCCGGAAACCCGGGAGGCGCACCTCACGTGCGATCTTGCGGTAGGCAGCGTCGATCGCGGACTCGAACTCCGTCTCCGGAACAGCGATGTGCAGCTTGACGCGGTTGTTCTCGAGCGGTTCGACGGTCGCCTCCATGAGGGGGAGCAGTGTACCGGCGGGCACTGATAAAAGGTCTGTCGTGACACCTTCCTTCAACGAGCCGTACACGGCCGTGATCTTCACCGCGCAGCGCACCGGCGCCGACCCTGAGGGCTACGACGCGACTGCGGTCGAGATGGAACGACTCGCGGGCGAACAGCCCGGCTTCCTCGGCATCGACACGGCCCGCAACCGCGACGGCTTCGGAATCACGGTGTCGTACTGGCGCACCGACGACGATGCGCGCGCGTGGAAGGCCGTGGCCGAGCACGTTGACGCCCAGCGCAACGGGCGGGCGAATTGGTACTCGTCGTACGAACTGCGCGTGGCAACCGTGACGCGCTCCTACTCGTTCGACCGTGAGCACGACGCGCCATGACCGCCACCCGATGACGGTTGTGCGGCGTCCGCTCGCCGGCCTCGTGGCAGTGGTGACCGGTGGCGGGCGGGGCATCGGCCGGGCCCATTGCGAGCGGCTGGCCGCGTACGGCGCGCGGGTGGTGGTGAACGACGCCGGCGTCGGCACCGAAGGCCAGACCGGCGATGTTGCGGTCGACGATCCTGCGCGCGAGGTGGTCGAGGGCATCTGCGTAGGCGGCGGCGAGGCCGTCGCGCACCACGGCGATGTCGGCGCGTCTGCCACCGGCGAGGAACTGGTCGCGCTCGCGCTCGATACGTGGGGCCGCTGCGACATCGTGATCGCCAACGCCGGCTTCGGCCGTGCCCGTATGTCGTTCAACCTTGGTGACGACGACTGGGACACCGTGATCGGCGTGCACCTGCGCGGCACGTTCGCGACGGCGCGTCCCGCGCTGCGGCACTGGCGCGCAGTCGCGAAGCGAGACGGCTCGGTGTACGGCCGCTTGATCACGACGTCGACCGGACTGTTGCTACTCGGTGGCGCGGGCCAGTCGAACTACGCGGCGGCGAAGGCCGGGGTGCTCGCGTTCACGGAGGCCGCCGCCACCGAGATGGCCGCATACGGCGTGACCGCCAACGTGATCATGCCGGGCGCCAACACTCGTCTCGCGCAGATCGGTTGGCGCACCGCGCGCATGATCGAACAGGACTCACGCGACACGGGTCCGGCCTTCGACACGCGCGCGCCCGAACACGTCGCCGAGCTCGCGTGCTACCTCGCGTCGCCGGCCGCGTCGTGGATCAGCGGGCAGACGTTCCAGGTGCACGGCGGCACGATCCAGCACGTGCAGACGTTCAAGGTCGACCGCGAGACCACGCGCACCGATCGCGGCTTCACGCTCGACGATCTCGACGTCGAGATGATGCAACTCCTCATCGGCCTCGACCACGGACCGCGCCCCGCCGACCGCCCACCCCCCGACTGGCAACGCCCCGCCCACTGACTGTTTGGCGAATACCGGGGTCATCGCCTCGGAATTCGCCAAACAGGGTGGTTAGGGCACCAGGACGATCTTGCCGGCGGCGCGGCGCTCGAGCAGGTCGCGGATCGCGGTGCCCGCCGCTTCGAGCGGGCGCTCTTCGGGCGCCACCGGATGCAGCGCGCCGGCTTCGATCTGGCGGAGCACCTCGTGCACCAACTCGGCGTTGCCTTCGGGATTACGCATCGCCCATCCACCCCATTCGACGCCCACCACCGTGCGATTGTTCAACAGCACGAGGTTGAGCGGCACGCGCGGGATGCCGCCGGTGAAGCCGATCACGCAGAACCGGCCGTCGAACCGCAGCGCGCGCAGGGCCGCCTCGGCCGTGTCGCCGCCCACCACGTCGTACACGACGTCGACGCCTTGACCGTCGGTGAACTCGCGCGCACGCGTCTTCACGTCGTCGGCCGAATCGATGGCGTGCTCGGCACCGACGGCGATGGCGAGCGCGCGCTTCTCCTCGGTGGATGCCACCGCGATCACGCGCGCACCCAACGACTTGGCCACGTCGATCGCGGCGAGACCCACACCCCCACCCGCGCCCGTCACGAGCACCGTCTCGCCCGGACGCACGACGGTGCGGCGCACCAGCGCGAACCACCCTGTGCAGTACGACTGGTGGAACGACGCGGCGCGCGGGAAGTCGAGCGCGTCCGGAATCTTCACCGCCGTGGTCGCGCGCGCCACGATGCGCTCGGCGAACGCGCCGGTGCCGAGCGACACGAACACGCGGTCGCCCACGTTGATCGCATCGACGCCCTCGCCCACCGCGTCCACCTCACCCGCGAGCTCGGAACCGGGCACGAACGGCGGCTCGACCCGGATCTGGTAGCGACCGGCTGCGATCAAGCCGTCGACGTAGTTGACCCCGGCGGCCCGCACGGCCACGCGAATCTGGCCCTTCCCCGGCACCGGTATTTCGCGCTCCTCCACCACGAGTGCATCGGGAGGCCCGAGTTCCTTGCAGACAACCGCGCGCATGTCCTACCTCTTGTTCGCTTCGCTCACGGACCGGTGGGCCTTCCCTCGCTCCGTCATCGCTGACTCGACGCTTGCGGTTCGCGGTCGCTCGGCTCGTTCTCGGGCATGGGCGCAGACGCTACAGATTCGCTGATTGCGCGCCGCACGACCGCCAGTAACCTGACGGAAGTGAGCACCACACGGCCGGGCGACGAGCACGAGGAGCCGGACGACAAGGGCGGCGACACGCCCAAGTCGGGCACCGGCGGCGGGCGCGCGCATCCGGAGTCGCCGCTCGACGACCTGTTCGTAGTGGGCGCGAAGTATCACGAGCCGAGTGCGGCCGAGCGCGCCGCTGCGGCCCGGGCCCAAGAACGCGACTCGAAGAAGGCCGCCAAGGCTCACGACAAAGAGATCGCCCGCACGCGCCGCGTGCTCGACGGCGACAACCGAACCGGTCGCCGCGGCCGGCAACCGCGCGATCACGACTTCTCGGTCGCGAGCTACGAGCGTCGCACCGCGCTCTACGGACTGCTCGGCATCGTCGTAGTGAGCGTCGGCCTCAGCTTCACCGCCTTCGGGCACTGATACTGCTCCGGTTCAGTCGCGGTACCGACAGCTCCGCTGGCACTCCGCTCGCCGCCCGAGGCGCAGCTGCGCACGACGCGTAGCCTCGGCCTGATCCGGGGAGTGGCGCAGCGGTAGCGCACCGGCTTTGGGAGCCGGTGGTCGCGGGTTCAAATCCCGCCTCCCCGACGCACGAACACGTCCGGCCGGACCGCGCGGGACTGCTGGGAAGCCGCACGGCCCGGCCGGGCGAGGTTGGGTGCCGACGGGCTCATTGTCCCAAGACCGACCGTCACCACAACCCTTCCCGGCCCGAGTTGACCGGTTGTTGACTCCAGTTCGACGCGTTCAGGCCGCAAGACCGCGTTCCACCCACACCTCTCGGCTCTCGTCGTCGATCACGCCGAGTTCGCCGAGGAAGCCCGTGAGCTTGGCCAGATCGGCCACGATGCGCTCACGGTGATGCGGGTTGGCGTGCGCGATCGCGGCGCCGTCGGCGACCCCGAGTTCGGCGTACACGCCGTCGTGCACCATCAGATCGGCGACGAAACCGACCGCGTGCGGTGCGAACGCGCTCGCGGCGGCGCGGTCGTCGGCCGGCAACGTGGGCCACAACTCGGCGAGGTAGGTCTTGGCAAAGCTCACGTGACGCGCCTCTTCGAGCACATGCAGCTTCGCCATCTGTCGCGACACCGGATGCACGCGCTCGTCGCGCATCGTCGCCCGGTTGCACACGTCGAGCAGCTCCTCCACCGCGAGGATGAGCAGGTACGCCATCGCGCGACCACCCGGCAACGTATCGGCCGGACCGAACACTTCGACGAGCGAGCAGTCGGGTGCGTAGGCCGGCGTGTCGGCGCGGCGGATGTATTCGCCGAACATCATCGAGTGGCGGCACTCGTCGGCCACTTCCACGAGCAAGTAGCGGTGCGCCGGATCGGTCACGGGCAGTTGAGAAAGGTGGCGCAGCACGGTCTGCATGAGCATGTTCTCGAACCAGATACCGGCCGCGCACAGCGCCGCGCACTCGTGGCGGCTGTAGGCGTGGCGCTCCGTTTCGGTCATCGCAGCCCAGGCGGGCGTGCCGTAGAGCGGGAGCTTGTCGGGCGGGAGGTGGAAGGCCTGGTCGTCGATGGGCAGGCTCCAATCCACTTCGGTGAACGGGTCGAGGGTGGTCCGCTGCGACGCGGCCACGAGCTGGCGGGCCTTGAGGGCGGTGTTGGTCTCCATACGAATACCATGACCTTGACAGTGTTCACTGTCAAGATAATCTTTGCAGTGTTTACTGCAATTGTGAGAACCTAGAGTCAGGTGATGGCGAGCACGCATGTGAAGCCCGAGGAGGTCGACACCGCCGACCCGGGTGCAGCCGATGCCGCGGCCGACGAGCTGAGCCTCGACGAGTTGGCCGAACAGACCGGCGTCACGCCGCGCACGATCCGCTACTACCAGTCGCAGCACGTGTTGCCGAAGCCCCGCCACGTCGGTCGCGACGCCCGCTACAGCACCGAACACCTCGTGCGCTTGCGAGTGATCGCGTCGTTGCAAGAACGCGGGCTCAAGCTCGAGGCGATCAAACGGCTCGTCGGGCGCGACGGCGAGCACGCACGCTCGGTGACCGACTTTCTCGGTCTCGACGAGGTGCTGCGCAACCGCTGGGTCGACGAGCAGCCCGCCACGATGACGCTCGCCGAGGTGCACTCGCTGCTCGGTCGACGGCCGCGCCGCCTCGTCGGCGAGCTGGTCGATTCGGGTGTGCTCGAACGGCTCGACGACGGGCGCTTCGTCGCCGTGAGCCCCGCACTGCTCGACCTCATGCTGCGGTTGATCGACGCGGGCGTCACCGTCGACGTGGCCCGGCGCGCCGACGCGCTGCTCCGCAAGCGCCTCGCCAAGGCAGCCGAAGACCTTGTCGACCTGTTCCTGCACGAGACCGGCACGTCGTTCGCCGGCGAGGGCCGCCCTGATGAGGTTGCGGTCGCGCTCGAGTCGGTACGCCCGATCGCGCTCGACGCTTCAGCCCTGATCCTCGCCCAGGAGATGGAGCGGGCGTTGCAGAAGCTTGCGGCGAGCGCCAAGTTGTCGCGACATTGAGTTGACGCGCACTGCCTTCCCGCGCGGTGCGATCAGGCGCCGGTCCAGCAACCCATCAACGCAACCGCGGATTGCACACTCACGTTGTCGAGCGTGGTGGGCGGCTCACCGAACTTCGCGGGGAGCTTCGTGGGGTCGACCGTGAGCACCTTGTAGTCCTTGCGGGTGACGGCGACACCGTGGGGCGACACGAACGCGCCCTGGGCGAGCTCGAACGACTCCTTCACCCCGTACTGCTGCTTGAGTGAGTTGAAGTAGGCCGTGGTGGCGGCCCGGGTGGTGAGCTCCTTCACCGAGATGCTCATCGTGCCGGCCTTGTACACGTAGGTGCACGAATAGACGTCGTTGGCCCAGGTGGGCGTGGTCACCTTGGTGGGCGTCTCGTTGAGCGCCGCGGCGATCACGGCCTGGCCGTCGGTGCCGCACACCATCTTCGACGAGACCGACGGATCGGGGCCCACCTTGATGACCGCGGGATACGTGGTGGTCGTGGGGCCGGCCGCCTTGGCGTTGTTGGTGGACGACGAGCCGCACGCGGCTGCAGCCACCGCGATCAACCCGATGGCAATTGCGCGCAACGAGTGTGAAGTTCGCAGTGAGGGAAGCACGCACTGATGGTAGATGGCGTGCCCCTCTCCCCGATCGCGACCCGGAGTGGGCACCCTCGGCGCGGTGTCCCCCGGTTGGGGGGCGGGCTCCATGCCCCGCGTGTGCGATTCTGAAGGCGCTGTGGTGGTGGATGGCGTGCTGATCACTGACGAGCTGGTGCGACGCGTCGAGCGCGAGCTCGCGCACGACGGGCGCGCGCTCGCGGCCGCGATGCGCGCGCTCGATGCGTCAACCAGCGCGGCCGCGGAGCCGCGCGCCGGCGGAGTGGTGGTCCACACCGGCCCGGGGCTGTTCGTGAACCGGGCGATCGGGATGGGCGTGGCTGCGGACGCTGATGCTGACGACGTCGACTTCGTGGTCGATTTCTTCGACGAACGGCGCATGCCCGCAGAGATCGAGTTGTGCCCCTACGCCGACGACCGCCTGCGCGCTCGCGCCTCGGAGCGGGGCTTCGCGGTGGCGTGGTTTCGCACCGCGTTCACGCGTGCGATCGAATCGCCGGAACTGCTTGGCGACGCGCGGGACGGAGGCTTCACACAGTTCGACAAAGTGGATACCCGCGCCACGTTCGTGCAATGGGCCGCCGTGCATCGCGCCATTGCGAGCGACGCGCCGGCTGCCCCGCTCGATCACGCGCTCGAAGCGCGCAACTCGGTTCCGGGCGCGCACGACTTCCTCGCGCGGCGCGACGGAGTGACCGTGGGTGTGTGCTCGGTGATCGTGCACGACGGCGTCGCCACATTTGGCGGCATGGGCGTGCTACCCGACCAGCGCGCGCGTGGCGTGCAGGCCGACTGCGTCGCGTTCCGCCTCGCGCTGGCGCGCGACCTCGGCGCCGATCTCGCACTCGTCACCGCCACGCCGGGCAGCGCGTCGGCACGCAATGTCGAGCGCGCCGGCTTCGTGCCTCGTTACACGTCGGCGTGCCTGCGCCGCCCCCGCTGAATTTTCGGGTGCCGCGCGGCGGGCGAGGTCAGTTGCGGGCGAGGTCGATGAGCGTCGGCGCCACCAGATCGGGGCGGCCCGCGAACGGCGAGTGATCCGTCGGCAACGTCACAGTGTTGGTGCAGCGCCGCGCGAGGATCCGCTGCAGCGCGGCGGGCACGCCGAGGTCTTGCTCGCACAACATGTAGGTCGACGGCCGCTCGCGCCACGCGACGGCGCGTGGCGTCTGCGTGAACGTCGCCAGCGGTTGCGGGCAGAGTTGCCGTGCGGCCCAAGCCTGCGTCTCGGCATCGCAGGTGTTGTAGAGGTATGCCGCCACGCCGTCGGCCGCGAGCGTGCACATGCCGTCGTCGCCGATCTGCATTGCGTTTGCGAGCCCGAGTTCGGGGGTTTCCACGCCCTCGGCGGCGGCGAGTTCCGCAGCCGCGTTGGCGGCCGACTCGTCGGCCTGGAGCGGGAACGCGGCCACATACACGAGGTGGCGCACGTCGGGATGCGCACCAGCGTCGGTGATCACGCACCCGCCGTAGGAGTGCCCGACCAGCACCACGTCGCCGTCCACACCGTCGAGCACCGCGCGCACGCGGTCGGCGTCGCCGTGCAGGTCGGTGAACGGTCCCGGGTCGTTCCCGTGCCCGGGAAGGTCGACCGCGATCGACGCGACGCCAGCGTCGTCGAGCAACGGCGTCAGCCGGTCCCAGCACCATGCACCGTGCCACGCGCCGTGCACGAGAACGATTGTCGCAGTCATGGAGCGCAGGCTTGCACCGCACGCCGTCGCCGTGCCACCCGTTTGGCAATTTCGCAGCACCTCGCGCGACAAAATTGCCAAACGCTCATGGGTCGACGAGGTGGAAGTCGATGCGGTACACGAGCGTGTCGTCGTGCACCGGGCCGGCGTGGGCGGTGATCGCGCGCAGTGACTCGAGGTCGGCGGAACCCGAGCGGCGCGCGTCGGCGAGCGAGATGGTGCCGAACGGAACGAGCTCGATCGCGTCGACCTCGATCATGGCCGGACCTTCTGCGTAGCGACCGCCCACCTTCACCTTGGGCCGAGTCCAGAGGCGGAACGTCACCGTCAACTCCCCCGCCGCGACCGCGTCGTGCGACCGCTTTCCGAACAGCACCATCGAAAAACGCTAGGCCCGATACGCTCACCCACCTCGCGGGTGTAGCTCAATGGCAGAGTCCCAGCCTTCCAAGCTGGTCATGCGGGTTCGATTCCCGTCACCCGCTCTCGCTCGCCAGCGGTTCGTGCCCTGGTCAGCGCTGCGTTCGTTCGTGAATGACTGGCTTCGACCGCCCCAGTGTCACGGATTTGTCACAAGTGCTCACGGAGTACCTGTTTTGATTTGACTCACCGGAGCGTCCGGCGGCGTGCCGGCGCCGATCAGGATTGCGCGGCTTTGGACAAGGAGGCCCCGCGGCGACTGACTGCTTGCAGCAGGTCCGCGCAGCGCGACCAGTGCTGAACAATCATCCAAACGGATTAGAGACAGCCTCCGCGCCGATCCGTCATCTGAAATCCACGCGCCGACTCGGTTCGGG
>DASXZO010000047.1:0-13905 GCA_036501845.1 Acidimicrobiia bacterium | reverse complement strand
CGCTTTACGACGCCCCTGAGTTCGGCGCGTTCGGCGCGAGATCAGGTCGTGATCGCGCGGGCGGCTTCGAGCGCGGCTTCTTCGCAGAGCAACGCGGCGCGCGTATACGCGTCGTCGCGGTCCCACGCTCGGTCGACGAGTGTGAGCACGCGCACGCCGTCGGCTTCCAGTTGCTCGCGCGTCTCGCGATCGGCGACGCCACAGATCACCACGCGGTATTCCACTCCGGCGGCAGCCGCCGCGTCGAGCACACCGCCCACCACCTTGCCCTCGAGACTCGGCGCGTCGAGGCGGCCCTCGCCGGTCACGACGAGGTCGCAGCCTTCGAGTTGATCGTCGAGGCCCACCGCGTTGGCCACCACGTCGAATCCCGGTTCGATGCGAGCACCGAGCGCGGCGAGGCCACCCGCGAGCCCACCCGCCGCGCCGGCGCCGTCGATCACGCGCACGTCCACGCCGGTGCGCGCCTCGTACTGATCGGCGAGCATCTCGAGCCGGCGCCGGAGCAGGCCCACCTGCGCGGGGCTTGCGCCCTTCTGCGGGCCGTACACATCAGCGGCGTCCACAAAGCGCGTCTGCACGTCGCACGCGACCGTGGTGTCGACGCCGCCGAGCGACCAGTGCAACGCCTCGATCGCGGCCAGACCGCCGTCGGTCGTGGCACTCCCCCCGACCGCCACCACGAGTTGGCGGCATCCGGCAGTGCGGGCCGCGTCGATGAGCTGGCCGGTGCCACGCGTCGACGCGCGTAACGGATCGTTGTGTCCCGCCACCAGCGCGAGCCCGCTGGCCCGGGCCATCTCGATCGCCGCCGTGCCGCCCGGCAGCATCAGCCAGCCGGCGTCGACCGGCCGGCCGAGCGGCCCGTCGACCGTCACGCTCCGCCACGACCCGCCGAGCACCGCGGCGAGCACCTGGAGCGTGCCATCACCGCCGTCGGCCATCGGAACCTGCGCGACCTCGTCGTAACCGCCCCGCGTGAGTCCGGTCGCGATGGCCGCGGCCGCGGCCATCGCGTCGAGCGAACCTCGGAACTTGTCGGGAGACACGACAGCACGCAGCACCGGTGTGAGGCTAACGAGACCGCAGTACCCTCACGCCGTGAGCACGAGCGCGCGTGACACCGCGACGGCAGCAGTCGACGCGCATCACGACGCGCTCGTCGATCTGTCGCATCGCATCCACGCGCATCCCGAGCTGAAGTTCGAGGAAGAGCGCTCGAGCGCGTGGACCGCGGAGGCGCTCGCCGACCGCGGCTTCTCGGTGGAGCAGGGTGTGTGCGACCTGCCCACAGCATTCATCGCGCGCGCCGGGAACGGTCCGCTCCACATCGCGCTGTGCGCCGAGTACGACGCGCTCCCGGGAGTGGGGCACGCGTGCGGGCACAACATCATCGCGGCGAGCGCGGTGGGTGCCGGCCTGGCGCTGGCGCCGATCGCCGACGACCTCGGCATCACCGTGAGCGTGATCGGCACGCCCGCCGAGGAAGGTGGCGGCGGCAAGATCTTCCTGCTCGAGCGAGGCGCCTTCGACGGTGTGCACGCGGCATTGATGGTGCACCCGGCGCCGATCGACGGTCTGCGGCCGCGCGTGAGTGCCGTCGCGCACTTCGAAGTACGCGCCACCGGCCGGGCCTCACACGCCGCGGCCGCGCCGGAGCTCGGCATCAACGCAGCCGACGCGCTCACGGTGGCGCAGGTGGCCATCGGCCTGTTGCGCCAGCACATCCGCGCCACCGACCAGGTGCACGGCATCGTGCTCGACGGCGGCGACGCCGCGAACATCGTGCCGGCCCACGCCTGCGCCGACTACATGGTGCGCGCCACAACTGTGGAGCAACTCGCCGAGCTGCGCCCGCGTATCGAGCGCTGCTTCGACGCCGGCGCGCTCGCCACCGGCGCGCACATCGAGATCCACGACGAGTGCCCCACCTACACACACATGCAACACGACGACGAGCTCGTGGAGCTCTACCGAGAGGGCAGCGAATCGCTGGGCCGTGAGTACAGCGACCTGGAGATGACGTTCTCCACCGACATGGGCAACGTGTCGCTCGCGTTGCCGTCGATCCATCCCTGCATCGGCATCGACACCGCGGGCGCAGTGAACCACCAGCCCGAATTCGCGGCCGCGTGCGTGAACGCGTCAGCCGACCAAGCCGTGCGCGACAGTGCGCTCGGCATGGCGCTCGCGGTCATCGCCGCCGCGAGCAGCAATGCAGCTCGCGATCGGTTGCTGGCGCGCGGTGGTTACGCGGCGCCGATGGCCACGTAGCACTGCATGGTGCTGGGCACGCCCGGCTCGCTCTTGAAGGCTGCGGCTTTCGCTGTGTAGTTCGGGATGCCGGTGAGCGCGTTCACCAGCGCGGTGCGCTCGGCGTCGAAGCCAGTTTGGCAATGCACGGTGAGACCCGACTGCGACCAGGTGACCTTCACCGTGGGCGTCTGGTTCGTGTAGCCGCGGCCCTTCAGTGCGGTGGAGACGTTGCCGCCCGACCCTGCGGGTGCGCCGGAGTTGACCACGATCAACTTCAGCTGCGAAGGCGGCACCGTGGTGTTGGTCTTCTTCACCGTGGTGGTCGTCGAGTTGTGCTTCGTGGCCGTGGTGGTCTGCGTGGTGTTGGTGACGGCGTTCGTGGTGGGCGGCGTGGTGGTGGTGGCCGCAGTCTTCGCCGTGGAACCGCCGTCGCCGACGATGTTGATCATCACGATGCCGATGATCAGGGCGAGCACCACGAGCGCGACCGTCTTCGCCATCGGCGTGTTCGCGCCCGCGGCGAGCCGGCTCTGCGATGGTCGCTGCGGACCGTTCCCGGTCCCGCTTGATTCCGACATGCGCTCATTCTGCCCTGTCACGGCGCCGCGTGACGGGACATGCCCTCAGAGCTTCAGCGACCAGGGTCGGCGCGACGGCCCTCGACCCGCATCCGGCGCCGGTCGTCGCGCTGTCGGCGCAGGCGCGCCACTGTGAGTGGGTCGTAGTCGTACGCCGCGCGCGTGTCGATGACCGCGCCGATCGTGCGGTAATAGGTGGTCGGCGAGCAACCGAGTTTGGCTCGGATGCTCGTCTCCTTCGGTGCGCCGAACGTCCACGACTCGCGTTCGAAGTCGAGCATCGCACGCTCTGACGCGGAGAGCTCGCGCTGCGTCGACATGACCGACGATGAAACCAGACCCACGCGCGAATTTGGTGGATGGTCGCGAGCCGGGTGTGGGATTCGAACCCACGACCTACGCATTACAAGTGCGTTGCTCTACCAACTGAGCCAACCCGGCGGTGAACGGCGTTCAGGGTAGTGCTGTGCGGCGCGTGGCGATCGAGTGCATGGCGATGGCTGCTGCGGCTGCGACGTTGAGCGAGTCGATGTGTCCGTGCATCGGGATGCGCACGTGCACGTCGCAACGTTCACGCGCGAGACGCGACACACCGCGGCCTTCTGCACCGAGCACGAGCACGAGCGGTTCGGTGGCGAGCGCGAGGTCGTCGAGCGCGGTGTCGCCGTCTCCGTCGAGTGCCACCGACCAGATCCGCTCGCGCTTCAGCCGTTCGAGCGCGTTCGGGATGCCGGCAACGAGCGCGATCGGCACGTACTCGATCGCTCCCGCCGCGGCCTTGGCGACGGTCGGTGTCACGTGTGCCGACCGATGCCGGGTGACGATCACACCTGTGACGCCGGCGGTGTCGGCCGTGCGCAACACCGCGCCGAGGTTGCCGGGATCGGTCACCCCGTCGAGCGCGAGCAGGAACGGGCGCGGATGCCGGGCCAGGTCAGCCAGGTCGGCCGGCACGAGCGCGTCGGCGGTGGCCACCACGCCCTGGTGCGCCTCGGTGCGGGCCAGCGCGGCCACCTTTGCCGCGGGCGCGTGACGGAGCCGCGCGCCGGCGAGCTCGATGATCTCGTCGAGCAGGTCACTCCGTTCCATGCTGTCGGCGATCGTGACGGTGCGCACGGCTCGCGTGCCCGCCGCGAGCAGTTCACGCACCGCCCGCCGCCCCTCCACCTGGTCGCCGCCGAGTTCCGAGCGGCGGGTGGCGGTGTCGCTGCGCCGGCCGCCCTGCTTTACGCGCGGCGCCACACCGTGCCTTGGGCCGTGTCCTCGAGCACGATCCCGCGCGCCTCGAACGCGTCGCGAATGCGGTCGGCCTCAGCCCAATCCTTCGCGGCGCGCGCCGCGTCACGCGCGCGCACCATCGCTTCGATCTCGGCGTCACCGTCGCTGTCGCCCCCGGTCGAGCCGTCATCGAGCGTCAACCCGATCGCGCCGAGTCCACTGGCAACGCGCGCGAGCGCGGCGCGCGCCTCGTCGAGCCGGCCCGCGTCGATTGCCGCGTTGGCTTCACTGCGCCACCCGTGCAACACCGCGAGCGCGGCCGGCGTGTCGAAGTCGTCGTCCATCGCGTCGCGGAATGCGTCGATGCCGTTCACGTCGGCGGCCGCGGGGGCCGCGCCGACCACCACACCCTCGATCCGGGCGCGACGCGCGAGCGCGTCGAAGCCGTCGATCGCGGCTTTGGCCGCGCGCAACGCCTCGTCGTTGATCTCCATCTGGCGGTGGTAGTGGGTGCTCGCCACGAGCCAGCGGAACGCGCGCGGGCCGTGCGCGTCGAGCGCGTCCTTCAGCGTGGTGAAGTTGCCGAGCGACTTGCTCATCTTCTCGCCCGACACCGTGACCATGCCGCTGTGGAGCCAGTGGCGGGCGAAGCGATGGCCCGCACCCTCGGCCTGCGCGATCTCGTTCTCGTGATGGGGAAACACGAGGTCGTCGCCACCGCCATGGATGTCGAAGCCCTCGCCGAGGATCTCGAGCGACATCGCCGAACACTCGATGTGCCAACCCGGACGACCGCTCATCCAGGGCGATTCCCACTGCGGTTCACCGGGTTTCGCGGCCTTCCACAACGCGAAGTCGATCGGTGAGCGCTTCTCGTCGTCGACGGCGATGCGCGCGCCGGCGCTCTCGAGCAACTGTTCGAGCGTGCGGTGCGACAGCGCGCCATACGACGGCAACGTGTCTACCTGGAAGTACACGCCGCTGCCTTCGATCACGTAGGCGCGCCCGGCGTCGACGAGCTCGCCGATCAGCTTCAACATTTGCGGAATGAACTCGGTGGCGTGCGGCACTTCGTCGGGGCGCTGGACACCGAGCCGGTCCATCTGCTCCCAGTGCTCGTGCTCGAAGTGGTGCGCGAGCTCGGGCTCGGTGGTGCCGCGCTCCGCGGCCCGGGCGATGATGCGATCCTCCACATCGGTGACGTTGCTCACGAACGACACCTGGAAGCCCCGCCAGGCGAGGTAACGCCGCATGGTGTCGAACACCACCGCGGTACGGCCATGGCCCACGTGGGGCGAGTCGTACGGCGTCGGCCCGCACACGTACATCGACACCTGACCGGCAACGCGCGGCTCCAGCTCGACCTTCTCGCGCGCCGCGGTGTCGAACAACCGGATCATGGAGTTCGCGAGGCTATTGGGTGGCGTCGCGGGTCAACGGACGAGTTGGGCGACGGCCCACGCGGCGATGCCTTCGGCGCGCCCCACGAAGCCGAGCCCTTCGCCTCGCTTGGGTGTGACGCTCACGAACACGGGAGTGTCGTCGGTGGGCGCCACGGCATCGAGCGCGGACGCGACGTTGCGCGCCATCGCGTCGACGAACGGCGCGAGTTTCGGCGCCTCGGCCGCGATCACCACGTCGATGTTGTCGACCCGCCAACCGGCACCATGCACGCGTACGGCGACGTCGGCGAGCAACTGCATCGAGTCGGCACCGCGGTATCGCTCGTCGGATGACGGGAACAACGTGCCGAGATCGCCGAGCCCGCTCGGGCCCAAAAGCGCGTCGGCCACTGCATGCGCCACCGCGTCGGCGTCGGAGTGACCGGCGAGCGCGGGTGAGCCTTCGATGACCACGCCGCCGAGCACCAGCGGCCGGCGCGTGTCGGCGAGCGCGAACGGATGCACATCGAAGCCGAGGCCGACGCGGTGTTGCACCGTCATGGAACCTCCAAGAGCGCGGCGGCGATCTCGAGGTCGGCGGCAACAGTGATCTTGACGTTGCGAGGATCGCCGGGCACCACCACGACGCGACCGCCGTCGGCCTCGATCACTGCGGCGTCGTCAGTGGCGTCGGGGGCGCTCGCGTGGGCCTGGCGCAGCGCCGCGGCAGTGAACGCTTGTGGTGTCTGCACCGCGACGAGCCCGTCACGCGGGATCGTGCCTACCACCACATCGGCATCCACCTGCTTGAGCGTGTCCGACACGGGCAGGCCGGGAACGGCCGCGTCGGCACCACCGCGCACCGCGGTGACCACCCGTTCGTAGAGCGCCGGCGATGCGAGCGGCCGGGCCGCGTCGTGCACCACCACGATCTCGGCATCGGCACTGACAGCTTCGAGGCCGGCGCGGGTCGATGCCGACCTGGTGGCACCGCCCAGCACGATCGCCACACCTTCGGGGGCCGACCAGGCCACCCCGGCCGGAAGGACCACCACCACTCGTTGTGAACAACGCCGAGCGGTCGTGACCGCACGATCCAGCACGCTTGCGCCACGGAGCGTGGCGAACTGCTTCGGACCCCCGAATCGTTCGCCCCCACCGCCAGCCACGACGATCGTGGTCACACCCGTGAGCACCGCGGCACCCTACCCACCACCGGTGTGACGACTGCGGCCTCGTTGTGCGAAGAAAGTGTCCGGAATCACCCCTTGACCAGGCACCGATATCGGCCGATCGGAGAGTGTCTCAATTGGCTACCTTCGGGCGTGCGGACGAGGACATTGCAATGACCAGGAGCCGCGTGCTCGATCAGACCGACTTGTTCGGCCAGATGCCGCCTGACCTCCTCACGGAGTTGAGCGGCCGCACGGAGCTGACAAAGTTCCGCCGTAACGAGTTGATCTGCACGCAAGGCGAACACGCCGAACGACTGTTCATCGTGTTCTCCGGACGCGTCGCGATCACCGTGAAGGCAACCGACGGGCGCGAGTCGGTCGTCGCCGTGCTCGGACCCGGCGCACTCTTCGGTGAGCTGCCGCTGTTCGACGGCGCCACTCGTTCGGCCGACGCTCGCGCGCTCGGCACCGTGCATCTCATCTCGGTCGACTACGACGACGTTCGCCGCGTGCTGCACGACCGTCCCGAAGTGCTGTGGGCCGTCGTGCGCATCTTGAGTCGTCGCTTGCGCGCCACCGACGAGGCGCTCTCCGACGCGATGTTCCTCGATGTGACGGGCCGCACCGCCAAGCGTCTGCTGCAGATCTCCGCCGGCGAGGACGAGTTCCGCATGCCGCTCACCCAAGAAGAGCTCGCCGGCATGGTCGGCGCCTCGCGCGAGCGCGTGAACAAGGCCATCGCCACGTTCGTGAAACTCGGCTGGCTGTCGGTCGACGGCCGCACCCGCTACTGCATCGTCGACCGCGAGCAGTTGGAGCTCCGCGCCACGCCGTAGCCCCTCAACGCAGCGACGGCGCCCGCGTATTCGAGTTCGTCAAGATCTCATAGATCTCCGGAGATACCCATCGCAGCGACCTACCGCTGATGCGTTGTGCCGGCTCGATGATGCCCACACCTTCGAGCTGTCGGAGGAGATTCGTAGCGCCCTGGGGAGTGACGCCCAGCGCGTTTCTCACCATCGCAGTCGTGATGAACGGGTTCTCGAGCAGTAGGTCGATCACGTACGGCGCTCGGCTACGGCTGCTGCCCAGACGTCTACGGAAGTCCTCCCGACGGTCGGTGATCTGCTCAGCGCGCCAGACGGCGTCGTTCGCCTGAGTCGTCACGGCGCCCAGAAAGAACTGGATCCAAGCGTCCATCTCGGACCGCTCCCGGACGGCTTGAAGTCGGTCGTAGTACTCCTCTTTGTGATCCTCGAAATACGTACTCACATACAGCAGGGGCGACGGCAGCAGCTCCTCGCTCATCAAGTAGAAGATGATCAGCAACCGTCCGAGGCGCCCGTTGCCATCGAGAAACGGATGCAGCGTCTCGAATTGGTAGTGCAGCAGCGCACAACGAACGAGCGGCGGGAGCCGCGTCGGTTCATGAACGAACTTCTCCCAGTCGGAAAGCCCGTCCTGCATCTCAGCATGGGGCGGTGGCACGAACACCGCAGTCGCTGGCGAATTTGATCCGATCCAATTCGGCGACGTCCGCACCTCCCCTGGACGACGATCCTGACCCCGGACGCCCGACAGGAGGACACGATGGATCTCCTCGAGGAGCCGGCGCGAGATGGGTAGCGACGGAACTCGTTGTAAGCCGACCTCCATGGCTCGGACGTAGTTCGAAACCTCTTGGATGTCATGGCTCAACGCGCGCCCGCTCGACTCCGCTTCGAAGATGTCGGAGAGAGTCGCTTGCGTGCCTTCGATGCGGGAGCTCGCTACTGCCTCTCGCCGGATGTACGCGTTGACGAGAAGGTGCGGATTGGGAAGCAGCCGGCCAGCTCCTGCCAGCCGGCCGATGGCTCGGTCGGCGTCAGAGAGTCGGGCGACCGTCAACTCGGCGAGGCCGAGTCGGCGCGGCAGCGGGCTGGGGATGAACGTGTAGAAACCGTGCGGGCCAGGGGTCTTGACGACGGCTCCGAAGTCGGTGCGAGTGAACTTGCCGGGATCCACAGCTGGCGACACTAACCGGAGCTACAAGTGATTGTGATGTTTAGTTGTAGCTTCTGGCTCGGTGCCAAATTGGGTTGAATTGCTGGCTTGTGACCGCCGGGTCAGCGAAATCCGATGACTCAGGACAGCCAATCCACGGCTCTGCTCCAGAGGCGTTGGGCGTCGTCGGGGCGGTGTGCCGGGCGGTCGGGCGCGTGCACGAAGCCGTGCTCGGCGCCCTCGATCACCACGATCTCGCAGTCATCACGGCCGGCCCACGCGGCGCGCAACGCCTCGATGTCGGCCGCCGGCGTGAACGTGTCGGCCGAGCCGAAGATCGCCAACGTCGGGCACACGTCGGCCGCGGTGGCGAGCGGCTCACGAAGGTGCGCACTGCCCCAACCCTGCGGCACCCGGATCATCCCGTAGAACGCCACCGCGGCGTCGAAGCGCTCCGTGGCCGCGGCCTTCAGCGTGTACATCCCGCCCATGCAGAACCCGAGCACGCCGACGCGCGCCACGCCGTCCTCCACCACGAGCAGGTTCGCGGCAGCCTCGAGGTCGGCGAGCTGATCGTCGTCGTCGAGACCAGCGACCCACTGCATGCGCACGGCTGCGTCCTGGCCCGCGGCGCGCTCGTCGGCTGAGATCCGGGCGAACGGCTCCACCACGGCCACGGCAAATCCGTGCGACGCGAGTCGGCGGGCCATGTCCTCGAACAGCGGCCGGATACCCATGATGTCGGGGTGCAGGACCACACCGGCCTTGGGCATGCCGTCGGTGCGGGCGTGGATGATCGGCACTTCGCAGTCGTCGCGCAGCAGCGTGCGCGACTCGACGGTGGTGTCGTGCGTTCCTTCGCCAAGTTCGGCCATGAGCCGGAAACTTACGGGACGCCCGAGGGCGGGACGCGCCTTAGCTGTAGCGCTCGAGAATCGACGCCTCGGCCAAACGCGACAAGCCGTCCTTCACCATGCGGGCGCGCACCTCGCCGATGCCCTCGATCTCGACGAGATCACCGATACCGGCGCGCATCAGCTTGGCCAAACTGTCGAAGCGCGCCACGATGCGCTCGGCCAGCTCCTCGGACAGGCGCGGGATGCGCGCCAGCACCCGGTAGCCCTTGGGCGTGAGCGAAGAGTCGAGGTCGGTGTCGTGGGGCAGGTGCAGCACCGATGCGAGCGCGCGCAGGTCGAGGAGCGAGTCGTCGTCGAGCGAGTCGAGCCGTGCGAGCACCGCGTCGGTGCCCCGGTCGGGCGCGCGCACGAAGTAGTCGCGCAGCACCAGCCGCAGATCGTCGTCGACGCCGAGCGTGAGCTCCTCGAGCTGCAGCTGCACCAGGCGGCCGTCGATGCCGAGCTCGATCACATATCCCGCGACTTCGGTAGCGATACGCCGCACCATCTCGGCGCGCTGCAACACGTCGGCGACGTCGCGCACGGTGACGAGGTCTTCCACTTCGAGCGCCGACAACGAACCCATCACCGTGTCGAGCCGCAATCGATAACGACCGAGAATCTGCAGCGCCTGGTCGGAGCGAGCGAGCACGCGCGGGATGCGCTCGAGGGTTTTCTTCTGCCCACTCACGTGCACCGACACCACCGACATCTCCTCGGAGATCGTGACCACCGGCAAGGCGAGCTGGCGAGCCACGCGCTCGGCGGTGCGGTGGCGCGTGCCGGTCTCCGACGTGGGGATGTCGGGATCGGGAACCAGGTGCACGTTGGCGCGCGAGATCCGCCGGGTGTCGGCGCTCAAGATGATGGCGCCGTCCATCTTGGCGAGCTCCGAGAACCGCTGGGGCGTGAAGTCGACGCCGAGCGGGAAGCCGCCCGAGCAGATGCTCAGGGCGTCGGGACCGTCGCCCACGACGATCAGGGCACCCATGTTGGCCTGGAGGATGCGGTCGAGCCCCTCCCGCAGCGGGGTTCCGGGCGCGACGAGGCGCAGGGCAGCCCAGAGAGCCTCAGTGCTGGCCTGCTGCAACGCTCGCTCCCTCCCGTGACCCTCAACGGGACCCGCCGCGCATGCGGCGAGCACAGCGTTTCGAGGCACCGTACCAAGGTTCTCGGCGGGGTGTACCTGCGGCTTCACACCAACTGAAGCCCGGGCTCAGACTTTCCATAACACCGATCGAGCTCGCTCAAACGTGCCGCGTCGAGCGCCTCCTGGACGTCGACCACGCGCACCAGGTCGATGCCGTCGACGGCCGGAGTGGACTGGGGCACGATCGCACCCGCAAAGCCGATACGCGCCGCTTCGGCGAGCCGCTGCGCGACCCGCGGCACCGCCCGGACCTCACCCCCGAGCCCGACCTCACCCAGGGCGACCCAGCTCGACGAGAACGGCCGGTCGTAGAGCGACGACGCAGTGGCCAAGATCACACCGAGGTCGGCGCCGGTATCGGCGAGCCGCACGCCACCGACGACACTCGCGTACAGATCGAGCATGCCGACCGGCACACCGCCCCGCTTGCCGAGCACCGCGGTGAGCATTGCGAGCCGACCGTTGTCGAAGGCCTGGGCCTGTCGTCGCGGCACCGGTGCGTTCGTGACCGCGACGAGGGCCTGCACCTCGACCAGCAACGGGCGAGAACCCTCGAGCATCGGCACCACCACCGAGCCGCAGGCGCCCGGCAATCGATCGGCGAGCAACATCGCGCTGGCGTCCTCCACCTCACCGAGCCCCGACGCGGTCATCTCGAACAGGCCGATCTCGTCGGTGCGGCCGAAGCGGTGCTTCAACGCTCGCAGCAGGCGCAGCGCACCGTTGCGCTCGCCCTCGAAGTGCAACACGGTGTCGACCACGTGCTCGAGCACGCGCGGCCCGGCGATCGTGCCGTCCTTGGTGACGTGACCGACGAGAAGCACCGCAGTGCCTTGATCCTTGGCGAAACGCACCAGCGCGTGGGTGCTGTCGCGCACCTGCGTGACCGAGCCGGGAACGCCCGGCGCGTCGGGGTCGTGCACCGTCTGGATGGAGTCGACCACCAACACGTCGGGCGCCACCTGCGCCGCATGCGCGAGCACGTAGGGCATCGACGTCTCCGACAGCACGAGCAGCGACTCCGGCAGGTCGCCGAGACGCTCCGCCCGGAGGCGCACCTGCGCGGCCGACTCCTCGGCGGCGACCAGCAACACCCGTGCGCCGGCCTTGGCCATCGCGACCAGCGCCTGGAGCAACAGTGTGGACTTGCCCACGCCGGGCTCGCCGCCGAGCAGCGTGACCGAGCCCGGCACGAGCCCGCCCGACAGCACCCGGTCGAGTTCGCCCACGCCCGTGGATCGGCGTGATGCTGCGACCGGCTCGACCTCGGCGAGCGGCGTGGGCGTGGCGGCTTGATTGCCCGGACTGTGGCTGGCCCCCCGGCGTTCGAGCTCCACCAGGCCGGCGGGGCGGATCGTGGCTGCCTCCAGGAGCTCGGCCGGAACCTCGACGACCGTGCCCCACTCGCCGCACTCCGCGCACCGGCCCACCCACTTCGGCGCCTCGGCGCCGCACTGCTCGCAGCCGAACCGCACGTTGGCTCGAACACGTGTTCTTGTCATAGTCGGAAAAGTACACCCGGGTTGCGACGGCGCATGACAACCTGCACGACCTGGGCATCCGTACGTACGCCTTCGATCTCGACATGACGCTCGTCGACCCCCGGCCGGGTGTGGTCGCGAGCTTCGCGGCCTTGAGCGCCGAAACCGGCGTGCATGTCGACGGCGAGCTGGTGTGCACTCGGCTCGGCCCGAAGCTCGAGGACGAGCTGGCCAACTGGTTCCCGCCCGAGCGCATCGAGTGGGCCGCGACCGCATACCGCCGGCATTACGACCGCGAGTGCCGCGCAGGGACCACCGCACTGCCGGGCGCGGTCGACCTCCTCGCAACGGTGCATGCCCGCGGCGGGCGTATCGCCGTCGTCACCGCGAAGTCCACCGATGCGGCCCACGTGTGCCTCGAGACGGTCGGGCTCGTGTGCGACGAGGTCGCCGGTTGGTGCTTCGGGGCCGAGAAGACCGCGGCGCTCCAGCGGGTCGATGCCGACGTGTACGTAGGCGACACGGTCACCGATATCGCGGCCGGGCTCGGCGCGCCGGGAGTGGCGACGGTAGGCGTGATCACCGGACCTGACGACCGCGCCGCGCTGTTCGCCGCGGGCGCCCACATTGTGATCTCCGACCTCAACGAGGCGGTTGACGCATTCGCGCACCTCGGCCGATGGTAGGAATTGCCCCAGATGTCGGGGCTGTACGCACTCGGGTGGGCCGTCGTCGCGCTCATCGGCGCTCTGTTCTTCCTCATAGGCCGGCGCGTGTTCATCGACGACGACTGGGAAACCGGCGACTGGTGGGCCCTATCGGCCTGGTACGGCGCGCGCGGGATGGTCTTCGCGTTCCTCTTCCCGGTCGCTCGCGCTGACCACACCCGGCGCAGCGAACGCTGGAACGCCTTCGTCGTGATCCTGTGGGGCATCGTGCTGTTCGGCGGCGGCGCCTTCATGACGGTGTACGAACGCACCCACGGCTGAAACGCCTCCGTGATCCTGCGTTTGTCAGCCATAGCTGACTTTCGCGGGACCACGGACTTGGCGCGACGGATTCGACCATCGCCAGACGATGAGTGATCGTGGTGCCGATGGGGGCGACGGACGACGCGACCGCTGACGTCGACCGGTTCGTCGCCGCGTACCGAACGACGTTGCCCGAGGTCTTCGGCTATCTCGCCCGGGCCACCGCCGGCGATCGGGCCCTCGCCGAGGACCTGACGTCTGAGACGTACACCGCAGCGCTGTCGGCGTGGCGGCGCGGCCAGGCCGACGCACTGACTGTGCCGTGGCTGATCGGCGTCGCCCGCCACAAGCTGGTCGACCGTTTCCGTCGAGCCGACCGTGAACAGCGCAAGCTCGCGATGGTGCACGCTCTCGGCGCGGACGACATCGACGACAGTGGTGACGCGGTCGATCGCGAACTGTTGTTCGGCGCAATCCGTCGTTTGCCGCCGCTCCAACGGGCTGCAGTCGCGCTGCGCTACGTCGACGATCTACCCGTGCGCGAAGTGGCGCACTTGCTCGACCGCAGTGTCGCCGCGACCGATTCGCTCCTGCGCCGCGCTCGCACCGCGCTGCGCGCGCTCATCGAGGAAGCCGAACTGCAATGAACGAAGAAACGCTGCGCGACGCGTTGCGAGACGCGCCCGTGCTCACGCTCAACAGCAAGTTCGCCGAAGACCTCGAATATCGGCTGCGTAACGCTGCCGCGGCAGCGCCCGTCGCGGAACTTGAACTGGCGCGGCAGCGACACCGCCCGAGCCACATTGCGTTGATCG
>DASXZO010000046.1:0-17933 GCA_036501845.1 Acidimicrobiia bacterium | reverse complement strand
TCTGGAGCGCGGCCGTCTCTTGCGCGGCGTTGTTGCGCACCGCGCGCACGTAGTCGGCGAGCACGACCCTTTCGTGGGCAACCCGGCGGGCCTGCGCCTCGAGTGCGTCGCGCAGCGCCGTGACCTCGCCGGATGCGAGCGTCGATCCGGTGTCGCCGGGCACGAGGGCGGCGAGGTCGTCGTAGGCAACGTCGAGCGCCGCTTCCACCTTGCGCACCGTGTTGGGCGAACGCTTGCCGGTGCGCGACGCGGGCGCGTTGGCGAAGGCTTCGATCGTGCGCAGCGGGCGGCCATAGGCCTCGGCCAGCGCGAGCACCGCCGGCCGGCTCGACACCACCGACGCCGCGCCGGCGACCGCGGCCACCCGGTCGTCGATGCTCGACTGGTGAGCCGGCATGTAGTGCACGCCGCGGCGGCGGAGCCGGGCTGCGAGCGCGTCGGCGAATTCGTCGTCTCCGACGCCTGTGCCCACCACCGCGACCGCGCGATCGCCGAGCCGAAATCGTGTGGCCAGCGCCTCGATATCGGGAACGTCGGCGTTGCTTCCCGCCACCACGATCGGCGTGCCGCGCTGCGGCCACCAGTGCATGGCGCGCAGGAACTCGCGGCGCTGCTCGCACACGCCGTACGGCCAGACGCGCCGCGCGAGGAGCGCGGGATGTGGGTTGTCGGGATCGCGACCGTGGGCGATCGTGGCCGGCGGTGTGTCCATGAAGGCGCGGCAGGCGTCGACATCGCGCGTGTCGACAGCGGGGTGCCCCGTGTAGCCGACGGCTGCGTCGATATCGGTCGCGCCGATCACCACCATTGCCGCGAGCTCGTCGACGAGTGCCGCTTCGCGTGCTGCGCTGAGGGGCGCCAGCGCTTCGACGGCGAGGTCGGCGGCGATCGGCACCGGGCGGGTGGAGCCGAACGGTGCGAACAGCCGCACGGTCACGTCGGGTCGCCGGTGCGCCAGTTCCTGCATCGCCACGCGTACGCGGAGCTGCACGTCGAGGTCGTCGACGTCGAAGAGACCGAGCAGCCCGAGGCAGCGCCGTTCGCCTTGCGCCATCGACACCGAAGCTATCGGTGCACGCCGACGCGCCCGCGCCGGGCCGCCGCGCGCACACCGAGGGCCGGTCCGCTGCCACGTCCGAGCGAGTTCGCCTCTGGCCGGCGCGAACGCGCGCGGGTGTGGCCGGTCAGGGCCCGGCGGTCACGGGCGGCCGTGGCGTGTTGCGCACGACTTCGAGCACGCGTTGGGCGAGATCGTCGAAGCGCCATCGCCGCGCGTGTGAGCGGGCCGCGGTGGCGAGCGTCGCGCTCCGATCCGGGTGGCCGAGGAGGCCGTCGAGCTCGTCGGTGAGCGCCCGCTCGACAAGGTCTGGATCCGAGCCGTCGATGCGCACGACCACGTCGTCGGGCAGGTCGCGGGCCGTCGGAATGTTGGTGACGGTGGCGATACCGGCCGCCAGCGTGTCGTTCAGTGCGGCCGACGCCTCCCCGCGGCTCACCGCGCGCAGCTGCACTGCGATATCGGCGCGCGCCAACCAGGCGTCGTACTCCTCGGACGTGACGAAGCCGGTGTAGTGCACACGGTCGATCACGCCGAGGCCGCCGGCGAGACCGTCGAGCACGTCCTTGGTGGTCGGGGCAAGCTCGCCCACGAACGCGAGTCGCGCGTCGTGGCCCCGCGCGACCACCGCGGCGAGGGCGCGCACCAGCACGTCGGGTTGCTTGATCGGATCTACCCAGCCGAACGACACGATCCACCGCTCGTCGTCGTGATGCGCGACGCGGGTGACTGATCGTTCGGAGAACGGCAGCGGCAGCACGTGCACTCGCACGCGGCGTTGCGCGACCTCGTGCACCGCCTCGGCCGCCGCGTCGGTCGACACGATCACCGCGCGGGCCGCGTCGACGATTTCCGAGAGGAACGAGTAGCCGCGCTCGTCGTAGGCCTCGGTGCGCCACCAATCGTCGTCGCCGAGCGGTGTCGCAGCGGCCGGGTGGAGGCGCACGACCGCGTCGGCCATCGTGCGGCGCGCGTGCTCGAGCTCGGCCGGCGTCGGCTCGTAGCCAGGATGGAACAGGCCGGCGCGTGTGAGGTAGAGGCCCGCGAGGCGCGTCTCGTGCAGCCACACGATGCCCGGCGTACGCAGCGCGGCTTCGAGGGTGTGGCGATGGTGGTAGCCGTTGCCGATCGTGTAGATCGGCGCGTCGTACTCGATGCCGCCGACGGCGCGACCGAACGCGGCCACCGGGAAGCGTCGTGCGGCCGCGTCGCCGGCGGGACGCTGCGGCATCACCACATCGCCTTCGCGGAACACGTCGACGTCGGCGTGTGGCGCGAGCGCGCCTACGAGCCGTTCGCTCCACGTAGCGATGCCCGATTTCGAGGGCGGGAACGGGCCGATCAGAGCGAGTCGCGGGCGAGTCGCGGGCGCCCCGCGGTGCCGGGTGGGCCGGCTCGCCGACGCAGCGGCGTAGGCCGTGATCGTGCGATCCGCGACGGTGGGCCATGTGTGACGGCGCGCCGCTTCGCCGCTCGCGCGTCGTAGGGCGGTCTGGGTCGATGCGTCGTCGAGCACGGCGGCCATACGCCGTGTGAGGGCGCCGGCATCGTCGGACGGCACGCGCGCCAGCTCGTGGTCGATCACCTCCGGCAGCGAGGACACGTCGGTGGTGATGACCGGCGCGCCCGCCACTGCGGCCTCGAGCGCGGGCAGGCCGAAGCCTTCGTAACGCGAGCTGAACACGAACAGCGATGCCTGCGTGTACAGCGCATCGAGCGTGGCGTCGTCGACGTGACCGGTGAGCACGACGTCGTCATCGGCGAGGCCGAGCGCGCGCAGGTCGGCGCGCCACTGCGTGCGTCCTTCATCGGGGAGGTCGCACACCACTACGAGCTGGTGCGCCGCGCGCAGCGGTGCGGGGAGGGCGGCGAACGCCGCGAACGTGGTGTTCGGATCCTTGCGCGGCTCGCCCCATCCGGTCACCGTGAGCACGAACGGCTTGTGCAGCCCGACCGGCAGCGCCATGTGGCTGCCGTGGTGGTCGGGACGCGGCGACGGCCCGCTCCCGATGTGGTGGACGCGAGCCGGGTCGAGACCGAGCCGCTCGATCGCGTCGCGCCGAGTGTGCTCGGAGATGGCGAGCACCGCGTCCACAACGCGCAGCAACTCGGCGCGGCGTCGGAAGAAGGAGCGGGTCGCGTCGTCGCGCTGGTACCAGTCGGGGAACACGAATGGGATCGCGTCGTACAACGTCGCGACGACCGTGGTTGCGGCATCGAGCATGTGCCGCACGACCACTCCGTCGTCGGGCACTGCGGGTTCGAACGGTGACATCACGTGATAGGTGAAGCCAGTCGCGCCGAGCTTGCGCGCGAGCGCGGGTTCGTTCCACCGCACGAGGCCGGCGTCGGTCCACCGACGTGGGAGCTCCGGTGGCGCGGGTTGATCCGGGTTCAGCACCAGCGCCGCGATCGGCGCGTCCGCATCGAGCAGTGCGTCGGCGTGAGCTCGCAGATAGCGGCCGATGCCGCGATCGCGGTGCAGCGGGTTTTGCAGCGCCTGCACGTCGAGCACCACGCGTTGCGCCGCGCGGTCGGATGCCGGCATGCGTCAGGCGTCGTCGTCGGCGCTGACCGGTGCGAGTGCGCGCAGGGCCGTATCGATCCGTCCGGCGAGGTGTTCGAGCTCGTACGTGAGCTCCACGAGTGTGGCGATGTCGGCGCGCAGCGCGGCTTGGAGCTCCGCGATCTCGCGCCGGATCGTGGTTTCCACAGCGCGCGTCACCGCGATTTCGATACGCCGCTCGAGGGGGGCCAGTGCGCGCTTTGCCGTACCGCGCACGCCGCGGGACCCGGGCGCATCGGACTGGGCCGCGTCGGACATGGGGGCATCGTACGACGATGGTCGAAGTCCCATGGGCGTCCGCGACTACCGTCGCAGGCCGTGCCGACCGACGCGACGGAACCCGGTAGTGCGGGCGCGACGGCCGGTTCCGAGGTGCCTGACGCACGCACGTTGATGGCCGAGATCGAGGCCGACGTGCGGGCCAAGCGCCGCTCGGGCGAGATCCCCGAAGCACTCGAGCGCGAACTCGAGGGTGCGTTCGCGGCAGTGGCCCCGCCCGGCGCCACCGGTGCCGGCTTCGACACAGTCGTGGATCAGGCGGCGCGTCACGCGATCGTCGACTACGACGTGCCCCTCGTGGGCAAGCGACCGCTGCGCATGCTCAAGCGCGCGGTGAAGACGCTCACCGCGTGGTACCTGATCTTCGTCGGCCGCCAACTCGTGGCCTTCGCCGGCACCACGTTGCGGGCGCTGCGCATCCTGGGTGGGCGCGTCGACGCACTCGAACGCCGGTCGCCGGCCACCGACACTCGGGTGCAGCTTGCGCGCGCGCCGGCCGAGCTCGACGACGTGAGTGGATGGGCCGAATTCTGCATCACCGAGCTGAAGGCGGCGCGCGCTCGGGTTGTGCACGCCGAATGTGGCAATGGTGCGCTGCTCGACGCGCTCGTGGCCGCGGGAATCGACGCGTACGGCGTCGACCCGAGGCTCGATGCGGCGCGAGTGTCCGACGCACATCGGGTTGAAGCCCGCACCGAAGAGGCGTTGGAGCACTTCGCGTCGGTGCCCGACGGTGATCTCGGCGGCATCGTGCTGTCAGGCTGTGTGGACACCCTCGTACTCGGCGACAAGGTGGAGCTCGTCGAGCAGGCGGCGCGCAGCCTCGCCGCCGACGGCGCGCTGATCGTGATCGGACGCGACCCGCGCGCCGCCGACAGCGAAGCCGACGCAATCGCGCTCGACCTCGCACCCGGCCGGCCTCTGCATGCAGCCACATGGGCGCACCTGCTGGCGCGCGCTGGATGCGGCGACGTCGTCACCCACGCCGAAACCGGCGCGCGCGGCTTCGCGGTGGTTGCACGCCGTTCGTGATGCCGGCGCTCCATCAGTTCCTGCCCGCGCTCGCACCCCGTGACGCCATCGGCGCGCACACGATGAAGGTGCGTGAGGTGTTGCGCGCCCACGGAGTGGAATCCGAGATCTTCGCCGGCGAGGTGCATCGGGATCTGCGCAGCGAGGCACGGAGCTACAAGGACTGGGCGGGTGGGACACCGATGCTGTACCACGCGGCGATCGGCTGCGCGCTCGGCGACTGGATCGCACACCGCGACGAGCCGCTCTTGCTCGACTACCACAACATCACGCCACCGGAGTTCTTCGAGGCGTGGAACCCCGAAACCGGCTTGCTGCTGGCGCAGGGTCGGGCGCAGCTCGCGCGCGTCGCGCCGCGCGCACACGCCGGTCTGGCCGACTCGCACTACAACGCGTGCGAGCTCGTGCAGTTCGGCCTCAGCGACACCACAGTGGTGCCGGTGTTCATCGATCCGTCGCGATGGGGCGCAATCGACCGCGAATGTCGCGACCAGCTTCGGCGCACGAAGCGGGGCACCGATTGGTTGTTTGTCGGTCGCCTCGCAGCCAACAAGGCGCAGCACGATCTCGTGTGCGCGTTCGCGCTGTACCGCTCCGTGTGGGACCCAGGCGCGCGCCTCTGGCTCGTTGGCGGCACGAGTGCGGGCCCGTACCAGATCGCTCTCGAAGGTTTGATCGAGCGCCTCGATCTCGGTGACAGCGTGCGGCTCGCGGGCTCGGTGCCGCCAGGCGAGCTCGGCGCGTACTTCGACGCGGCCGACGTGTTCGTGTGTCTCTCCGATCACGAAGGTTTCTGCGTGCCCGTGATCGAGTCGATGTGGTGGGGCAAGCCTGTGGTGGCGTACGCGGCCACTGCGGTGCCCGAGACCGTCGGCGACGCCGCGGTGTTGCTGGAGCACAAGGACTTTGCCGCGGTGTGCGCGGCCGTCGACCGGGTGGCGCACGACCGCGCACTGCGCGATGCGCTCGTGGAGCGCGGTCATGGGCGCGTCGATCTGTTCGCACCCGAGCGCACGGCCGACACGTTGCTGCGCGCGCTCGGGCATGCCGGGGTGCTCGGCTGATGGCGGCCACCCAGGCCGTGGTGCAGCTCGTGCCCACGTGGGAGCCCGGCGCAATCGGCGCGCACGTGCTGGCGGTGCACGAGACACTTGCGGGCGCGGGTGTGGCGTCGCGAGTGCTCGCCGACGACATCCGCCCCGGGCTGCCGCCGATCGCGTCCGATGCCCGTGCCCTGCTCGACGATCCGAGCCCGATCGCCGGCACCGTGCTCGTGTACCACGCAGCAATGGGCACGCCGATGGGTGACGAGTTGCTGCTGCGGCGCGAGCCGATCGTGCTGGCCCATCACAACATGACGCCGCCCGAGTTCTTCGACGCGTGGGACCCGGGCCTGGCCGAGAACCTCGAGGTGGGGGAGCGGCAGGTGGTGCGGCTCGCGCGTCGTTCGGTGCTCGGGATCGGCGATTCCTCGTTCAACGCCGAGCAGCTCGCCGCGGCAGGGTGCCCGCGCACCGTCACTGTGCCCGTGTTCGTGCCGCCGCTGCGCGCACCGAGCCCGCAGTGCGTCGCCGAGCTGCGCGCCGGTGGTGGCGGCCACGATTGGCTGTTCGTCGGACGCGTCGCGCCGAACAAATGCGTCCACGACCTGGTTGCCGCGTTCGCCGCGTACCGCGACATCTATGCAGCTGGGGCACGGCTGCGCGTCGTGGGGAGCACCGCGATGGCGCGCTACGTGACCACCGTGCAGCGGCTCGCCGAACATTTCGGTGTGAGTGATGCCGTGGAGCTCACGGGCAACGTGGACGACGACACACTGGCGGCGCACTACTCGGCCGCCGACGTGTTCGTGGGTTGCTCGGAGCACGAGGGCTTTGGCGTGCCGCTCGTGGAAGCGATGAGCGCCGGCGTTCCGGTGGTGACATTCCGCGCCGGCGCCGTGGCCGAGACTGTGGGCGCCGCGGCTGTGGTGCTCGACCGCAAGGCACCACTCACAGTCGCCGCGGCCGTGGCGCGCGTGCTCGGTGACGGCGAGCTGCGCGACACGATCGTCGCTGCCGGCCGGCGCCGCGCCGCCGAACTCGACCGTGAGCACACGGCGTCGAAGCTGCTCGCCGAACTGATGCCGGTGCTCCAAACGCCGAACGGGCGCGGTCGATGACGCGTGTCGGCTTCGTGGTGCCGCGCTACGGCGACGGCATCGCGGGTGGCGCCGAAGTTGCCGCGAAGCTGCTCGCCGAGCACCTCGCTGCGGTCGACGGGTTCGACTGCGAGGTGTTCACCACCACGGCGCTCGACGCGGCCACGTGGCGCAACGAGGTGCCTGCCGGCACCACGAGCGAGCATGGCGTGAGCGTGCACCGGTTCGCGAGCCAGTCGGGGCGCGGCGCGAACTTCGCGGCGCTGGACGCGCGCGTGCTCGGCGGCGCTTCTGCGCTCACCGTGGATGAGTCGTGGCGCTGGCTCGAGCAACTCGGCCCGGTCTGCCCCGACGCGGTCGATGCCGCGGTCGACAGTGCATGCGGCGTGGTCACGCTCGGGCCGTACATGTACCACCCGATCGTGACCGCAGTGTCCAGGCTCGGCCGCCGCGCGGTGCTGCATCCGGCGACACACGACGAGCCCGCGATCCATCTGCCGATCTACGAGCCGGTGTTCACCGGCGCGGGCGCGCTCGCATGGTGGAGCGAACCCGAACGGCGCGTCGCGGCGCGTCTGTTCCCGTCGACAGTCACGCACCCCCAGCTGGTGGTGGGCATCGGGGTCGACCCCGTGCCGGCGGTTGCAGCCACTCCTGCGATGCAAGCGTGTTCGGACCGGCCCTTCGTGCTCTGCCTCGGCCGCGTGCTCGCGGCCAAGGGCTCGCAAGCCCTCGCCGTTGGTTTCGCCGCCTACAAACAGCGGTTCCCGGGCCCACTGGCGCTCGTGTTCGCCGGCGAGCCGCACGATCCGATCCCACCACACCCCGACATCGTCGAACTTGGGATGGTCGACACCGCCACCAAGCACGCGTTGCTCACGAACGCCACCGCCTTGGTGTCGCCGTCGCCGAACGAGTCGCTCGCGCTCGTGGTGCTCGAGGCATGGTCGGCCGCTACGCCGGTGATCGTGAACGGCGCCGCGCCGGTCACGCGCGACCACTGTGTGCGCAGCGGTGGCGGCCTCTGGTTCGACGACTACGCCACGTTCGAGGCTGCGATCACGCGGATCACCACCGACGCCGCGCTCGCGCAATGTTTGGGGCGCGCCGGGCAGGCTTACGTGGCGGGGCAATACTCGTGGCCGGTGGTGATCGAGCGCTACGTGTCGTTCCTCGAGCGGATATGCGAACGGCTGTGAGGCGATGACGGTCGGTTCCGCCGACGACCTGCGCGCCGACACGACCGCGAGCGATCCGCTGAACGAGGCGGTGGCGCCGCGTTGGTGGTGGACGCTCTCGCTCCTGCTCGTGCTCGGTGGCTTCGTGCTTCGTGCGGTGCTGCTCGCGTCGCCGATCGGACGGCTCGACTCCGACGAGGCAATCGTCGGGCTGATGGGCCTTTCGATCGGCCACCTCCACAAGCCGCCGCTGTTCTATTGGGGGCAGTACTACGGCGGCACCCTCGAACCGATGCTCGTTGCCATCACGACGCGCTTCAGTCGCACCGCGCTCGCGGTGAAGATCGTTCCCCTCTCGCTCTCGGTTGCAGCGGGTTACACGATCGTGCGCGCGGCGCGCCGCATGATGCCGAGACCGCAGGCTTGGCTTGCAGGCGCGCTCCTCGTCGCGTGGCCGGGCACGGTGTGGCTCTCGACGAAGGAGCGCGGCTTCTACTGGATGACGTTGCTGCTCGTGACGCTCGCGTTGCTCGTGACGTTGCGCCTCCACGACGCCCGGCCCAGGTGGCCGGTACGCGACGCGCTGCTCCTCGGCGCGTTGTGCGGGCTTGCGTGGTACGAGAGCGCGCAGAGCGCATTCGTGCTGCTACCGCTGCTCGCATGGTTGCTCGCGTGCGACCGGCCGCCGTTGCGGACCGTGCTGCAGATCCTCGCCGGCGGGGTGGTCGGTGGAGCGCCGTGGCTCCTCGGCGTGGCCAAGTACGGAAGCCGGGTGATGCAGCAGCCTGGCGGCAATGCGAGCTACACCGGCCGCGTCCACAGGGCATTCGGACAGCTCGTGCCGCGGATCCTCGGGGTGCGGCCGTCGTACTACGGCGGCTGGCTGCTCGCCGGTGCCGGCTTGGTGGTGTACGTGGCGCTCGTGGCCGCGGTCGTGGTGATCGCGATCGTTGGCATCGACCGCATGCGGCGCGGCGGCGCGATGCCATGGTGGCGGCGTGCGGCGACGCCGTTGAGCCTGCTCGTGCTGCTCGCGCTCACGTTCCCGTTCCTCGTAGCGATCCCGCCGACGGCATCGTCGACGTTCGAGCCGCGTTACGCGTTGTTGCTCGTGCCCACAGCTGCGCTGCTCGTCGCGTGGTGTGCGCGCCGATTCTGGATTGCCGCGCTGATCGTGATCGCCGCGCTCGCGTTCGGAACCGCGAACGTGCACGCGCTGATCAACTTCGAACGGGAGCAGCCCGCGGCGCTCGATCTGCGCCCGTCCACGCTCGCACCACTCGAGCGAGCGCTCGCGCAGGAACACGTGACGCGCGTGTACGCCGACTACTGGATCGCGAACCCGCTCACGTTCGACGGCAAGGACGGCATCGTCGCGTCGCCACTCGACTTGCCGCGCTCGTCGCAACTGCAGGACACGGTGAACGCAGCGCGAGCGCTCGATTGGGTGGTGTACAGGAACTCGGATCGCTCTCGCGCGGTTCCGGTACGCCTTGCACAGCTCGGCGTGCACGTGACAAGACGCGATGTCGGCGTGTTCACCATCTACCATCTTGATCGCTACATCGACCCGATCTCGCTCGGCCGCTTCTGGGCGAACCACTTCGCCGGGCGCCTGTAAGCGGTCCGCCGATACGGCGAGAACCCGATCGCACAACAACACGACAACGACGGGCGAGATCACCGACCACGCACGGGCGCTGGGCCCGTGACCGAGAGTGCAGAACCGAACGAGCAGAGTGACCGCGGGTGTGATGCCCGCAGTCATCCGATGCACGGAGCGCAACGCATGACCGGACCAGACGACCACGCGGCGTCGCGCGACGCCGTGAGCCGCCGCGAGGTGCTGCGATGGAGTGCCGGCGCCGCGACCGTGGGCGCGCTCGGCGCGACCGGGGCCACGCTGGTCGACCTCGTGGAGTCGGAGCCCGCGGTGGCGGCGCGACCGCGCCAGAACCTGTCGTGGCCGGTACCGCCGATCGTGACCCGCGCCGAATGGGGCGCCGACGAACATCTGCGCAAGGCCGCGCCCGACTACGACTCCGTGGTCCAGAAGCTGATCGTGCACCACACGGTCACCCCGAACGGCCCGCGCGATCCCGCTGCGGTGGTGCGGAGTGTGATGGCGTTCCACACGAGCCGCGAGTACATCGACATCGCGTACAACTTCCTCATCGACGAGCACGGGCGGATCTACGAAGGGCGCTGGGCGCGCGACTACCCGCCGGGCGTGCCGCACACCACCGAGTCGCGCTGGCACCGGCAGGTGCGCGGTGCGCACGCGCTCTACTTCAACAACCGCACGATCGGCATCGCGCTGCTGGGCACGTTCACCCATGTGGCGCCGCCGCAACCGATGCTCCACGGGCTGATCGAACTGCTCGCATGGAAGTGCGCGCGCTGGGGCATCGACCCGCAGGGCCAGTCGAACTACGTCGACTCGCAGGGCCGTCATCACATGATGCGCAACATCGTCGGCCATCGCGACACATACGCCACGCTGTGCCCGGGCGGCCCGACCGAGGCGTTACTACCCCACGTGCGCCACGCGGTGGCCGGGCGGCTCGAAGCGCGCAACGCGTTGCTCACCCGCCGCCACCACGGGCCGTTCTGGGCCGTCGCGCACGACGGCACGATCGTGAGCGCGGGCGGCGCTCGGCCCCTCACCGACTGGCGGGCGCACGGGTTGGGCGTTGTTGGCGTGGCGCACTCGCACGCCGGAGGGATGTGGCTGCTCACCCCGGACGGCGCGGTGCTCGCCGAGGGCGGCGCACCATTCCACGGCGACCTCGCCGGGCGAGCGCTGCACGCACCGGCGGTGGGCATCGCAGGCACGAAGAGCGGTCGCGGCTACTGGATCGTGGCCCGCGACGGTGGTGTGTTCACGTTCGGTGACGCCGGATATCACGGTTCGTTGGGCAACCGGCGGCTGTGGGCGCCGATCGTTGCGATCGCCGGCACGCGCAAGGGCCGGGGCTACTGGCTGCTCGGTGCCGATGGCGGCGTGTTCACGTTCGGCGACGCCGGTTTTCACGGATCGGCGGCCGTGCATCACGCCGGTGACGACGCGGTCGTGCTCCTACCGTCGGCCTCCGGGCACGGCTATCACATCGTGCATCGCAGCGGCCGGCTGCGACACTTCGGTGACGCGTTGCGCATCTGGTTGCCGACACCACCCGGCGCGCACGTGATGGGTCTCGTGCCGTCGGCGCGCGGTCACGGTGTGGGCGCGATCACAGCAGAGGGCTCGTTCCTTGCGGCCGGCGACTTCCCGATCATCGAGTCGGTGCGGCCCCGCATCGGCTCCGCACCCGTGGTCGGAGTGGCCGGAACGTTCTGACATCCGGCGGATGATCAGGCGATCTGTTTCCAGCTGGTCCCGCCCTTGCAGAACCAGAGGTTGCCGTGATTGTCGACGAAGAGGTCGCCGACGCTTCCCGACGCGGGATGCGCGCCCGTGCCCGGAAGGAGCCGAACCTGGGCGACGCGGCCCGTGAACTGGCCCCCGCGTCCGAGGTTGCTTTTGCCTTCGATGCCCGCGCCCTTGCCTGCCGTCGAGCCGTACACCGCGCTGCCGGATGCAGCAGCGTTGGCGAGGTAGGCCACCACCGCACGCGGGTTGCCGGAGTGGCCGCTGTTGAACGCGTAGAAGGTGTCGTTGGCGCCCGTGTTCTCGGCGTAGGCGGCCCGACCGCTCGTGGCCTTCACGTAGAAGCCGGTGGACGACTGGGTGGTGATCGAAATTCCGGCCCGGTCGGCGACGCCCGCCGGTGTGCCGGTGAACGAGGTGGCGGCGAGGATCGACGTGCCTGAGCTCGTGAGGAGCAGCGCGGCTCCGCTGTTCGTGTTCTGCACCGACACGCCCGGTCCGCTGCCGGTGTTCCTCGCGAAGAGCGCCGCGCCCGAACCCGTTGACTGCGCGTTCACCGCGGGCGAGGTGGACGCCGACGCGAGCACTGCGCCACCCGCACCGGTGGACGTCGCGCGCACGGCGTAGGCATTCGTGGAGGTGCTGTTGTTGATCGCGTCGACAACGCCTGTGTTCGCTCCGAGCGAGGCCGTGCCTTGCGCGGTGATCGCCGCCTCGGTGTTGCTGCCGGTAGTGGTCGCCGCGATCGCGGGGCCCGCGCCGGCTTGCGTGGCCTTCACCCCGGTGCCCGTGGCGCCAGGGTCGCTGAGCTGCACGACGAGCCCGTCGCCGGTGGTCGACGACTGTGCGAGTTTCAGCACGCTCGGCGTGCACGCACCGGCCAGACCGGTTTCGGCATCGAGGCCGCCAACAGTCTGGGCTGCGAGCACAGGATCGCCGTCAGCGGCATCGGCTGCGCCCGGGCGCAGCAGCGCGCCGCCCGCCACGGCGAGGCCGGCGCCCACGGCGCCCCGCCCGAGGAGGCGGCGTCGGCTCACGCCACGGGTGAAATCGGACACGTCGCCCGAGCTGGGCTCGTGCGCGTCGCCGTGGTGTGCTGTCATCGCTTGGCTCCCTCGTCGTGCAGAAATTGCAACGTATTCGGCGCATATGACGCCCGCAAGGAGCCTAGGAACAACGCCATTGACTTGGTGGTACACAGCACGGATGCGAGAATGAGGGGCAACGGCCGACATGCGCCAACGTGGGCCTTCCGGAGGATCTTTGACCCAGGATCTGGGGATCGACGGTTACGGCGCCGCCGACCTGATCGCGCAGCACGACGACACCGCCGTATACCGGTGCAATGCCGCGCGCTTTGATCGCGACGTGGTCGTCAAGGTGGTCGCCGGGAACGGCTTCGATCCGCAACTCTTCGAGCAGGATGCGCGCGCACTGCGTTCGTTCTCCGACACTCCGAACATCGCGCGGGTCCTCGACGCCGGTGTGAACACTCATGGTGAGCGCTACACCGCGATGGAGTACGCACCGCGCGGCTCGGTGGCCGACCAGATGACCGCCGGCGTCGCCATCCCGCCCGGTGCCGCGATGTCGATTGCGATCAAAACCGCTCGCGCGCTGGCCTCGGTGCACGACGCCGGTCTCATACACGGCAACGTCACGCCCACGAACGTGCTCGTCGACGCCCGGGGCGAACCGCTGTTGAGCGATATCGGTGGCACCACGATCGGTGGCGCTCGCGTGCCGTCGGTGGCGCATTCGGCGCCCGAGGTGCTCAGCGGCCAGCGCGCCACCACGGCCTCCGACATCTACGCGCTCGGTTCGACGATCTACACGCTGCTTGCCGGGCGCGAGCCCTACGGCGATCTGATCGCGTCGCCCGAGGAGCTGCGCGACTGGAAGTGCCACCACGACCCGGCGCCGTTGCGCGACCTCGGGATCTCCACACGGGTGAGCGACATCATCGCCCGCTGCATGGCGCGCCGGCCCACCGATCGTTACGCGGCCGCTCGCATCGTTGCCGACGCGCTGGCGCTGGCGGCGCAACCCGAGAACGGCAACGGCAACGGCAACGGCGCGGGCGCGCCGCCCCTTGCGATGCCCGTGGCGCGCTCGCGGTCGACGAACGGCGACTCGCCGGGGGTGCCCGTTGCCGCGGTGCCGGTTGCCGCCGAGGCAGTCGCAGTCGGCGCGGCCGCCACGCTCGCGCCCGCACCGGCCGACGTGCCCACGTTCGTGCCGCTCGGCGACGCGCCCACCGCGCCGCCGGTACCCATCGCGCCGGCCGGCGATTCCGGCGAGCTTCTCCCGCCGGTGGTGTATCCACAAGAGCGCGAGGGCCGCGGTCGTGCGGTGCGCATCGTCGCGGTGATCGTGGTGTTGGCGCTGCTCGTCGGGGGCGGCCTTGCCGTCGCGGCGGTGCACGAGCACAACAAGAAGTCGGCGTCGCCACCGCCCACCACGCTCGCGCCGCTGCCGCCGCATCATGCGAGCACCGCGCTGAGCATGACGTTTCCCACGGTGCAGCTCGGCCGCACGCCGGCACTCGTGTCGCAGCTCTGGGCCACCTCCACCGACCGCCGCACGATGACGGCCACGCTCAACGTGTCGAACGCGTCGGTGAGCCCGTTGCATGCCACGCTGCGGGTGGTGGTCCCCAAGCAGATCGCCCGCACGGTGTCGCAGGTGGCGTTCACGCCGAAGTACAGCGTGGTCATCACCGCCGACCCCAAGGTCGCCTACCGCATGGTGATCCCGGCGCGCGGGCGCTACGCGGTCCACTACGTGGTGCACTTCGCAGCGCCACTCTCGGCCAGCTCGTTGAACGCGCTCGCCAAGGTCGAGGTGCACGACCTCGCCGCCGACGCCAAGCAACTGGGCGCGCCGCCGCCGAAGCAGGTGCCGGTGGCGCTGTCGATCGATCCCAAGCAGGCGACCCTCACGATGACCAACGCGCAACGCCGGCCGACCATGGCGTTGCGCACCACCGAGTCGTTCGACGGAGTGGTGCTGCACGACCCCGTGCTCTGGCGCTCGACGAAACCGTCGGTGTCCGACGTGGACGCGACCGGCCTCGTCACCGGATATTCGAAGGGCAAGGCGGTGATCCAGGCCACGATCGGCCACGTGACGGTCAGCGCCCCGATCACCGTGGTCGACAACACCACCACGACCACGGTGGCGTCGCATCACACCAACCCGCCGCCGCCCACCGAGCCGCGTATCACTGCCGGAACGAGCCCGCCGCCGAGCACGGCGCCGCGCACCACCACCACGCTCGCGCCCACCACGACCACGACGCGGCCGCCCACCACGACCACGACGCAGCCGCCCACCACGACCACCACCACGGTGCCGGTCACCGTGCCGCCGGTTCCGGCCAACCCCGACGTCAACGGTGACGGTGTGGTCGGTTGCATCGATGTGGGACTCGTGGCCGACTACATCGGCACGAACAGCGCGGCCGAGGACATCACCGGCGATGGCGTGGTCACCGAGGCCGACGTGCAACAGGATCTCGCCGACTACAGCCAGCCGAACGGCGACGGCACCACGCGCTCCGACCTCAACTGCCCACCCCCGTAGGCCGGCCCCAAGCAATCGGCGCCAGTAAGTAGACGGAGTAGGTGGGGCGTCAGCCCTTGGCGGGGCCGCACGTCGATGGCTTGGGATCGCTGCGGTACACCGGATTCGGGCAGCGCGCGCCGGTGCCGTAGTTGCGCTTCAGCACCACGACGTTGTCGGCCGAGCAGTTATAGATGCCGGTGTTCGCGTTGATGTCCGGTTGGGTGAACTTGCCGTTCTGGGTCTCGAACAGCGTGAAACACGGGCTGCCCTTGTCGTTGCCGGGATCCGACACCGCCATGAGCCCGCCGCCGGTCCACGAATGGACGGCCTTCAACTTCGCCCACACGCAGTCACGGGTGAGGTCGGCACCGCACTCGCCGGCGGCCTTCGCCCACAACAACCAGCCAGAGAGCGCGAGGTCGCCGAGCGACGCGATCTTCTTGCTCGACCCGCCCCAGCGCTGCATCATGTCGAGGTAGTCCTGCGTCGCGGTGTTCTTGCTCGCGGCGCCGGGCAGGAACGGCGCCTGACTCGAGTTCACGTACACGCCGTTGACCGCGCTCAACGGGCTGGCGTTCTGGAACAGCACCGGGTCGTAGTGATTCGACTCGGCCGCCACCCAGTCGAGCTTCAGCCCCAGTCCCTTGGCCGCGTCGAGCATCTGCGCCAGGCCCGCGGGCTGGCCCACCCAGTAGAGGCCGCGCACGCCCTTGGCTTGCATCGCCGACACGTAGGGCCGCCAGTTGTCGGTACCGGTAGGCGGGTACAGACCGTTGTAGATCACCTTGGCGCCGATGTCGCCGAGCGCCTCTTGGGTGCGCTGCGCGACCACCTCTGTGGTCGAGATCTCGCCGGTCATGATCCCGATGTGGTCTGTGGTCGACGGGAAGTGTTGGGTGAGCCAGCGGAGCATCCCCACCGACTGGTCCTGCAGCGGGGCCGGTGACGGCACGATCGTGAGGTCGGAGCCCACGGCCTTCGCGGTCACGAGGTAGCCGGCCACTTGCGGGATGGCGCCGTTCTTGCAGCCCAAGCGGTCGGACTGCATGGTGTCGTCGAACACGTTGCCGCCGCCGACGGCCATGAAGGTCTTGTCGTCGCACGCCTCGACCATGCGCTGCTCGGCTTCGAGCAGCTTGCCGTCCGACAGGGTGACGTCGATGTGGCGCCCGTTGATGCCGCCGTGCGCGTTGCACCAATTCGTGAACGCGGTGGCGGTGTCGAAGAGCTCCTCGTTGAGTCCCTTGGCGCCGGAGTAGCCCGGATCCGAGAACGTGGTGACGTCGATCGCGTTGGCGGTGACGCCGAGATCGGTCGCGGTGTACGGGCCCGAGTTCGCCGGTGCGGCGTGGCAGAGCACACCGAGGTTGCCGAACGCGCCCTGGTCGAGCCCGGGAGTGGAGCCGGCGCCGGTTCCGCTGCTGGCGGCCGGCGAGCTCGGAGGCGCCGCCGTGGTGGAGCTGCCGCGGCCGCACGCGGCGGTCACGAGGCACAGGGCGAGCGCGAGGGCAATGGATCGCATACGGGTCACGGTCGGCAGTCTGTCGGATCTGCGGTGCGCGTGCACGCAGGCCGAGCGAGCGCCTTTAGCATCGGCGCGCCCCAATGGGTGAAACGGGTTGGCGACATGAACGAGCGCGACGTGAACAACGTCAACCGGCGGGCCGTGATGTCACCGCGTGCCGATGCCTGGCGCGCCCGCGGTGCGTACTTCTCGTGGCAGCCGCCTGACACTTCGGCCGCATCCGTGGATGTCTTTCACGTGGAGGTCGGCGACCCCGACGCGCCGGTGCTGCTCCTGGTGCACGGCTTTCCCACGAGCAGCATCGACTGGGTCGACGTCGCGGCCGGGCTCGAGGGGCGGTTCCGCGTGTGCACGCTCGACTTCCCGGGTTACGGCTTCTCCGACAAGCCGCGGGGCTGGGGCTACAGCCTTGCTCGCGACGCGCAGCTCCTCGAGCACTACCTCGATCACGTCGTCGGCGCGGACACCGCGGTGGTCGTGGCGCACGACCGCGGCGCGAGCGTTGCGCTGCTGTTCGCAATACAGCGGGCCGAGCGGGAATCGGGCTCGGCGCTCGAGTCTCTGCAGCATCTCGTGCTGTCGAACGGCAACATCTTCTTGCCCCTGTCGAACCTCACCGACTTCCAACGTCTGGTGCTCGATCCTCACTCCGCCGACCAAGTGCTCGCAGCAACCACGCCTGAGCTCCTCGCCGACGGACTCGGTGCCAACACATTCACGCCGCCGCGCCGTTCGCCCGACCCGGAGATCGACGTGCTCGCGGCCACGTTCGCCCACGACGACGGCGTGAAGGTGCTGCACGAGACGATCCAGTACCTCGTGGAGCGTTCGCAGCACGAGGAGGCATGGCTCCAACGCCTCGCCGAATCGACTGTGCCGACCACGATCGTGTGGGGTCTCGACGACACCGTGTCACCGCCGCGCGTCGCGGCGCACGTGTGGAATCGGTTCCTCATGAGCAAGCCGGGCCGGAACTCGCTCTACTTCCTGCCCGGCGCGAACCACTACCTCCAGGTCGACCGGCCCGACGCGTTCGTGGCCATCGTGCTGCACGCCCTCGACGCGAGCGCGGGCGAGGTCGCTCCGGAGCCTGGCCCGATCTCGTCCGAACCCGGCGCGCCGCTGCTCGTCGATGTCTCCCGCGCACAGCTCCCGAGCGCGGCCGATGTGCTCGCCACCGCGCCGGGCGTCCTGGGACCCCGATAATCGGGGTCCCAGG
>DASXZO010000045.1:0-42765 GCA_036501845.1 Acidimicrobiia bacterium | reverse complement strand
GTGCACGGCGAGAAGATCGTGCTGCGAATTCTCGACAAGGGCACCGCGTTGCTACGGCTCGGCGAGCTCGGTTTCCTGCCCGAGACGCTCGACCGCTTCGCCGACTCGTATCGCAAGCCCTACGGCACGATCCTCGTGACCGGGCCGACCGGATCGGGTAAGTCGACCACGCTGTACGCCACGTTGAACATCCTCAATCAACCTGATCGCAACATCATCACGGTGGAAGACCCGGTGGAGTACCGGCTCGCCGGCATCAATCAGGTGCAGGTGCACCCGAAGGCGGGCCTCACATTCGCGGCCGCGCTGCGGTCGATCCTGCGCTCCGACCCCGACATCGTGCTCGTCGGTGAGATTCGCGACCGGGAGACCGCTGTGATCGCGATCGAGGCCGCGCTCACCGGCCACCTCGTGCTGTCGACGCTGCACACGAACGATGCCGCGTCCACGCCGATGCGGCTCGTGGAGATGGGCGTCGAGCCCTTCCTCGTGACGTCGGCGCTCGACTGCATCGTGGCGCAGCGGCTCGCGCGCAAGTTGTGCGACAAGTGCAAGGAGCCGTACTCACCCACCGAAGCCGAGATGTTGCAGGCCGGCTGGGACGTCGACGCGCTCGACGACTGGCCGACGGTCTACCGCGCCATCGGCTGCGGCGCCTGCGGACGGACTGGATATCGAGGCCGTTTCGGCATCCACGAGGTGATGATGGTCACCGAGGATGTCGAGCGAGCGATCCTCGAGCGCAGGTCGAGCGAGGACATCGCCAAGCTGGCGGTGATGCAAGGGATGCTCTCGCTCCGCCAAGACGGCCTGCGCAAGGTCGGCCTGGGGATGACCAGCTTCGAGGAGATCTTCCGCGTCGTGGCGTAACTATTGCTCCGCGTCCGTCGCGGTACCGACAGCTCCGCTGGCGCTCTGCTTGCCGGTCCCACTCAGTCCGCTTCGCTGCGAACTCGCTTCGCGGCTCAGTCGCTGGCGCTCCTGCGCGGCTCCGCTCGCCGCCCTGATCGAGGTTGCCCCCGCGCCGGGCCGTCAAGGTAAGGGGCTCGTGGTGCCGATAGAGGGGCGGACTAAACGGTCATTTCGTGCGAGAAGGGGTGCATTGTGGTGGCGCAGCAGCCGGCACGACGGTTTGGGGAGACGCTCGTCGATCGTCACGTGCTGAGCCGCAGCGACCTCGAGGAGGCGCTGGCCGCGGCCGACCAGAGCGCCAAGCCGCTCCCGGCGGTGCTGCTCGAGCGCGGGCTCGTGGGGCACAAGGACCTGACCGCGGCGCTCGCCGAGAGCATCGGTGTGCGTTTCGTCGACTTCCACGACACGCCGCTACACCAGGACGCGGCGTCGCTGATCCCGGCCGACATCGCCCGCAATCACCTTGCGCTCGCCATCGACTTCGACGGCCCGCGCCTGATCGTGGCGTTCGCCGACCCGGGTGACAACGCCGCGGTCGAGGCAGTGGGCCGCGCGACCGGCTACGAGGTGATCGCGGCGGCGGCCGACCGCGTCGAGCTCGAGCGAGCGATCGACACGGTGTATGGCGCGGCGCCCGAGCAGGTGCTCGGACCGCCGGAGCTCGGCGCCGCGATGGGCCCCGACGACGTGCACATCAACGACCTGCTCGAGCAGGTGATCGACCAGCGCGGTTCCGACCTCCACCTCACTGCAGGCTCACATCCGGTGATCCGCGTGAACGGTGAGCTGCGGCCGCTCACCGAGTTCCCGGTGCTCAACGGCAGCCAGGTGCGCCAGATGGTGTACTCGATCATCTCGCAGAAACAGCGCGAGAAGTTCGAGTCGAACCTCGAGCTCGACACGAGCTACACGCTTCCCGGCCGCAGCCGTTTCCGTCTCAATCTCTTCTTGCAGCGCGACAGCGTCGGCTGCGTGATGCGCGCGATCCCGTACGAGATCGTCGACTTCGACACGCTTGGCGTTCCGGCGTCCGTCCGCCAGTTCGCCTACTTGCCGCGAGGGCTCGTGCTCGTGACCGGACCGACTGGTTCCGGCAAGAGCACGACCCTCGCGAGCCTCATCGACATCATCAACCGCGAGAAGGCCGTCCACATCATGACGGTGGAGGACCCCATCGAGTTCCTGCACCAGCACAAGCGCGCGCTGGTGAACCAACGTGAAGTGGGCGAGGACACGCAGTCGTTCGCCAACGCGCTCAAGCACGTGCTGCGCCAGGACCCCGATGTGATCCTCGTGGGCGAGATGCGCGACCTCGAGACGATCTCGACCGCGCTTACCGCCGCGGAGACAGGTCACCTCGTGTTCGCCACCTTGCACACCCAGGATGCGCCTCAGTCGATCGACCGCATCATCGACGTGTTCCCCGCGCACCAACAGCAGCAGATCCGCGTGCAGCTCGCGTCGAGCTTGCAGGGGATCGTGACCCAACAGCTCGTGCCGACGGCCGACGGCACCGGTCGCGCGGCCGCGTGCGAGGTGCTGGTGGCCACGCCCGCGATTCGCAACCTCATCCGCGAGGCGAAGGTGCACCAGATCTATTCGATGCTGCAAGCAGGCGGGAAGTACGGGATGGTCACGATGGACATGACGCTCGCCGCGCTCGTGCGTGCGCGGCGCATCACGCGTGAAGAAGCCGCCGAACGGTGCGCCAACGAGGACGACCTCCGTCGTCTCGTGACGGGATAGGAGCGGCCGCCTCATGACTGCCACGACATACGCGTACAAGGTTCGCGACAAGGGCGGGAAGCTCGTCGAGGGTTCGCTCGACGCCGACAACGAACAGCTGCTCGTCGCCAAGCTGCGATCGATGGGCTACACGCCCATTGGAGTGACCGCGCAGAAGTCGGAGACGCTCGGCAAGGAGCTCCACATCCCGGGGCGCACGGGGATCAAGGTCAAGGACGTCGCGGTGTTCTCGCGACAGTTCGCCACGATGATCAATTCCGGCCTGTCGCTGCTGCGCGCACTGAACATCCTGGCTGAACAGACCGAGAACAAGGCGTTCGCGGTCGTGATCAACCAGGTGCGCATGGACGTCGAGAAGGGCGCGAGCCTGTCGGTGGCGCTCTCCAAGCACCCGAAGACGTTCAACACGCTCTACGTGTCGATGGTGCGTGCCGGTGAGGTGAGCGGCGCGCTCGACAGTGTGCTGCAACGGCTCGCGCACACGATCGAGAAGCAGGTGGAGCTGCGCCGGAAGGTGAAGTCGGCGATGACCTACCCGGTCGTCGTGGGCATCCTCGTGCTGTTGATCGTGTCGGCGATGTTGTTGTTCATCATCCCGATGTTCAAGTCGCTCTACAAGCAACTCGGCGGCAAGCTGCCAACGCCCACGCAGATCCTCATCGACATCTCGTCGTTCGTACGAGGCATGTGGTATTTGGTCGCAATCGCCGGCGTTGCGATCGTGGTGTCGTTCCGGCGTTGGATCCAGACCGAGTCAGGCCGCAAGAAGTGGGATCGCATCAAGCTGCGCGCACCGATCTTCGGCCCGCTCGTGCGCAAGACCGCGCTCGCGCGATTCAGCCGTACGTTGTCGGCCCTCGTGCGTTCCGGCGTGCCGATCCTCGAGTCGCTCGACATCGTGGCCGACACATCGGGCAACGACGTGGTGGCAACGGCAGTGCGCGATGGGCAGAGTGCGGTGAAACAGGGCGAGCCTCTCGCCGGCCGGCTCGAGGAACATGCGGTGTTCCCGCCGATGGTCACGCAGATGATGGCCGTGGGTGAGGAGACGGGCGCTGTCGACGAGATGCTCGACAAGATCGCCGACTTCTACGACCAGGAGATCGAAGCAACCGTCGCCGCGCTCACCAGCCTCATCGAGCCCCTACTGATCGTCGTCATGGGCGCCTGCGTCGGCGGCATGGTGATCAGCCTCTACCTACCAATGTTCAACATCATCAAGCTGATCAAGTGAACGTTGGTTCGTAACGGTTCCGTGAAGCCCCGTCCGTCTCGACGGTCGCGTCGGTCAGTTCGTCGGAGGCGTGACCACGAGGTGGCCGTCGCACGGCGGCATCGTTGTTGTCTGGAGCACGCGGGCTGAACCGTCGCTGGTGACGTCGACGTAGCTCTGAACTTTGCCCCACGAGGCTCCCGATACACCGTTGCCCGTTTCCGTGCATCGCCATGAAGCACCGACATCAACCGCACAAAGGGCCGAGCCGTCAGCGCCGAAGCTTCGGACATTCACGTGTTGCTTCGGATAACGCCGAGTGTGAAGTGTCGTGCACAGGCGTTGGGCGTCGGCCAGCGTGACGATCGGCCCGTTGTCAAACTGCTTCGAATGCGTCGCCATGTACTGCTGGTACGTCTGCATCCACTTTCCGGCCGCCGAAGGTGAGTCGAAGCACGCGACCATTCGCCGGTACTTGACGACGTTCAGGTCGACCAAGGCGTTCGGTTCCGCTCCGACGATGGAAAACAGGCAGTCCGCCGCGTTCGTCGTCGCGCCGCCGGCAATGAGCATCTGCTTGTCGGCCGCGGCACGGTCGGCGTTGCTCCGCGGCGCGGCCTGGCTTGACGATGAACAAGCGGCAAGAGCACCAAGCAACGCAAGCGCGCCGAACAACAACGGACGGCACGCGCGTCGTGTCACCGCGTGCTCGGTATGCGGTCGCGCCGGTACGCGAATCGCAAGCCAGCCCACCAAGCGAAGCGAGCCATGAGGGCGACGATGATGGTCGCCAGGATGATGAACCAAACCACGTCGCCGTGACGTTCGTTCAGCACGCGCAGTGTGTTCACCATGGCAACCACGGCGAACACCCAAGTGCTGACCCGTGCGGTCCAACGGGTCCACCCGACACGCCGAGCGAGCATGGCGACAAGCACGGCAAGAAGCAGCAGGTTTCCGATGCCAGCGCCGACGTCCGGAAGGATGGAGCCGAACCACCAAGTGGCGAGCGTGAGCGCGACGCCAGCCGCGACACGCCATCCCGACTCGTGCTCGTACAGCCGGTTCCGCCAGACGGGCTCTGCCGTTGCGTCGACGTCGCTCATATCTGGGGGTGCGTCTGCCTATCGACGAGCGCCATGGCGTTCACCGCGCACCTGCCTGTACGACTGCAAGAACGAGCGTATGTTCAGCCAGCCCGCCGCGCCCTGGTACATGCCGCCGGAATGGGCGAACTGCTCGTCGATCGGCGCGATCGGCGTCGGATAGCGCATCCGCCTGCGAGCTTCCGAGAAGTCCCGACTGAGTTTGCCCCGCCCCATCACCAGTGATTCTAGGCAGCGGCCGCTGGGTGACTACGTGCGAGCGACGCCACTCTCCGGCAGGGGATTAGCTGCCTTCGACCGCTCGCCGCACCGCGCCAAGGTCGGCCACACTCCCGTCACCGAACTCGGCGTCCTCGTCCTCGTCCGTTGCTTCGGAGGGCTCGGTCCACTCGGTCATCGGGTCGAGGCCGCATGACGAGCAGCGCGCGGAAACGATGCGCGGGATCGCGATGCCTTCGTGCTCGCTGATCTGTTCGATCTCCATCACTACCGTCTGCGTGTTGCAGCGTGGGCACATGCCCAGAGGCGGTTTCGGAAGCACTTCTCGAGCGTAGGCCCGCTCCGCGAGGATGAACCTTTGTCGCATGAGCAACGTCGCGACCCAGCGCGCGCTGCCGCGGCATCGCGCGACCACGCCTGGCGCTCGCGCCACGCCTGACGGGCTCGCCACACCGTGTCGAGTGTCATTTGGGCATCGGCGGACGGTCTAGAACTGGCACGCCACGAATCCACCACCACACGCCGGCACCACTGCGATCCGACGCGCGGACGCGGAGCATCCAGACTCGGACGTGCGCGTCAACGCGGGTCCCGACGGCATCATCTCGAACCGGTAGTTGGGAAGTGGCGGTCGTTGCCGTCGATGGTGAGCACTCGCTCGATCAATAGGTGCCGTTCCTCGACGAGGCACCAATACGCACAACACGACCAGCGGGGCAACTCGACCACTTCGGCTTGCACTACTGCTCCCGTACTGAGCGCGCATCGGACGGCTGTCGTCCTCGCGGGGGCGAGGCCAACGAGTAACCAAGGTTCGCCCGGCGGCGTGTTCCCGTCTCGCGTCGGGAACTGACCAATCGTGAAGCCTTTGCCAGTGAGGTCAACCGACCCGGCCGTATGCGACGACCCGTACGAATAGTCCTCGGCCCACTGATCTACGACAAGGTCGAGCCCGGGCGGGTTGCGGTCGCCGATGCCGGCCTTCCACACACATCGACCAATCGAACCTTCGGCGATCCACTCTGGTTCATAGTCACCGCGCCTACCGGGCGCGTAGGAGAAGCGTTCGGCAGGAACTGGCACCTCCACATTCTGCCCGCGAGCGTCGGTTGCGTGGTGGGTGGGATTGCCGTGCGCATTCGCCAGGTCAGTGGTTGTGACTTGGCCGCGCTGCCGCGGCAGCGCGGGCCAAGCGAGTTCGCACGCCACGCTCGTGAGAACGGAGCCGCACCACAAAATAGGGCGACACGCAGAGCGACGTAGCCTCGGGCCGTGCTGCGTGGGGTGCGTATCGCGTCATGCGCGCTCCTGGCGGCCGTGGCGTTCACAGCCTGCTCGACTTCGAGCGGGCCGTCGCGTAGCCAGATCCAAACGATGCAAGCCGACGCGACGCGGCGCTGCGAGACGCTCCATCGGACGCACTACCCGAAGAACCAAGTACGCGTCGGAGCGACGAACCTGAACAACGGCTCGGTGCTGTGCACCGTGGCGACGGGGCCACATCTCGCTGAGGCGCTGACACACGCACACCCGGGCGGCCGGTCGCGCAGTCGAGTTGATCAGTAAGCCTTGGGTCGAACGTGGTGTACCGCGTACCGTCGCGGTCGTTATGACGACACTTTCTAATCGACCGAATGCTGCGCTGCTGATCATCGACGTCCAGAACGGCGTGGTGGGCAGCGCGCACAACCGCGATGCGGTCATCGGCAACATCAACACGCTGATCGACAAGGCGCGGGCCGAGCATGTGCCTGTGATCTGGGTGCAGCACCACGACGAAGAGCTCGAACAGGGCACCGAAGAGTGGGAGTACGTGCCGGAGCTGCATCGCGACGACGCCGAGTCGCTCGTGCACAAGGAGTACGGCGACGCCTTCGAGGAGACCGAGCTCGAGGAATTGCTCGCGGCGCAAGGCGTCGGGCGCCTCGTGGTCACCGGCGCGCAGACCGATGCGTGCATCCGCTCGACACTCCACGGCGCGATCGCACGCGGCTACGACGCCACCTTGGTGGCCGACGCGCACACCACCGAAGACCTGTCGTCGTACGGTGCGCCGCCGCCCGGTGACGTGATCACGCACACGAACATGTATTGGAAGTACCACCGTGCACCGGGCCGGCGCGGCGACACCGTGGAGGCCGCGCTGGTGAGCTTCGACGCCGACTGAGCCCACTGAGCAACTGAACCGCGTGTTTGCAAGTTGTTGCGGCGGAGGGCCATACGGCCTTCGCCTCCCCGTACCGTGAGCCGGCAACAACGGGGAGGTGGAGCATGCGCCTGGACTTTGGCCATTGGCATTGCACGTTGTGCGGCCAGTTGGTCGGCGACGTCCGCGAGGATGCTCGCCCCACCAGCGAGATCCGTGGCGTGAGCGGCCGGCCGACCGTGCGCGTCGTCTACGTCGATCGCAACGAGGTCCACCGCTGCGAGCTCGGCCCGAACGGCGGTGTCCCGGGCAGCTCGTTCGCGGCCTAGGCAACTTCTTTCTTTGGCACGGCGCATTCGTGCACCGTCCGACCGTCGACCTCGATCACGCGGTGGTCGACACCCGCCCCGTCGCACTGTTGGGTGGCGACGAGACGCCGGTCCAATGGAATGTCGAGCGTCGCCCCACACCAGCGACAGACCCAATGGCCGTCTTCGAACAACACGGAGGTCTCCTCTCGGGACGAGAGGGGCAGGGCCCAGCATGCCCCACATAGTTCGTTTTCGGTTCAGCCACCGTGCCCGTGACCGGTCACCTACATCTTCCGTCGGCCTGACTGCCGAAAACTTGAAGGAAAGCTGTAGACCGTCGTCGTACGCTCGTTCCATGACTATCGACCGATGCCGGGTGGGCGACATCGAATTGATCCGCGTCGGCTACGCCGATGTCACGGTGCCGGCCGACCGCGTGGGTCTGTCGGCCGAGCAGATTCGCGCCGTGCCGTGGGCCGAGCCGCTGTGGGCCGAGGGCGACGATCCGCGCGCCGGCGCCGCGGTGTGGCTGATCCGCACCGGTGACGCGCTGATCGCCGTCGACCCTGCACAAGCCGCCGACGACATCTTGCGCGACGGACCCGATGCCGACTTCCATCAGGAGGCCTTCGCCGCCTTGCTCGCCGACGCCGGCATGCCGCGCGAGAGCGTCACGCACGCGGTGATGACTCACGCCGAAGGTATCGGCATGTGGGCGTGGCGCGACGACGGCGCGTGGACGCCGTTCTTCCCGAACGCTCCGCTCTACGCGAGCCGCGCCGAACTCGACGCGCTCGACGCGGGCGCGCACCCGAGCGTCCAGTTTGCGACGCCCCCGCATCCCGCACTCGACGCGCTTCGCGCGCAGGGTGTGATGCGCGCCGTCGACAGCGGCGACGAGATCGTGCCTGGTGTGCGCGTCGAGGTGGTGGGCGGGCACTCGCCCGGTCACATGGCGCTGCACATCGAGTCGGGCGGCGACGCCGCGATCATGCTCGGCCATCTCACCGTGAGCCCGCTGCACCTCGCCACCGGCGAATGCCCGCAACAGCATCCCGACCCGGCGTCGGTCGAGCGCTGGCTCGACGGTGTGCGCGGCGAGAACGCCCTGCTCATCGGACCACTGTGGCCATCACCCGGCTCGGGCCGTTGGCTCGACGGCTCGTTCGTCGCCACGCCGGCAACGCCCGCGAGTTAGACGTTCGCCCCGCGCTCGCCCGCGCGGCGAGAATGCCCCTGATGCCCGACCCGCCCGTCGTGCTCGATCCTTACTCGTACGAGTTCCACGAGGACCCGTACCCCACCTACGCGCGCCTGCGCGCCGAAGCGCCGCTGTACCACAACGCGGATCGAGGCTTCTGGGCGTTGTCGCGCCACGCCGCCGTGGTGGGCGCGTTCAAGGACTCGGAGCGTTTCTCGTCGTCCGACGGCGTGAGCCTCGACCCGTCGGCCACCGGACCGCAGGCCGAGCGAACCTCGTCGTTCCTAGCGATGGACCCGCCGCGCCACGGTCGTATGCGCGCCCTCGTGTCGCGCGGCTTCACGCCGCGACGTGTCGCCGAGCTCGAGCCGCGCATCGAAGCGTTGACGCGCGGCTATCTCGACGAAGTGTCAGACCAGTTCGATTTCGTCACCGACTTCGCCGGCCGGCTGCCGATGGACGTGGTGTCCGAGCTGCTCGGCGTGCCGCCGGCCGACCGCGCCGAGCTCCGGCGGCTCGCCGACCTCGTGGTGCATCGCGAGCCCGATGTGCACGACGTGCCGCCGGCCGGCATGGACGCGGCGCTGCGGCTCGCGGGCTACTACGCGGAGATGGTTTCCGATCGCCGCCGCAGCCGTGGCAGTGCGCCCGACGATCTCACCACCGCGCTCCTCGACGCCGAGCTCGAGGTCGACGGCGCACGCGACCGCCTCACCGACGACGAGATCATCGCCTTCTTGTTCCTCATGGTGGTGGCGGGCAACGAGACCACCACGAAGCTGCTCGCGCACGCCTGGTATTGGGGATGGAAGTTTCCTGACGAACGCGCCAAGCCGTTCGCCGACCCGGCGCGTATCGGCGACTGGGTGGAGGAGACGCTGCGCTTCGACACGTCGAGCCAGATCATCGCCCGCACCGCTCGGGTGCCGGTCGAGTTGCACGGTGGCACGATTCCTGCCGGTGGCCGCACGGTGCTGCTCATCGGCTCGGCGAATCGCGACGAGCGCGTGTTCCGCGAACCCGATCACTTCCACCTCGAGCGGCCGGCGTCGGAACGCAACGAGCTGGTGAGCTTCGGCTTCGGCCGGCACTTCTGTCTCGGTGCCGCGCTGGCGCGCCTCGAGACGCGAGTAGCGCTGCGCGAGCTCGTGGCGCGCGTCGCCGACTACGAGATCGACGAAGCCGGCGCGGCGCGGGTGCACTCCGTGAACGTGCGCGGCTTCGCCGCGCTGCCCACCACGGTGAAGTTCACGTGAGCCCGGTGTTCAACCTCGCCGACCTGTTCGAGTTGGTGGTCGACGCCGGCCCCGACCGGGCGTGCCTCGTTGCGCCACCGCACCGGCGAACGTTCGGCGAGCTCGACGAGCGCGCCACGCGCCTCGCGCACGTGCTGCAGGGGCGCGGTGTCGGGCCGGGTGACCACGTGGCAATCCATGCTGCGAACTGTGTCGAATGGCCGGAGTCGATGCTGGCCTGTTTCAAGATCCGGGCCGTGCCGATCAACATCAACTACCGCTACGTGGAGTCGGAGCTGCGTGAGGTGTACGGCGACGCCGAGTGTGTGGCGGCGATCCTGCAGCCACCGTTCACCGTTCCGAGTGATCTGTCTCGCCTGCGCGACGTGCTGGTGATCGGCGACGAATACGAAGCCGCGGTGGCAAGCGCGTCGCCGGTGCGCGACTTCGCACCTCGCTCGGCCGACGACCGCTACATCGTGTACACGGGCGGCACCACCGGGAAGCCCAAGGGCGTGGTGTGGCGGCACGAGGATGCGTTCTTCGCAACTGCGAGTGGCGGCCGGGTGGGTGGCCCGCCGATTGCTGCGCCAGAAGAGATCCGCGCCAACGCCACCACGCCGCAAGCCGTGATGATGACGACGAGCCCGCTCATGCACAGCGGCGCGCAGTGGATGCTGTTCGTCGCGTTGCTCTGCGGACATGTGCTCGTGGTGTGGACGAATCCCGGCTTCGACGCCGACGCGGTGGTCGAGCTCGCGGCGCGTGAGCGCGTGAACTCGCTCGCGGTGATCGGCGACGCCATGGCCCGCCCGCTCGCGCAGGCGATGCAGAAGCGCGACCTGCCTGCGCTCTTCATGGTGGGGAGCGGCGGCGCGCCACTGACCGGCGCGGTGAAGGCCGAGCTGTGCACGGCCCGTCCGGGTGTGATGATCAGCGACGCCTTCGGCGCGAGTGAGATCGGACCGGCGTGCGTGACGAGCGCGGTCGCCAAGGATCTCGGCGACGCCGCAGCACCGGCGCGGTTCTCACCGCCGGCGCACATCGCGGTGCTCGACGACCACCTGCAACCGGTGGTACCGGGCTCGGGCGAGATCGGCCGGTTGGCTCGGCGCGGCCACATCCCGCTCGGCTACTGGCGCGACGAGGCCAAGACCGCGCAGACGTTCCCCACCGACGCCGATGGGTGCCGCTGGGTGGTGCCCGGCGACTTTGCGACCGTCGACGCCGACGGCGCAGTCGTACTGCTCGGCCGCGGCTCGCAATGCATCAACTCGGGCGGCGAGAAGATCTTCCCCGACGAGGTGGAAGCGGCCCTGCGAGCATCGCCCGACGTGTACGACGCCGCGGTGGTGGGGATGCCCGACGAACGGTGGGGTGAGCGTTGTGTGGCGCTCGTGCAGCCTCGCCCCGGCGCGACGATCGACATCGCCCACCTGCGGGAACACTGCCGAACCTTGATCGCTCACTTCAAGGTGCCGAAGAACGTGTACGTGGTTCCCGAGATCCAGCACACCGCCGTGGGCAAGACGGACTACCTGTGGGCCAAAGACCAGGCAGGCGCACTGATTGTGGGAGTGTCGTGAAAGCCCAACGCACCTTCGCGGTGATGCCGCGAGTTCCCGAACGCCTGCACGCGCTGTCGGAGCTCACCAGTGACGTCGGCTGGATCCACGAGCCGCCGGTGCGCGCGCTGTTCCGCACCCTCGATCGAGACGCGATGGACGTGGCCGGCCTCGACGCCATCGGTGTGCTCGCGCAAACCCCGCAGGCGCGTCTCGACGAGCTGGCGAACGACGAAGAGTTCGTGCAGCGCGCCGACGCGGTGCTCGCCGATCTCGTGAAGCGCCGCGACGCACCGCGCTGGTTCACGAACTCGGGCATGGGGGAGAGCGACGCGCTCTCGGCGGTGGCGTACTTCTCGCCGGAGTACGGCCTGGCCGCGTCGGTGCCGCAGTATTCGGGTGGTCTCGGCATCCTCGCCGGCGACCATCTGAAGGCGTCGGCCGACCTCGGTGTGCCGCTCGTGGCCGTCGGTCTCTTCTACCGCCACGGCTACTTCCGCCAGATGCTCGATCCCGGTGGCCGCCAGACCGAGCAGTTTCCGCGGCTCGTACCCGCGACGATGGCGATGGAGCCGGTCGACGATCTGCACATCGGCATCCCGCTCGGTGGCAAGGAAGTGCGCGCTGCGGTGTGGCGCGTGAGTGTCGACACCGTGCCGCTGTACCTGCTCGATACCGATCTCGATCTCAACGCGTCGCCCGACCAGCTCGTCACCGACCGGCTCTATGGCGGCGAGTCGGAGCAGCGCATCCGCCAGGAGCTCATGCTCGGCGTGGGCGGCCTGCGCGCGCTGCAGGCGATGGGCGTGGCGCCCGACGTGTTCCACCTCAACGAAGGCCACGCCGGTTTCCTCGCGCTCGAACTGATCCACATCGCGATGCGCGACCACAATTTGTCGTACGACGAGGCGGTCGAAGCCGTGCGGCCGCGCCTCGTGTTCACCACGCACACGCCCGTTCCGGCGGGCATCGACCGTTTCCCGCGTGCGCTCATCGAGCAGTACCTCGCGTGGTGGTGCCGCGACACCGGACGTTCGCTCGACCAGCTCATGGCGCTCGGCCACGAGCCCGGCGCCGATGACTCGATGTTCAACCTCGCCGCGATGAGCATGCGCCTTTCCGGTTGGGCCGGTGGCGTGTCGGCCCTGCACGGCGACGTGAGCCGGCGCATGTTCGCCGGGCTGTGGCCGCCGCTGCCCACGGACGAAGTGCCGATCGGCTCGGTCACGAACGGCGTGCACGGCCGCACCTGGGTGGGCGACGAGATCGACACCATGCTCACGAAGTCGGTCGGCGCCGACTGGCCCGAGGCCGACATCGAGCGCTGGCAGCAAGTGACCTCGGTCGATCCGGAGGAGCTCTGGGCCGCGCGCACCGCAGCCCGGACGCGCCTCGTGCATCACGCGCGCCGCCAGTTGCGCTCGTCGGTCACCAGGCGCCGCGGTCAGGCATCGGCGGCATCGTGGTGCGACACCGTGCTCGACCCGCACGCGCTCACGATCGGGTTCGCGCGCCGCTTCGCCACCTACAAGCGCGCCACGCTCCTGCTGCACGACCTCCCGCGTTTCCGCGCCCTGGTGACCAACCCCGACCGGCCGTTGCAGCTCGTGTTCGCGGGTAAGGCCCACCCGGCCGACGAGCCGGGCAAGGAACTGTTGCGCGTGATCGCCACCCTCGCCGACGATCCCGAGCTGCGTGCCCGCGTCGTGTTCCTCGAGGACTACGACATCGACACCGGCCGCATGCTCACCCAGGGTTGCGACGTGTGGCTCAACAACCCGCTGCGCCCGATGGAGGCGTGCGGCACGAGCGGCATGAAATCCTCGTACAACGGCGGCCTCAACGTGTCGGTACTCGACGGCTGGTGGGACGAGTGGTACACGCCCGAGCGCGGTTGGCCCATCCCGTCGGCCGACTGGATCGACGATCCTGACGCGCGCGACACGGCCGAAGCCGACTGGCTGCTCGACCTTCTCGAACACGAAGTGGTGCCGCTCTTCTACCAGCGCGTGTCGGGCTCCCCGCCCTACGCATGGCTGGCCCGCGTGAAGGCATCGCTCGCCGGCCTCGGACCGCGCGTCTCGGCGCAACGCATGGTGCGCGACTACGTGAACTCGGCCTATGCACCCGCGGCGGAGCGCGGGCGCACGATCGCGGCCGACGGCTACGCCCGCGCCCGCGAGCTTGCAGCATGGCGTGCGCGCGTGGTCGACGCCTGGTCGAGCGTCGCGGTGCTATCGGTGGATGCCGACGAGCACGACCCGGTGCGCGGCGGCGCGCTCGACGTGACCGCCACCGTGCGTCTCGGCGCGCTCGCACCGCACGAAGTGGCAGTGCAGATCGTGCAGGGCGCGGTCGACGTCGACGACGAGCTGCGCAACGTCACCACGATCGCGATGGAGCACGTCGACGATCTCGGCGATGGCGCGCACCGCTACCGCTCGCGTCTCACGTGCGACCGCGCCGGCCACTTCGGCTACTCGGTGCGCTGCGTGCCGCAGCATCCCGACCTCCACTCCTGGCTCGACCTCGGCCTCGTCGCGTGGAGCAATACCTAGCTCTGGCGCGCATCTGAAATCAGTCGAGCGCGGGCGCGCCGCGTACCGCGAGCTCGCGCCAGATCACCCGGCCTTCGAGCGCGTGCTTGTCGCTGTACATGGGCGCGAGCGTGTCGGACATCATCGCGTCGAGGTCGGGTCCGCCGAGCTCGACGACCAGCTCGACCGCGCGGCGCGCGTGGCGCAACACGATCAACGTCTCGTGGCCGGCAGCGTCGTCGAAGAACCAACCGCAGCTCGAGTACATGAACAAGAGGTGGCGCTGCAGCTCGAGCCAGGTATGTGCACGTTCGGCCGAACCGCTCGCGTGCTCGGTGCAGAACGCCGGCCACGTCGACCGGTCGAGCATCACGCCGATGTACGCGTCGCGCGCAGCCGCCGGATCGCGCAGGTCGCTGCCGAGCCGCGGGATTTGCCGCACCGTGTCGCGCAACCGATCGAAGGCTGTGCGCAACGGGGCCCGCCACGCCTGGTTGTGCACGGTCTCGCCGGCCGATCGACAGCCGCAGTCGCTGCGCCAACGTTCGATGCCGTGCGCGCAACTCCACGCCGACGGCGCGACCGCCACGCCGTCGACCGCCGGGGTGGCGGCGACGGCGGCCGCGGCGTTCACGACCGCCACTGAATCGTCGGCGGCCCACCGCTCGAACGCCACCGCGAGCGCCATCTCACCGAATTGGTGGTGATGCCCATAGCTCTCCATGTCGGTGACCACGCCGGTGGTGGTGCGGTCGACGCCGTCGGCGACTACCTGCTCGGCGAAGCGCACACCGTCGTGCAGCCCGCCGCCGAACGCGACCAGGCTCGACAGCGCACCGTCGTAGGGCAACAGCACGATCGTCCGACCGCTCGGCAAGCTCACGCGCACGGGCGCACCGCGCGTGTCGGTGAGTACTTGGTAGGGCGCCACGAGCGTGAACTCGATGCCGTGGGCGGCGAGCGCGTCGAGCGACTCGAGGTCGAGCGCGATCTCGGGCATCCACATGCCCACAGGTGCGCGCCCGAAACGGTGGCGAAACTCCTCGATACCCCAGTGCACGAGCGTGCGCCGGTCATCGAGGTTGCACAACGGCAGGATCGCGTGCACGTAGGGATGCGCGATCGCCGCGCCGTGGCCCGTGCGGGCAACCTGTACGCCGTCGGCGTGAACGAGCTCGCGCAGCAAGTCGGGTTCGTGCTCCTCGAACCACGCCGCGAGCGTCGGAGCCACGTTGAACGACAGGTGCTCGTAGTTGTCGCGCATCTCCACCGTGCCGTCGGCGAGGTGCACTTCTGCACGCGTGTTCGGCCGGTAGCACTCGTGAGTGATGCGCGCGTTCCAGTCGTGAAACGGCGCCGCAGTCAACTCGGCCGCGGTGCTGCCCGACCATGGGTCCTCACGCGGCGGTTGGTACAGGTGCCCGTGAATCAGCACCGGAACGGGCCGGCGTTGTGGTTGGTTCATCGATCGGTGCGCAGGTTGCGGTCCTTCTCGACGATGACCACGCCGTTCGCGCTCAGGTGGTAGCGCGCCGCGTCGTCGTCGGCGTCGAGACCGATACGCAAGCCCGACGGCACCACGACGTTCTTGTCGATGATCGCCCTGTGCACCTGCGCGCCGGCCTCCACCCGCACGCCGGGGAACAGAATCGACTCGGTAACCTGCGCGCCCGCGTCCACGTACACCTCGGGGCCGAGCACGCTGTGCTCGACGTGGCCGCCCGACACGATCGAGCCCTGGCAAAGCAAACTCTCGTGCACGAACGAGCCCTGCCCGCCCGCGCCCCGCGACACCTTCGCGGGCGGCAGCGGCGGCGCGTGGCTGTACACCGGCCAGTGCGGGTTGTAGAGGTTGAACATCGGCACCGGCGCGACGAGGTCCATGTTGGCGTCGTAGAACGAGTCGAGTGACCCCACGTCGCGCCAGTAGCCGCGGTTGTGTGCTTCGTCGCCGGGAACGATGTTGGTGCTGAAGTCGTAGAGGTGCGCGACGCCTTGCTCGGTGAGCGCGGGGATCACGTCGCCACCGATATCGGTGCGTTCGCCTTCACCGCGGCGCGGCGTCACCACGTCGACGAGGGTGTGCACGTCGAACACGTAGTTCCCCATCGACGCGAGGCAGCGCGACGGATCGTTCGGCATCCCGGGAGGGTCGGCCACCTTCTCGTGAAACGCGAGGATGCGCCCGTCGGCCGCAGCCTCGATCACGCCGAAATCGAGCGCCTGTTCACGGGGCACCGGGATCGCCGCGACGGTGACGCCCGCGCCCGACCTCACATGCTCGTCGACCATCTGGCTCGGGTCCATCCGGTAGATGTGGTCGGCACCGAACACACAGACGATGTCGGGCTTCTCGTCGCTGATGAGGTTGAGGTTCTGGTAGATCGCGTCGGCAGAACCGGAGAACCAGAACGGACCCCGGCGCATCTGCGCGGGAACGGGCGTGACGTAGTTGCCGAGCATGGTCGAGAAGCGCCACGTCTGGCTGATGTGGCGGTCGAGGCTGTGGCTCTTGTATTGGGTGAGCACCACGATCTTGAGGAAGCCGGCATTGGCGAAGTTCGAGAGCGCGAAGTCGATCACGCGGTAGGAACCACCGAACGGCACGGCTGGTTTGGCGCGGTCGTTGGTGAGCGGCAAAAGCCGGTCGCCCTTGCCGCCGGCGAGCACGATCACGAGCACGTTGGGTGCGGCCATCTTGGGCGCTCACGGTAGTGGCTGGCGAAGGTGAGGAAGGGCGTTACGAGTTGTCGCGTACCCGTTCGTACAGCTCCACGTACCGGCGCGCCGGTTCCCCCCACGACCAGTCGGCGCGCATCGCACGCTTTTGGATTGCACGCCGCCTCGATGCGTTCGACCAGGCGCGCACCGCTCGATGCCAGGCGTCGAGCAGCGCGACGGGATCGGCGGACGGCGCGACGAACCCGGTGCCTCGGCGCGGATCAGCGTCGGCGTCGACGACCGTATCGAGCAAGCCGCCCACACCCGACACGATCGGGAGCGTGCCGTAACGCATCGCTTGCATCTGCGTGAGCCCGCAAGGCTCGAAGCGACTCGGCATGAGCAGCAGGTCGCCGCCACCGATGAGGCGGTGGCCGAGCGCCTCGTCGAACCCCTCGACGAAGGCGATGTCGTCGGGATGGTCCTTCGCCGCCGAGCGCAGGCGGGCCGTGGTGTCGGCGTCTCCGTTGCCCAACACCGCGAGCTGCGTGTGCAGCCCCTCGAGGTAGTCGACGAGCGGCACCACCAGGTCGATGCCCTTCTGGTGCGCGAGCCGCGACACCACGACGGTGAGCGCACACCGCGCACCCGCGCTGTCGTCGCGCAAGCCGAGCTCGGCGCGCACCGCGCGCAGCGTGTGCGCCTTCGCGTCGAGGTGATCGGCATCGAACGGTGCAGCGAGCGCGCCGTCGTGTTCGGGATCCCACACGTCGGCCTCGACGCCGTTGAGTATGCCGACGAGTGCGCCAATCCGGGCTGCGAGCACGTCGGTGAGCCCGCATCCGTGCTCGGGATGCAGGATCTCCTCGCGGTAGCGCGGACTCACCACCGCTATGGCGTCGGTGCGGCGCAGGCCGCCCGCGAGCGCGTTGCATCCGCCGTCGCGCTCGAAGTCGCGCGCGTGCGGTCCGAGGCGGCTCAGCCAGCTGCGGTCGGCCCAACCCTGGTACGCGAGGTTGTGGATCGAGAGCACGGTGGGCGCGGCCACCTCGCCCGCGAGCGCGCTTGCGGTGTGCCAGTCGTTGAGGTGGAGCACCTCGGGCACGCGCTCGGCCGCGAGCGCGCGCGCGGCGGCCGAGAATGCAAAGAAGCGGTGCTCGTTGTCGGGCCAGCCGTTGCCGTGTGCGTCGAGATAGGGATGCGAGCGGGCGAGCCCGGCGCCGCTCACGAGCGTGACGGTTCCCACGCGTGCGTGGGTTCCGGTGCGCGCGTGCATGGGGCCGGTCCAGTCCGGCGTGATCAGCGGAATGCGCGTCTCGTGGGTGAGGGGCTCGTCGGTGTAGTCGGGGAGTACGACGTCGACGTCGTGGCCGGTGGCGCGTAGCTCGCGCACGAGGCCGGCGACGGCAGATCCCAGCCCACCAACGCTGGCGATCGGCGCCAGCTCGGCCGTTGCGACCATCACCCTCATTGCCGGAGACTACGGCCATGACAAACCCGCGCATGGCACCGCTGACCGTCGCCGAAATGGACGCCGAAACGCGCGAAAGCGTCGAGCGGGCGGGCTTCGGCGGCAAGCCGCTGAACATCTTCGCCACGCTCGCGCACCACCCGAAGCTGTTGAAACGATGGTTGGTGTTCGGGTCGCACGTGCTCACGAAGTCGACGCTCGACGCGCGCGAACGCGAGCTGCTGATCCTGCGCACCGGATGGCGGTGCGGCAGCGCGTACGAATGGGCCCAGCACGTTGCGATAGGCCGCGCGGCAGGCATCACCGACGACGACATCGCGCGGCTCACGGAGGTGCCGGCGAGCAGCGCGTGGTCGGAACGCGACGCACTGCTCGTGCGCTGCGCCGACGAGCTGTTCGACGACCGCACGCTCTCCGAAGCCACGTACGCCGCGCTCACCGCGCACTACTCGGACGAACAGGTGCTCGACATCCTGTTCGCGGTCGGCCAGTACCAGCTCGTGTCGACCGTGCTGCGTTCGCTCGGCGTGCAGCGAGACGACGGCGTCGCCGACGCACCCATGCCTTCGCCGCTGTAGTTCCCCCCAACCGGGTCGTTTGAGTTCTCCCAGGTCGCGGTAGTTGCGAACCACACGTGGACGTAGTTCGCGGACGGGAGGAACTTTCTGATGACGACGACGCCCCTCAGCGGTGTTTCGCGCCCGGAAACTGGGTCGAAGACCGACGAAGCCAAAGAAGCGCTGACGCACGGCGCGTCGGAGGTCGCGGGAGAGATGAAGGATCAGGCGACGTCGTTCGCTGACTCGACAAAACAGGCGGGTGTAGAGGTCGCGCGCGACGCCAAGGAACACGTGCAAGACGTGGTGGGCCAAACGCGTGACCAGCTCCGCGCGCAGGCCAATGACCAGATGCACAACCTCGCGGAAACCGTCCACGCGATCGCGCAACAGCTCGACGGCCTCACGAGCGGACAGCCCCAGCCGGGAATGGTGCTCGATGTGGCCAATCAACTGGCGTCGAACGCACACACGATCGGCGACCATCTGGAGCAAGGCGGTATGGAAGCCGTCGTCGGCGATGTGAAGCAGTTCGCGCGCCAGCGGCCCGGCATGTTCCTCGCCGCGTCGCTCGTCGGCGGCATGCTCGCCGGGCGGATGCTCCGGAGCACCGACACGCGTCAGCTGGCGCAGTCGGTGAAGGACGCAGCTTCGGGTGGTGGCGAGAGCGAGCCGGCCCAATCCGGATCGTCGCAACCCGGATCGTCGCAGCCCGCACCGTCGCAACCCGGATCGTCGACACCCCTTCCGGGCGCTGTGGGCGCTCTCGGAACGGGCGAGTGATGCCCACCGCTCCAACGAATCCCGACCCAACACAGCCGCTCGAGGCCGACAAGTCGCTCGGCGAATTGTTGAGCCAACTCACCAAGGACTTCTCGAACCTCGTCTCGACGCAGGTCGACCTGGCCAAGCTCGAGATCAAGGAAGAGGTCACGCGGGCCGGCAAGGGTGCCGGGATGCTGACTGGTGGCGCGGTGTCGGCCTACCTGTCCGTGTTGCTCTTGTCGTTCGCGGCGGCGTGGGGTCTCGCCGAGGTGGTGCCAACGGGATTCGCATTCCTGATCGTCGGAGCCGTATGGCTCGCCGTGGCAGGCGCGCTCTTCATCACTGGCCGTAAAGAACTGAAGTCGGTGGACACAGTTCCGCCGCAGACCAAAGCCGAGCTCCAGGAGGACATGGAATGGGCACGACAGCAGAGGACCTGAGGCGCAACCTCGATCGGGGGCGTGGCGAACTCACCAACGATTTGCAGGCGATCGGCGACCGCGTCAGCCCGGGCCGGATGGTCGAACGGCGGAAAGCCGCGTCTCGCGCTCGGATCGGGCGCGTCCGCGATCGAGTGATGGGCACGGCGAGCGACGTCAATTCGTCGGCCAGCGGGAAGGCGTCAGAGATGGCATCGTCGGCGACCGACGCGCTCCACGCCGCGCCGGAACGAGCCGAGCAGATGATCGAGGGCAACCCGATCGGGGCCGGCCTCGCGTTGTTCGGTGTCGGATTGGTGATCGCGACCCTGCTCCCGGAGACTGAAACGGAACAGAGACTTGCGGCGCGGGTCGAGCCGAAGCTCCAGGACGCCGCGTCCACAATCGGCCAGGCTGCGCAGGACGTGATCGAGCAGGTGAAGCCGGTTGCCACCGACGCGGCGCAGGAGCTGAAGGACGAGGCTGCGCAGGCCGCGGCCAAGGTGAAGGACGACGCCCGCAGCGCCGCGAGTGATACGGCCGACAAGGCGAAAGAGTCGGCGCAGCAAGCCCGCGATCAGGTGCAGCAGTAGATCGAAGCGCGGCAGTCAGACGCTTACCCAGCCACCGTCGACGGCGATCACCTGGCCGGTCACGAACGTGCTCATGTCGCCGGCGAGGAACAGGAGCGCACCGTCGAGCTCGTCGATCGCGCCACCCCGGCCCATCGGCGTGCGGTTGCGCATCCATCGCTCGGCGCGCTCGTCGCCGAACATGCGGCCTTCGGTCATCTCGCTGGGAAACCAGCCCGGCGCGATGGCGTTCACGCGCACGCCGCGGCGCGCCCATTGCGCGGCGAGCTCGCGGGTGAGGTTGACGAGCCCGCCCTTCGATGCGGCGTAGCCGGCCTGCGGGATCTGGCCCACGCCCACCAAGCCGAGGATCGACGCCACATTCACGATCGAGCCGCCGGCGTCGCTGTCGAGCATGGTGCGCGCCGCCGCGCACGCGAGCGCGAAGGGCGCCATGAGGTTCACGCGCAACGTGTCGGCGAACGACTCCGGCGACTCGTCGAGCGCCGGCGCCACAGTGGTGATACCGGCATTGTTCACGAGCACGTCGACCCGGCCGAACGCGTCGCGCGCGTGCTCCACCACCTGCTCCGCGGCGCCGGCTTCGGCGAGGTCGACTGCGCACACCGACGCGCCATCGAGCTCGCCGGCGAGCGCTTCGAGCCGCTCACGTCTGCGGGCCACGAGCACCACTCGCGCGCCAACCGCGTGCAGCACGCGGGCGAACTGCGCGCCGAGCCCCGAACTCGCACCGGTGACGATCGCGACGCGCCCGTCGAGCCGGAAACGATCCTCAACAGACACGGGAACGGATGTTACGGAGGCGATCGCAGTGCGAACGGGTTCGCGCCGATCGACTCGCCGGGCTCGAGATTGGCGAGGTCGGCCAGGCGTGCGCCGATCGCGGGCAGGAACTTGAAGCCGTGGCCGCCGAGCCCGGCACCCACTACGACTGAGCCGACCCGGTCGAGCACGAAGCGGTCGTCGGCCGTGGAGGCATAGAGGCACGTGCGCCACTCGACCGGCTTCGGGTCGACGCCCGGCGCACACCGCGCCACCCAGTCGACCAGCGCGGCGGCCCGCGTCTCGTCGACCGCGAAGCTGCGAGCATCGGGATCGACCACCGGGCCGCTGCCGTGCTCGGCGATCTTCACCAGCCCGTTCGGCGTTCCGAGCCCGTACACGGGTATGTCGTCGTAGGCGATGAACGCCGGCAGGCCGTCGACCGGGTTGTGCGGCCGGAAGAAGGCGACCTGTTCCTGGGTGACGGTGATTGCCGGCAGCGCGACCAGACCGGACAGCAGCGGAGCCGCCCATGCTCCGGCAGCGACGATCGCGACCCGCGCTCGAGCAACACGCCCGCGTGACGTCTCGACGACCACGCGGTGGTCGTGTTCGACGTGCAGTGCGCGCACGCTTTCGTCGTCGGCGAAGTTCGCGCCCGCGCGTCGGGCGACGCTCCGGAACGCCGTGAGCGCGCGGTCGGCCGCGATCACCGCACCGCCCGGTTGCACGAGCGCGCTGGCGGCGATCGACAACTCGGGAACGCGCGCCCGGGCCGCCGTGCGGTCGACGCGCTCGAACGGCACCTCGTATTCGGCGAGCGCGGCGGCAATGCATTCGAGCTGCGCCCAATTGCCGTAGTCGATACCGCCCGTCGGCCCGAGGAGCTGTTCGCCGGCCAGAAGTTCGAGCTCGCGCCAGCCTGGTCGGGCCTCGATCGCCAGCGCTACGAACTCGGGTTCGGAGTAGGCGTAGCGGAAGATCCGTTCGGTGCCGTGCGACGAGCCTTGTTCGTGGCCGGCCGGGAAGCGGTCGAACACGGCCACGGAGCGGCCGCGCTGGGTGAGTGCCCACGCCGCGGCGGCGCCGGCACCGCCGTTCCCCACGATCACGACGTCGACATCGACATCGACATCAGCGGGCGTCGCGCACCTCGCCATCCGTGACGCCCGCAGCCTGCTCACGCGCCCACGGGTAGTCGAGCTTGCCCGCGCTGGTGCGCGCGAGCGCGTCGACGAGCACCACCGCGCGCGGTGCCTTGTACGCGGCGAGGGCCGACCGGCAGTGCGCGCGGAGATCGTCGAGCAGATCCGCGGGCTGGCGCGCGCGGCCGTCGACGGTGACCACCGCGGTGACGAGCTGGCCCCAACGCGGCTCGGCCGCGCCCACGATCGCGGCGTCGCGCACGAACGGATGCGTCTTCAGCACCGCCTCGACTTCCTCGGGATAGACCTTCTCGCCACCGGTGTTGATGCACAGCGAGCCCCGGCCCACGAGATGCAACATCGCGTCCTCGCCCACGTACGCGAGGTCGCCGGGAATCGACCACCGCTTGCCGTCGATCTGCACGAACGTGCTCGCCGACCGCTCGGGATCGTTGTGGTAGCCGATCGGTACCGGTCCGCTCGTGGCGAGCCGGCCCACCACCCCCACACCCACGGGCTTCAGGTTGTCGTCGACGATCATCGACTCGGCCTTCAGATTGAACGTGAGCGAGCTCCCCGTCTGCCCGTCGCGCGTGAGCACGGCCACGGCTTGAGACGGCGACTCCGACGCGCCAACGGCTTCGAGTACCGCGAGCGCGGTGGGCACCACGTCGAGCAGGCGACGCTTCACCGACGCGGTGAGAATGGTGCCGCCCGATCCGAACAGCCGCAGCGACGACGTGTCGTAGCGATCGGGTTGCGCGTCGAGCTCGTCGAGGAGCGGGCGCGCGCTGGCGTCGCCCACGAGCGTGAGCATCGTGATGTGCTCCCGGGTGACCAGCTCGAGCACGTAGGCCATGTCGACCGACGCTCGTGTGTAGAGCACGAGTGTGCCGCCCGCGAGCAGCGTGCCGAACATGCCCCACTGACCGCTGGCATGCGACAGCGGACCGAGCGAGAGCGACACGAATTGGTCGGGGCCGGGGTCGCCGGGCGGCAGGAAGGGCCCGATGCGCGACGCCTTGTTGACCGTCACCACCTCGGCGAGCTGTTCGGGCTCGGTGATCGCCGGACCGCCCGGGTTCCCGCCGGCGGTGGCCGACTGGAAGATGTCTTCGTGGCGCCACACCACGCCCTTGGGTCGACCCGTGGTGCCACCGGTGTAGAGCACGTAGTGGTCGTCGTTCGAGCGGGGAGTGAAGCGCTGCGACGCGTCGGCGCGCTGGAGCAACGTCGCAAAGTCGTGCGCGCCCTCGAGTGCGACGCCTCGATCGATCACCATGAGATGGTCGTCGCCGAGGCGAGCGCGCGCTTCGCTCGCCGCAACCGTTGCCGCATGGGCGTCGTCGCATACCAGTGCCGCGAACGCCGCGTCGGACGCGATCTCGTCGAGCTCGCGCGCGCTCGCGCGCGCGTTCACCACCACTGGAACCGAGCGCCGCTTCCACGCGCCGATCATCGCGATCACGAGCTCGCCGCAGTTCGTGGCGTAGATCCCGATCGGATCGCCCACACCCACGCCGAGCGTGTCGAGCGCCGAGGCAAAGCGGTTGGTCTGCTCGTCGAGCTCGCGGTAGGTGACGCGCATGTCGCCGGCGATGAGCGCCACACGATCGGGCACCTCGGCGGCCACGATCTCGAAGAGGTCGGCGAGCTGGAAGGCCATGTCGGCACGGTACATTCACCGGCTACGCACGCTCTCGACCGCTTCCTCGTGCGCCCGGACGGCGGAATGCCCGCGGCGCGCTACACCGATCAGGAGATGCTCGCGCTCGAGCACGAGCGGCTGTGGAGTCGCGTGTGGCAGATCGCGTGTCGCGGCGAAGAGCTGCCGAAGGTGGGCGACCACCTCGTGTACACGATCGGCGCGCGGTCGGTGCTGCTCGTGCGCAGCGAGCCCGACCGCATTGTGGCGTTCCACAACGCGTGCTTGCACCGTGCCACACAGCTCGCCGATGCCCGACCCGACGGCTCGCCGGGACACTTCGACGACGGCTGCATCCGTTGCCCGTACCACGGCTGGGGCTACGCGCTCGACGGCCGGCTCGTGCACGTGGTGGACCGCGACGAGTTCGACGGCCTGCCCGACGGCCAGACGCTCGCGCCGGTGCGCTGCGAGTCGTTCGGCGGCTTCGTATTCGTGAACTTCGACGCCGACGCGCCGCCGCTGCTCGACTTCCTCGACCCACTCCCGAAGTTGCTCGAGCGTTACCGCCTCGCCGATCTCCGCCTGCGTGGCGTGCGTTCCACGATCCTTCCTGCGAACTGGAAGGCCGTGGTCGACGCCTTCAACGAGGGCTACCACGTGCAGGCGGCGCACAGTCAGATCCTGCCGTGGACCGACGACACCTGCTTCGCCTACGAACACCTCGCTGCGCACTCGCACTACGGCCGCCTCGCAGGCGCGCGCCGCGCGCTGCGCCCGAGCCCGCGCCTCGGTCTCGGCGCCCACGACTACGACGAGAGCGCGATCCTCGGCGCGCTCGTGCAGGGCCTCGGCGGCGCGTTCCTCGCCGAGGAGCGCGATCTCGTGCAGCAAGCTGCGGTGGAAAGCAAGGACACCGGAGCGCCGTTGCTGCCCACGTTCCAGCGCCTGCGGCGCGCGCTGATGGAGTCGCGCGGCTTCGTGGTGGACGCCTTCGCCGACGACGAGCTCACGAGCGCCGACGACGTGTGCTGGTTCCCGAACATCGTCGGCCCCATCTATCCGGGCAGCGCCATCATGTTCCGGTCGCGCCCCAACGGCGACGACCCCAACTCGGCGATCCACGACACGTGGGTGCTCGAGTGGCCCGACGCGCGCCGCGAGCCGCGCCCGGCGAGCGTGAAGTTCTACGAACGCTGGACCGACCGCGACTGGGGCGAGATCACCGAGCAGGACTACCGCAATCTCGAGCGCGTGCAGCTCGGTATGCGCAGTGGCGGCGTCGATGTGTTGCGCTGCAACCCGGTGCAGGAAGCCAATGTGCTGCACATGCACCGCGGCATCGACGAGTACCTGCGCGCGCCGCGCTGACCTCGCGCGCTCGCGCTGAAGTCGCCGGCGGCACTCGTCACCTTTGTCACGATTTATAGGTCTCTTTACCAATTCTTCAAGTTTGTTGCGTTGTGCGGCCGATGACCTCTTTGCGACTCCCAACGGATAAAGGCACACCCGCTGGAAGGCGGGGTCGCAAAACCACGGGGCCCACCGACGTGCAACGGCGCACGACGAGGCTGGCCGGGTTGCCCAGGGACATCGCCCCGGGGGGAACCAACGGGGGAGCCGCACCACGGCCAGACCTGTTGACTGAAAGAGAGAGCTTCGATGCTCGCCAGCACCCTCGCGGCCCGACGCCGCAACAACCCGGACGAAGGCTTCACGCTCATCGAGCTGATGGTCGTCGTGCTGATCATTGCCATCCTGATCGCAATCGCGATCCCGACCTTCCTCGGCGCCCGGTCCCGGGCCCAGGACCGAGCAGCGCAGTCGAGTCTGCGCAACGCGCTCACCGCGGCGAAGACCATCTACACCGACGCCGAGGACTACACGCAGGCGACGCCCGGCGCGTCCGGCTCGCTCGTCGGCGTGGAACCGTCGTTGACCTTCGTGGGGACCGCGTCGACCGGACCGAACGAGATCTACGTGAACCCGGTCAGTGCCAGCGTCATCCAGATGTCGGCGCAGTCCAAGTCCAACGTGTGCATGTGGATCCAGGACAACACGGCGGGTCCGGGCACGCAGTACGCCAAGACCAACGGAGCGTGTAGCACGACGGCCCCAACGACGTGGCTGTCGAGCTGGTGATCTCCCGACACGATCGCTGATCGTCGAATGTGGCCCCGGGCGCGCGGCGTCCGGGGCCACATGGGATTTCGCCGGCGTATGGGATAGGGGGAGTCATGGAGGTGTTCGACCATGACGACGGCTTCACACTCATCGAGCTGATGGTGGTCTTCTCGGTGATCGCCATCCTGGTGCTCATCGCGGTCCCGACCTTCCTCGGTGCTCGCGTGCCGGCCCAGGACAAGCAGGCCGAAGCGATCCTGCACACGAGCCTCGCCGACGTGAAGGTGGGAGCCACCGACACCGGCGACTACGCGTGGGTGTCGTCGTCGGCAATGCAGGAGCTCGAGAGCTCGGTGAACTATGTGGATGCGGCCACACCCGCGGCGGCGGGCTCACGCCAAGTGTCGGTGGGCACCGGTGTGCTCAACGGGAACACCTACGTGATCCTGGCGAGCAAGTCGGCCGCCGGTCGCTGCTTCGCGCTCTTCGAACAGTTGACCGCGACCACCGGCTATCTCGCCGACGCCGTGCCCTCCTGCGAGGCCGGCGCCTTCGTTCCCGGGAGCGGATGGTCGCCCGGCGGCTGGTCGGGCTGATCACTAGGTCAGACGGCTCATTTCTCGCTGCGGCCGGCCGATGGAACTGACGTGAACGAGGTGACGGTTGCGCTGGTGTGCGGGGTGTTCGGGCTCGCCATCGGGTCGTTCCTCAACGTCGTGATCTGGCGGGTGCCACGCGACGAGTCGGTGGTGCGACCACCGTCGCACTGCCCGTCGTGCGACACCGAGATCTCGCCTCGCGACAACGTGCCGGTGCTCTCGTGGTTGCTGCTGCGAGGCCGTTGCCGGCACTGCAAGACCCACATCAGTGCCCGCTATCCCGCCGTGGAACTGCTCACCGCCATCGTGTTCGCGGCTGTGGGTGCTCGCTTTCATTCGAACATCGTCGTGACCGCGTTGCTCGTGCTCGCGGCGGCACTCATCGCGCTGTCACTGATCGACCTCGACCACCTCTTGTTGCCGAATCGTGTGATCTATCCCGCGGCCGCGATCACGATCCCGCTGTTCGTGCTCGCCGCGGCCGTCGACCACGAGTGGACGGCCCTCGGCCGAGCGGCGCTCGGTGGATTGATCGCATTCGCAGTGTTTTTCGTGATCTGGTTCGTGGCGCCGCGCGCCATGGGGTACGGCGACGTTCGCCTGTCGGCCCTGCTCGGCTTCGCGGCCGCGTTCTTCGGCTGGCAGGTGCTTGCCGTCGCGCTGTTCGTGCCGTTCCTGCTCGGTTCGTTCGGTGGCATCGCGGTGGCTGCACCCGTGGTGCTGGCACCGATGTGCGCCGCCGCCGCGGCCGGCTACGCGAGCGGCGTGACCATCATGACCAAGCTGGGCGGCGGTGTGGCACCGGGCGATCCGCTGCGCGCACGCGTCGCAGTGGCGGTGGTGGGCGCGCTGCTCGTCGGCTCGATCACCTATCTCGTGTTGAGCGCGGTCGGCCGCGTGCAGCGAGGCCGCCACATCCCGTTCGGCCCATTCCTGGCCAGCGGCGCACTGCTCGCGATCTTCCTGCACGGCTGACGCCTTCTCTATTGCTCCAGTTCAGTCGCGGTACCGGCAGCTCCGCTGGCGCTCCGCTTGCCGCCCCAGGCGCGGGTTTGAACCGTGGACGCGAATCACATGAATGTCATTCCAATGACATGTCTGTAATTCATATGTTGCCATCGGCGGTGATTGTCTAATTGTGAGGCCTGAATTGACGAATGTTGTAGATGAGGCTTACTGTGGCTGCGGTTGATTGAAGGGGAGCGTTTTGGTAGCTGAGCACCAACTCCTCACCGTGCGCGAGGTGGCCGAGACGATGCGCGTGTCGACGATGACCGTGTATCGCTTGATCCGCGACGGTGAGCTCCCGGCGATTCGCGTCGGCAAGCACTTCCGTCTGCGCGCGGTCGACGTCGACCGCTTCCTCTCGGCGCGCACCGTCAACCCGTCTGACCCGCGCGAATCGCACTACGACGACCTGCGCGACACACACCATGACGACGCGCCCCACGCGTCGAACGGCAACTCGACGGAGGAGCACCGGTGGCGCGCCGGCTGATCGGCCTCGACGTCGGCACCAACGCCGTCACCGTTGCCGAGGTGACGAACGGCGGCGCGCCGCGCCTGACCGCGTTCGGTCAGGTGGCCCTGCCGCGCGACGCCATGCACGAAGGCGAGGTCGTCGACGCTGAGGCGCTCGTCGAAGCGGTGAAGCGGCTGCGCACCGAAGTGGGTGTGCGCAAGGCGCCGGTGCGGCTCGGCATCGCGTCGCCCCGGTTGATCGTCCGCCAGGTCGAGATGCCGGTGATGTCGCGCGAAGACCTTGCCGGCGCGCTGCGCTTCCAGCTCGCCGACCTCATCCCGATCCCGGTCGACGAGGCCCTCGTCGACTTTGCAGTCCTCGACGAAGCCGCCGGTTCGACCGAGCCCGGCGCCGAGCCCGTGATGCGGGTGCTCCTCGCCGCTGCGCAGCGCTCGATCGTGGAGCGGCTCGTCGACGCCGTCGAGCGCGGCGGCCTGCCGGTGGAGTCGGTGGAGCTGATCCCGCTCGCGCTGATCCGCAGCCTGGCGGCGCCCGAGGTGCCGTCCACGCCGGCACCGCCCCCGCTCGACGACAACATTCCGGGCGAGGGCGACCCCGACGCGGCGTTCAGGCCGCCCGAAGTGGTGGCGCCCGAGCCGTTCCCGCTGGCCGAGGCGGTCACTGCCGCCGCGCCGCCCGCCGGCGCCGAAGGCATCGTGAGCATCGGTGGTGGCGTCACGTGCGTGGTGGTGCACGAGCGCGGTGTACCGCGCTTCGTGCGCGTGCTCGCAAGCGGTGGGCGCGCGCTCACCGACGCCATCGGCACCGCGCTCGAATTGCCGCCCGAGACCGCGGAGTCGTTGAAGCGACAGGTGGGCAGCGTCGACGACGAGGTCGTTCGCCAGGCTCGCGCCGCGGCCGAGCGTCCGCTCGCGGTGCTGCTCGACGAGATCCGCAGCTCGCTCGACTACTACCGCAACCAGCCCGGTGCGGCTCGCCTCCTGCGCGTGCAGCTCACGGGCGGCGGCGCGCAGTACGACGGCATCCAGGAACGGCTCGGCGCGCTGCTCGGCGTGCCGGTGGAGCCCGCGAACCCGCGCGAGCGCGTCGCGGTCAGCGACATCGGCTTCAACGACGACGAGCTTCCGCGCCTCGACCCGTACCTCTCTGCCGCCCTCGGGCTCGCGATGCCCGGCGACGGCAACACGCCGCGCCTCGATCTCGCGCCGGAAGAGGAGAAGGCGCACCTGCTCGGTGCGTCGCGCAACGCGGTGATCGGCGCGATCGCGGCTGCAGTGCTGATCGCGTTGCTTGCGATCCCGGTGGTGAGCCGCCACAACGACGCGTCGAACGCCAACTCCGCGGCCAAGGCGCAGGAGCAGAAGAACGACGCCCTCGAGGCGCAGGTGAACAAGCTCGCGCCGGCCGAGCAGACGAAGGCGCAGATCGCGGCGCTCGACGCGCAGGTCGCGAACTTGCTCTCCACCGATGTGTCGTGGGCGAGCGTGCTCAACGAGATCGCCCGCACGATGCCCGACAGCGTGTGGCTCACGAGCTTCCAGGGCTCCACCACTGCATCCACCACGGGTTCGGGTGCATCGACGCCCACTACCACCACGCCCACCACGGGCGCACCCGGCTCGGTCGCGCCGCCGCCGGCAGTGCAGGGTTCGGTCACGTTCCAGGCGACCGGTCTCGACTTCACCGCGGTGGCCGACTGGATCAAGCGCGTCGGCGACCTGCCGGAGTTCAGCAATCTCTGGGTGCCGTCGGCGCAGAAGTCGACGCTGGGCGACCGCGACGTCGTGACCTTCCAGTCGTCGGCGGGTCTCACCGACAAGGCGCGCTCCGACCGCTCGGTTGCCGCCGACAACGCCGCAAGGGAGACGAAGTGAGAAATCGCGTCGTGCTCGCAAGCGTGCTCGGATTGATCGTGGTGCTGTTGCTGTGGAACTTCGCGTTCTTCAGCCCGGCCGGCAAGGATCGCAGCAAGGCCGAGAACCGCCTGGCCACCGCCAAGTCGACGGGCAGCGGCCTTCAACAGCAGTTGCAAACGCTCGAGGGCATCAACGCGCAACAGCCCGCCGAGAAGGCGCACCTGCAGCACCTCAACGCGCTGGTGCCGCCCACCGCCGATCTCGAAGGCTTCATTCGCAGCTCGGTCGACCTCGAGCAGGAGGCGGGCGTCGACTGGGTGTCGGTGGAGCCGTCACTCCCGTCGGCGGGCGCGAACGCCACCGAGATCAAGATGCAGATCGTGATCTCGGGCGGCTTCTTCCAGGTGCTCGACTACCTGAACCGTCTCGAGTTGCTCGATCGGCTCGTGGTGGTCGACAGCATCGACGTCACCACGGGCGCCGCGAACACGAGCAGCAGCGGTGGTTCCACGTCGGCCACCACGCCGACGACCGAGGCGTCGAGTTCGGGCGCGCCGTTGCTCACAGTCACGTTGAACGCGCGCATGTTCACCCAGGCGCAACCGACCACGGGTGGAACCGGGTCGACCGGGTCCACCGGCGCGACCGGTTCGAGCGGCACCTCGACGCCGACCACCACAGCTGCAACCACGCCGACGACGGGAATCGGATAATGGCCTCGCAGGAACGGCGCCGTTTGGTCGTGCTGGGTTGCGTGCTCGGCTTGCTCGTAGCCGCCTTCGTCGCGCGCGCAGTGTTCGGCGGCTCGTCCGGGTCGAAGAGCGCGTCGAGCTCCACGACTGCGCCAACGTCGCCCGCCGAGCGCCCGAATCCGTTCGAGCCGGTGCCGGGCACGGCCACCACCATCGCACCGTCGCCGCCGACGTTCCCCGTGTACGGCAGCAAGAACCCGTTCGAACCGGTGATCCAGATCGACACCACCCCCACGAGCACCACCCCGACCTCGTCGGGTGGCGGCGGCACCACGACCACCACACCGGGCACGAGTGGGTCGACGACGACCACCACGATCGAGCCGTCGAACAACCCGGTGCAGAGCCAGACGGTCACCTTGATCGACGTGTTCCGCAACAGCAACGGCGTGGTGCAGGCCCGGGTGCAGGTGGGCTCGACCGTGTTCACGGTGGGCGAGGGCGACACCTTCGCCAGCGGCAGCTACCGGGTGGTGAGCCTCGATTCGCCGTGCGGCCAGTTCCTGTTCGGCGATTCGCCGTTCCAGCTCTGTGTCGGCGAGCAAACGCTGAAGTGATCAGGGCCGTTACCACCCCGGTCGCGGCGCATTTCTCCGTATTCTTTGGCCATGTTGCGATTCCTGACTGCCGGTGAGTCGCACGGCCCGGCCCTGGTCGTCACCATCGAGGGGCTGCCGGCCGGGCTGCCGCTCGTGCTCGACGACCTCGCCGAGGAGCTGGCGCGCCGCCGGCTCGGCTACGGCCGCGGCCCCCGGATGCGCTTCGAGGCCGACGAGATCGAGTTCCTCGGCGGTGTGCGCCACGGGCGCACCATCGGCTCGCCGGTGGCCGTGATCGTCCACAACTCCGAGTGGAAGACCGGGAAGTGGGCCGAGGAGATGAGCTCGGCGCCGGGCGAAACGGCCAAGCCGCTCACGCAACCGCGGCCCGGTCACGCCGATCTAGCAGGTATGCAGAAGTACGGCTTCAGCGACGCACGCGACGTGCTGGAGCGCGCATCGGCACGCGAGACCGCGGCTCGCGTCGCGGCCGGCGCGATCGCCAAGCGTCTGCTCGCGCACGTCGACGTGTCGGTGCTCTCACACGTGGTGCAGCTCGGCGCGGCGTCGGTGCACGACGACACGCCGCGCCCGAAGCCGGCCGACCTCGAGCGCATCGACGCGTCGGAGGTTCGCTGCTTCGACGAGTCGGTCGAAGCCGAGATGGTCACCGAGATCAAGGCTGCGGCGAAGGACGGCGACAGCCTCGGCGGTGTGGTCGAAGTACTCGCGTATGGCTGCCCGCCCGGCCTCGGCTCGCACGTGCACTGGGACCGCCGCCTCGACTCGCAGCTCGCGGGCGCGTTGATGAGCATCCAGGCGATGAAGGGTGTGGAGATCGGCGAGGGCTTCGCGGTCGCGGGTGTACGCGGCTCGGAAGCGCACGACGCGATCCACTGGGACGACGAGCAGGGTTATGTGCGCGCGTCGTCGCGCGCCGGCGGCATCGAGGGTGGCATGAGCACCGGTGAGGTGATCGCCGCGCGTGTGGCGATGAAGCCGCTCGCCACCTTGAACCGTCCGGTGCTGGCCACCGTCGACGTGGTCACGAAGCAAGAGACGGTGTCGTTCAAGGAGCGCACCGACGTCACTGCGGTACCCGCGGCCGGCGTGGTGTGCGAGACGATGGTGGCCCTCGTGCTGGCCGGCGAGGTGCTGCGCAAGTTCGGTGGTGACTCGATGGGCGAGCTCACGCGCAACCATCGTTCCTACGTGGAAACGCTCCGAGGCTGATATGCCTGCGTCGCGCCACCTCGCGCTGATCGGCCTCATGGGGGCAGGCAAGACCACAGTTGGTGCGCGCTGTGCCGCGCGGCTCGGGCGCGAGTTGGTCGACACCGATGCACTCGTGGAAGCGGTCGCCGGTCTCACGGTGGCCGAGATCTTCGCGAACCACGGCGAGGCCGCGTTCCGCGCGATGGAACGCACCGCGGTGGCCGACGCGGTCGCGTCGCCGGCCGCGTTGGTGATCTCGTGCGGCGGCGGTGTGGCGACCGATGTCGAAAATCGCGCCGCGCTGCGGCGTGGCTGTGTAGTGGTGTGGCTCGACGGTCCGAGTGACGTGCTCGCGGCGCGCGTGGCCGGCGACACGGGCCGACCGTTGCTCACCTCCGGAGATCGCGTTGCCACGCTCGATCGGCTCGCGCGCACACGCGCCGACGCGTACGGCGCGTGCGCCGACGCGCGTGTCGACACCACGAACCTCACGCCCGACGAAGTGGCCGAGACGGTGCTCGCCGAATACTCGGCGAACACGGGTGGTGCACACGATGGCGCGTAACAAGCGGCACGGTCAGCGTCCCACTCCACCCCGCGTCACGCCGGGTGAATTGCGCGGCGCGCGGTTCCAGGCGTCGATGGTGGGTTACGAGCCCACCGCGGTGCGCCGAGTGCTGGTGCGCGCCGCGGCCACGATCGAGCGGCTCGAGGGCAAGACCGACGACGTGCCGGGCACCGCGATGATCACGCCCGATGAATTACGCGACATCGACTTTCCCGAGATGTTGCGCGGCTACAACCGCGACTCGGTGCGGCGCATGTGCGCACGCGCCGCGGAGACCATTGCCAACACGCGCACGCAGTCGCGTGTCGCCGCGTTGCTCGAGTCGGGCGCGGCGTCGGTGCCGCCGCCAGCCCCGGAGCCACCGACACCGGTGTATGTGCCCGCCGCGGTGACCGTCGCCGAGGTCGTGGAGCCCGAGCCAGAGCCCGAACCGGTCGCTGAGGTTGTGGAGCCCGAGCCAGAGCCCGAACCGGAACCCGAGCCGGTCGCCGAGGTTGTGGAGCCCGAACCCGAACCCGAACCCGAACCCGAACCTGTGGCTGAGGTCGAGCCAGCGCCAGCGCCAGAGCCAGAGCCAGCGCCAGAGCCGGAGCCCGAACCGGAACCGGAACCCGAGCCGGTCGCCGAGGTTGTGGAACCCGAGCCGGAACCAGAGCCCGAGCCCGAACCCGTCGCCGAGGTCGTGGAGCCGGAACTGGAACCCGAACCCGAGCTCGAGGACCCGCCAGAACCCGTCACCGAGGCCGCGATAGAACCCGACGCGGTGCCCGTGCGCGACGAGGAAGCCGAACCCGTTGACGAGCCGCGACGCGCCGCCCGCCCGCGCGGCGCGCTGATCGGCTCCGGCGCACGCCGGGTTGCGCCGCCCGCACCACCCGAACCGCCGGTTCCAGCTCGAGCGGTCGAGCCGATCCCGCCACCCGACCCCCAACCGAGCCCCGACCCCGACACGCGCCCGCGGTGGGGCACCCCGCGAGTGGTGCCCGGTGTCGCGCCGGCCGCCGCGGTGCGCGCGGTTCCCGCGCCCGCGCCCACCGTCGTCACCTCGCTGCCATCACCGGAGCGGATCGAAGCCGCGCCCGCGCCCGCGCCGAGCCCGAACGAGATGCCGGACGTGCCCGCACTCCGCGCGGTGCCGGCACCGCCGCGCACGCCGTCGCCCGCACGCCTGATCGCGCCGCCCCCGCAGGTGGAGACGCGCAGCGATGCCGAGCGCGACACGGTGCGGGTCGCACTCGGTGCGCGCAGCTACCACGTGGTCGTCGGCGCGGACGCCGTGAGCGGTGTCACTGGTGCACTGCTCGGTCACGACGTACGGCGTTGCGCGGTGATCACGCAGGCACCGATCCGCGAGCACGCCGATGCCATCGCCGCCGACATCGATCGCGCCTTCATTCCCACCCGCGTCATCGAGATGGCCGACGGCGAATCCGCGAAGTCGCTCGCCACGATCGACGAGCTGTGCCGCGAGATGACCAACTTCGGGCTGCTGCGAGGCGATGCCGTCGTCGCCGTCGGTGGAGGAGTGGTGGGTGACACCGCAGGCTTCGCGGCGTCGGTGTACTACCGCGGCATCGTGGTGGTGCAGGTGCCCACCACGCTGCTCGCCATGGTCGACTCGGCGATCGGCGGCAAGACCGCAGTGAACCTTCCGCAGGGCAAGAACCTCGTGGGTGCGTTCCACCAGCCCGTGGGTGTGTTCGCCGATCCGGCCGTGCTCGCCACATTGGCCGACCGCGAGTACCGCTGCGGCCTCGGCGAGCTGGCGAAGTACGCGCTGATGGGCGACGAGGCGTTGCAATCGATCCTCGAGTCGCACGGCGACGCGCTCACCGCACGCGATCCCGAGGTGCTGCGCACCACGATCACGCGTGCCGCGGGCGCCAAGGCGCGCTACGTGAGCGCCGACGAGCTCGAACGCACGGGCCAGCGTGAGCACCTCAACTACGGACACACGCTGGGCCACGCGATCGAGACGGTCGCGCAGCACGCGCTCGCCCACGGCGAGGCGGTTGCGGTGGGCCTGGTGTTCGCAGGCGCACTCGCCGGCGCGCTCGAGCGGATCCCGGCCTCGCAGGCCGCAGCGCACCGCACGCTCGTGGCGAGCCTCGGCCTGCCCACGGCCGCGCCCGACGGCCTGCGGCGCGAGGATTTGATCGAGGTGATGCGGCGCGACAAGAAGTCGGCCGGCGGCCTGCGCTTCGTGCTGCAAGGCCCCAACGGCTTGGAACGGGTCGACGACCCGCCCGCCGCTGCCCTCGACGCGGCCTTCGCCGCGGTCGGCGTGCTCAACTGAGCACACATGGCGTGCATACTGCTCCTGTCGGGGCCGAACCTGAATCTGCTCGGCGACCGCGAGCCCGAGATCTATGGCACCACCACGCTCGACGACCTCGTGACCACGGCAACCAAATGCGCCGCCGACCTCGGTCACCACATCGAGCACGTGCAAGCGAACAGCGAAGGCCCGTTGATCGACGCCATTCACGGCGCCCGCGGGCGCTGCGCCGCGATCGTGATCAATCCTGGCGCGCTCACGCACTACGCGCGCAGCATCGCTGATGCGCTCGCGGCGTTCGACGGCCCCATCGTCGAGCTGCATCTCTCCAATACCCACCGGCGCGAGCAGTGGCGACACACCTCGGTGGTGTCGCCCGTTGCCACGGGCGTGATCGCCGGCTTCGGAGCCGACGGCTACGACCTTGCCATCCGCGCCGTCGGTCGGCTCATCCAACAGCGAGGTGGCGAATGACCACGTCTGAAGTTGGTTACCGGGTTGACGTCGACGCGCTTGCGCCGCTCGACGTCACCAGTCGCATCCCCGCGCTGCGCGCCACGCTCGAGCGCGAGGAGCTCGACGCGCTGCTCGTGACGCGACTGCCGAACGTGCGGTATCTCACCGGGTTCACCGGCAGCGCGGCGATGCTGCTCGTGGCGGCACGCGATTCGGTGTTCGTCACCGACGGGCGTTACGGCGAGCAGTCCCACGAACAGCTCGGCGCTGCGGGCGTCGACGCCAACATCGCGGTGCGCACCGTCGCGTCGGAGCAACTCGACACGCTCGCGCACGCTCTCGCCGATGGCGCAGTGCGGCGGCTCGGCCTGGAGGCGCACGGCGTGAACTGGGCGCAACAACGCCAGTACTCCAGTCGTTTCGTCGAGGCCGTGGCAAACCTCGACGTGGTTCCTGCGGGCACGCTCGTCGAAGAGCAGCGCCGCGTGAAGGACGACGGCGAGATCGACCGCATCCGCGCCGCGTGCGCGATCGCCGACGACGCGTTCCAGTCGATCGTGTCGCGGCTCGGTTCGGGCATCACCGAGCGCGAGTTCGCGCTGGCGCTCGAGTTCGCGATGCGCGAGCGCGGGGCCAGTGGCAACAGCTTCGACCCGATCATCGCGTCAGGCCCGAACGGTGCCAAGCCGCACGCCCGGCCGTCGAGTCGCGTCATCGGCCGCAATGAACTGGTGGTGTGCGACTTCGGTTGCATCGTCGACGGCTACTGCTCCGACATGACACGCACCGTGAGCGTCGGCGATCCCGGTGCCGACGCCCGTCACCTCTACGAAGTCGTGCTCGACGCGCAGCAGTCGGGCCGCGCGCTGGTGCGCGAAGGCGCGGAGCTCGCGGCGATCGACGCCGCGTGCCGTGATGTCATCACCCGCGCCGGATGGGGCGAGCTGTTCTCACACGGAACCGGTCACGGAGTGGGCATCGAGATCCACGAAGACCCGCGAGTAGCTCGCACGGCCTCTGGTACCGTGGTGCAGCGCGACGTCGTGACCGTCGAACCCGGCGTCTACCTCGCAGGTGTGGGCGGAGTCCGCATCGAGGACACGGTTGTCGTCGGCGCCGACGGCGCGGAAGCCCTGACCAGAACCCCGAAGGATCTCGTGCTGTGAACGTTGCGAGCGCTGCACGCGCGGGCCGGAACCACCCAGTGAGCGATTTGTGAGCATCTCCACCAACGAGTTGAAGAACGGCATGACGCTCGACCTCCCCGAGGGTCTGATGACCGTCGTGGACTTCCAGCACGTGAAGCCGGGCAAGGGTGGCGCCTTCGTGCGCACCAAGCTGAAGAACGCCCGCACCGGCGCGGTGCTCGATCGCACGTTCCGCGCCGACGAGAAGGTCGGGTTCGCGCAGATCGACAAGCGCGAGATGCAGTGCCTCTACCGCGAGGGCGACAGCGCGGTGTTCATGGACAACGAGTCGTACGACCAGATCAACGTCCCGAACACCACGCTCGGCGACGCGGTCAACTACCTCGTCGACGGCGACACGGTCGTGTTGCCCATGTACCGCGACGAGATCATCGGCGTGGAGCTGCCTGCCGCGGTCGAGCTCTCGATCGTGGAGACCGAACCAGGTGTGCAGGGCGATCGCGTCAGTGGCGCGCGCAAACCGGCCCGGCTCGAGACGGGCCTCGTCGTGCAGGTTCCGCTGTTCGTCGAAAATGGCGAGCGAATCAAGGTGGATACCCGCACCGGCGAGTACCTGAGTCGCGCCTGATCCCACCATGGTTGCGGCGTCGCGCCGAGAAGCCCGAGAACGGGCCCTCAGCCTCGAATACGAACGCGAAACACGCGGCATCGGCATCGCCGAGCTGCTCGACGCGCTCTCCGCGCCGGCCGACGCGTACGCGGCCCGGCTGGCGCGCGGCGTGGAGCAACACCGCGCCGAGATCGACGAGTTGCTCGCGCACAACTCCACGCACTGGAGCATCGATCGCATGCCCGCGATCGACCGCGCCGTGCTGCGCATCGCCACCTACGAGCTGTTGTGCGAGCCCGAGCTGGCAAGCGCGGTGGTCATCAACGAGGCGGTCGAGATCGCCAAGCAGTACTCCACGAAAGACTCGGGTCGTTTCGTGAACGGCTTGCTCGCGAAGATTGCCGAGACGGTGCGCGCACCGGTGAGCCCGTCGTGAACATGCACACCGTGCTGATGGCCGGCCCGCCGGGCCTCGCACCCGACGTGGTGCGGCCCGACATCGACGAGGATCTCGACGAAGTCGTCGACACCGAGCTCCCGTGGATCGTGATCGTGTGGAACGATCCGGTCAATCTCATGAGCTACGTCACCTACGTGTTCCAGAAGCTGTTCGGCTACTCCCGGGCCAAGGCCGAACACCTGATGATGCAGGTGCACAACGACGGCAAAGCCGTGGTGTCGAACGGCACACGCTCCGAGGCGGAGGGCGACGTGTCGCGTCTCCACGCGCACGGTCTGTGGGCCACCCTCCAGCAGGATCGCTGATTCGATGGCACGCCGCTATCAATGGTTCACGCGACGCCGCGACGGTGTGGTCACCGTGCGGCTGCGGCCCGACGAGGCCGCGCTGCTCGTGCAGGTGGGCAACGAGTTGCGCGCGCTCCTCGATTCCGGCGACGGCGCGGTGATCGAGCGCCTGTTCCCGAAGGCGTATCTCGACCCCACCGAGGAAGGCCGCGAGCGCGAGTACGCGGCCCTCGTGCATGCCGATCTGATGCGCAGCCGTCTCGACCGCCTCGCCGAGGTGCTCGCGACCATCGAGCCGCTCACGCAGGCCACGAAGCCGCAGACGATCGCGCTCGACGACGACGCGGTGCAGGAGTGGCTCGCAGTGCTGAACGACGCGCGGCTGGCGCTCGGCGTGGCCGTCGGCATCACCGAGGACCTCGAGCCCGACGACGTCGACGAGGACGATCCCCGCCGGCTCGGCATCGAGGTGTACCAGCTCCTCACGTGGTTCTTCGGCGAGCTCGTCGAAGTCGCGCTGGCCGCCACCCCCGAGTCGGGACACGATTAACTTGCCTCGCCTGCGCTCGGCGGCGAGCTCTCTGCGCACGCATCTCGCTCGTTCCTCACTCCTGCGCTGCTTCGGTCGCCGCGCCTGAACGATGCTGGTGGTGCGGCCCTAGATTTATGGGCAATGCACTTGCAGCCGGTCGGCAACGAGTCACCCGACGATGCGGTCGCCCTCGCCGGCGCGCTCGTGAGCGAGGTGCGCCGAGCCGTGCGCGGCAAGGACGACGCAGTGCGCCTCGCAGTCGTGGCGCTGCTCTCGGGCAACCACCTCCTCGTCGAGGACACGCCGGGCACCGGCAAGACCCTGCTGGCACGCAGCCTGGCCGCGGTATGCGGCGGTCGCTTCCGGCGCGTGCAGTGCACGCCCGACCTCCTGCCGTCCGACCTCACCGGCACCACGGTGTACGCCGCAGCCACGAACGAGTGGCAGTTCCGTCCGGGCCCGGTGTTCGCCAACGTCTTGCTCGTCGACGAGCTGAACCGCGCGTCGCCGCGCACGCAGTCGGCGCTGCTCGAGCCGCTCGAGGAGCACCAGGTCACCGTCGACGGCGCCACCTACGCGCTGCCGGAACCGTTCTGTTGCATCGCCACCCAGAACCCGTTCGGCTCGGCCGGCACGTTCGCGCTGCCGGAAAGCCAGCTCGACCGCTTCGGTCTGGTGCTCACGCTCGGCGTCCCCGACCGCGAGGCCGAGCGCGAGATCCTGCGCGGCACAGGTGGCTCCGACGTGCTGCCCGAACTGCGCGAGGTCGCCACACCCGACGGTGTGCTCGAAGCGATGGCTGCGGTGCGCATGGTGTACGTCGCGCCGATGCTGCTCGAATACGTGCTCGACATCGGTGGCGCCACGCGTCGCCAACCCGGCGTGGCGCTCGGCGCGTCGCCGCGCGCCACCAAGGGCTTGCTCCACGTCGCACGCGCGCACGCGCTGGTGTGCGGCCGCGTGCACCTCTCGCCCGACGACGTGCAGGCCGTCGCCGCGCCGGCACTGGCGCATCGCCTCACACTCGATCGCGGCGCGAACCTCGACGAGGGCGCGCAGGTGGTTGCCGACGTGCTCGCGCGCGTGCCCGTGCCGCGTCCGTGAACCCAGGCGCGCGGTGACCGACGCCGAACGCCGTCGCGGCGACCTCGATCTGTCGGTGCCGCCGTCGCGGCCCGCCCGCGGTCTGCAAGCAGGCCCCGGCGACTTCACCGCGATGGCCGTGCTCTGGGGCGCCTTCGGTCTGTACGCGCTGCGAGTGGGTTTCGTCGACGACCGCGGCCCGCTCGTGCTGGTGGGTGCCACCGCGTTCGCGGTGATCGTGGTCGGTCTCGTGTGGCCCATCGTCGCGTTGCGGAACGTCGACGCGTCGTTGCGCGCTCCGGGTGATGCCACGGTGGGCAATCGTGTGCCGATCGGACTCGAGGTACACGGGCGGGCGCGCGATGTGAGCGTGCGGCTCCTCGACCCACCCACGCCGTGGATCCGCGCCGATCGCGGCAGCAGCGGAACGGTGGTGCAGCGGCCGTCGCATCGCGGCGTGTATCGGCGCATGCGTATCGAGATCAAGACGAGCGCGCCGCTCGGCGTGTTCACGCGCCGGCGGGTGCTGAGCGTCGCGTTGCCGGCGCCGGTCTACGTGGCACCCCGCACCGCGAAGATCGCCGCGAACGATCTTCCCGTCGCAGCGATCGCCCACGAGCGCGTCGCGGCCCGGTCGCCGTACACCACGGTCGACGCGGTGCGCTCGGTGCGGCCGTTCGTATCCGGTGATCCCGCTCGCCACATCCACTGGCCGTCGTCGGCGCGCCGGGGCGAGCTCGTGGTGCGCGACTTCGACCCGCCCGCGGTGGTCGGCCTCGCGATCCAGGTAGATCTCCGGTCTCATGATCTCGGCGCGATCGAACGCGCGGCATCCCTTGCCCGCGCCAAGGCCGAAGCGGTGCTCGCCGAGGGCGCGGCGTGCTGCCTGCTCACGTTCGACACGGAGCCGCGAGTCACCTACGTGACCGCAGCACGCGAGGTCGGTCGCTTGCTCGCCGCAGCAATGCCCGGCGACCCTCCCGACCCGCCGCCCGCCTGGCCCGTCGAGGTGGTGCGGGCATGAGCACCGGCCGGACCGGGCGCCGCAAATCCGGTCGCGCGTCTCGACCTCACGCCGCGAACTTGTTCGGTCCGTGGGGCCCGGTCGCGCTGGCGTTGGCGGTCGCGATGGGCTCCGCGGTCGCGCTCGGTACCGCCGACACGGCGGTGCCGATGTGGGTCGGTTTCGCGGTGGGCGTGGCGGTGGCCGGCCTCACCGTGGCGGGGTTGCCGTCGATCCCCACCAGCACGGCGGTGTTCGCGGTGCTGGCGTCGGGTGGTTTCGTGCTGCTCCGTCACGCGGGCGCGCCCGGCGCCGACGGCCGGCTCATCGTGCTGTTCCTCGTGGCCGCGATCGCCACAATCGTGCTCACCGAACGCGTCACCGCGAGCGAGGAGCCCGGGCTCGGCGCGGGCCGCGCGTGGTGGCGGGGCACAGGGGCAGTGCTCGGCACGGTGCTCGTGATCGTGGCGGTGCTCGCCACGGTGCTGTCGCCGCTCGTCGCCGCGGCGATGCATCAAGACGTGCGCCACGGCGACCAAGGCGACCCGACGCGCGATCCAGCATCGAACAGCCTGCTCCAGTTCCAGCAGGCGATGGACACCACCGAGCGCCCGCGCTTGTCGAACCGCGTCGTGATGACGGTGGAAGCCGATCGCCCGAGCTTCTGGCGCGGCACCACGTACGACACGTGGAATGGTCGCGAATGGACGCGCGCGTCCATGGACCGTTCCGAGCTGCTGCCCGAGCCCGGCGGTTGGCAAGCGGTGATCCCATCGCCCGAGGATCCCGCACCCGATCACGGCGTGGCGAGTGAGCAGACGTTCACGATGCACGCGCCGTACGCCTCAGAGCTGTTCGCAGCCGCGAGCCCCGTGCGGGTGAAGTCGGACCGTCCGATCAACCAACTCACCGACGGCACGCTGCAGTCGCCACCCGACGACCCGCTCGGCGACGGCACGTCGTACACGGTCGACAGCCGGATTCCCGACGCCACCGTCGCGGCACTCGCGGCGGCGCCAGCCGGGCCGTTGCCTGCCAACGTGCAGAACGTCGACCTCGCCGCGCCTACCGCAAGCGCTCGCCTGCACGCGCTTGCCAACTCGATCACGGCGGGCAGGTCAACGGCGTACGCGAAGGTGCAGGCGATCATTGCCTGGCTCGGCGCGAACACGAAGTACTCGCTCAACGCGCCGTTGCCGCCCAGCAACACTCGCGACACCGTCGACTGGTTCGTATTCCAGTCGAAACAAGGCTGGTGCGAGCAGATCTCGAGCGCGCTCACGATCATGTTGCGGCTCGAGGGTGTGCCGGCACGCGTGGCCACCGGCTTCGCCACGGGCACGGCCGACCCGATCACCGGTCGCTACACGGTGCGCGAGCGCGACGCGCACGCGTGGACCGAGGTGTACTTCCCGGGGATTGGTTGGCAGGGCTTCGACCCCACGTCGCGCGTGCCGCTCGCCGGTGACGCGGCGCCGTCGCGCACGCTCGCAAGCTGGTTGGGCAAGCACCTTTCCGGGCTGCTCGAGCTGCTCGGCGTACTCGGTCTCTTCTCGGCATTCC
>DASXZO010000044.1:0-34223 GCA_036501845.1 Acidimicrobiia bacterium | reverse complement strand
GCCGAGCGGCTGGGCGTCCCACTTCATCTCGTGGAGATCCCGCAGGCCTGCCCGAACCACGTCTACGAAGCGCGGATGACCGAGGCATTGAGCGCCGCGCTCGACGACGACGTGGAGCGGATGGCCTTCGGCGACCTGTTCCTCGAGGACGTGCGTGCTTACCGCGAGGCGAGTCTCGCCGGCACCGGTGTCGCGCCCGTCTTCCCGCTCTGGAGCGAGCCGACCGATCGCCTGGCGCACGAGATGCTCGACGCGGGCGTGCGCGCCGTGATCACGTGCGTCGACCCTCGGGTGCTCCCGGGCGAGTTCGCCGGGCGCGATTTCGACGAGGAACTGCTGGCCGACCTGCCCCACGGCGTCGACCCGTGCGGCGAACGCGGCGAATTCCATACCTTCGTGTGGAACAGTCCCGATTTCGAGACGCCGATCGAGGTGAGCCGGGGCGACATCGTCGAGCGTGACGGGTTCGTGTTTTGCGATGTGGTCCCGGCCTGACGCCGGCCCGGGCTGAGAAAAGCACCTGAGGAGCGCTCCGCCAAAAGCCTCGCGATGTGGCAGGGGATACAGCCGGTTGCCCAGGCCCCAACGAAGTGTGCCATTGTTGTGTCCGCGGCGAGCAGGGACGCCGGTGGGACGGGCCTGGCTATCGGGGGTTTTGCTCTTGAGTCCTGAGTTCCGCGACGACCTGGTACCGCACCTGGTCACGTTCCTCGAGACGACAGCCGACTTCGTCGGTGTGTCGGGCTCGGAGAGCGAGCTTCTGTATCTCAATCCCGCGGCGCGTAAGCGGCTCGGGATATCCGACATCGACGGGCTCACCACCGCCGACCTTTTCCCGCCCGAGGCGTTCGCGCAGTACTACGAGGTGATCCGGCCGCAGCTGCTGCGCACCGGTGAATGGAGCGGCGAGGTCTTGGTCAACACGGGCGAGGGTGTGCCGGTGTTGATGCATCTCTCGACGGTCGCCGACGTCGCTCCGGGTGGCTTGATCAACGCCAACGTCGTATATGCGCACGATCTTCGCGACGACGCCGCCGGCGCGGCGAGCCACGGGTTTGCGCTCGACGCGAGTTCCAGCGTGCTCGACGCTGCACAATTCCAAGCCGCGCTCGACGACGCGGTGCGCAACGCCGCGTTCGAAATCGGTGCGAGCGCATTGATCGCAGTGCACGTCGATCTCGAGGCCGCGCTCACCGCATTCGGTGAGCCGGTCGCCGCCGAGATACTCCGCGTGGTGGCGGGACGCATGGCACGCATCGCGCGCACCTCCGACGTGGTCGGCCACATCGACGCGTCGTCGGTGGGTTTGATCGTGCATGGCTTGCGCACGAACACAGAGGCACGACGCATCGCGCGCGTCGTCTACGAGTCGTTCATCGACGCGCCGATCGTCACGAGCGCGGGCGCGATCCAGGCCGGAATTACTTGCGGTTTTGCCGTTGCCGAGCCGGACCGCGATGTCGCCGATCTTGTGCGCAAGGCGGCGCGGTCGAAATGGCGCAAGGACGCAGTGTCGTCGTCGGAGCAGTCGGTGCCGCGCTGGTTGGAAGCCGATGACGACACGGTCACGATGCATGCGTTCCGGGTCGCGTGGAGCCAGGGGCACATCGAGGCGCACCTACGCCCTGTCATCGACCTCGCTTCGGGCGCGGTAGCGGGCTACGAGGGTCGGGCCCGCTGGCAGCACGCGCACTTGGGCACGCTCGGTGCGGCCACGTTCATCGACATGATTGCCGGCAGCGCCCTCGCAAGTCCGGTCGATCTGTTCGTCGCGCGTGAGCTGGCCGAGGTGCTCGTGTTACGCGGTCACACGACGCCGCCACGCATGTACGCGCCAGTGTCCGAACGCATGCTGGTCGACATTCGCGCCGAGCAGCACTTGTCGGAGATCGCCGACGCCTTTCACCTCACGATGGGCCAGATCTGCCTCGAGGTGCGACGGGCGGCGCTCACCACATCGGCCACTGCGATGCACGACGCGCTGGGATTCCTGCGCGACGCCGGCGTCACTCTCGTGCTCACCGACGTGGAGACCACGGCCGACGTGGCGCTGGCCGGGGAGCTCGGCTTCGGAGAGGTGCACCTCGCGCGGCCGATCGCGGCCGGGAACCAAGCGACGGTGCGACGGTCGGTGTCGGAGATCGCCAACCGGGCCCACGACCACGGGATGCTCGTGGCCGCGAGCCACGTGCCCGACGGCGCGGCCCGTGGTTGGCTCACCGAGGCCGGCTGCGATCTGGCCACCGGCGACCTCTTCGGCGGCCTCGTGCCTGCCGACAGCATCGAGTGAGCGCGGTCACGGCCTGGCTGACCGGGTCAAAAACGGAGAAAGACCCGCGAAAGGGATGCGTGATTCACTGAGTTTTGTCAGAATTACGACACGACGCGCAAGCGCGACTCCAGAAGAACGGGCTGGAGTACATCGCAAACGCGACCCCGCGAAGGTGACGGCAACGAAAGGAACCAGAGCCTGACGACGGGCGCGTGGGGAGTGGTGTGCTGTTCAGACTGTTAGGTGAGGTCTGCGTCGTAGACGACGACGGACGGACGAGCGCGATCGTCGCGCCGCGCCAGCGCGCGCTCCTGGCCATGCTGGTGTTGCGTGCGAATCGCGTCGTCAGCGCGTCGGCCGCGATCGAGGGTGTGTGGGGCGAGGATCTCCCCGACCATCCCACGGCCGCGCTCCATGTGGTGATGTCGCGCCTGCGCCGCGCCATCGGTAGCGCGGCCGATTGCATTCGCTCCGAGGGCGGTGGGTACCGCCTCGACGTCGGGCCCGACGAGGTCGACGTCACCCGCGTCGAAGGTCTGCTGCGGACGGGCCGCACCGCGCTGGCCGAGCACGACCCGCGACGGGCAGCAGTGTCGCTCGATGCCGCGCTGGCCTACTGGTCAGGTGAGGCGCTCGAGGGCCTCGCAGACTTCCCGTTCTACGCCGCGGGCGTGCAGCGGTTGTCGGAGTTGCACTGGACCGTCTACGAGGCGCGCTGCGACGCGTATCTCACCGCCGGGCGGCATCTCGAGGTGCTCGCCGACATCGGCGACTGGATCGCGGCGAACCCGCTCGGCGAGCACGTGCGTGCGCTGCAGGTCGCGGCGCTGTACCGCAGCGGACGGCAGGTGGATGCGCTCGCAGCATGTGCCGATCTCCGCGAGCGGCTGCGTGAACAGCTCGGCATCGAGCCGTCGCGCTCGTTCCAGGATCTCGAACGCAAGGTCCTCGATCACGATCCCGACATGCTCGCCACCGACGCCGGCCTCACCGTGCCCATGCCGGCCTGGACCAACGAGACGTTGTCGTTCGTCGGTCGCGAGCAGGAGCTCGAGGTGGCGAGCAACTCGCTGCGTTCCGCGGTGCGCGACGGGTTTCGCATGCTGGTGGTCGAGGGGGAGCCCGGTTCGGGAAAGAGCCGGCTGCTGCTCGAGCTGGCCCGGCGCTTCGGCCGCGACACGATTGTGGTTCCGGTCGACGTGCACGAATCGATGTACTCGTCGGTGGTCGCACTCGTGCATTCCCTCGCGGCCGCGGCGCGCCGCCTCAGCCACGACGAGCTCGACGCGCTGTTGCGCGTGGTGCCGGACTTTGCGGAGGTGCTGGGCGCGAGTCTGCCGCCGCAGGAGGCGCTGATGGGCCGCAGCGCGGGCTGGCTCGCGGCGCTGTCGGCCAAGGCCCCGGTGGTCGTACTGATCGACGACATCGATGGCGCCAATCCCACGCTGCTCCACGTGATCGGACAGCTCTTGGACGCCGCGGTGAAGCGCTCGCTCGTGGTGGTGAGCACGGGCGGCCAGATCGCGAGGAGCGCCGGTTCGTTCCAGCGCCTCGTCACCGAATTCGAGCGCCGCGGCATGGTCGACACGATCGCGCTCGGCCCGCTGAGCGACGACGACATCCGCCAGCTGGTCGACCGCCTGGGGATCGAGCCCGGCCGGCGCCAGCGGGTCGCGTACGAACAACTCGTCGATCTCACGTCCGGGAGCCCCTTCCTGCTCGCCGAGCTGTTGAGCACCGGCCAACCCGAGCGGCTCGGCGACGAGTGGGCGGTGCCGCCGCGTGTGCGCGATGTGGTGCTGGCGCGTCTCGACGCGCTCGGTCGCGCAACCGGCGAGGCGCTCCAAGCCGCCTCGGTGTTCGAACGCGAGTTCACGGTGCCGCTCTTGAGCGAGATCCTGGAGCTGCCCGCATCGGCAACGACCACGATCATCTCGCGCGCGGTCGATGCCCAGATGCTTCATTCGGGCGGCCTGCACACGTATCGCTTTGCCCATCAGCTGGCGCGGCGAACGATCGCCGAGTCGCTGGACCCCGCGGAACGAGCCGCGGCCCATCGGCGCGCGGCAATGGCGATCGAACGCGCCGGCACTGCCTCGGCGGCCGACCTGGCGTTCCATTGGAGCCAGGCCGACGGGCCCGACGCGAGCAACAAGACCATCGAGTACGCGCGGCAGGCGGGCGACGAGGCCAAACGGCTCTTGGAGCCGGCGAACGCCGCGCAGTGGTATGAGATCGCGCTCTCGCTCGTCGACGAGGGCGAGGCACGCGGTGCGCTGCTGGTCGCGCTCGCCGAGGCCCAGTACCTGGCGGGCGATCCGGAATTCGCGCGAACGCTGCGCGGCGCCGCGAGCGACGCGGTCGAACGTGGCGACCCGGAGATGCTCGTGCGCGTGGCCACCCTGTCGTCGCCGGCGTGGACCATGCTCCCGGGTCTCGTCGACGGCGATGTGCTTGCGTTGCTCGAGCGGGCGCTCGAATTGGCGCCCGACGACGCCGGCCGGAGCAAGGTGCTCGTGCGCCTGGCCACCGAGCGCGCGCTCCGCGACCCGCTCGATGCCGAAGTGCTTTCGCTCGAGGCGATCACGCTTGCGCGCCGAAGTGGGAGTCCCGAAGCGCTCGTCGACGCGCTCATTCGCCACTCCTCGATGGCGCAGGCGCCGTCGTCCGCAACTCGCCGGCGCGCCGAGGTGGACGAGGCACTGCAGCTGGCGGAGACGCTGCACGACGACTTCGCGCGCTACTACCTCGCTGGTGCGGGCATGATCGCCGCGTTGCAGGTGGCCGACATGGCCGGCTGCGAGCAATACATCGCAGTCGCCGACGCGATTTCGCGGCGCAACAGCCTGCCCCCGCTGGTCTGGACGCAACGTGCTCGGCGCGCCTGGCGGTTCGGGCTCGCCGGACGACTCGACGACGCCGAGCGATTGATCCGGATCGCGCGCGACTACGGGCTGGCGAACGGCATGCCGCACGCCGAGTACGTCGGGTTGCTGCAGCTCGCGCAGTTGCGTTGGCACCAGCGGCGTACGTCGTCGATCGTGTCGCGCGTGCGCGACGCGGATGCGTTCTTCGAGCGCTTTCCCGGTTTGAATCATGTGCTCATTCGCGCGCTCGCGGTCGACGAGGCCAACCGGCCCGACGCGCGCCGCCGGCTGCGCGCGCTCGCTGCGAACAAGTTCGAAGACATGCCGCAGAACACCTTCTGGGCGACGCTGCTCGTCCTCTCGGCCGAGAGTGCATGGATCCTCGAGATGCCCGATGTCGCCGAGATGTTGCGACCGATGTTCGATTCGTGCGTCGATCAGGTGGCGTTCAACGGTATGTGGGTGGCGGCGCCGCTCGCGCACGGGGCGGCGTTCGCGTCGGCCGCGCTGGGTGCAGCAGATGCTGACGATCTGTTCGAGCTGGCGATCGATGTGGCGGATCGGCTCGACTCGCCGTTCCTGCGCGCGCGAAGCCAACTGAGTTGGGCCGCGACAACCGTGCGGGGCGAAACTGCTCGTCCTGATCACGCCAACGCGTTGTGCCTCGAGGTGATCGAAACCGCGCGCACGCTCGATCTCGTCGACCTCGAGAAGCGGGCGGCCGAACTGCAGGTGCAGACGCACCCCTGATCACTGCAGCGTCAACGGGTCGCGAAAGCCCTACGAAACCTTTCGCGGAAAGCAACTTGAAAGTGGGGCGTGGTCCAATCGTTGTTGGTAGAGGGCTAGTGGGCGTTGCGTGCGGGCGGATCGCGTTCGTGTCGCGCGTGGCGCGCCAACAACAAAGGGGCATCAATGTTGGGGAAGTATCTCCGCGCACCGCTGTCGGTTGCAGCAGTGCTCTCAATCGCCGTGTCGGCGGCCGTGCCGCTTGTCGACGCGGTCACGGGTGCGTCGCCAGCCGGCGCAACCGCTGGACCAATCGTGTACAGCTCGATCCCGAACACCTTGCCGGCCAATGTGCCGAGTGAGGGGTTCCAGGCCTCGCAGACGGCCGAGCTCGGTGACGAAGTCGGTCTCACGCAGACCGGTTACCTGCAGTCGGCGAACGTGGGTCTGTCGAGTTGGGCGTGCCAGAGCGGCGCGTGGAATACCCACGATTGCTCGAGCGCGCCAGGCGCGACGTTCCCGGTGACGATGACCTTCAGCGTCTACGCGGTGGTTCCTGGCAGCCCGCCGTCTGTCGATCACGCACATCCGCTCGAGACGAAGACGCAGACGTTCAACGTCCCGTATCGGCCGTCGCAGAGTGGTATCTGCACCGGCCCGCTGGCGGGCGAGTGGTTCAACGGCGCCGACAGCAACTGTTACAACGGCTATTTGAACACGATCCAGTTCGACATGAGCAACGCGACCGGTCCTGGTGTCGGTCAACCGTTGCCGTCACAGGTGGTGTGGGGCGTTGCGTTCAACACCACGACTTGGGGCTACGCGCCGATCGGCACCCAGGCGTGCGACTCCGCCCCCCAAGGCTGCGCGTACGACTCGTTGAACGTCGGTCTCGAGAGTGCCGCGAACACTGGCACCGATGTCGACCCGAATGGCGTGTTCCAGAACGCGGCGCTCGGCAGCGACTACTGCAACGGCATGAACCCCAACGCCTTCCGTGACGACACGCCGTGCTGGACGGGCTACGTCCCGATGGCTTCGCTGCAGCTGTACCCGACCACCGCACCGGTGATCTCGGGGCAGGCGGTGACCGTTCCCGAAGGCAGCACCACGCACGACGTGACCGTCCCGGTGACGCTCGATCACCCGTACTCGCACACGGTCACGGTGCAATGGCGCACGGCAGCCCAGACGGCCAAGGCTGGAAGCGATTTCACGACCAATTCCGGCACACTGATGTTCGCGCCGGGCCAGACCACGCCGTCAACGCCGCTCACAGTGAGCGTGGTCGGCGACCCCACGGTGGAGCCGAACGAGCATTTCCAGGTCGACTTGACGAATCCGTCGAACGCATCGCTCGTCGGCAACCCGAAAACGCTCAAGTACACGGTCACGTTGCTCAACGACGACCTGCCGGCAATGCGGGCGAACACGGTGAGCGTCACCGAAGGCTCGGCAGCGACGGTCACCTACACGATCAGCCAGGTGTACTACCAGCCGATCACGATCAACCTGGCGCTGCACGACGGCACCGCGGTTGCGCCTGGTGACTACGGGCCGCTGCCCGGTCCGTCGATCACGATTCCGGCGCAGTCGAAGACGGCCACGGTGGTGATCCCGACGAACATCGACGGGGTCACGGAGAAGAGCGAGTTCTTCACCATCAGCGGAACGAGTATCGAGCCGACGGTGACGAACGGCAAGGTGATCATCAAGTCAAACAACACGTGACGGAGGGGCGCCTCCTCTGACAGCGATGGTGGTGCCCGGCGGCCGCGCCGGGCACCACCATCAATTCATGAATGATGCGGCCCGCCCAATCGGGGGGTGTGACGGTGGAAGAAGACCGCGCTGCGTTCAGCTGCGAGGTGTGTGGAAGCACCGACCTCAAGGTCACAGGTGTGGCGCGCGGGCGTACGTTCGCGCGCTGCCGCGCGTGTGGCGCGAGCGCCGCGATCTTCGAGTGCCGGGGTGGCGATCCCGAGCCGCTGGACGACGCCACTCGCACAGCCGCGCTGGCATTGCGCTTGAAGAGCGAGGCGCGCCGCCGGCAACCGTGACGCTGCGCCTGGTCAGACGGTGGAGCTGACCGCGGCGTCGAGGCGCGCTTCGATTGCGAAGGCCGCGTCGATCAACCCGAGATGGCTGTACGCCTGCGGGAAGTTGCCGAGCGCGCGATGGCCGTCGGGGTCGTACTGCTCGCTGAGCAGTCCCGTGGGCCCGGCAAGGTCGGCGACGCCTTCCCACAGCTCGACCGCGTCGTCGAGGCGGCCGGTCATCGCGAACGCCTGCACGAGCCAGAGCGCGCAGAGATGGAAGCCGCCTTCGAAACCGGGCAAGCCGTCGTCGCGGTCGTAGCGCAGCACCGTGGCGCGGTGGCGCAGGTCGTGCTCCACCGCGTCGATGGTCGACATGAAGCGGGGGTCGTCGGCGGCGATCATCCCGCTCAGGCCCACGTGCAGCGCCGCGGCGTCGAGGTCGGTGCCGTCGTACGCCGCGCCGAAGGCGTTGCGCGACGGCTTCCAGCCGTTGAGCTCCACGTCGCGCGCGATCTCGTCGCGCAGTTCCTTCCACGCGGTGGTGCGTTCGCCGCCGTGGGCATCGAGTTCGATCGCGGCGCCGGCAGCGGACCAACACCGCACCTTCGAATACACGTGATGGCGCGGAAGGTCGCGGATCTCCCAGATGCCGTGATCGGGTTCGTGCCAGCGACGTTCGATCTGTTTCATGCACTCGTCGACCACTCGGAGCCAGCGATCGTTGGTGAGGCCATGGTGCGCGGCCGCGAGCACCAGTTCGACCACGTGGCCGATCACGTCGAGCTGGGTCTGGTACTCGGCGGCGTTACCGATGCGGATCGGCCGGCTGTCGGCATAACCGCTCAGCGATTCGATGATGCCTTCGGGCGGGATCTCGCTTCCGTCCACCGCGTACAGCGGGCGCACGCGTTCGATCCCGACGCGTTCGACGATGGTGGCGATCCAGTCGAGCAGGCCGACGGCTTCCTCATGGCTGCCGATCGTCAGCAGCGTCGATGCAGTGAGCGCGGCGTCGCGCAGCCAGCAGTAGCGGTAGTCCCAGTTGCGCGGGCCGCCGATGCTCTCGGGCAGGCTCGTGGTGGCGGCGGCGAGGATCGCGCCCGTCGGCTCGTAGGTGAGGGCACGCAGCGTGACCGCGCTGCGCGCAAGCAGCGGGCGGCGGCGGGTGGGCAGATGCAAACCTTCCACCCATGTGTCCCACTCCATGCAGTGCGCTCGCAACCGGTCCTCGTGATCGGGCTGCGGATCCACCGCAGTGACCGCGTTCAATCGCATCCGGAAGGTGACCGGTCCGTTGGTGGGGTCGACGGTCGCGCGCGCGATCGGGCGATGGCCGCGGTCGATCTCCCAGCCACAATCGGGGCCTACGAGCAGCAGCGTGTCGGAACCCGCGACCAGCTCGATGCCGCGCGCATGCAGCCGTAGGTCGAACGGCATGCGGGCGTAGTCGGGTCGCGGCGCGAATTCGACCACTGCAGGTGTGTCGCCGTCGATCGTGCGCACGAGCTCGCTCACGTCACCGACCCGCTCGAGCACGTCGATCACGCGCAGGTGTGGGAACGTGGTCTCCACTGCCATCGAGTCGCCGATGTAGCGCTGCCGCAACGCGTTGCTCTTGCTGGCGGGACGAATCGCGAAGTAGCCGCCGGGTGGCCCGCCGAGCAGCTCGCCGAAGAGCGCGGGGCCGTCGGGACGCGGCTGGCACAGCCAGGTGATGCGTGCGTCGGGGCTCACGAGCGCCACGTTCATGCGGTCCGACAGCAGGCTGTGGAACTGGATAGGCGTCGCGGCGTCGCCGCGTAGCCAGTGCCGGCGCCGCACCACGAGGCGCGCCAACAATTGCGCGACGTCGTCGGTGCCGGAGATGCGCGCCATCGCGCCCGACTCACCGTCGCCGACCTTCACGCTGAGGTCGCCGTTGCTCAGCACACGAAAGGCGTCTTCGTCGGTGGTGTCGTCACCGAAGTAGATGACGTTGGTGGCGCCGAGGTCGTGGCGCAAGCGGCGGATCGCGTCGCCTTTGTTCTGGTCGACGAACGTGGCGTCGAGCACCATCTTGCCGTTGCGCACGAGCACGTCGTACGACTGCAGCAGCCGGCGTGCTTCGGCGACCGCGGTCGGCTGATGGTCGGGCTCCACGTGGCGGTAGTGGAAGGCGCAGCCCGACGGCTTCGGCTCCACGTGGGCGCCGGGGAAGAGCACGGCGAGGCGGGTGAGCTCGCGCGTCAGCTCGTCGCGCCGGGCGATGAGGTCGGCCGGCAGCTCGTCGGCGAAGTCGATGTCGAACTCCGAGCCGTGACTGCCGACGAGGTGGATCTCCGCCGGCAGCCGGCTCATCAGCGACAGCTCGCGCAGTTCTCGGCCCGAGATCACCGCCACGTAGGTCTCGGGGAACCCCGCGAGCGTGCGCAGCGCGGCCACCGCTTCGCGGTTCGGCGTTGCCTGCGACGGGTCGTCGACGATTGGAGCGATCGTGCCGTCGTAGTCGGTCGCGACGAGCAGCGTGGCCGCGCACGCGAGCTCGTCGATGGCGGCAATGATCTTGGCGTCCACCGCCATCAAGCGGCCTCGAGCGTGTGCAGGAAGTCGTCGGCCCAGCGATGGACGTCGCGCCGGAACACGACCGCGCGCATCCGGCGCATGCGCTGGCGGATCTCCGCGGGGTCCATCGTCACCGCGTGCACGATCGCATCCTTCACCGAATCGATGTCGTAGGGGTTCACCGTGAGGGCATGGCGCAGCTCGGCTGCCGCGCCCGCGAACTCGGAGAGCACGAGCACGCCGCCGAGGTCACTGCGCGTCGCGACGTACTCCTTGGCTACGAGGTTCATCCCGTCGCGCAATGGCGTCACCAGCATGACATCCGCGGCGCGATAGAGCGCGGCAAGTTCGTCGGGTGTCACGTTTCGGTGGAGGTACTGCACCACCGCGCGGCCGAGTTGGCCGTGCTCGCCGTTGATCGATCCCACGAGTTGCTCGACGCGTTGACGCAGCTCGGCATAGTGGTTGGCGTGCTCGCGCGTAGGAGTGGCCACTTGGATCATGGCGACGCGCCGCGTACCGAGCAACGCTTCGTCGAGCACCTCGCTGAAGGCATGCAGACGAATGTCGATGCCCTTCGTGTAGTCGAGGCGATCGACACCGAGGAACAGCACGTCGGGCTCGCCGAGATTCGCGCGCAGCTCCTTCATGCGTCGGTCGATGCGCGGCTCCTGCGCGTCGGCCTCCACCGTCTTGGCGTCGATCGAGATCGGGAAGGCTTTGGCCTGCACGACCCGGTCGCCGTGGAACACGCGTCCGGCCGACACGTGCGCGTCGACGAGCCGGCGGCAGAGCTGCATGAAGTTCTCCGCGCCTTGCGGCCGCTGGAAGCCGACGAGGTCGGCGCCGAGCAACCCCTCGATGATCGAGCGGCGCCACGGGATCCTCATGAACAGTTCAATCGGCGGAAATGGGATGTGTAGGAAGAATCCGATGCGGAGGTCGGGCCGGAGCTCCCGCAGCATCTGCGGCACCAGCTGCAGCTGGTAGTCGTGGACCCACACCGTGGCGTGGCGGGGCGCCGCCTCCGACGCAGCGTTGGCGAAGCGCCGGTTCACCGCGGCATAGGCCGCCCACCACTCACGGTGGAACTCCGGCTGCTCGATGGCATCGTGGTAGAGCGGCCAGAACGTGCCGTTGGAGCAGCCCTCGTAGTAGCGCTCGTACTCCTCGTACGGCACCGGAACCGCCACGAGCCGTGCGCCGTCGACCTCGTCGGGCGGGTTGGCGCGAGCCCGTCCGGACCAGCCCACCCACGTGCCCTTGCGCTCGGCGAGCACCGGCGCGATCGCGCTGACGAGGCCACCGGGACTCGACTGCCAGCGCACCACACCGCCGCGCCGCACCGGCTCCACCGGTAAACGGTTCGCGACAATCACGATCGGTGACGGCGCTCCGGATCGCGGCGCGCGCGCACTGGCGGTGGTCTGACGCCCCCGCGAGCTCGTCGGCACACGGCCAGTGTGCCAGTTGGCGGGCAAACCACCGAATCAAACGGCCCCCGCGTAGAGTCCGAACGCTCGTCGGGGCCCGTAGCTCAGTGGTCAGAGCGGGGGACTCATAATCCTTTGGTCGCAGGTTCGATCCCTGCCGGGCCCACGCGAATTCGAGCGGATCGCGCGATTTCTCGGCGCGCCGGGCAACGACGAACGGCTCAGGTCGGGTCGTCGGTGTCTTGTGGGAGCGACGCGACGAGATTCGTGGTGGCCCGCGGGACCGGCTTTGGTGGCGGCCACACGCGTGGTGGTGTGCCCGGCTGCGTGAAGTCGAATGCGTGCGCGTAGTCGTAAGCGTGGGCATCGTTGATGCCGAGCGGTGCGAGATCGAAGGCCTCTTCGGTGAAGTGCAAGATCGAAGCGAAGGTGGCCGGCGTGGAGTCGGTGCGGCCGCGCTGGGCGTAGGGGCTCACGATCACCATCGGCTCCCGGATGCCTTGCTTGGTGCCGTCGGGGTTCACGCCCGGTGGCACGTGGTCGTAGAAGCAGCCGCAGTCGTCGTAGGTGATGAAGATCGCGGTCGACGACCAATCGGGTCCGGCTTGGATCGCGTTCACCACCTTGCCGATCCAGTTGTCGCCTACGAGCATCGAGCTGGGCGGGTGTTGCCCGGTGTCTCCGCCGGGCCCGCTCGGCAACACGATCGAGTACGCGGGGAGCGTGCCGGCGTTGGCATCGGTGAGCACCTGCGGAGTGGCCACAAGGTTCTTGCGCTCCGACGTGTAGAGGCAACGGGCGAACGTCGGGCAGATCGACCAGTCGTAGATGGTGTTGTAGAGCTTCCAGCTGCGGTGCGCGGCGTCGAGCCGGTCGAAGATCGTCGGCACGCTCGGCACCTGCGTGGCCTGGAACGCGCCTCTGTACGGGAACTTGGTGGGGTTCAGCACTCCCGACGGTGCCGGGATGCACGACGGCTGGTCAGACTTCACTCCCGCCGGAGAGATCCAATCGGCAACGGCATCGGCGTCGCATCCCCAGCCCTTGTTGGTGTTCGCGAACCAGGGGATGTCGCCGGTGAAGCCGTCCTGGGTTGCCGCGGCCACCGCCATGTGCCCACCCCACGACGGGCTGTCCTGCAGCGAGAACGTGTGGTCGGACACCACGTACTTGTTGGCGTAGGCGATCAAGCTCGGTATCTGCGACGGTGCGTAGTACGTGAGGCAGTTGTTCGTGCCGGGCGAGACGCAACCGTTCCCGAGGTAGCCCCAACCGTCCATCTTCCCGCCGTCGATCGCGGCGTTCTGCGCCGCGACGGTGTGGGGTGGATCGGGCGTGATCACGTCGGGGCTCTTGGTGAGGGGCACGGTCTGGCCGCTGGCGAGCCGCACCGATCCGACATAGCCGTCGCATCGACCTGTGGTCTTGCACCAGTCGCCGAGCACTTCGTCGAACGATCGGTTCTCCTGGAAGATCACGACCACGTGCTTGATCTTGCCGAACGCCGCGGAGGCGCGCGCGGCGCCGGCACGCGCGCCTGCTGGCTGCGCGCCTTGCTGCGACACGAGCAACAACGGAATGGCGAGTGCCACCGCCCCGATGGCCCGGGCGGCCGTGCGTCGCGACACGTTGCGTGTCAGGGCGTCCTCATCGTCACCGCGCCGACCACTACGCAGAACGTGCCTCGGCAGCGTGCGTCCGTGCCTCCAGGCGGCGCGCCGTTGACCGCGTCGTGCACCCACGTCGTACCGCCGTTGGTCGACTCGACGATCCCGGTGGCGGTCTCACCGAGACAGCGATTCGAGGCGTTGCACGTGAGCGCGCTCGCGTTCGCCAGGCTCGTGGTCCACGACGTGCCGCCGTTGGAGGTGCGCTTGATCGCGGTTGCAATGGTGGCGAGGCAATGCATCGCATCCACACACGAGAGGTGCGTGATGTTCTGCAACGGCAACGCGTGCCAGGTCGCGCCCTGGTCGTGCGTGACCGAGAAATGGTGCGGGCTGGTGAGGAAGCATTCGGTGGCGGCGGCACATGTGATTGGGCCAAGCGCCGGCGGAATCACCGACGAGTTGGTCCAGTGGCCGGAATTCCAGTCGAACTGCGCCAGAGGCCCGGAGAACGTTGGCCCGATACCGATGCAGTGTGTGGACGACGGACAGGCGATGTATTCGGGCCCCTCGGCGGAGAACCCCCACGACATGCCGCCGTTCGTCGTCTGCAACACACCGAACGTTCCGGGTTCGGACTCGTTCTGCTCCTCCGCGATGAAGCACTCGAGCGATGTGGGGCAGGCGGGCGCGCCGAGTATCGGATCCACGAGATCGGTGTCGACGTAGCTGTTGCGCCAGGTTTGGCCGCCGTCGCTCGACGTCATTGCCCCGAGTGGGCCGACCTGGATGCAGTGGGTGTCGTCGTGGCACGCGACGCCGGTCGAGACGCCATCGGTGACGAGCGCGAGCCGCGTCGTCCAGTTGCCGGCGAGTGAGTCGATCGTGGCGATCGCCGTGCTTGCGTTCATGCAGCGCGTCGTAGTGCAGGCCACCCAACCTTCGGTGGGCGGCGTGCCGCTGCCCGCGTCGGTGTGCCAGCCATCGGCGGTCGAGTCGGCGAAGAGCTCCTCGGATTCCACCGAGCCCGAGTCGGGAAAATCTCCGACAACGATGCAATGCGTCGCGTCTTCACACGCGATGTTCGTGATCTCACCACCACCATCGGACAGGAAGCCGAAGTCGGTGAACGACGCGAACGTCTTTCCGCCATTCGTGCTGCGCAAGATGCCGATCGAGCTGCCCACGAACGCGGGCACGTAACAGGCCGTTGCGCTTGGACACGTGGCGCCGGCCGTGCCGAAGTTGCCCGCGGGAACCGTCGACGCGGCCCAGCTCGTCCCACCGTTCGTGGTGTACTCGACGTGACCGCTCGAAGTGACGCCCACGCAGTGGCCGGAACCGCTGCGATCACATGCCATCCCGGAAACGGGGAAGCTGTGCCGGGCCCAACTCGTGCCGCCGTTGGTCGACAGGGCGCCGTTGGCGAGGCACCGGCTTGCCGAAGAGCAGGTCACTTGGCTGAGCGATGGTCCCGCCGCCACGGTGGCGGCGCTCCAGTGCACGCCGGCGTCGGTCGAGCGCCACGCCGCGCCCGTGTTCCCCAGGAATGGAGCACCGACGGCGATGCAGAGCGTGGATGTGGGGCATGTGACTGCTTTGGCGACGCCGGGGATCGGAGTGGTCGCTTTCGCCCAATTGTTGCCGCCGTCGCTCGACACGCGACTAGTGGTGAGCCCGAGGCCCACCGCCACGCAGTGCGAATTCGACGCGCACGCGATCGAGTTGAAGCCTCCACCTGATACCGCCCGGAACGTGGAGGCTCCGGTTGCGCCGGCGACTCCCGACGCCAGCGGCACCGCGGTGCCACAACCGACGATCAGTGCCGCGAGCGCGACGCGCCAGACGCGCAGCCCCTTCGAAGTCATCCCCAACACCTCACTGCTGTCGTCGAGCGCCGCTCCCAACGCTCGCTTGCTCCTGCCACCGAACCACAACGAGCACGCGAACGCAAGGAGTGAAATGGGTGGTGGCGCGCAAGTGGGTCGCGCTCAGCGAGGGCGGAACACGTCGATTTCCGCATTCACTGCCGTGGAAAGCATCTGCTCCATCGTCGACGGTCGTTCGTACGGTCGACGCGCAACGTCGGCGATTGCGGCTGCGACGTCGACCCGCTCGACGGGTTGCGGGCGCGTCGCGTACACGAACGCTGTCGCGCAGTAGTCGTCGACGCGATCGGCGATGCCGGCCGCCACCAGCGGGCCGATGCGCCACCAACCGCGACCGGCCACAGGGTGTGCGGCGGCATAGGCCTCGAATTCGGCTTCATGGCCAGGGCCGAACATCGCCATGCCGATCTGCTGGATCGTCACCCGCATGTGCGACGCGAACATGATCGGGTCGGGCACATGCCAGCGATAGAAGCCGACGAAATCGGGCTGCGGGTTGCGCTGGTGCTCGCGCACGTCGAGCGGTGCACCGGCCCAGAGCGAATGATGTGCGCCCATTCCCCACGCCGAACCGACGTAGTCCTCGAGCCCGGTGCCGCAGATGGTCGGGTGGGTGGTGTCGCCGTCGCGAAACACCTTCACCTCGCCCTCGCCATACCAATTGCCGCCGTCGAGCACCCGCACGCCCACGTTGCATCCGAGGAAGCGACCCGGCCCCTCGATGCCATCGGCGATCACGAAGTCGCGCTGCATCGTCGTCGGGTTCTCGCGCCGCCACGACACATGCAGGTACGACGGTTCGACGGCGCCGAGCGTCACGTCGAGTTGGTAGTAGAGGTCGACGTTGCGCTTGCTGCCGTTGAAGAACTCGAGCCGCAGGCCGCCGACGAACGGCATCGGCACGTGCAAGTTGAAACCGCGGCCCTCCTGCATCGCCGCCAACACCGACGCGTACGCCACTGGCCGACCGTGCGCAACGCCGAAGAGGTCGACGAGTGGCACCGAGATGCTCGGTTCGCCACCGGTTGTCGCGCCGCCGTCGTACCAGCCCTCGATGGTCAGCGCGCGCAACTCTTCCGGCGGCGCGGGCGGCACCGTGCACCACATGTGCGTGACCCGCCCCGGGCCGTCGAGTTCGCACAGCGTGACGCGCTCGCCCGCCTTGATCGTGCGGTACGCCGCGCCCTTCCGACCGTCGGCTTCGGTACCTCCGCCGCCGCGCGCGCCGGTGACGTTCTCGAACGTGGCCGCACGGCAGTCGAGTGACGGGTCGATCGCCGCCGGATCACCGAACATGCCGAACATGATCGGCGACATTACGGCCACGCACGAACCATCGGGCCAGCCGCCGTCGCGGCGTTCGCTGGTCGGGTCGCCGATTGCGACCCAGCGCCAGCACTCCAGGCCCGCGAGATTGCATGCCGCGCCGGCGGGTCGGGCACCGCCTCAGCCTGCCACGTGCTCGTTGCCCGAACGACTGGTGGAATGCCAGGCTGGCGCCATGTTCAGGCACCACCGCGAAGAGGCGGCCCGCAAGGCCGCGGCGGCAACGAGTTCGCACGCCGACATGTTGCGCAGCATGCTCGAAGCGGCGCGCACGTTCCGTGGCTACGACCCGTCGCAAATCGACCGCTCGGCACTCGCGGCGCTGAAGCCCGGCGAGCATCTCTTCGGTGAGCTGAACGGCGTGATCCTCGTGGAGCCGCGCTCAGCCGGCGGGCATTGGGAAGGCCGCAGCCAGGGCGTGTCGGTGCCGCTGGGCCACGGATTCCGTTACCGCGTCGGCGCAAGCAAGGGCCACTACGTGAAGGAAGTCGAGAAGCCGAGCGTCGTCGATACGGGCACTGCGATCATCACCGACAAGCGCGCGTTCTTCACTGGCGCCAAGCAGACGCGCGAGTGGCGCTGGGACAAGTGCCTCGGGATCACGCACGCGGCCGACGCGCCGTGGACGATCATCGCGGTGTCGAACCGCCAGAAGGCGAGCGGTATCGGCTACGACCGCGACCACGCCGACCTCTGCCGCTTCCGCCTCGATCTCGCCTACGCGGTTGCGACGAACACCGCGGACCGGCTCGCGGCCGAGCTGGAACACGAGCTTGCGGCGATCGAACCACCTGCGCCGACCATGCCACCCGCCCCGCCCGCGCCACCGGTCCCACCCGCGCCACCGAGTGTCGAAACCTGACGGTGGCGCGTCGCTACACCCAAATGGCTCGGGTGGTCGCCGATCGGTTGCCGGCCGCGTCGATCGCGCGCACGAAGTAGAGGCCGTGCCCCGGCGGCACGATGCGGTTCGACGCGGTGATGGCGACGACGCGGTCGTTCCGCAGGATCTCGTAGCTCGGTGTGCCGCCGCCGGTGTCGTACGAGCGGTTCCACCACAGCATGCCGTCGTGCACGCTCTCGGGACCGGGTGTGGTGGGCACCGTGAGGTCGGGCGGGCAGAAGCGCGCGAAGCCCGACAACCAATCATTGGTGCTCGGACCGTGGTCGATGTCACCGCCGGCCCACAGGCACTGGTCGGAGTCGACCGCGGTCTCCCATACGCCCTGGGTGACCGCGCCGATCTGCGGCGCGAATGCCGGCACCCGTTCGAGTGTGGTGGGGTCCCACGCGCCGAGCCAGTCGATCGAATCCGCGCGGGTGTACTGCTGCGGATAGTCCTGGTACGTGACTGCGGTGCCGCAATGGCAGCCGCCGAACACGAGGCCGTTGGCGTACTGCAACACTTGGATGTCGCCGTGCGGTTGCTCCACGGAGCCGCGCACGAACGACAGGTTCGATTTGTCGTAACCAGCGATCCACCACTGCTGCCCACCGTGCACGAACAACGTGGGCGTCTCGGTCACCGCGTCCTGACCGTGTGTCGGTTGCGTGTTGTGCATCGACACAAAGCTCGTATCGGGCAGGCCCGTCGACGGGTCGAGCACGGCCACGCCGTCGTCGTACGACCCGGCCGCGCCATTGGTGTTGTTCGAGCCGATCTTGGAGAAGTTGCCGGCCACGTAAACGCGCGTGCCGTCGTTGCTCGGCTGGACGTCCATCACCGTGGCGTTCGCGAACGGGTGCCACGTGGTGTCGGGATTGCCGTCGGCGAGTGCGACGCGCGCGATGCCGCCGGTGGTGACGGTCTGCGACGACCCCGTCACCGTCTTGAAGTCACCGGCGACGTACACGTTGTTGTCGCTGCCGATGTAGATCGCGCGCGCATACGCCGCGCCGACACTGTTGAACTTCGGACCCGAGAGCGACGCCTGCCATCCACCCACAGGCTGGCCCGTGCCGGGATCAATTTCGGCGAGGCCCGCGGTGTTGGACACGCCGTCGATGTTCGTGAAGTTGCCGGCCACGAGCAGCTTGTTGTCGGGCGTGGCCGCGAGGTCGAACACCGCGCCGTCGAGTTGCGGCAGGAACGTGCGCACCCATACGCCGGTGTCCAGGTTGAACGCGGCCAGCCAGGGCTGCACGGCGTAGGTGCCCGTGCTGTGGTGCAGCACCCGCTCGAACTTGCCGCCCACATACATCGTGTTGCCGATCTGCGCGAGCGCGTACACGAGTGCAGTGCCGTCGGGATCGGGGTCGTTGCTGGGGATCTGCGGGATGCCGACGCCCCAGTCCATCTTCTGCGGGATGCTGCTCGGTGTCGGCGCCACTGGCTGCGCGGCGAGGCCCGATGTGGGAATCGTGGCGAAATGCACATCGGCGTCACCGAGGTGCGGCCGGATGTACACCTGCGTGAACGGCAAGGCATACGAGCCGCTCGGGTCGTTCGAGGGTGCCCACAGATATGACGCCGACGACGAGGAGCCGTGCACCGACGAGCCGTACGCGAAGCCTTTGCGCTGGTTGTGGTTCGTCAACACGCCGGTATGGATGAGCTGCCACGCACTGTCGATGCGTGCGTCGTACGTGCTGCCGGTGAAGTGCGTGGTCTGCGGCCCGACCGTCTGCGTGTTCGAGCCGAAGCTCACCGTCGTGAGCGGTTGGCCGAGCTCCCATTCCCACGTGAAGTGGTCGAGGAACGCGAAGTGGATGCGCGCTTCCTGCCAAGTGGTGCCTGCGCTGTTCGTGGCGCGGCGCACACGGAAACCGTCGAACGCGGTCGACGGCGCGTGCCCGTCGAGGAGCCCGTCGACCGTGGCTGACGGCAACGTCGCCGGCGCGAACGCGTCCGTGCCCGTGGGCGTGAGCGCGACGGTCGAGGCCGTGCCCTGCCCCGCGTACGAGAACGACCAACCGTCACGACCCCGGGCGATGAGCTCCCAGCCGCCGCCGTCAGTGGTCATGTCGCAAGAGAACACCTGCGGCCGCACGAGCGTGGGCGTGAGCAGCCAGTAGAGGCCGCTCGTGCTCGACGGGAACGACTGCTTGATCGCCCAGCACGACGGTGCAGCCCGGTCTGAGCTCTTGCCGTTGAACTGCGTCACTGCAGTGGCCGCGCGCGCTGCGGGAGCGCTTGCCACGGTGCGCGCGGTTCCGGCGGCGAATGCGACGCACCCGGCGAGGGCGGTCAGCAGGGCAGTGAGAGCGGCGACGGGACGACGGCGCACAGATCCTCCGTGCGGGTGGGCTCGAGAGCGCTCGAAGCGCGTTGCGGCGCGGGTGGGTGGGCCGGGGTGGTCGGCGCGCACAGTGCTGGTCATCCTACGAACAGATGGGGCACGAAGCGGGTCATGTTGCGCCTGTGGAAGCGTACGGCGACGCCGGTCACAGCCATGGGTGGTGTTCTCAGGCTGATCCGGCGCGCGCCATCGCTCCGAACAACGGATGCTGGGTGCACACGAACGCCCGGCGCGCCAGTGCGGCGACGACGGGAGCACGAGAGTGCAGGGCGAGGCCGGCGAGCACGGGACGGCACCCGACTGGTTGGTGCGCGGCGAGCCCAGCCTGTGCCCGTGTGGCTGTGTCGGTCGACGCCAGCGCGGCAGCTACGTGGAGAAGACGGTGCGTGGTCTGTCGGGCGCGTTGCGCCGGGCGCTCGGCGCCGATGACGTTGCTGCTCAGCCCGGCCTGCTCCAGCGCCTCGATCCAAGGATCAAGGCCGCGTCAACGTTGGCTCTGCTCGTCGCCGCGGCCTTCGTGCGGAACCTGTTCGTGTTCGTGGCGCTCTATGCGGCGGTGCTCGCGGTGGCTGGCGCGTCGCGAGTGTCGGTGCGCGCATTCGTGCTCCGGGTGTGGCTGTTCGTGCCCCTTTTCACCGGCCTCGTGGTGTTGCCAGCAACGCTCAACGTGGTCACCCACGGACATGTGGTCGTGCCGCTGGGAACCTGGTTCGGCTACCGGCTCGGTCTCACGAGCCAGGGCCTCACCGCCGCGGCACGCATCGTGCTGCGGGTCGCAGTGTCGATCTCGCTCGTCGTGCTGGTGACCCTCACCACTCGCTGGAACGACTTGCTCGGCGGTCTGCGCGGCCTGTTCGTGCCGAAGCTGTTCGTGCAGGTGCTCGCAATGGCGTATCGCTACACGTTCCATCTCCTCGACACCGTCGACGACATGTACATGGCGCGCAAAGCGCGCATGGTGCGAGTCGACCGCGATACGAAACGGGCTCGTGCCGATGTGGCGGCATCGGCCGGCGCGCTCTTCGCCAAGACCCACGCACTGTCGGAAGAAGTGCACCTCGCAATGATCGCTCGCGGGTACCGGGGCGAGACCTACACGCTGCGCGTGCCGCGCATCACGACCGCCGACGTGATGTGGCTCGCGTCGTGCCTCGCGCTCGCAGCCGCCTTGATCGGAGTCGACCGTGCGTTTCACTGAACGGAATACCGACGGCCCGCAGGCCGATGCCCGCGACGACGTCGTGTTCGCGCTCGAGGGGGTGTCGTACCGCTATCTCGATCGTTTTGCTGCGCTCGATGGCGTGTCGCTGTCGGTGCGGCGCGGCGAGCGGCTCGCGTTGCTCGGAGCCAACGGGTGCGGCAAGTCGACCTTGCTCAAGCTTCTCGACGGCTTGTTGTTCGCCGAGACGGGCAGCTTCCGCGCCTTTGGCAACGAGGTGACCGAAGTGTCGCTCGACGACGAGCAGTTCCACGAGGCGTTCCGCAGCCGGGTCGGCTTCGTGTTCCAGAATTCCGATGCCCAGGTGTTCTCACCCACGGTGCGCGAGGAGATCGCGTTCGGTCCGCTGCACATGGGCATGGCGCCGGCCGACGTCGATACCCGAGTCGACGACACCTTGCGCATGCTCGACATCGCCGACCTCGCCGATCGCGCGCCGTACCAACTCTCCGGTGGCCAGAAGAAGCGAGTGGCGATCGCGTCGGTGCTCGTGATGAACCCCGACGTGCTGCTGTTCGACGAACCCACTGCCGCGCTCGACCCGCGCACCCAGGACTGGCTGGTCGAGCTCATCGAGCAGCTCGGCGCGGCCGGGAAGACGATCGTGCTGGCCACACACGACCTCGACACGTTGGAGCGCATCGCCGACCGCTGCTGCGTGTTCGACGAAGCGCACCACATCGTGTGTGAAGGCCTTCCGAGCGCGATCCTGCGCGATCGCGCGCTGCTGCGCAACGTGAACCTGATCCACGATCATGCGCACCGCCACGGTGCAGTGGTCCACGTGCACGAACATGGCATCGAGCATCACGCACAGCACGAAGAGCATGAACACCACCAGCACGCCGGCGCGCCCGAGGACAACGCGCCCGCCGGCCGAGTGACGACGAGCACGTAGGAACACATAGAAAGTCGCCAGGCATCGCCGTTCGCGCGCGCGGTACCGTCCCGGAATGCCCGGCGAGCTCCTGTTCATCACCCAGACCGCGCCCTACGCCACCGGACCGGCCGGTGTGCACGGCGTCCTCGGCCAGGCCGAACGGGCGCTCGCGCAGATCGCGGGTCTGCACGGTCTCACGTCCACAGCAGTCACCGATGTGCGCCGGCTCGAACAGACCGCATTGCACGACGCGCGTGTGCTCGCGCTGTTCACCATCGGCGAGACGCCGTGGACCGCGCACCAGCGGGCCGCGATCGTGTCACGCCTGCGCTCCGGCGACCTGGGCGTGATCGCGATCCACGCGGCCACCGACAGCTGTTACGGATGGCCCGACTACGGCACGGTGGTGGGCGCGCGCTTCGACGGTCACCCATGGACGCAGACCGTCACGCTCGACGTGTGCGAGCCCGATCACCCGGCGTGCTCCATGCTCGGTGCCGAATGGCGCTGGCACGACGAGGTATACCAGTTCCGCGATCTGCGCGACGACGCGCGGGTGTTGCTGCGCGTGCGCGACGGCGAGCTCGACCTGAGCGCGCCGGGCGCGGCGCCGCCGCCGTTCGGCTATCCGCTCTCGTGGTGCTTCACCGAGCGCGACGGTCGCGTGTTCTCCACAAGCCTCGGCCATTTCCCCGGAGCGTGGGAATCGCCCACGTACCTCGCGCATCTCAGCGGCGGCGTGAGCTGGGTGCTCGGCCAAGGCAACTGACCGCGCCCGTGGCTCGCAACTTCTCACCGTGGGCTTACTGGCAGCTCCGCCTCGCCGAAGCGACGCGCACGCGCGCGGCAGCACCCGACTCGCTCGACGAGTGGCGCGACGCCACGCGCTCGCGGCTCGCGCAGCTCCTCGGTGCGCATCCCGAGCGAGTTCCTCTCGCCGTTGAAGTGACCGAATCGGTCGAGTGCGAGCACTACCGCCGCGACCGGATCGTGTACGACACCGAGAGCACGATGTCGGTGCCCGCGTACTTGCTCGTGCCGCACGAGCGCGAAGGCGCGCCGCCCGGCCCCGCCGTGCTCGCGATTCACGGGCACGGCGAGGGCAAGTCGATGGTGTGCGACATCGACGACGGCGACGCGAACAAGCGCGACGAGATCACCGGGTACAACGGCGCCTACGGCCACGAACTGGCGTGCCGGGGCTTCGTGGTGCTCGCCCCCGACCTGCGTTGCTTCGGTGAGCGCCAAGACCCGCAGTGGGACCCGTCGAGCCGCCGTTACGACTGCGACTGGAACCTGGTGTGTGCGGTGATGGCCGGCACCAACCCACTCGCGCAGAACCTCTGGGACCTCCAGCGATCACTCGACATGCTGTGCGAGCATCCGCTCGTGGACGCTGACCGCGTCGGCGCGTGCGGCTTGTCGTACGGAGGCACGATGACGCTGTTCACCGCCGCGGTCGACGAGCGGGTGCGCGCCGCGGTGGTGTCGGGCTACCTGTCGTCGTGGGCGGCTGCGCACCGCATGCCCTACAACATGTGCGGTTCGCAGGTGATGTGGGATCAGCTCGGCGAGCTCGAGCACGTCGACATCGGCGCGCTGATCGCGCCGCGGGCGTTGCTCGCCGAGACGGGCACCGAGGATCTCATCTTCCCGGTCGACGCGGCGCGGGCGACGGTGGCGTCTCTTCGCAGCGTGTACGAGGCGTTCGACGCGGGCGCGCGGCTCGAGCACGACGTGTTCGAAGGGCCGCACTCGTGGCACGGCACGCGTGCCTACGACTTCCTGGCCGAACACCTCTGACGCGCACGCTGGGGCGTGGCCGCTACTCGCCGACCCATCGGGATACGTTGCGAGCGTGACCGGTTTCGAGCAACGCCTCGTGGATCTCGGCCTCTCCCTGCCCGGGCCGTACCCGCCGCACGATCCGCTCGACGCGGTGGTCGTGCACGACGGCCGGGCGCGCACTTCGGGCCAGTTGCCGCGCGATCACGAGGGCCGCGTGCTGCAGGGTGTGCTCGGCGCCGACTTGAGTGTCGATGCCGGTGCCGACGCCGCGCGCTGGTGCGCGCTGAACGCGCTGTCGGTGTTACGAGCCGAGTTGGGGTCGCTCGATCGCATCGACCGCGTGCTCACGGTGTTGGGCTTCGTGGCGAGCGCGCCCGGCTTCGACGCGCAGCCCGCGGTAGTCGACGGCGCGTCGAAGTTGTTGCACGAGGTGTTCGGCGTCGCCGGGCGGCACTCACGCTCCGCGATCGGCGTGGCCGCGTTGCCGCGCGGTGGGGCCGTCGAGATCGAGGTCGAGGTGGCGCTCGCACTCGCCGCGAGTCGTTGAGCGAGCGCGCGGTCGCGGTCCGTCATGTGGACGCTCCTCGCCGATCTGGTGTGGGTAGTGCACGTGGCGTTCGTGGTGTTCATCCCGACAGGTGGGTTCATCGCCTGGCGCTGGCCGCGTGTGATCTGGGCCCACGCCGTCGCCATCGCGATCGCGCTGGTGAGCATCACCATCAACTTCGACTGCCCGCTCACCACGTGGGAGCAATACTTCCGCCGCCGCGCCGGTCACCCGTACACCAAGGGCTTCATCGATCAGTACTTCACCGGTCGCGTGTATCCGACGGGATATCAGTGGGTGGTGCAGCTCATCTTCGGTGCGTGCATCATCGTCTCGTACGTGCTGCTGGCCCGGCGCCGGCGCCGCGCTGTGGGTAGCTCGCAGGCTTCACTCGCCGCCGCCGAGGGGAGACCCACTCGGTGAGTCTGGCGATTGCGGTCGCGGTGTTCCCCGTGATCTTTGTGGGCGAGCTTCCCGACAAGACGATGTTCGCGTCGCTCGTGCTCTCGTCGCGCGGCCATCCGGGCCTGGTGTGGCTCGGGGCGGCCAGCGCGTTCCTCGTGCATGTTGCGATCGCCACCACGATCGGCGTCGGCCTGTTCAAGGTGCTGCCCCATCGCGCGGTCGAGGGATTCGTGACCGTGCTGTTCATCGCCGGTGCCGTGCTGGCGTTCCTGGAGGCGGGCAAGGAGAACGAGGAGAGCCTCGTCGACGAGGAGGAGGCGGCGCATCACGGCAAGGTGCTGCTCACCGCGTTCTCGGTGATCTTCATCGCCGAATGGGGCGACCTCACCCAGATCCTCACCGCCAACCTCGCCGCGCATTACCACTCCGCGATCAGTGTGGGTGTCGGCGCCACAGCGGCGCTCTGGACGGTGGCCGCGATCGCGGTGTTGAGCGGTCAGGGGCTGATGCGCCGGGTGCCCGTGAAACGGGTGCGCCAGCTCACCGGCGTGATCCTCGTGGCCTTGGCGATCGTGTCATTCGTGGAGACGGTGCGGGGCTGACGCACGCCCTCCGCGTGCCGCGATTCCGGGCAATCGCCCGAAATCGCGGCGTACGCATGCCCGCTCCGAGTCGGGCGGACTCTCGAAATACGCACTCCTCCCAATGCGCCGGTAGGGGCCTTAGGTCGATCATCTGAAGTGCAAGAAAAGGGACGCCAACGAGGGCGAAGGGAGCGAGCCATGTATCCAAGTCCGTACGAGATGGTTGACCACCGCTTGCAGCAGCGCCTCGACGACGCCGCAGCGGAGCGGCTCGGGCGGCGCCGGCGTGACCGGCGTCACCGCCAGGCACGACCCGCGGTGAGCACCGAGCCGAAGCTGCGGCTGGTCCCGGCGATCATGCCGCAGCCCAACTGCTGACGGCACGCCGACGGCACCACCGCAGGCCGGTGTGACGGTGAGCGATACTCGACAGTCGCTTTCGGGCGCGGGTGCCAGACTGGCACTCGTGCCTGGTCGCGTCTCGAGTCCGCACCTGATCGGGCGAGCAGCCGAGCTCGTGCGGCTCGACGAGATGTTCACTGCTGCCGACGAGAACGCCCAATCGGGCGTGTACCTGCTCGGCGGCGAGGCCGGCGTCGGCAAGTCACGCCTGGTCACCGAGTATGTCGAGCGCACCGAGCGGCGCCACGGCACCGCGCTCGTCGGCGGCTGCCTCGAGCTGGTCGACCGAGCGCTGCCGTACGCGCCAGTGGTGGAGGCGTTGCGCCAATTGGTACGCCGGCTCGATCCGGCCGAGCTCGACGCCGTGATCGGTCCGGCCCGTCGCGAGTTGGCGCACCTGCTGCCCGAGCTCGATCGTGACGGCCAGGGGGGCGACGACGACGAGCTCTCCCAGCGGCGCCTGTTCGAGCACGTGCTCGGTGTGCTCGAACGTCTCGGCGAGCAGTCGACCGCGGTCTTCGTGATCGAGGACCTCCACTGGGCCGACCGCTCCACGCTCGACCTGCTCGTGTTCCTCGCCCGCAACCTGCGCGATGTGCGGGCGGTGGTGGTGGCCACCTACCGCAGCGACGAGTTGCACCGGCGCCACCCGCTGCGACCGGTGCTGGCCGAGCTCGACCGCAGCGGGCGCGTCGAACGCCACGAGCTGGCGCGCCTCAGCCGCGGCGAGCTCGCGGAATTGGTCACGGCGATCCGTGGCGCGGAGCCCGACGCCGAGCTGGTCGACGAGATCCTCGCCCGTTCGGAGGGCAACGCCTTCTTCGCCGAGGAGCTGCTGGCCGCAGGCACGGCCGGCGGCGCGCTGCCGCCCACGTTGCGCGACCTTCTCCTCGCACGCATCGACGCGCTCTCCGCGGGCGCCCGCGTCATCTTGCAGGTGGCCGCGGTGATCGGTGCTCGGGTACCGCACTCGTTCCTCGAGGCCGTGGTGTCGTCCGAAGGCAAGTGCCTCGACCACGAGGCGCTGCGCGAGTGCGTGGAGCAGCACGTGCTCGTGGCCGACGACGCGGGCTACCGATTCCGCCACGCCCTCGTACAGGAGGCCGTGTACGACGACCTGCTCCCCGGCGAGCGCGCCGAGATGCACGAGCGGGTGGCGAGCGTGCTCACGGCGCGTCCCGAGCTGCTCGAAGCGCGAACGGCTGATGTCGACGCCGAACTCGCGTGCCACTGGTATTCGGCGCACGACCTGCCGAACGCGCTGCGCGCCGCGGTGCGCGCCGCAGAGGGCGCGCGCCAGATGTACGCGTTCCCGGAGGCGCTCGCGCACCTGGAACGCGCGCTCGAGCTGTGGGAGCGCGTGCCGGATGCCTCGCAACTGGTCGAAGCGTCGTATGTGGAGATCGTGCGGCGCACGGCGTCGGCCGCCGAGCTGTCCGGCCGCAACGACCGCGCGCTTGCGCTTGCCGAGCGCGCCCTCACCGTGGTCGACGAGCGCGACGACCCCGTCACGGCCGCGCTCGTGCACGAGCGCGTCGCCCGCTACATGTGGATGAACCGCCGGCCGTTCGACGACGTGATCGTGCACAACGAAGCGGCCGCGCGGCTGGTGCCCGAACAGCCGCCGTCGCACGAGCGTGCGCTCGTAGAGGCGGCCTTCGGCCAGCAACTGATGGTGCACGACCGCAACGACGAGGCACTGGGCTGGTGCGACGCCGCGATCACCAGCGCGCGGGCCGTCGGCGACCGGGTGGTCGAAGGGCATGCCCGCAATACCCGCGGCAGCGTGCTCGCCCACCAGGGCGCACTCGAAGAGGGTCTGGCCGAGCTGTATCTCTCGCTGGACATCGCCCGCGACAACGGCTCGTGGCCCGACGTATCGCGCGCCTACGTGAACATCTCGGGTGCGCTCGAGACCGCGAACCGCTTCGAGGAAGCGCTCGCAGTGGCGCGGTCCGGCCTCGTGGAAGTGGAACAGCACGGGCTCTCGCAGTGCGACAGTGTGTTCCTGCGCACGCATCTCGCCGACGCGCTGTTCGAACTCGGTCGCTGGGACGAGGTCGAAGATGAGTTGCGCAAAGTCGCGCACCTCGACGCGGTGGGTATCGACGCCCTGCACCGCGACGACGCGTGGTTCCGCCTGCTGCTTCATCGCGGCGACGTGGCGGGCGCCGAAGCGGTGTTCGCGCGCATGGCCGGTTACGCGATCAGTGGCGGCGCCCGCAAGCTGTCACCGTATTTCGAGGGCTCACTCGCGATCGCGCGGGGCGATGTGAGCGGTGCCGTCGCCGTGCTCGAGAAATGGCGCACCGAGTTCGACGACCGCGACTGCTCGCTCCTCGAAGAGCCCGACTGGTTCATCAGCGAAGTGCTGACCGCTGTGGTCGACGCGGGCGCAGGCCGACCAGATGCGATCGCGCCGGCCGAAGCGCTCGTGATCGCGCTCGACGAGGCGCTGCCTGTCGACCCCCGGTTCGACGCGGTGCGGCCCCACCGGCCGGTGCTGCGCGCCCAAGCGCGCGCCGAGTTGGCGCGCGCCCGAGGCGAACACGACCCGAATGTGTGGGCCGGCGTGGCCAAGATGTGGGAGGCCTGCAACCGGCCGCCGCATGTGGCGTACGCGCGCTGGCGCGAGGGTGAGGCTGCACTGCGGGCCGGCCTCGGCGCCGAGGCGGCCACCGAACCGCTACGCATCGCCTTCGAGCTCGCCGACGCGATGGGCGCGCAACCCATCCGCCGGGCGGTGCTCGATCTCGCGGCCCGCGGACGGGTCGACCTGGGTGTCGACCCCGAAGCGGCGCACGAGAAGGCTGCTGCATCGTCGGGGCTCACGGCACGGGAGATCGAGGTGATCGCACTCGTGGCCCGTGGCCGCACCAACCGCCAGATCGCCGACGAGCTGTTCATCAGTGTGAAGACGGCGAGTGTGCACGTGTCGAACATCCTGATGAAGCTCCACGCGCAGAACCGTGTGGAGGCCGCGGCCCGCGCCCGCGACCTCGGTCTGGTGGCGTAGACCGCGACGGTGCGAAGATCACGACTACGCCCCCGGGGGCGCGAAGACGACGGCGTGAAGGGCGTGCTTGCACGGCCTTCTCCAGGAAATGAGCGGGGGAGAAGATGAACGCTCGCATCACGATGATCGGCGGCGGGAGTTACCACTGGGCCCCGCGCCTCTTGTCCGACTTCGCCAACACTCCTTCGCTCGAAGATGCCGAGGTCGTGCTGCACGACCTCGACATGAGCAAGGTCGGCGAGATGGTGGCCTACGGCGAGCAGATCGCGCAGCAGCGCGACATCAAGCTCGCCGTGCGGGCCGAGGGCGACCGCAAGAAGGCGCTGCAGGGCGCCGAGTTCGTGGTGAGCGCCTTCTCGGTGGGCGGCTTCGACAGCATGCGCCACGATCTCGAGATCCCGGCGCGCTATGGCATCCGCCAGCCGATCGGCGACTCGATCGGACCGGGTGGCGTGATGCGAGCCTTGCGTTCGATTCCCGTAGTGCTGGGCTTCGGGCGCGACGCCGCCGAGGTGTGCCCGAACGCGCTGTTCATGAACGTGAGCAACCCGCTCAGCGCGCTCACCCGCACCGTCGCGAGAGAGACCGGCATGCGCACCGTCGGTCTCTGCAACGAGCTCATCGGGTGCAGCTTCGTGCTCTCGCTGCTCACCGACGCGCCGATGCACACCATCGATCCGATCGTGGCCGGCGTGAACCACTTCCCGATGATCGTGGCGTTGCGCATGGGCGAGGAGGACGGCTTCGCGAAGGTGCGTGAGGTGCTCGACGACCTCGACGGTCGCGGGGCCGAACCGATCTGGATGCCCCCGCCCGAGCCGATGCACTGGACCAAGTTCTCCGACGGCGAGCAGTGGACGAAGGCCGACGTGGTGGCGAACACGCCGGTGAAGCTCGAGCTGTTCCGCCGCTTCGGTGTGATGCCCGGCGCGCACGACCATCACGTAGTGGAGTTCATGCCCGGCTTCGTGAACGACCTCAACGAGCACGGCGAGAACTGGCGCATCCACCACTACGGCCTGTCGGGTCACATGGAAGACGCCGACGACGACGTGCGCGAGTTCGAGGAGCGCGTGGCGTCGGCCGAAGTGACGCGCTTCCCGTCGGGCGAGCTCGTGGCCAACCTCATCGACGGCGTGGTCACGGGCAAGGCTCGGGCGCTGCCGATGAACCTGCCCAACACCGGACAAATCCCCGACCTGCCGCCGGGCGTGATCGTCGAGGCGATGGGCATTGCCGACGGCGACGGCGTGCGCCCGCGCGACGAGGCCACGGTGGGCGGGATCCTCGGTGAGTACGTGCGTCGCACAGTGGTGGCCCAGGAGCTGACGGTCGACGCCGGGATCCTGGGTGACCGGACGCTCGCGTTCGAAGCGATGCTCGCCGACCCGATCGCCGGGCGGTTGCCGTACGAGGCCGCGGCCGCGATGACCGGTGAGATGCTCGACGCCCTCGAACCCTGGCTCCCGCAATTCTGATTGCGGCCGCCTGCGGCTGCGCTGCGAGCTCCCACACGGCTCACGTTGGACCTCGCCGTAGGCTGACATGAGCGTCAGGTTCGAGTTCGATACGCCGGAGGAGCCCGCTTGAGCACGAAGATCACGTTCATCGGCGGCGGTTCGTACCAGTGGGCGCCCACGTTGCTCCTCGACATTGCCCAGACCCGATCGCTCGCCGACGCCGAGGTGGCGCTCTGCGACCTCGACCCCGAGCCACTGCCGCGCATGCGCGAGCTCGTCGAGCACATCAACGAGCTCGCGGGCACGAAGCTCACCTGCACCACGAGCACGAACCGTCGTGAGCTGTTAGCGGGTTCCGACTACGTGGTCGTGTGCATCTCCACCGGCGCGCTCACGAGCATGGCGATCGATCTCGCGGTGCCCGAGCGCTACGGCATCAAGCAGTCGGTGGGCGACACCGTCGGCCCGGGCGGGATCAACCGTGCGTTGCGCAACATCCCTGTGCTCGTGGGCATCGCCCGCGACATGGAGGAGCGCTGCCCCGACGCGTGGCTGCTCAACCTCACGAACCCGATGACCACACTGACGAGGTCGGTCACGTCGGCCACCTCGATCGAGACCATCGGTCTCTGCCACGAGGTCACACTCGCCACGTTTCAGCTCTCGCTGCTGCTCGACTGCGACATGCGAGCGATCGACATCGAGGTGTGCGGCGTCAACCACCTTCCCGTCATCACCAAGCTCACCGCCGACGGTCGTGACGGTCTCGCCGAGCTCGCCGACAAGCTCGAAGACCCCGAGGCGTTCGGCCGCGAGACGTTGCACCTGCCCGAGATGATCGGGCACGAGGCGATCTCGGGCGGCGGCGACTGGACGAAGGCCGGCATCGTCGAGCAGAACAAGGTCAAGTTCGAGCTGTTCCGGCGCTTTGGTGCGCTGCCCGGCGCCGGCGACCGCCATCTCGTGGAGTTCTTCCCGGGGTTCCTCACCGAGCATTCCGATTGGGGCGGCAAGTGGGGAGTGAAGCTCACGCCGATCTCGGACCGCGAGCTGCACCAGTCGATGTTCATCAAGAACCTCGAGAAGATGCTCGCCGCCGACGCGTTGCCGAACCGTCCGTCGGGCGAGATCGTCGCACCGATCATCGACTCGCGGCTGCGCGACAAGACGCGATCGTTCCCGATCAACGTGCCGAACACCGGCCAGTGCCCGGACATCCCTGACGACGCCGTGGTCGAGGGCATCGGCGAGATCGACGCGCAAGGTGTACGGCCGCGCGACGTGGTGTGGGCGCCGCCGCTGCTCGCCGAGTACCTGCGCCGCGTGTCGGCGTCGCAGGAGCTCACGGTGGAGGCCGCACTGGCCGGCGACCGCGAGCTCGCGTTCCAAGCGATGCTCGCCGATCCGCTCGCGAGCCGCATCGACTACGACGACGTGTGGCGCATGACGAACGAGCTCATCGACGAGACCGCGCGCTGGCTCCCACAGTTCGCGGGCAACGTCGTCTCGTGAGCGCGCCGCGTGCGTTCACCGTCGACGCGCTGACCGTCCGGGTCCACGACTCGATCGACGAGCTCGCGGCGGACGCGGCTCGTGAGGTGGAGGACGCGCTCGCCGGCGCCATCGCAGCCCGCGGCGCGGCCAACGTGATGCTCGCCACCGGGAACTCGCAACTTGCGTTCCTCGAACGACTCGTCGAACGGTCCACTTCGGGCGCCGGCGCCATCGACTGGACGAGGGTGACCGCGTTCCACATGGACGAGTACGTGGGCATCAGCCGGGACCATCCCGCGAGCTTCCAGCGGTACATGCGCGAACGCGTTGCCGCCAAGGTGCCGATCGGTGCGTTCCATTACCTCGATGGCGACGCGGCCGACGCCGAGGCCGAGGCGGCGCGCTACGCCGCGCTGCTCGCCGCGCACCCGCTCGACGTGTGCTGCCTCGGCATCGGCGAGAACGGCCACCTTGCGTTCAACGACCCGCCCGTCGCCGATTTCGATGATCCGCGGCTGGTGAAGATCGTGACCCTCGACGACGCGTGCCGCGGCCAGCAAGTGGGCGAGGGCCATTTCAAGACCGTCGCCGACGTGCCTCCGCAGGCCATCACCGTCACGATCCCCGAGCTGCTGTCGGCGGCACGGGTGGTTGCCGTGGTGCCCGAGTTGCGCAAGGCCGACGCGGTGCACGCTGCGCTCACCGGACCGATCGCCGAGGCGTGTCCGGGATCGGCACTGCGCACGTGCGCGGCGGCCGTGTTGCTGCTCGACACCGCGTCGGCGTCGCGCTTGCCGTGACCGTCGAGAGCCGGCGCGCCGGGCGCGACTACTCGGCGGTGATGCAACGGCCGACGCGACGCGACCTCGCCCGCCGATTGCCGCAGGCGTTGGTGGGCATGGTGGTGCTCGGCATGGGCACGGGCGCGTCGGTGCAAGCGAAGCTGGGCGTGTCGCCCTGGGATGTGCTGCACCAGGGCATCGCCCAGAAGACCGGCTTGAGCTTCGGCACCGTGTTGTCGCTCGTGGGGCTGGTCGTACTGCTGGGTTGGATCCCGTTGCACCAGCGCATCGGCATCGTCACCGTGATCAACGTGGCCATCATCGGGCCGATCGCCGGCCTCACGATCCATCACCTGTCGACGCCGGGGGCGCTCGCAGGTCGCGTGGCGGTCCTCGTGTCGGCAACGCTCGCCATCGGTGTCGGCGCAGGTATCTACATCGGTGCGGCCCTCGGGCCGGGGCCGCGCGACGGATTGATGACCGCGCTCACCAAGCGCGGCCTTCCGGTGTGGAAGGTGCGGCTCAGCATCGAGCTCACCGCGCTCGTGGCGGGCTGGTTGATGGGTGGGAGTGTCGGCGTGGGCACGATTGTGCTCGTGCTCGCATGCGCGCCGATCACGCACATCGCGCTTGCTCGGTTCCATGTGCCGATCGCCGACCAAGTGGGCGTGCACGGGGAATGACGCGCTCGTGACGGTGCGCGTGCTCGTGGTGGGCACGGGATTCGGTGCGCGTGTCGTCGCGCCCGTGTTCTCCGAGACCCGTGGCTGCGCAGTGGTGCAGGTGGTGTCGGCGCGTGACGACGAGGGGATCGCGAGTGGCATCGCACGCGAGCGGCCCGACCTCGTCACCGTGCATTCACCACCCTTCTTGCACGATCGCCACGTACGCATCGTGCTCGACGCCGGCGTAGGCGCCGTGATGTGTGACAAGCCGTTCACGATCGGTGCCGACACATCGGAGTCGTTGTGCGCGGCGGCGGTCGATGCAGGTGTGCGCCATCTCATGAACTTCGAGTTCCGCTGCGACCCCGGCCGTGAGCGGCTACGCGCCCTTGTACGCGACGGCGCGGTTGGACGCGTCGAACGTGTGTCGTGGACGCACTGGTCGAGTGCCTCGCGCGTGCCGCTGCGGCGTTATGGCTGGCTCTTCGACGAGTCGCGCGGTGGCGGGTTCGTGAACGCGTGGGGATCGCACGCCGTCGACACGTTGCGCTGGCTGCTCGACGACGAGCTGCACGTTGCCACGGCCGCGCTCACCACCACGATCCGCACGCGCCCGGGCGATGACGGCGAACGTCATCAGTGCAGCGCCGACGACGCCTTCACCGCCACGCTGCGCAGCACCCGCGACGTGGAGATCTCGCTCGACGCGTCGTTCGTGGCCACTGCATCGCTCGCGCCGCGCATCCTCGTGGGTGGCAGCGACGGTGTGCTCGAGCTGATCGGCGATGCGCGGCTCGTGCGCCGCGGTGCCGACGGCGCGCGCGAGGTGATCGACGCCGCCGACGATGCAGCTGCTCCCGACGCGGCCGCCGATCGTCACCTGCTGCCGATGCGGCGTTGGGCCGAGCGGGTGCGCGATGTGGTCACGAGCGGGCTCGACGCGTCGACACCGCTCGCGGCCGTGCCCACCTTCGCCGACGGCGTCGCCTGCGACCGAGTCCTCGCCGCCATCCGCAACCACCGGGCGTGGGGGGGGGGG
>DASXZO010000043.1:0-27087 GCA_036501845.1 Acidimicrobiia bacterium | reverse complement strand
CCGCCGACGCGCGCGCCGCCGTATCGCCGTCGTCGCGACGGCCATCGCGCTCGTGGGCGCGATGGCACCCGCGGCGATGGCCAAGGCCGCGCCCAAGCCGGCGAAGGTCCATGCGCCGGCGCCCCCGAAGCCGCTGCCGCGCACCGGCCTCATCGTGTCGACCTGCACGTTCTCGCACCGCTCGAACGACGACCCGATCGTGTACCCGAACCTGTCGGGCGTGTCGCACAGCCACGACTTCTTCGGCAACGCCACCACCGACGCGAGCTCCACGTACGCGTCGCTTCTCGGTCACTCCACCACGTGCGGCGTGGCCGGCGACACGGCGGCCTATTGGGCACCGACGCTCTCGGTGAACGGCATCGCCGTGAAGCCCGCGGCGTTGGGCGCCTATTACGCGGTGTTCGGCACGCAGCCGGTGCATCCCTTGCCGGCCGGACTCGAGATGATCGCCAAGGGCGCCGGCAACGTGCACTTCTCGTGCTTCAGCCACTCGATGCCCACGCAGGCGTTCACGGTCATGCCCTCGTGCAAGCCCGGTCAGCTCATGGCGATCGGCGTGAACTTCCCGAGTTGCTGGAACGGCGCCGATCTCGACAGCCCCGACCACATGTCGCACATGACGTACCCGGTCCACAATGTGTGTCCCGCGGGCTACCCGGTGATCGTGCCTCGTCTTTCGGTGTGGGTGATGTACAAGGCCGTGCCGCACGGCTCGGTGATCACGCTGTCGTCCGGCGCACTCGACACCGCGCACGCCGACTACATCCAGTCGTGGAACCAGCAGACGCTCTCGACGCTCGAGAACTACTGCCTCGTCGGCCACCGTGAGTGTTACAAGGAAATGGGCCTCGTGCTGCGCAAGCTCCGGCTCGCGCACAACAAGCTTGGCGAAACGGTGAGCGAGCCGCCAGCCGGCGCGTAGCCGCCATCCACTCGGCGTCGATCAGTTCGCCATCGCGTCTATGCGCGACCACATGTAGTCGAGCACCGGGTTGTCGTCGCCGGCGACGCCGGGATAGCGCGTGCCGGTCCGAGCAGCGAGTCGCGCTTGGCACTCGTTGATGCACGTCGAACGCACGAGCGCGAACACCTCGTGCCATTCGAGATGCTCGACACTGCGGCCGAGCGCGTTCTCGTAGCAGTCGACCACGCCGGTGCGGTCGAGAAAGCCGGGCACGGTACGACCCACAAAGTGCGTGGTGAGCGCGTCGAGCGCGAGGTACCAACCGAGGTCCATCTCCGGCGGACCCACCGACGCGCCTTCCCAATCGATCAGCGCCGCGATCGTGTCCGCGGGTTTCGCCAGCTCACGAACACGAGCATCGCGCCAGATCACGTTGCCGATACGGGCGTCGCCCCACAGCAACGAGTGGTTCGCATGCTCGTGCCTTGGCTCCGTGTCGCGACACCAGGCCAGCGCGTCGGCGAGCCGGCGCGTCGGTGCGCCGTCCGAAGACCACGCGAGGTAACGCTCCCAATACGCGACCTCGTCGCTGATCCCCGCGCGCAAGGGAGCCTCGAGCTCGAGCGCCGAGATGTCGCACCCATGCAGCGTGGCGAGCATCGCCACGAACTCCTCGTGGCGGGCCCGCTGGCCATCGGCATCGAGCGCGCCGAGCCATTCGTCGAACGCGGGCACGTCGCCCACCACATGACCGTCGATGCACGCCATCACCGCGAACGGCGCTCCCAACCATTGCGCGTCGAGCTCGGTGGCGAACACCGAGGGAACCGGAACGCGCGTCGATGCCAGCGCGCGCAACACCGAAGCCTCGAATGCAACGTCCTGATCGGGAAACGACGACACGATCGGCGGCATCCGCACCACCACCGTGCGAGCCACAGACCGCGCCGACGTCGCCGCCGCGAGGTCGACCATCACGGTCTCGTTCGTCCAGCCCGACGACGGCCGCCGCAGCGCTTCGACACGGGCTCCGCGCAGCTCGCCGCCAGCACCCTCGTCGCATTGTGCGAGCCAGCGTTCGAACCCGGCGACGAGCGCTTCGTCGTCTCGCACCGGACCCGCAGCCATCGACGGAAAGTAGCGTCATCGGGGTGACCACCACTGACGACCACGACCGCATCGGCGGTAGCACCATGGCCGTACTCCCCATCGAGGAGACGTTCCTCGCGGGCATCCACGAGCACATCGTGCGGCACGACGACGGGCGGCTCACGTGCGACCTTCCGGTGGGCACGCACCTCCTCCAGCCGATGGGCATCGTGCACGGTGGCGTCTACGCGTCGATCGCCGAGACGCTCGCGAGCATGGGATCGGCGTTCGCCGTAGGCGTCGACTCGGGCATGGTGGTGATGGGCCAGTCGAACAACACGACCTTTCTGCGCAGCGTGCGGACCGGCACAATTCGCGCCACCGCGACGCCGCGCCACAAAGGGCGCACCACGATGGTGTGGCAGATCGACATGCTCGACGATTCCGACAAACTGTGCGCCACGTCGCAGGTGACGATCGCGGTGCGGCCGATGCGGCCCGCAGCAGGATGACCGAGCACGACCGGCGCGCCGAGCGCGACGAGCGCGCCGGGGCTGACGACGCCGCCGACACGGTTGGGCCCGCGTCGTTGCGGGTGTCGCGCGACGTGCAGATCCCCATCGACGAGCTGTCGTGGCGCTTCACGGGTTCGGGCGGTCCGGGCGGCCAGCACGCCAACACGTCGAACACTCGCGTAGAGCTGGTGTTCGACATCGGCCGATCGCCGAGCTTGTCGCGCTGGTCGCGCGCTCGGCTCCTCGACCAGATCGGTCCGAGCATCCGCGTGGTGGCGGCCGATACCCGCTCGCAAGCGCGCAACCGCGAGCTCGCACTCGAACGCCTCCAACGGCGGCTCGCGGCCGCGTTGCGAGAGCAGCGGGTGCGCCGGCCGACCGCGCCCACTCGCTCGTCGCAGCGCACACGCGTGGAGCACAAGCGGGTGCACGGCAAGAAGAAGGAACAGCGCCGCCGACCTACCGTGGACGAGTGATGGCGATCGACTCAGCCGCGCTCCGCCTGCAGTTCCCCGGTGCGCAATCCGGGTGGGCCCGCTTCGACGGGCCGGCGGGCACGCAGATGCACGGTTACGCGATCGACGCGATGCAGGGTTGGGCCGCGAGCGGCGACAACGCAAACTGCGGCGGCGCGTTCGCGGCGAGCGCGGCCACCGACGAGCTGCTCGCATCGACACGGGAAATCGGCGCCCGCTTCTTCGGCGCACCGACGCCGAGCGTGTGGTTCGGCCCGAACATGACCACCATGACGTTCGCGTTCACACGAGCGATCGCGCGCCACTGGAAACCCGGCGACCGCATCGTCGGCACCCGCCTCGATCATGACGCCAACGTGAGTACGTGGCGTGCCGCCGCGGCCGACCGCGGCGCCGAGCTCGTGCTCGCCGACTTCGACCGCGCCACCGGCCAGCTCGATCTCGAGAGCATCGGCGCCCTGCTCGACGATCGCACCCGGTGGGTGGCGGTCACCGGCGCGTCGAACCTGCTCGGCACGATCCCCGACGTCGCCGCGATCGCCAAGCTGGCCCACGACGCCGGCGCTCGCGTGTTCGTCGACGCCGTGCACCTCGCACCGCACGTGGCCCTGGATGTGGCTGCGCTGGGCTGCGACGCGATCGTCACGAGCGCCTACAAGTGGTACGGGCCACACGCGGCGATGATGTGGGTGGATCCCGAGCTTGCCGAGCGGGTGGAGTCGTACAAGGTGCGGCCCGCTTCGAACCAGGGGGTGGCTCGCTTCGAGACCGGCACCGCGAACTTCGAGGCGCTGGCGGGCGTGCGGGCCGCCGCGCACTTCATGCTCGAACGTGGCGCCGAAGTCGCTGCGCACGAACGAGCGTGCTTCGCCGGCTTGCTCGACGGGCTCGCATCGATTCCGCGAGTCGCGGTCGTCGGGCCGAAGGGCCTCGAGGGGCGCACCCCCACCGTCGCCTTCGTGGTCGACGGTTGCCATCCCGCCGACGTGGCCCGCGATCTCGCCCACGACCGCATCGCGGTGTGGAGCGGCGACAGCTACGCCACCGAGGTGGCCGCGCATCTCGGGATCGACGACACCGGCGGCGTCGTGCGCGCCGGCGTGGTCGCCTACGTGGACGACGACGACGTGAGCCGGCTCGTCGCTTCGCTCGAACGCATCTGCCACGCCGTGTAACCGGAAACCCCATCCCCCACTTGTTGCGTGCGCGTCGTTACGATGCGCATTCACTGGTAAGGGGAGCAGGGGATGGCTCGCTCGTTCGTGCAATTGCACCGATGACGACAGCCGCAGTTGCCGCTGTCCCGCCGCTCGGTTGGGCCGCCATCGTCGTGGTGGCAGTGGCCGCGATTTGCGCCGCCGTACTCCGCTTCCACCTGCTCGACCGGCTCGGGGCGCGCCTCGCCGGTGAGCCCAAGGCCCGCCGCGAAGCGCTCGCCAAGGCCGGCACCACCGACGGGGCCAAGAAGGTGGCCCGCTTCGCGTCGATGCTCGCCGACTCCGAAGAGGTGCGCCTCATCCGCTGGACCCCGGCGCGCACTTCCGACGGCACCCGCATCGCGCTCGGCGCGTCGCCCGCGGCCTGGTACCTGTGGCTCGCCGAGCCATCGGTGCTGCTGCGTGTGCCCGACACGCTCGTGGCCAAGGCCGAGCACGTGGAGATCGGCGACGGCGTGGCCGAGCTGCGCTGCGAGGCCCGGTCGGGCCGCGGCTACGTGACCGCCACCGACGGCACCACGGTCGAGGAGGCCGAAAACTCCCCCGCGCTCGCGCACTCGCTGCTCGACGGACTCGTGTTCGTGGACCCCCGCAACCGCGACGAGCCGAGTATCGAGGCCACCCCGGCCCGAGCTCGCCCCACCAAAGTCGCGTCGGTCAGCCTCGCGAGCTGACCGTCGCCACCGCAAAGGCCACGGTGCGGTCGTCGCTGCCGCGGTCGTGCACGGCCACGCGCACCACCGTGCCGTCGGGGCGGGTGCCGAGCACCGTGACGTAGGCGACGACCGGTCCTACACGCGCCGGCGCCACGAAGTGGATCACCACGTCGTCGACATGAAAACTGTTCCCCAAGACGTGACGTGCGGCGGCGTCGATGACCGCGCTCGTGACGCCGCCGTGCATGATTCCCCACGGGTTGCGGAAGTCGTCGCGCAGTTCGATCTCGACGCCCGCCTCCGTGTCGCCGGCGAGCGGGCGCGCGTCGAGCCAGGTGTCGAAGGGCAGGAACTGCTCGCCGCGCCCGGCGAGATCGAGGCGCGCCGGTCGCGCGAACGGCGGCGGACCGCCTTCGGGCACGAGCACCGCCGACCGCACGATGCCGCCCACCACGAAACCATGGTCGTCGTGCGCGTGCACGTTGGTGACCACCGCAGTCCGTCCGGCGCGCAGCACTTCGCTCTCGAGTGAGATCACCGCGCCCACGGGTCGATCGGCCGAACGCAACATCATGTTCGTGGTGACCACCCAACCGTCGGGCAGCGCACCGAGGCCGCCGCAGAACCCGCCGATCGCGTCACACATCGTGCCGAGTACGCCCATGTGCATGCGGCCCGACTCGTCGAGCACGGTTGGCGACGGATGGGCGGTGCCGAGCAGGCGCACCGGGCCTTCGCCCTCGGTGACCTCGCGCACCTCCATGTCGAGATAGCGCGCCACCCCGCGCCCCTCCTCGTTCGGAATCTCGAGGTTCACGTGGGCACGCTCGGGCTTCACCATCTGACCGCGCTCCCGGTCGCGACGGTGGTGCGCCGGCCCACGCCGAGATCGTGCACGTCGACCGACACCGTGGCGTGGTCGTCGCCGGCGATCCACACATCCGTCGACGTGGTGATCGGACCGCGCCGCGCGAGCGCGAGGTACACGAGGTGGAGGTCGACCAGCTCGAACGCGGGGCCGAGCGCCGAGCACGCGGCTGCATCGACGAGTGCACCGAGCACGCCGCCTTGCACACCGCCGATGGAGTTCACGATGTAGTCCGACGTCGGCAGCTCCACGTTGCCGTCGCCATGGTCGACGAAACCGATCGACTCGTATGCATTCTGGGTGAACCCACCCGCGGCACCGACGAACATCTCGCGCGGCTGGCCGGCGGCGTCGCCTTCGGTGTCGGCGTCGTCGACGTCGGCCCGAACCGGCATCACCGGATTGCCTTCGCGGCGCGGGAGCACACCGAACGTGAGTGTGGACACCGCCACCGGAACGCCGGCGCTCGACACTGCCGTCTCGAGCACGACCGTGGTGCGGCCGGCACGCGCCACACGCGCCACCGCTTCGAGCTCAGCGCCATCGACCGGTGCTGCAAGCGGCTGGGTGACGTGCAGCGTGAGGTCGGCCGTCGCGATCCAGTCGGGTGCCGCGGTCGACGCCGCCAGGCCACCGGAGATCGCGTCGATCAGCACCGTGAGCACACCGGGGCGCACCCGACCCGCGGCGTTGCACATGTGCTCGTTCACCGGCATCCACGCGCGGCTCTCGCCGCGCGCGTGCTGCACCTGGAGCTCGAGGTCGCGCAGCACATGCACCTCGGGCGGATAAAGGCTGATGTCGGTCAAGTGAGTGACAGCATGCGCTCCGCGTTGCCGCGCACGATCTTGTACACCACTTCTGGCGCGATCCCTTCGAGCATCTCTTCGGCGAGGCGCTTGGTGTCGGGCCACGTGGAGTCGGTGTGCGGATAGTCGGTCTCGAAGGTGACGTTGTCCTCGCCGATCACGTCGAGGCTCGCGAGCCCGTGGCGGTCCTTGAAGAAACAACAGAAGATGTTGCGGTAGTAGTAAGTGGACGGCGGCTCGGGCACGATGTCGCGCACGCCGGCCCACGCGCGATGGTCCACCCACACGTCGTCGGCCCGCTCGAGCATGTACGGGATCCAACCCATCTGGCCCTCGGAGTACGCGAGCTTCAGGTTGGGGAACTGCACGAGCTTGCCCGAGAACAGCCAGTCGCTCATCGACGCCATCGCGTTGTTGAAGCTCAACGACGCGGCCACGGCCGTGGGCGCGTCGGCCGACGTGGCCGGCATCTTCGACGACGAACCGATGTGCATGTTGATGACGGTTCCGGTCTCCTCGCACGCCACGAAGAACGGGTCCCACTGACCGGAGTGGATGCTCGGCAGTCCGAGGTGCGGGGGGATCTCGCTGAAGCACACGGCCCGACAGCCGCGCTCGGCGTTGCGGCGCACCTCGGCCGCGGCGAGCTCGGCGTTCCAGAGCGGCACGATGATGAGCGGGATCAGCCGGCCGCCCGAGTCGCCGCACCACTCCTCGAGCATCCAGTCGTTGTACGCCTTCACGCACGCCAGCGCGAGATCCTTGTCCTTGGCCTCGGTGAACGTCTGGCCGCAAAAGCGCGGGAACGTCGGGAAGTTGAGCGACGCCTCCACCCAGTTGAGATCCATGTCCTCGAGTCGGGCCTTGGGGTCGTAACAGCCCGGGCGCATCTCGTCGTACGTGATCGGCGAGAGGCTCATGTCGTCGCGTTCGAAGCCCACCGCGGCGACGTGCCGCTTGTTGATGTAGACGAGGTCCTCATAGATCCAGCAGTCGGCCGGCGGACCGTCGTCGGTGAACGTCTGCTCGTAGGTACCGCCGCCGATGTGGCGCATCGTGCCGATGCCGCGGCGCTCGCTGCGAGGCCCGGCCGCCCGGTACTTCTCCGGCAACCACGTCTGCCAGAGGTGGGCGGGCTCGACGATGTGGTCGTCGACGCTGATGATCTTGGGAAGCTCGTCCATGGCGCCTTCCGCTCAACACCGGATGGAAATCTGACGGTGTGTCAGATCCTAACGAGGTGCCTAGCCTGACCGCCCATGGCGGATCCTGACTCCGAAGACGAGTTCCTCGCCACGTACAACCCGCGCGCCTACCCGCCCATCGCGGTCACCACCGACGTCGTGCTGCTCACCGTGCGCCGCGGGCGCCTTTCGGTGCTGCTCGTGGAGCGCGGGAACCATCCGTTCCGGGGTATGTGGGCACTCCCCGGCGGGTTCGTCGACGTCGACGAAGATCTCGACGCCGCCGCCCAGCGCGAGCTCGCGGAGGAGACCGGCGTCGCGATCGAAGCGAACTGGCTCGAGCAATTGAAGACGTACGGCACTCCGGGCCGCGACCCGCGCATGCGCGTGATCACCGTTGCGTACCTCGCGTTCAGCGCGGTCACCCAGGAACCCAAGGGTGGCGACGACGCCCGCCAAGCGCGGTTCTTCGCGGTCGAAGACCTCGCGATCGCCGAGCTCGGCGCGCGCGACGGCATGCCGCTCGCGTCCGATCACTCGCGGATTCTTGCCGACGGTGTGGAGCGGGCGCGCGCCAAGCTCGAGTACACGACGCTCGCCGCGGCATTCGTCGATGCCACGTTCACGCTCGGCGACCTGCGCCGCGTGTACGAATCGGTGTGGGGCATGCCTTTGCACGAGGCGAACTTCCGCCGCAAGGTGCTCGGCACACCCGGATTCGTCGAGCCGACCGGTACCACCGCGCCCACCGAAGGCCGCCCGGCGCAGCTCTACCGCCGCGGCGCGGCCCGCAGTCTCCACCCGCCGCTGCTGCGCAGCGCCAGCGACTGAGTCCTGTGGTCAGCGACACACGAATCGGAATCTTGCCGGGCACGTTCAACCCGCCGACCGTCGCGCATCTCGAGATGGCCCAGTCGGCGCGGCGCCAGGCCCAGCTCGACCGGGTCGACCTGGTGCTCTCGCGAGTGTCGCTCGGCAAGGAAGACCTCGTGCGCCCGACGCTCGAGGAGCGGGTCGAGGTGTTACGGCGCGTCGCGCAACGATTGCCGTGGCTTTCGGTGTGCGTCAGCGAACATCAACTCGTGAGCGACCTGGCCGAGGGCTACGACGTGCTCGTGGTGGGAGCCGACAAGTGGCGCCAGTTGCACGATCCCTCGTTCTACGCCTCGGCGGCCGCGCACGCTGCGGCGCTCGCGAAGCTGCCGCCGCGCGTGCTGGTGGCGCCGCGCGACGGTGACGTACCCGCAGGCGTTGAGTTACTCCTCATCGACGACGAGTACACGCGCGTGTCGTCGACGAAGGTGCGAAACGGCGCCACGCATCTGATGTTGCCCGAGGCCGCCGCATCGGGACTGTGGCCAGCGCGGTCGTAATCTCACGGAGCAATGCCGCAGTACGCAGACGACCCCCGTACCGAGCTCGACCGCAAGGCCCAGCAACTGCGGTGGACTGCACTCGTCGAAACGGTCGGCTACGCCGGCCTCTTCTACTGCTTCGTGATCTGGCAGAACTCGGCCGCCACGAAGATCTTCGGCTTCTTCCACGGCTGGATCTTCATCGCCTACGCCGTGATGGTGTGCTGGATCTTCCCGTCGATCGAGTGGGCCTGGTGGTGGCCCGTGGTCGCGTTGTTCACCGGACCGGTGGGCGGGATCATGCTCTACGAGAAGATCCGCCGCGACGGCGCGCCGCCGCGCGTCACGCCGCTGCCATGGCAGAAGAAGAAGTGGGCCGAGACGGGCCCGCCGATGCCAGTCGCGGGAACCGCGCCAGCGACACCCACAGCGAGCAAGCAGTCGGTCGGCTCAAGCTAAGAGTTACTCGGCCGGCTAACAGGCCGTCCCCGCGCAGGTGAGCGTGGCCTTCTGCACGCCGTCGACCGAGATCGTGATGTTGCCCGGCAACGCGCCGCGCTTCTTCTTCTTGAGCTGGTCGAAGGTCGACGACGAGGTCAAGGCCACCTTCTGGCCGGCCGAGCCCGTGCCGGTGCACGACGTGGTGGCGACCTTCTTGCCCTTGTCGATGGTCGCGGTGCACTTCCATGTGCCTTTTTCGATCTTCGTCACGCCCGTCGACGCCGTGTGGGTGACGCCGTATTTGCCCCAACTATCTGCGCGCGAGCGCATGCCCTTGGCCGTCGGGTCCCCAGAACCGCCCCTCGAGCAGCCGACCGCCACAAAGGCGAGCATGACGATCAGCACCGCAGTGCGGCGGGTTGCGTGGATCACTGGGGTCCCTCCTGGCACGAGCCGATTTGCATCACGTGCGCACCGCCCCTCGACGCGCTTTCGCGAGCCTTCCACGTTCCCCGCCGTTGAGCAAAGTCTTCCGCAGCCGCACCGAATGGGGCGTGACCTCGACACATTCGTCGTCGGCGATGAACTCCAGGGCCTGTTCGAGATTCATCGCCCGAGGCGGGGTCAGCCGTTCCAGTTCCTCGGCGTAGGCCATACGAATGTTGGTGAGCTTCTTTTCCTTGGTGGGGTTCACGTCCATGTCGTCCCGGCGGGCGTTCTCGCCGATGATCATGCCCTCGTAGACGTCGACGCCGGGTCCCAGGAACAGCTGGCCCCGGTCCTGGAGCACCATGAGCGTGTAGCTCGTGGTGGTGCCCGTGCGGTCGGCCACGAGGCTGCCGTTGCCCCGCGTGCGGATCTCACCGAACCAGGGCGCCCAGCCGTCGAACACGTGGTGCAAGATGCCGGTGCCGCGGGTCTCGGTGAGGAACTCGGTGCGGAAGCCGATCAGCCCGCGCGCCGGCACCACGTACTCCAGCCGGATCCAGCCGGTGCCGTGGTTCACCATCTGCTCCATACGACCCTTGCGCAGGGCGAGCAGTTGGGTGACCACACCGAGATAGTCGTCGGGTACGTCGATGCTCACCCGCTCGACGGGCTCGAGCACCTTGCCCCGCTCCTCGCGGGTGACCACCTGCGGCTTGCCCACGGTCAGCTCGAAGCCTTCGCGGCGCATCATCTCCACGAGGATCGCGAGTTGGAGCTCGCCTCGGCCCTGCACCTCCCACTGATCGGGACGGTCGGTGTCGTGGACGCGCAGGCTCACGTTGCCCACCAGCTCTGCGTCGAGCCGTGCCTTCACCAGCCGGGCGGTGAGCTTCTTGCCGTCTTGGCCCGACAGCGGCGAGGTGTTGATGCCGATCGTCATCGACAGGCTCGGCTCGTCGACGGTGATCACCGGGAGTGGCCGCGGATCGTCGATGTCGGCGAGGGTCTCACCGATCGTGATCTCGGGGATGCCGGCGATGGCGATGATCTCGCCCGGCCCGGCTTCGGGGGCGTCGACGCGGTCGAGGGCATCGGTCACGTACAGCTCGGAGATGCGTGCCCGTTCGACGCTGCCGTCGTGCCGGCACCACGCCACCGTTTGGCCCTTGGTGATCGTGCCGTGCAGCACGCGGCACAACGCGAGCCGACCCACGTAGGGCGACGCGTCGAGGTTCGTGACGAGCGCCTGCAGCGGGTGGTCGGGCTCGAACATGGGCGGGGGCACGTGGTCGGCGAGCAGACGGAACAGCGGCTCGAGGTCGGTGCCCAGCTCCCCTCTTCTGACCGCGTCGAGGTCGAGCGTGGCCGTGCCGCTGCGCGCGTTCGTGTACACGATCGGAAACTCGATTTGGTCGTGATCGGCGTCGAGATCGATGAAGAGCTCGTACACCTCGTCGATGACCTCGGCGATGCGCTCGTCGGGCCGGTCGATCTTGTTGATCACGAGGATCACCGGCAGTTGACGCTCGAGTGCCTTGCGCAGCACGAACCGCGTCTGCGGGAGCGGACCTTCACTCGCGTCGACGAGCAGCAGCACGCCGTCGACCATGGTGAGCGCGCGCTCGACCTCGCCGCCGAAGTCGGCGTGGCCCGGCGTGTCGACGATGTTCAGCTTGATGGTCTCGCCCGAGGGATTGGTCCACGTGACCGACGTGTTCTTGGCGAGGATCGTGATGCCCTTCTCGCGCTCGAGGTCCATCGAGTCCATCACCCGTTCGGCCACGTCCTGGTTGGCACGGAACGCGCCGGTCTGCCAGAGCATGGCGTCGACGAGCGTGGTCTTGCCGTGGTCGACGTGCGCGACGATCGCGACGTTGCGGAGATCGTCTCTTGTGGCGCGCGCGGACATCACAAACCTTCGTCGGGGGACTGATCAGGCTACCGGAGCAGCCAGCGCGCCTTTTTACTCAGGCGGAGCCAGTCCGAAGTGTTTGGCCAGCGCTTGGGTTGCGGTGTTGTTCGTCTCCATGGGCGCCGTGCTCTCGACGTCGCCGCCGTGCGCCATGTTGGAGATCATCACCCGGGCCATGATCGCGGCGAAGTAGGCCATCGTGAGCACCGTGTACCACTCGAGGTGCTCGGCTTTGCGGCCCATCTTGTCTTCCCAGTACGCGATCGACTCGTCGTCGGACGGGAAGCCCGCCACCTTCGGCAGGCCCACCACATCGGTGAAGTGGTGGTCGAACCACAGGTACCACGCGAAGTCGTATTCGGGATTGGCGATGCGCACCATCTCCCAGTCGAACACCGCGAGCACGTTGAAGTCGGCGTCGAACATGAGATTGCCGAGCCGGCTGTCGCCCCAGGAGAGGCCCACGAGTTGGTCGTCGTCGGGCTTGTTGGCCGCGAGCCATTCCCACGCGTACTCGAGGCAGGGCACGCGCTTGCGCATCGCCCACTCGTAGTAGTGCCGTTGGTAGCCGAACAGTTGCTCCTGGCCGAGCCGGCCGTATTCGGTGCGGTCGAGTTCGGCGAGTCCGATCGCGCGCCAATCGACCTTGGCGATCTTCACGAGTTGGTCGATGCCTTCGAACCACATGCGGCGTTGCTGTTCGGGTGTGGCTGCGAGCACCCAGCCGTCGACGTTCGCGTCGGGCATCCAGTCGGGCGGAAGCGTGTAGGGCGGGTTGTCACCCGGCACCTTGCCGTGCAGGCGCTCCATCACGATGAACGGCGCGCCGAGCACCGCGGGATCCTCTTCGAGCCAGCGCACGTTCGGCACGCGCACATCAGAGTTGCGGCCGAGCGCGTCGAGCACGCGGTATTGCAGGCCGATCTCGTACTCCTCGAACACGGCTTCGCCGAACGGTGCGGCGCGGCACACGAAACCTTCACGGCGCTGCTTGCCGGCCTGGGTGTACGTGGCGTCGAAGATGATCGTGTCGCTCGAGAAGCCCGACGCTTCGCTCGCGCCGGCCACCTCGATCGCAATGTCGGACGCGCCGTCGAGCTTGGTCGCGAGCCATCCTTCGAGCGCGCCGCGCGCTACCTCGGGATCGCGTTGCTGCAGGATCGCCATCGTTCGATTGTCCCCCCGGGCAGATTGGCTCCGGCGACCCTACCGGCCGTGGGAAAGCGTCTTCACGAAGCGCGTCTGCTCAGTGGGCGCGTAGCCCATCGCTCGCCAGAACCCCGCCGCGTCGGGCTCGTCTTCGACGACGATGAGGTGGAGGCGGCGCGCGCCGCGCGTGACGAGGCGCCGCTCGGCCTCTGCAACGAGCAGCGAGGCGATCCCCTGCCGACGTTCTCGTGGATGCACCGCGAGCCGGTACATCGTCCCGCGCCAACCGTCCCACCCGCCGATCACTGTGCCGACGACCTCACCGTCGGCGGCGACGGCCACCAGCAACGCCTCGGCGTCGAAGTCGAGCAAGGCCGCGATGCCGCCCGGGTCGTCGGTGGACGACTCCACCGTGGTCGCCACGCGCCAGAACGCGAGGACCGCATCGATGTCGCCACGCGTCGCGGGCCGGATGTTCACGATCGCCGGGACGGTAGATGCATCGAGTGGTTCTTTTCGTCGACATATTGCGCCCACGGCACCACTCAACCTGTGCGGCCGATGCGCGAGAGAGTTCCTGCGTCTAATGCCGCGACAGGACGGCGACGAGGAAGTCGGACGCATCGTCGAAAGGACGGAGGTCCCAGGTCGAGAACAAGAAGTCCGGCCGGAGATGGGCTTGGTCGACATCGGCGAAGAAGTCGTCGAACGAATAGTCGCGGCCGGCACCGAAGCCGATCACCAGGCGGCCGCTCGCGCGCAAGTGCGCGGCGATGCGTTCGAGCACGGCCTGCCGGGTCGTCGGGTCGACGAACGTCATCACGTTGCCCGCACACACGGCGATGTCGAAGCCGTCGGTGATTCCAGCGCGAGACAAGTCGAACTCCGACAGGTCGGCGACAATCCACGTGGCTTCGGGGTGGTCCTCCTCCGCCGCGGCGATGAGCGCGGGATCGATGTCGACGCCCACGACGAAGTGGCCCTGGCGAGCGAGGTAGCCACCAGTCCGACCCGGCCCGCAGCCGGCGTCGAGCACCCTCGAACCACGCGCCACCATGGCGTCGATCAGCCGCGCTTCACCGACGATGTCGTCACCGGCGCGCTCCATCGATCGGAACCGTTCGATGTACCAGGCGGAATGGTCGGGATTGCGCTCGACCTGTTCCAGCCACCGGTTTCCTGCCATCGCCCGGACGCTAACGGTGCGACGCGGTGTCGCTCAGGTCGGCGCGACGATGGGCGCATGATTGCTGCGTTCTCCATCAGTCCGCTCGGTGCCGGCGACTCGGTGAGCGGGTCCGTCGCCGCGGCCGTGAAGCTCGTGCGCGACAGCGGCCTGCCCAACGAGACGAACGCGATGTTCACCAACGTCGAGGGCGAGTGGGACGAGGTGATGGGCCTCGTGAAGGCGTGCGTGATGCGCGTCGCAGAAGACGCTCCGCGTGTGAGCGTGGTGATCAAGATCGACCACCGCCCGGGCCACACCGACGCGCTGCACACGAAGGTCGCGGCCGTCGAGGCGCACCTGCGCACCGAGTGATCCACCGTCCGTGGTACTGGGTTTGTCGCCAGAAGCGACAAACCCAGTACCACGGCGCGCTACGAGTCGGTGCCGAAGCTGAGGCCGCCGATCGAGAACTTGGTGCCGCCGCCGTTACCGCTGTCACCGTTGCCCAAGTAGGGCGCGATCGCGGCGGCGAGATTCGCGATCGGCATCGTCTGCAGGAACACGGTTCCCGGGCCGGTGAGCTTGGCGAGGAACAGCGAGTCGGCGCCGAACATGATGTTCTTGATGCCCTTCACGCGTTCGATCTCGAACGAGATCGACGCGTCGAAGAGTCCCACATGGCCGGGGTGCACCTTCATCGTCTCGCCCGGTCCGAGGTCGTACTCCACGACTTCGCCGTCCAGCTCTACCCAACCAGTGCCGGTACCCGACACTCGTTGCAGGATGAAACCCTCACCGCCGAAGAAGCCCGCCGACAACTTCTGCTGGAACCCGATCTCGAGCGCCACGTCGGGCGTGCCGCAGAGATAACCGTGGCGGTGCACCATGTACTGGCGCGAGCCGTCGAGATCGATCTCCTTGATGTGGCCGGGAACCTTGGTGGCGAACGCGACCATCCCCGGACCACCCTGCGCGGTGTACTCGGTCATGAAGAACGTGCCGCCGGCGATGCTGCGCTTCAGCGATCCGAGCATCCCCTTGCCGCCCGCCTTCCCCGACGCCGCGGTGTGGAGGTCGACTGAGCCGGTCATCCACGACAGCTCGCCGCCCTCGGCCACAACCGATTCGCCCGGAGCCAGACTCACCTCGAGGACGGGCATCGTGGTACCGACGATCTTGTGCTCCATGCCTCTCTCATCGGTTGATATCGGGCGGGTCCGAGGCCGGCGATTTCGAGGCGTCACAGGCCTACGCTGAGCGCATGACCGACACCGGCTATCTGCCGGCCATGCTCAACCCCTTCGAGCCGGGCTTCTTCGACGATCCGTACTCGCAATACAAGCGTGTGCGCGACATCGAACCGATTCATCGCACCGCACTCGGACCGTGGGCGCTGTTCCGCCACGCCGACATCGTGCGCGTACTTCGCGACCCAAGTCTCTCGGTCGAGGAAGACCAGGCGCTGCCACTCACCGCCGACATCGATCCGGAGATCCGGGCGATCATCGAGGAGCGCCGCGGGCGCTACGCGGCGTCGATGCTCGACCGCGATCCGCCCGACCACCACCGCCTGCGCCGGCTGGTGAGCAAGGTGTTCACGCCGCGCACGATCGAAGAACTGCGCCCGCGCATCCACGCCATCGTCGTCGACCACCTCGACGCCATGGCGACACGCGGCGGCGGCGCCGACGTGATTGGCGACCTCGCGTTCCCGCTTCCGTTCATCGTGATCTCCGAGATGATGGGCATTCCCGCAGGCCGCGACCGCAACGACCTGCGGGTGTGGTCGGGCCAGGTGGTGAAGACCTTCGACCCGATCATCACCAAGGAGGACACCCTCGCCGCGCTGCACGCGAGCACCGAGATCTTCGCCTTCCTCGAAGAAGTGATCGCGGCCAAGCGCTCCGAGCCCGCCGACGACCTCACGTCGGCGCTGATCGCAGCCGAGGAGAACGGCGACCGGCTCAGCACCAACGAGCTGGTGTCACAGATCGCGTTGCTGTTCATCGCCGGTCACGAGACCACGGTGAATCTCATCGGCAACGGTGTGCTCGCGCTGCTCAAGCATCCCGAGCAGCTCGCACTACTCCGCGACGACCCTTCGCTCGACGCCAACGCGGTCGACGAGTTGCTCCGCTACGACGGCCCGGTGCAGTTCACGCGCCGCATCGTGATCGACGACATCGACGTCGACGGCCACACCATCGAGGCCGGCGCGGTGATCATGACGTGCCTCGGTGCCGGCAACCACGATCCGGCGATGTTCGGGCCGACGGCTGACGCGCTCGACGTGCGCCGCGCCGACGCGAACCAGCACCTCACCTTCGGCGGTGGCTTCCACCACTGCCTCGGCAACGCTCTCGCGCGCGTCGAGGCCCAGGAAGCGATCGGCGGCCTGATCCGGCGCTTCCCCGATCTCGCGCTGGCATCCGGCGAGGCGGACTGGAACGGCCGCATCGTGATCCGTGGCTTGAACACGCTCCCGATCCACATCTGATCACCAGCGTTCTGGGTGCAAAACGCCCGCTCCAGCGGGGCTGGTGCACCCGGGACGCCGGGGCGGGGCGGCCGGGCGGGGCGCGTCAGAACAAGATGCCCTTGTGCCACAGCGAGAGCACGTCGATCGTGCCCGCGATCGAGATGTGCAGCGCCGCGCCCCACCAGATCGAGCGCGTGCGGATGGCAAGCACGCCGAGCACCACGCCTCCCACAATCGCAGCCAAGGCCTCGGGCATGGGCTTGCCGTAGTGGAGCATGTTGTACGGCAGCGCCATCACGAACACGGCCATGAAGCCGAACCGCGGCACGAGTCCGTGCACGAGGTAACCGCGGAAGAAGAACTCGAGCGCGACGAACTGCAGCGCGTAGCAGCCCCACCACAACCACAGATACGGCCACAGCGCCTCGTGCGGCGCGAGGTCGTAGAACGGGTAGCGCGACTGGAACGTGGTCGCGTACGACGCCACGAATAGGAACGGGAACGCGGCGAGGAACAGCAGCAGGTAGGGCGACGCGAACTTGCCGATCCCGCGCACGCGCAATCCGTAGTCGCGCACGCGTTGGTGCAGCAGCCAGCGGATCGCACACATCGGCAACAGCACGTAGCCCGCCACCTGGAGCGCCGCCCACTCGACCAAGATCCAGAACTGCGCGTGTGGCGACGTGGTGAAGGCCCGGTCGACATCGCGCGACCAGCCCGCGAGCCCCACATCGCCGAGCGCGTTCACGATCCACATGCCATTGCGCGACAGGAACTGTCCGAGCGTCAGCGACACTGCGCCTACGAGCAGGATGATCACGGTCGCCCGGTCGGCACCACGCCGGTCGGCCGCGAGCGCGACGGCAGACTCCTGGTTGGCCTGCTCTGCGACCTCCTTCACCGCCTCGCGCAGCATCGCCGCATCCTCGCACGTACTACGCACGCAGTAGGCGGCACACCCGGGCTGCCGCGGCAGGAGGAGCGCGCAAGCCCACAACTGCCGGATGCCACGGCGATCGAGGGCCCGCACCATGGATCCATGACCGAATCCCCCACGCTCACCACCAGCAGCACGCTCGTCGCACCGGCGGCTCGCGTCGAGCACGCCGTGAAGCACTACGGCGACGGCAGCACGGCCGTGCGCGCTCTCGACGACGTGTCACTCACGATCAGCGGCGGCGCGTTCACGGCGATCATGGGCCCGTCGGGCTCAGGGAAGTCGACGCTCCTCCATTGCATGGCCGGGCTCGACACGCTCAGCAGCGGACGGGCCTTCATCGCCGACCACGAGCTGTCGACGCTGCGCGACCGCGACCTCACCGTGCTGCGGCGCGAGCGCGTCGGCTTCGTGTTCCAAGCCTTCAACCTCGTGCCCACGCTGAGCGCCCGCGACAACATCGCACTGCCGTGCACACTCGCGGGCCGCGCGCCGGACCCCACGTGGTTCGACGAGGTCGTGTCGACAGTGGGTCTTGCGCACCGGCTCGACCATCGCCCGTCGGAGCTCTCGGGCGGCGAACAGCAACGTGTGGCGGTCGCCCGCGCGCTCATCACTCGGCCCGCGGTGATCTTCGCCGACGAGCCCACGGGCAACCTCGACTCGCACGCGAGCGGAGAAGTGCTCGGCTTCCTCCGACGCGCCGTCGATGTGCTCGGCGAGACCATCGTGATGGTCACCCACGACGCGGCAGCCGCTGCGCATGCCGACCGCGTCGTGTTCCTGTCGGACGGACGAGTCGTCGACGAGATGGCCGCGCCCACCGCCGACCGCGTGCTCGACCGCATGCGCGCATTCGGGAGCTGACGTGATCCGCCTCACCCTCGCATCCGCATGGGGCCGCCGGCGGCGGCTTGCCAGCATCTGCGTGGCCGTCGCGCTCGGCGTCGCGTTCCTCAGTGGCACGCTCGTGGTGGGCGACACGCTGCGCCACAACTTCAACACCCTGTTCACCGACGCGTCGGCCCAGACCGATGTGGTCGTCCGCAATGCGACCGAGGTGAAAAAGGGCGGCGCGCCCGATTCCGATGTCGGCCTGATCAACGAGTCGCTGCTCACTCGCGTGCGCGCGGTGCCCGGCGTTGCCGACGCCGAGGGCCAGGTGGTGGGCTACGGCACGCTGCTCGGCGCCAATGGCCAAGGCATCGGCGGCAACGGGCCGCCGCGCCAAGCCGGTAGCTGGCTCGACGACCCCGCGCTCAATCCGTACCGGCTCGTGGCAGGCCGCGCGCCGCGCGCGCCCGCCGAGGTCGTGATCAATCGCGGCGCGGCCAAAGCTGGCGACCTGCACGTGGGCGATACGACAACCGTGCAAGTTCCCGATCCGGTGCGCGTGCACATCGTTGGCATCGCAACATTTGGCACGGCGGACGGCCTCGGTTCGGCGACCTGGACCGCGTTCACGTTGCCGGCGGCGCAGCAACTGGTAACCCGCTCACCCAACAAAGTCACGAGCATCTACGTGAAGGGCGAGCCAGGTGTCGCCAGTGCGACCTTGCGTGATCGCATCGCGGCGCAAGTCCCGCCCGGCGTGCAGGCGATCACCGGCACGCAGCTCACGCAAGAGCGCGTCGCCGACATCAACTCGACATTCCTCAACGCGCTGCGATCGTTCCTTGTGGCATTCGCCGTGATCGCGCTCATCGTCGCCACGCTCACGATCAACAACACGTTCTCGATCGTGGTGGCGCAACGAACACGTGAGCTGGCACTGCTGCGCGCGGTCGGAGCGTCGCGACGCCAGCTTCGTCGCTCGGTCACGCTCGAAGCGACACTCGCCGGCGCGGTTTCTGCAGTGGTCGGCGTGATCGGCGGTCTCGGCTTGGCCGAACTGCTCGTGTCGCTGTTCAGCACGCTGCCCTCCGGCGGCCTCACGGTTCGACCGACGTCGATCGTGATCGGCCTCGCCGTCGGCGTGTTGGTCACGGTCGTGGCCGCACAACTTCCGAGCCGCCGCGCCGCGAGCCTCCCGCCGGTGGCCGCACTGCGCGACACCGCACACGAGCCGCGCGGGATCGGACGCGGCCGCGTGGTCGCAGGTGCCGCTCTCCTGGCCGTGGGCGTTGCCACGGCCGTCGTCGGGGCGACGGGCGTGACCGCGATTGCGCTGGTGGCGGCCCTCGCGCTGATCGTCGGCGTGCTGCTCCTCGCACCGCTGGCCCTGCCCCCTGTGGCGCGCGTGCTCGGTCGTGCGCTCGAGCGGCTGCGCGGCGCACCGGCCGCGTTCGCGGTCGACAACGCGCAGCGCAACCCGCGTCGCAGCGCCTCGACCGCGACCGCACTCGTAGTCGGCGCCGCGGTGGTCGCGCTGATCACGGTGGTGGTGACGTCTCTGGAGTCGACGCTCGAAGCGAACGTCCGGGCGCCGTTCGCGGCCGATCTCGCGATCAGCACACCGCAGTTCGGCGGTGCCGAGCTCAGCCCGCGCGTCGTCGGCCAGATCGGCGCGCTCCCACAGGTGTCCGAAGCGATCGGCGTCGGCCAGGGCCCTGCGCTCGTCGATGGCAAGAGCACCAACGTCACGAACACCGATGTCGCCGCGATCGAGCGCGTGGTGCGCGTCACCGACCGCTCCGGATCGCTCCGCGCGCTCGGCCCGAGCCAGATCGGCGTGTCGCAGACCAAGGCCGGCGACGAACACTGGCATGTGGGTACACCGATCGCGATGAAGTTCTCCGACGGCGTGCCGGTGCCGACGACAGTTGGCGCCATCTACGCCAGCAATGCCCTGCTCGGCGACGTGGTGGTGCCCACCGCGCTTGCGAACGCACACATCGCGCAACCGACGGACCGTGAGGTGCTCGTGCTGGATCGGCCGGGCGTGAGCACCGACGCGGCACGCGAAGCGATCACGCCGATTGCGGAGCGCTACGGCGGCGAGGTGCAGGATCAGGCGCAGTACGCAACCGCGGCGGCGAGCGGCCTGCGCCTCCTGCTCAACCTCGTGTACGTGCTGCTGTTGATCGCGATCGTCATCGCGCTGCTCGGCATCGCCAACACGCTGTCGCTGTCGGTCTACGAGCGACAGCGCGAGATCGGGCTGCTGCGCGCGGTCGGCCAGACGCGGCGCCAGACCCGTTCGGTGCTGCGTATCGAGGCGTTGATCGTCGCCGCGTTCGGCACGCTGCTCGGCGTGGGCCTGGGAACCTTCATCGGCTGGTCGGTGTTCGAGGCGCTCGGCACCGTGGGCGCCCAATTCTCGCTACCGGTCTCGCGCCTCGTGCTGATCGTCGTGATCGGGTCGTTGGCCGGTGCACTCGCTGCGTGGCGCCCGGCCCGGCGTGCCGCGCGCGTCCCGATCCTTGATGCGATCGCGGTTCGATGAGCCGACGGCACCGCGTACGGTCGGCGCCATGGCACCTGTGGCAGCCGTGGCCCCCGTGACGTCGCCTCCCGTCGGCGGCCGCGTGCGTCCCAACGGGCCGTCGGCGCGCGACGTGCGCTTCGCGGCGATCCTCACCGTCGTACAGGTGGGCCTCACCATCGGTGCGTCGCACGGGCATTGGCACGCCCATCCCGAACGGTCCCTCGACGCCGGGGCGATCGTCCTCGCTGCGATCGGGCCGGTCGCCCTCGCCTGGCGTCGCGTCCACACGCTCACCGTCTACGCGATCGTGTTCGCCGCGACGCTCGGATACTGGGTGGCCGGTTATGGACCCGGGCCGATATTCCTCTCCCTGATCATCGGCTTCGGCACCGTCGTGATCGCGGGCTACCGGCGTGTGGCGTGGGCGTCGCTCGTGCTCGGATACGTGGCCTTCCTCTGGCTCGGCGACCTCGCCGGCACGCGCACAGGTCCTTCGCTCGCATCGGCGCTCGGGCTCGCCGCCTGGCTGCTCGTACTCGGCACCACAACGGAGATCATCCGATTCCGGCGAGAACGCACCATTGAGCGTGCGCACGTGCGCGAAGAGGAGCGACGAGCACGGGCCAACGAAGAACGCATGCGGATCTCGCGCGAGCTGCACGACGTGGTCGCGCACAACCTCTCGATGATCAACGTGCAGGCGAGCACCGCGCTCCATCTGATCGATCGCCAGCCCGAGCTCGCGGAGCGTGCGCTCGCGGCGATCAAGGCCGCGAGCAAGGATGGCCTCGACGAGCTGCGGTCGCTCCTCGACGTGCTCCGCACCGGCGGCGACGACGACGACGAGCGCGCCGCGCCGCGCGTTCCGACGCCCACGCTCGTCGACGTCGACGGCCTCGTGCGACGCACTACGGCGGCCGGCGTACCGGTCGAGCTGGTCGTCGACGGCGCGCCCCGGCCGCTGCCACTCCCCGTGGAGACGGCCGCGTACCGAGTGACCCAAGAGGCGCTCACCAACGTCGCGCGCCACGCGGGCCCGGCGCATACCCGCGTGCTCCTGTCGTATCGTCCGGACGCGCTGGTCGTGGAGATCGACGACGACGGCGTTGGTGCCCGCGTCACTGTGGGCGGCGGGTCGGCGCGACTGGGCCCGTCGAGCGGTAAGGGGCTCGTCGGCATGCGCGAACGCGTCCAGGCGCTCGGAGGCCGGCTCGACGCTGGCCCGCGGCCGGAACGCGGCTTCCGCGTGCGCGCCTGGATCCCTGCGCCCACAAGGAGCTCGGCATGATCACCGTGGCGCTCGCCGACGACCAGGCGCTCGTGCGGGCCGGCTTTCGCGCGCTCCTCGACGCGCAGGACGACATCGAGGTCGTTGCCGAAGCCGCAAACGGTGACGAGGCCTTCACGGCGGTCTCGGCCACACATCCCGACGTGGTGCTCATGGATATCCGCATGCCCGGTACCGACGGGCTCGCGGCAACGCAGCGCATCCGTGCCGAGTCGCGCCTCGACGACGTGCGCGTGGTGATCCTGACCACCTTCGAACTCGACGAGTATGTCTTCGCGGCCTTGCGCGCGGGTGCGACCGGATTTCTCGTGAAGGACACCGAGCCGGTGGAGCTGCTCCGCGCGGTGCGCGCGGTCGCCGCCGGCGACGCGCTGCTCTCGCCCAGCGTCACCCGGCGGCTCGTCGAGGCGTTTGCCCGCAACAGCCGCGAAACGAACGTCGACACCGATCTCGGTGTGCTCACCAAGCGCGAACGCGAAGTGATGGCGTTGGTGGCACACGGACTCTCGAACGACGAGATCGCCGAACGGCTCTTCGTCAGCAGCGCGACGGTGAAGACCCACGTGAACCGAGCGATGTCGAAGCTCGGCGCGCGCGACCGTGCGCAGCTGGTGATCATGGCCTACGAAACAGGCCTGGTCCGCGCCGGCTGGAACGGCTGAACAGCAGGCGAGATCGACCCCGTGGGCAGGACACGGCGGGGAACTGGGAGCCGTGCCCTGCCCGGGGCGACCCGGCCGCGGGTGCCGTGCGGAACCGCACCCGACCGGGGCCTCGGCGGGTTCTGCCGGACCGACGGGCGGACCGATCCGGGAACACCACCGATGCGGGCGACGACCGCGCGAAGCGATGAGCAGGCCCACCGATTCACCGCCGCCGCAACGTCCACCACGCCGCCTCCCTGCGGCGCTTGGCCATCATGAGGCATCGCGACCCTCGAGGGAAGCATTTGTCGACAGCATGAAGAACTTTTGCACCGGCTTTACGTGCCCGGTCTCACGCAACGCGACAGCCGTTGCATGTGCACGCGCGCTGCGTCGCCGGAGACAGGTCCGCGCAAGCGTTGCCGTGTGACGCAACGGTTACTGTGCGCGGGCTATGCCGGATGTTCCCAACGTCCTGTTCGTGACGGTCGACCAGTGGCGCGGCGAGTGCCTGTCGCGGCTCGGCCATCCAGTGGTGCGTACGCCGAACCTCGATCGACTGGCCACGCGCGGCGTGACCTTTCGCAACCATTTTGCGCAGTCCGCGCCTTGCGGACCGAGCCGCGCCTCGATCTACACCGGCATGTACGCGATGAACCATCGTTCGGTCACCAACGGCACGCCACTCGACGCCCGCTTCACCAACATCGCGCTCGAGGCGCGCGCGCTCGGCTACGACCCGGTGCTGTTCGGCTACACCGACACGTCGATCGACCCGCGCACGGTGCCCGACGACGACCCGCGCCTGCGCAGCTACGAAGGCGTGCTTCCGGGCTTTCGCGCCGTGTGCCACCTGCCCGAAGGCCAATGGAACCCGTGGCACGAGTCGCTCGTTGCCGCGGGCTACCCGCTCGACCCCAGCGGCGCGTGGCGGCCGTGGGTGGAGGAGCCGGACCCGAGCTATCCCACCGCAGGGCCCTGGGGCACCGACACGTGGGGCACCCACCGCGCGCCGACGCGCTACCGCGTCGAGCACGGCAACACCGCGTTCCTCACCGATCGCCTGCTCGAGCACCTCGACGGCCACGTCGCCGCCGGCCGCGGCCCGTGGTTCGCGCATGCGAGCTACCTGCGTCCGCACCCACCGTTCTTCGCGCCCGAGCCGTACAACACGATGTACGACCCCGAGACCGTGCCGATGCCGGTGCGCGCGCCCAGCGACACCGAAGAGGCCCAGACCCACCCAATGCTCGCACCGATCATGGGCATCGAGTGGCTCAGCGGCCCGCGCGACGAGCGGCACATCCGTCAACTGCGCGCCACCTACTACGGCATGCAGACCGAGGTCGACGCGCAGTTCGGCCGCATCCTCGACTGGCTCGACGAGCGCGGCGAAACCGATCACACGATCGTGATCGTCACGTCCGATCACGGTGAGCAACTCTGCGACCACTACCTCATGCAGAAGCTCGGGTTCTACGACCAGAGTTTCCACGTGCCCCTGCTCGTGGCCGACCCTCGTGGAGGATTCGACGTAGGTCGCGGTCGCATCGTCGACGCGTTCACCGAGAACGTCGATGTCACGCCCACGTTGCTCGACCTGCTCGACGCACCGATCCCGCTGCAGTGCGACGGACGGTCGCTGCGCGAGTGGCTCGGCGACGGCGAGCCACCCGCCTGGCGCGACGAGGCCCATTGGGAATGGGATCTGCGCGAGCCGGGCCAGCGCTTCTTCGAGGAGCAGTACGACGTGACGATGGAGGAGCTGTCGCTTGCAGTGCTACGCGACGCACACGGCAAGTACGTGCAGTTCGCCGGCTACCCGAAGCTCCCGTCGGTGTTCTTCGACTACGACGACGATCCCGGCGAGTTGCACAATCGCGCGGCCGATCCCGCGTACGCCGCGAAGGTGCTCGACTACGCGCAGCGCATGCTCAGCTGGCGGTTACGCCACACCGACCGCACGTTGAGTGGCACGAAGCTCACGGGCTTCGGCCCCGTCACCCACCGCGCGGCCCGGCACTGAAGTGGGGGCCCTACATGTTCAAGCGCGGTGGCGAAGGCAGCCCGGGAGCGACGGAGGAGTGACACGGGTGACGAGCCACTCGCCGCCGAGCCGCAGGCGAGGCAAAGCAAGTTGACATCGTTGGGGTTCTTCGGGCTCGAGCGGGTCGGCTACCGGCGCTGGCGTATGCCGGTGGTGCGCGGGTTGATCTCGGGTACCGGCGCGCTGTTCGGTGGCGCTGGTCTCGGCGCCGCGATCGAAGTGGCGGAGCAGGAAACGCAGCGACCAGTGGTGTGGGCAACCGCGCAATACCTGAGCTACGCGCCCGAGGGCCACGAGCTCGAGCTCGACGTGGACGAGGTAGTGCGCGGCCGCCAGACGAGCCAGGTGCGCGTGATCGCGCGCAGCGACGGCCGCGAGATCCTCACCGTCGTCGGCGCGTACGGCGACCGTCCGGTGCCGATCCAGGGGCAGTGGTCGCGCATGCCATCGGTGCCCGCGCCCGACGACTGCCGGCCGCGCCCGATGATGGATCGTCACGAGGGCACGATCACCTCACGCATGGAGATGCGGCTCGCGGTGGCGCGCGGCATCACCGAGCTGCCAGGCCTGCCGGGCGACGGCACATCGTCGTTGTGGGTTCGCTTCCCCGGGCTCTCCGAGCTCAAAGCGTCGGGGCTCGCAATCGTCGGCGACTTCGTGCCGTTCGGCATCAGCCAGGCGCTCGGTGTGCGCGCCGGCGGCAACAGTCTCGACAACACGCTGCGGGTCGCGCAGCTCGAAGATTGCGACTGGATCCTCGCCGACATCCGCGTGCACGCGGTGCAGCACGGCTTCGCGCACGGCCTGGTGCATTTATGGACGCAGGACGGCGTGTTGCTCGGCACCGCCAGCCAGTCGACGATGGTGCGTGAATGGAAAGACGAGCCGCCCGCCGCGGAGGAGCTGAAATGAGTGACAGCAACGAGACCGCGCCGCGACGGCATGGCATCACCGTGCCGTTCGACGGCATCACGCTTGCCGAGCACCGCGAGGTGTTCCGCGAGCTCGTCGACCTCGGCTACACCGACGTGTGGTCGGCCGAGTCGGGCGGCGCCGATGCCTTCACTCCCCTCGTGCTCGCCGCAGCCTGGGCGCCGGAGCTGCGGCTCGGCACCGCGATCATCCCGGCGTACACACGCGGTGCGATGACGCTCGCGTCGCAGGTGGCGTCGCTGTGCAGCGCCAATCCTGGCCATTTCGCCGTGGGCATCGGCAGCTCGTCGAACATCATCGTCGAGCGTTGGAACGGGATCGCGTTCGACAAGCCCTACCAGCGCGTGCGCGACACGCTGCGTTTTCTCCGTGCCGCACTTCGCAACGAGAAGGTCACCGAGGAGTACGAGACCTTCTCCGTGCGCGGCTTCACGCTCGGATTGCCGGTGAGCGAGCAACCGCCGATCCTCGTCGCCGCGCTCCGCGAAGGCATGCTGCGGCTCGCCGGCCGCGAGGGTGACGGCGCCATCATCAACTGGCTGTCGGCCGAAGACGTGGCCACCGTCGCACCGATTGTGGGAGCCGGCAAAGAAATCGTGGCCCGCATCTTCGTGCTGCCCACCGAGGACCGCGACCTCGTCGACTTCGTCGGCCGGCGAGCGATCGCCCAGTATCTCAACGTGCCCGTCTACGCGGCGTTCCACGAATGGCTCGGGCGCGGCGCCGCCCTGCGGCCCATGTGGGACGCATGGCAGGCCGGCGATCGCAAGGCTGCCACCGCCGCGATCCCCCAGTCGCTCGTGGACGAGCTGATCGTGTGGGGCCCCGCCGAGCGCATCCGCGACCACATCGAGCGCTACTGCAGCAACGGCGTCACCACACCCGCGCCCGCCATCCTCGGCAACGCGCAACAGGCGCTCGCAACGGCACGAACGATCGCGCCAGCTGTGCGCTAAAAGCGCGGCACGGAACGCCGCCGCGCCCGTACATTCGCGCGATGGACGGGGCGATCAACCACACGATGAAATCTGGCGACTACCTGCTCTCGGTCGTCGGCTATGCAGCGCTGCGCGACGTGTTCCGCGAGCCCGATCAGTTCCGGCGGCGCATGGCCGAGATTCGCCAAGTCGTCGCACGCGACGACGAGTTCCCGTTCAACTTCGATGTCACGTTCGCCGAACGCGCCGTGGTGCCCGGCTACACGCAGTGGTCCGAGA
>DASXZO010000042.1:0-28156 GCA_036501845.1 Acidimicrobiia bacterium | reverse complement strand
CGGGTTCGTCGGCAAGGCGCCGCGCGGCCGTGAGCAACGCCTGGCGCGAGAGGGCGTCGGCCCAGTGCAGGTCTTCCACCACGATCGCCACCGGACCTGCCGACTCCCATCCGGCGACGGCATCGAGCAACTCGAGGCCGGCCGAGAACCCGTGCGAGCTCGTGACCGGCGCGAGCTGCTGGGCCACATAGAGCGACGCGTCGCCCCCGAACTCGTCGGCCGCGGCCGTATGGACGGTGAAGTCGGGGGCGAGCCGCGCGACTGCGGCGCGCGCCAGCGCGGTCTTGCCCTCGCCCGCGTCGGCCTCGATCCACACGATCGAGGCCCGCTCCATGCGCGCGGCGTCGGCGCAACTCGCGATCGCTGCGAGTTCGGCGTCTCGCCCCACGAACGGTGACGAGATGCCTGGCGCGGATGGCGCGGTCATCGGCCCATGATGGCCCGCGCGCCTCCGAGACGGCACCGGCCTCGATTCCTGAGGGCGGAGGCGGTCCGTTCACAGGAAGCGACCACGATTTCAGCGCTTTCTTCGCCTAGTTGCAGCCGTGGCACCCGGTCGGCGGCTTGTATTGCTCGCTATGAGCGATACGCCTGAGACACCCGCGCCTTCGGGCGCGCCCGAAGCCCCCCTCCAGCCCGGGACTGGCTCCACCTCGGGTTCCAACAAGACCAAGGTCTGGCTCGCAATCGGCGCCATCGTGGTGGTCGCGCTGGCCGGGTTCTTCGGCGCCCGAGCTCTGTCGGGCAGCAAGAAGGCCAGCGCCTCGAACACGTTGCCGCCGACGTCGGCCGCCACCGGATCGAACAACGGCACCGGCAACGGTCGCGGCTTCGGCAACTTCGCCAACCGGGGCACGGCCGGCAAGATTACGGCCATCGCGTCGCCGAACTTCACGGTGCAGAGCGTGACGATCTCCGGGCTCGGCAGCGGCGGCCAAGGATCGACGCCGTCGACCACGCCCGGTCCGGCCGTCACGGTGAAGACGTCGAGCTCGACGCGCTACACGGTGACCAAGACCGTCGCACTCTCGGCGATCGCCAAGGGTGACAGGGTGATCGCCACCGGCGCGCAGGGCACGAACGGCATCACCGCGACGTCGATCACCGATATGGGCACGGCGAGCGCCAACGGTGCGAACGGCTTCGGCGGCGGCCGGCGCGGCACCGCCGGGAACGGCAACGGCTCCACACCCCCGGGTGGCGGCTTCGGTGGCGGCGCGCCGGGTGGCGCCACCGCCAACGGCCAATCGTTCGCCTTCGGCACCGTGCAGAGCGTGAGCGCCAACACCATCGTGGTCACCACCGCGAACGGCACGTCGACGGTCACCGTGGGCTCGGGCGCCAAGATCGCCAAGACCGAGTCGGGCAGCTTCTCCGACCTCAAGGTCGGCGACTCCGTCACTGTCACCGGCACGAAGTCGGGCGCCACCGTGACCGCCACTGACGTGCGCGTCGGCAACGGCGCCGGCGGCTTCGGCGGTGGGTTCGGTGGTGGCTTCCGCGGCCGTGGCAACGGCGGTGCGGCGAGCGGCCAGGCAGGGTCCTGAGATGTCCCGCAAGGTGATGCAGACCGCGCTTGTCGTGGTCGTTGTGCTGGCTGTCGGCGGCGTGGCCGTGTACTTCGGCTGGCACAAGAGCAGCAGCGCTTCGACCACCACGTCGGCGGCCACGACCCAGCTCGTCACCGTGCAGCCCACCACCATGAGCCAGACGATCTCCACGTCGGGCACGATCCAGCCGAGCGACACCGAGAATCTCTCGTTCGCCACGTCCGGCACCGTGCAGACGGTGAACGTGAAGGCGGGTCAGACGGTGAAGAAAGGCCAGGTGCTGGCCACCATCTCGGCCCCGTCGCTTGCCAGCTCACTCGCCCAGGCCCAGGCGACCCTGGCCTCGGCCCAGTCGCAGCTCTCCACCGACCAGGACTCGAGTTCCACCACGACGGCCCAGATCGATCTCGACAACGCTGACATCGCGTCGGCCTACTCGAGCCTGGTGACCGCGGCGCAGAACATGAACGACACCTCGCTCACCTCGCCGATCACCGGCACCGTCGCCTCGGTCGACCTCACGGTGGGCCAGGTGCTGGGCTCGTCGGGAACGTCGGGCAACAGCATCACGGGCACGGGCACGGGGTCGGGTCGCACCCAGAACAGCACGAGCAGTAGCGGCGCCAGTTCCGGGGGCGGAGCCAACAGCGCCTTCGGCGCGAGTGCGGCGTCGTCGGCTTCGAGCTCCAGCAGTTCGAGCAGCTCGTCGTCGAGCACGCAGATCGCGGTCGTGAGCAACTCCTACGTGGTGCAGCTCGGCCTCGACACCACCACGATCGGCGAGGTCAAGGCCGGCGATGCGGCCACGGTCACGCCGGAGACCTCGTCATCGAGCAGCTCGAACAGCGGCGGTGGCGGCTTCGCCCGCTTCTTCGGTGGTGGCGGCGGAGGTATCGCCGCAGCCTTGGGTGGCGGCGGAGGAGGCGGCTTCGGTGGGTTCGGCGGCGGTGGCGCGGGAGCAACCGGGTCGGCCGGCGCGGCAACGGCGCTCGGCGCAGCTGCCGCGGGCAAGGTGACGTCGGTGGGCGTGATCGCCTCGTCGAGCTCGGGCGTGGCCACGTTCCCGGTGACGGTCACGGTGTCGGGCAGCCCGAGCGGCTTCCACGCCGGCGCGACCGGGTCAGTGGAGATCACCTACCACCAACTCCAGAACGTGTTGGCGGTACCGACCCTCGCGCTCACCACGAAGAACGGCGCCACTTACGTCACCGTGGTGACGTCCGGCAACAAAACCGCGCAACAGCAGGTGACCACGGGCCTCACGAACAATGGCGAGATCCAGATCACGAGCGGGTTGCAATCCGGCCAGCAGGTGGTGCTCTCGATCCCGTCGTTCGGGAACCGCACGCGCACCGGCACGGGCGGTACCGGGCGCACCGGCACGGGTGGCTTCGGTGGCTTCGGTGGCTTCGGCCGGGGCGGAACCGGCCGCACCGGCGCAGGTGGTTGACGCTCGTGGTTGACGCAGCGGCGGAGACCGTCATCGAGCTGAGCGGCGTGTCGAAGGTGTACCGCCCCGGCAGCATCGAGGTGCACGCGCTCAACAACGTCGACATCACGATCGGTTCGGGCGAGTTCGTGGCCATCACGGGACCGTCGGGTTCGGGCAAGTCGACGCTGATGCACATCATCGGTTGCCTCGACGTGCCCACGTCGGGCCGCTACCTGCTCGCGGGCGACGACGTGTCGCAGCTCGACGAGTACGCGCTGGCCGACATCCGCAACCTGCGCATCGGTTTCGTGTTCCAGCAGTTCAACTTGCTCTCGTCGATCAGCGCGCAGCGCAACGTGGAACTGCCGCTCGTGTACACCGGGATTGCTCGAGCCGAACGCCGGCGGCGCGCCGCCGCTGCGCTCGAGCGCGTCGGCCTCGCCGATCGTCTCGACCACAAGCCGGGTGAGTTGTCGGGTGGTCAGCAGCAGCGCGTCGCCGTTGCTCGCGCGCTCGTCACCGAACCCGCGTTGATCCTCGCCGACGAGCCAACCGGCAACCTCGACACTGCGTCCACGACCGACGTGCTCCGCTTGCTCGGCGAGCTCCATGACTCGGGCCGCACGATCGTATTGATCACGCACGAGCGCGACGTGGCCGCCGAGGCCGAACGCATCGTCACGATGCGCGACGGCAAGGTGCAGAACGACCACGCCGAGCAGGCCGTTCACTCATGAGCTTCATCGAGACGTTGCGCACGGGTTTCGAGGCCGTGCGGTTGCACCGCTTGCGTTCGAGTCTCACGGTGCTCGGGATCATGATCGGGATCGCCGCGGTGATCCTCACCGTCGGTTTGGGTGAAGGCGCGCAGAGCGACGTGCGCTCGCAGATCAACGCGCTCGGCAGCAACCTGCTCATCATCACGCCCGGCAGCTCCACGAGCACCGGCGGCGTGCGCGGCGGGTTCGGTTCGGCGTCGACGCTCAGCGTCAACGACGCCGACGCGCTCGAGTCCAAGACAGTGGCGCCCGACATCGCCGCGGTCGCGCCGCAGACATCGAGCTCCACGTCGCTCACCACCACATCGGCGAACTGGACCACGAGCGTCACAGGCACCACGCCCGACTGGCTCTCGGTACGCGCCCGCAAGCTCGCCGCGGGACGGTTCATCACCGCCGCCGACGAGAAGTCGATCAACCCAGTGGTGGTGCTCGGCTCGACCACGTCGCAGGAACTCTTCGGCAACGCCAGCCCGCTCAATCAGACGGTCACGGTCAACGACGTACAGCTCCAAGTGGTGGGCGAGCTCGCGCCGAGCGGTTCGTCGGGAACCACGAACCAGGACGACCTCGCGATCGTGCCGCTGACCGTCTCGCAGCAGCGCCTGTTCGGCGGTACGACCCGCTCGAGCGTGTCGACGATCTACGTCGAGGCTGCGTCGCCGTCGTCACTGTCGGGCGCTTATCAAGAGGCGCAGAACGAGCTGCTCGCGCTGCACAACATCGCCACGTCCACCGACGCCGACTTCACGATCACTTCGCAGCAGTCGATCGTGTCCGCCGCGACCTCGGTCGACCACACGCTCACGGTGCTGCTCGGCGGCATCGCCGCGATCTCGTTGCTCGTGGGCGGCATCGGCGTGATGAACATCATGCTCGTGTCGGTGACCGAGCGTGTGCGTGAGATCGGCCTGCGCAAGGCGCTCGGCGCCCGCCCCAACGTGATCCGCTCGCAGTTCCTCGTCGAGGCGTCAGTACTCGGCCTCGCCGGCGGCGTGCTCGGTGTCATCATCGGCTTCGTCGGCACGAAAGTGCTCCCCCACTTCGTGTCGTCGAGTGTGACTCTGTCACCGACCGCGTCCGTCGGCGCAATCGTCATCTCGATCGCGATCGGACTCGTGTTCGGCGTGTATCCCGCGGTGCGCGCGGCCCGCCTCGCCCCGATCGACGCGCTCAGGACGGAGTGACCGTGCCGCCTCGCAGACACCCGAATCGCAGGCGCGCCATCGCCGCCATCGCCGTAGTGGTGGTCATCCTCGCCCTCGGTGCCGGCGTTGCCATCGCGATGACGCGATCCACGGGTCACTCGTACCGCACCACCACCGTCACGAGGTCGGCGGTCGCGCAGACGCTCGACAGCACGGGCACGATCGAAGCCGTGTCACAAGCTGCGGTGTCGTTCCCCACGTCGGGCACGGTGCAGACCGTCAACGTCAGCGTCGGCACGCCGGTGACTGCGGGTCAGACGCTCGCGACCTTGCAGAACGGCCCGCTCGTGCAGGCCTTCTTGGAACAGCGCGCATCGCTCGCGCAGGCCGAGGTGAACCTGCAGAAGGACATCGACGCGCAGGACAACGCGTCGAGTACGTCCTCCAGTTCATCGTCGAGCGCATCCACCGGCGGCGCGACCAGCGGCGACCGCTCGGGCGGCACCACCGGCACGTCGGGCGGTTCGAGCGCGGCGATCACCGCGGCGCAACGCCAGCTGATTGGCGCGCAGCGTGAAGTGGACATGAACCTCGGCCAGACCCAGCGGCTCGAGAACAGTGCGTTCGTGGCCTGCGGCCAGACTCCGCCACCTCACCGCGGCGGCCCGCCCACCACCGTGGCCGGCCCCACCACCACGACCACACCCGGCGGCACCACCACGACCACGATTGCGGGTCCGACCACCACCGTCGCCGGGCCGACCACCACGACCACCCCGGGCACCACACCTGGCGGTCCCGGCTCCACCGAATGCATCAACGCCCAGCAGGCGCTGCTCACCGCCGAGACGTCCCTCGCCGGCGCCGAGCAGACCCTGGCACGCGACGAAACGAAGCTCGCATCGATGCTCACCTCGAGCCGGGGCAGCGGTTCCACCGGGCTGTCGGGTGCCGGCACCGGCACGTCGACCCGCACCGGCACGTCGAGCGGCGCGAGCGGCTCGTCGATCGCGGCCCGCAGTAACGGCGTGGCGAGCAGCCACGTGCCGACGGCCATGGACATCGCGGCCGACCAGGCCACGATCGACGCCGACACCGCCGCGGTCGCCGCGGCGTTCGAAGACCTGCAACAGGCCACGCTCGCCGCGCCCATCGGCGGCGTGGTCGGCGCGGTAGCGATCGCGCCCGGATCGTCGGTGACGGCCGGATCGTCGACCGCCACCATCACCGTGATCGGTTCGGGCGGCTACGAGGTGGCCACCTCGGTCACCGTCGACAGCATCGCCAGCGTCAAGCTCGGCGAACCCGCGCGGATCCAGGCCGACGGCAGCCCGAACAGCGTGCCCGGCAAGGTGGTGTACATCGGCACCGCCGACCTCTCGAGCACCAGCGCGACGTATCCGATCGTGATCGGGCTCACCGAAGCCAGCGCCGAATCCGGCTTGCGCGACGGCGCCACTGCTTCCACCGCGATCCAAATCGGTTCGGCCTCGTCGTCGGCGCTCACGGTGCCGACATCCACAGTGTTGAACAACAACGGCCGCCACACGGTCGAGGTGCTCACCAACGGCAAGCTCACGACCGTGACCGTGCAGGTTGGTGTGATCGGTCCACTCCGCACGCAGATCACGTCGGGGTTGAAGGCCGGCCAAACGGTGGTGCTCGCCGACCTGCACGCGGCGCTACCCACGTCGAACATCGCCAACGCGGTTGCCGGAAACGGTGGCGGCGGCGGTCTGCTCGGCGGCAGCAGCAGCGGCATCACCGGTGGTGCTGGTGGTGGCGGCGGACGCTTCCGCGCCGGCGGCTGACGCCCGCCAACCCTCGCCAACAACTCGTTGGTTCGCGACACGGACCGTCGACGCGCGCCGCGCGGCGATGTGCCGTCCGACACATTTCCTGAACCACTCCCCGCGCGCTCACGTACCCCCGCACACAACTGCATGGCAGTGGGAAGGTCGCAGCGATAGCTCGCCGCGGGCATTGGGAGAAGTCAGTTCAGTGTTGCATCCAGTCATCGCACAACCCGTGGTCGAACAACGGCGCGCCTCGTTCGTGGCGCGCGCTGAGGCACACCGCCAGGCGTCGCTCGCACGGCGCGCCGACACGCGCTCCGGCAGACGGCTCGCGTACAGCGCGATCGTCAGCGGCACCGCGGCCTTCGCGGTGCGGCCCATCGAACCCGCCGACGGCGACCGGCTGACCCGGCTGCTGGCGCGCATGTCTCCCGAATCGCGTCGCCTCAGGTTCTTCGGTCCGGTCAACCGCCTGTCGGCGCGTGACGTCGAGCACTTCGTGAACGTCAACCATTCCTGCCGCGAGGCGCTGGTGGCGATCCGCAACGAGGAGATCGTCGGCGTCGCTCGTTACCACAGCAAATGCGGCGCCGAAGAGCCGAGATGGCAGTGGCGATCGAGGACGACTGGCAGCGTCACGGCATCGGGCGGCAGCTCGTGCGCCGGCTCGCGTGCATCGCCGCCGGCCGCAACTACCGCGCACTCACGGCGATGATCCTCCCCGACAACCGCGCCGCGCTCGGGCTCGTGCACGACATCGCCCCGGACGCGTCGGTGCGGTGGCGTGACGGTGCCTACCGCGTGATCGTGCCACTCGCCGGCGTCTGCTGAAGGCGCTTACTGGTTGGAGTGTGGCGCGGTCACGTGCGCAGCGAGCGCGTGGAGCGCGGCTTCGATCGCGTCACGAATCGCCGGGTCGTCGATCAGCCCGTCGAGGTCGACGGATCCCGGAGTGACCGGGATGTTCACGCACACCGCCTGCACGATGTCGGCATGCGCGTAGCCGAGCACCGCGCGCAGCGAGTCGTGCGCCAGCGCCGCGCCGCGCGGTGAAGCGTTGATCCACGCCACCGGCTTGTTATAGACGGACCGAGGGTCGTTGTCACCGATGAGCCAGTCGAGCAGGTTCTTGAACGCTCCCGGGAGCGCGCCCGCATACTCGGGCGTGGAGAACACAATCGCGTCGGCGCGGTGGATCCGATCCAGCAGCTCGCGCACCGGTGCCGGCCGCGGTGCCACGTCGGCGTCCGGATCGAACGCAGGCAACGCGGCCAAGCCTTCGTAGCGGACGGCGTCGATGCCGGCCGCGGTTGCGAGCGCCGCGGCAGTGCGCAACACCGCACTGTTCGTGGAGCGCGCCCGCACACTTCCCGAGATCAACAGCACGCGCACCCGTTCAGCCACGCGCGCTTCGAACACACAAGTGGCGGCGCCCATTCCGTGCGTGCCACCACCGGTGACAGAATGGCGTCTCCAACCTTGTGCACAGCCGGGAGCGAACAATGGCCGACGAGTACGACACGCTGATCCTGCAGGCCTATTGCGGGGAGCTCCTCGGCGACGCGCTGTTCGGCGCGTTCGCGTCGCAGCTCGAAGGCCAACGTCGCGAGAAGGTGGAGCTGCTGCAGCAGATCGAACAACGCACCGCCGCGATGCTCGAGCCCCTCGTCGACCCGGCGCTGCTCGCATCGGTCGATCAGGATGCCGAGCGGGCCAAGGGCAGCGCGCTGCTGGCAGGCGGAGCGCTCGATTGGGACACGTTCGTGAAGTCGCTGCACGACGCGCTGCCCGGCTTCCTCACCGATTTCGTGCGCGCCCGCGAGCTGGCCACCGATCCTGAGCACCCCGCGCTCGCAGCGCTCGTGGCCCACGAGCAGACGATCGCCGCTTTCACCGACTTGGAGCTGTCGGGTCATGGCGACGTGACCCAGGCGATGCTCGAGCGCTACCTCGTCAGCGCGCCGTGGCCGCCCTTCCGGACCCAGGGCCCGTCCTGACCAGGACAGATGTGCGGCGCGGGCCGGATCGCGCGCTACTTGTCCGGCGTCCGGTGGCTACCGGACACCGAACGGGATCGATCTTGTCCGGCGCGCGGTGACTACCGGACGGCTGGACACTCGAGGATCGATGCCCGCACTTCGCAGCATGGCGGCTGACAATCGCGAGTCCGCGGTCGAGGAGCTCGCAGCGCTCACGGTGCAGAGCCACCGGCTGGCGGTACGTGCGCACGAACCAGGCTCCGTCATGGTGACCGTCGGACGACATCAGTGGAACGCAGAGGTTGTCGTCCGGACGACTGTTTCGCTACAGGACGCGAAGGGTCTGGTGAGGAGGTCGCCTCACGGGGCGCATCTCCTCGTAGCGAATCAACTTGCAAGCGACGCGAAGCGATATCTGGACCGGCGCAACGGCACACACGCCGACGAGACATGGAGCTGGCTCGACCGGCGAAGCGAACTCCACCTCGTGCAGCGGCGCTACTCCTCGAGCCCGACGACCCGCCCACCCTTCGATCCGTCGCACGCGAGTCAGGCATGTCGCACGGAGCAATTGGTGCCGCCGCACAACTGCTCCGCACATCCGGACTCATACTCCGCACCGGGCAACCGGACACGCTCGCCGACGCCCTGCGAACGGCGCCTTATGGCATCGGGGCGCTCGTTGCCGACGTGGGCGACCAATGGATCATGAGAAATCCCGCCGCAGCGGCGAACAAGATGCGGACTGCTTCCAACGCTTTCATCGACAGCGAAGATGTCGATGAATTCGATCGGAGCGTTCGTCGAGGCGCTCCGTTCGTAACGGTCAGTCGAAAAGGATGAGCTGGCGGGCGACTTCGCCGCCCTTCAACGCCGCGAATCCTTCATTGATTCGCTCGAGCGGCATCACCGCGCTCACGAGCTCGTCGAGCTTGAGCTTGCCGTCGAGATACCAGTCGACGTAGAGCGGCATGTCGACGCGGAAGCGGTTCGAGCCCATGTTCGAGCCCTGGATGCGTTTTTCCATGAGGAACTGGAAGCCGTCGATCTCCACCTTCTGACCGAGCGGCACCATGCCGATCACCGTCGCGGTACCGCCATTGCGCAACATCGCGAACGCTTGCTGCGCCGTGGCCGACAGCCCGATCGCCTCGAAGGCATGGTCGACGCCGCCCCCTGACAGCTCATGCACCGCGAGCACCGCATCACCTTCGGACGCGTTGACCACATCGGTGGCACCAAAGGTGCGCGCCAGATCGAGCTTCGACGCCAACCGGTCGACCGCGATCACGCGCGCCGCGCCCACGATCGCGGCGGCCTGGATCGCATTGAGGCCGATACCGCCACAGCCGATCACGGCGACGGTTTCGCCGGGACGCACCTTCGCGGTGTTGATGACGGCACCCACACCTGTGGTGACACCACAGCCGAGCAGCGCGGCCTTGTCGAGCGGCATCTCGGGACGGACCTTCACGAGATAGTTCTCGTGCACGAGGAGCTGTTCCGCGAAGCTCGACAGATCCATGAATTGGAACACGCGCTCGCCGCGCCGTGTGATCCTGGGTGTGGTCGGGTCGGGAAGGATCGCCTGCTTCGTGCACAAATTCGGCCGGCCCGACAGGCAGTAGCTACACGCACCGCAGAATCCGCTGACGCAGGTGATCACATGGTCGCCGGGCGCCACGTAGCGCACCTCGTTGCCAACGGCTTCGACCACTCCGGCCGACTCGTGTCCGAGCACCGTCGGCACCGCACTCGGATACAGACCTTCCATGAAGTGGAGGTCGGAGTGGCACAAGCCCGCGGCGACGGTGCGCACCAGCACCTCGCGCGGCCCCGGGTTGGCGAATTGCACGTCGTCGATGACGAGTTCGCCTGGCACGGTCTCGAGCATGGCTGCCTTCATGGCAACCGACCGTAATGGTCGACCGGCTCAGGATGCGGCGGCCGCCTCCGGCCAACCGTGTGGCACGGCAACGACCGGCCGCACTGCGTGCTTGCGCAGGTCGTGCATCGTGCTGCCGGAAATCAGCTCCGTGAGCGTGCCGCGGGGGCTCATGCCGATCACGATGAGCTGCGCCTGTTCGGCGCGCGCGATCTTCATGAGCTCTTCGGCCGGTCGCCCGTAGACGAACCGTGTTCGGCACGGCACGTGCCGGGCGCGCACCCACTCGGTCCACGCGCCTTCGAGACACCGTTCGAGCTCACGGCGCATCGGGTCGGGGTCGAACTGCACCGCGGCAAGTTCCCAATCGGCCACCGCCGATGCCACGTATACCGCGAGCACTTCGCCCGAGGTGAGCACCGCCTGCTCGGTCGCCCAACGCAGCGCGGCTTTCGCCGGACCGGAGTGGTTGTAGCCGACGACGATCGTGTGTTCCGACATTGCCCACGTGATGTACCGCGCTCTTGGTGGCAACAAACGCGTCGCATGCTCATGAACGCTTCTGGGACTTCGCGAGTCCGTTTGTCGCGGTAGGCGGATGGGTAGGTTCGGGCTCGAGGAGGCCGTCTGTTGGTGACGCGTCGTGATGTGCTGTCGCTTGTCGAGGCCGGCGTCGGCTACGACGACGTGGGACGCCGTCTCGGCATCCATCCCGGCCTCGCCTACATGATCGCCACGGGCCTGCCTGCCGATGGCAGCGACACGCTCGTGGCCGACGACACACGGCGACCAGGCTTCGTCGAGACCAGCACGCAACACCTCGCGAACCCGGTCCCGGTGCACAATCCAACTCATCGCGACGAGGTGCAACGCTGGATCCACCAGCGCGTGCGTCGCGACGCTCAAATGCGTGACGCCGGTGATGCCGACTGGCCCACGCCGCCATCGCTCGGCCAGACCAACGACGCGGATGCAGATGTCGTTGCGTTGCTCCCGCGCGACCATAACGCCTTCCACAAGCTCACCAACCGCTTGAAGTACACGCCTACGAAGGCGAAGGGCGCGTCAGAAGATCAAATCGCGCTGCGCGCCGCGACCCTCGAAGCCATTCGCATCGGACTCGAACGTCATGAAGCAGCCGAGGAGCAGCATCTCTGGCCCTTCGTGCGCAGCAAGCTCGCGAACGGGGACGACGTCGCCGACGACGCGCAACGGCAGGAGAAACAGGGCAACGACATCCTTGCCGACCTCGCCGACACCCCGCCCGGTACCGAGCAGTGGGACGCGTTGGCCGACAAACTGCAGCATGCGCTGCGCGGCCACGTTGCTTTCGAGGACCAGGTGCTGCTCGCGCTGCAAGAGGTGACGACGGCCGACGAGCGGCGCGTGGTCGGCGAACGGCTCGCGGCATCAGAAAGGACCAGCCATGAGCCTGCGTGACCGTCTCGGGCAGTGGCCGGTGTACCGCCAGCTTGCTGGCGTGGACAAGACGGGGCGCGGCGCCGCGGTGATGAGCCCGCGTACTGCCCGCCTCGAACCTCGCACGGCGACGGCCGACACGCTCGTGAAGTCGGTGTGTCCGTACTGCGCGGTCGGCTGCGGCCAGAACGTGTACGTGAAGGACGACAAGGTGGTGCAGATCGAGGGCGATCCTGACTCACCGGTGAGCCGCGGCCGGCTGTGCCCGAAGGGATCGGCGTCGCTGCAGCTCACCACTGGCGAAGCCCGCGAGTACAAGGTGCTGCACCGAAAGCCCCACTCGAGCGAGTGGGAGGAGCTCGACCTCGATCGAGCGATGGACATGATCGCTGACCGCGTCATCGAGTCGCGCCGCAGGGGCTGGCAGTGGGAAACCGAGGGCCACCGAGTGCGCCGCACCATGGGCTTCGCCCACCTCGGCGGGGCCACACTCGACAACGAAGAGAACTACCTCATCAAGAAGCTGTTCACGGCGCTGGGCGCGATCCAGATCGAGAACCAGGCGCGCATATGACACTCCTCCACCGTCCCCAGTTTGGGGACATCGTTCGGTAGAGGTGGCGCCACCACACATCAGCAGGACCTGCAGAACGCGAATTGCATCGTGATCGAAGGGTCCAACATGGCCGAGTGCCATCCGGTCGGTTTCCAGTGGGTGATGGAGGCCAAGGCGCGCGGTGCCACCCTCATTCACGTGGATCCGCGCTACACGCGCACGAGTGCCGTCGCTGACGTGCATGTGCCCTTGCGCGCCGGCACCGACATCGCGTTCCTCGGCGGGATCATCAACTACGTGATCGAGAACGATCGCTGGTTCCACGACTACGTGGTCTGTTACACGAACGCGTCGATCATCCTGCGCGACGACTTCCGCGACACCGAGGACCTCGATGGGCTCTTCAGTGGTTTCGACCCCGAAGCGCGCCACTATGACCCCGAGTCGTGGCAGTACGAGGGCGCCGAGGTGCAGTCGTCGGCCGGACAACGCCAGGAAGAAGCCGGAAGGGATGTGGGTGCTCGTTCGGCGGCGCGCGGCGCCCGCACCGGCGCGGCCGGCGCCGCGATCGGTCACGTCGACCTCGAGCGTGACGAGACACTGCAAGATCCGCGTTGCGTGTTCCAGGTGGTGAAGCGGCACTTCTCCCGTTACACGCCGGAGGCGGTCGAAGAGATCTGCGGGGTGCCGCGCGATCTGTTCTTGCAAGTGTGCGAGACGCTGGCATCCAACTCCGGTCCTGACAAGACCGCGGCGTTCGCGTATGCCGTCGGGTGGACGCAGCACACGGTGGGCGTGCAGTACATCCGCACTGCGGCGATCCTGCAGTTGCTGCTCGGCAACATGGGCCGACCGGGAGGCGGGATCATGGCACTGCGCGGGCATGCCTCGATCCAGGGCTCCACCGACATCCCCACGCTCTACAACATGCTTCCCGGCTACATCCCGATGCCGCATGCGGGCAAGGACCCCGACCTCGACACGTTCATCGAAGGCGAGTCCGCGCACCGCGGCTATTGGGGCGAGATGCGGGCATACACAGTGAGCCTGCTCAAGGCGTACTGGGGCGAGCACGCCACGCCCGACAACGACTTCTGCTTCGACTATCTCCCGCGCCTCACCGGGAGTCACAGCACCTACGACACGGTGCTCGCACAACTCGACGGCAGCTGCACCGGTTACTTCGTGATGGGCGAGAACCCGGCGGTGGGTTCGGCCAACGCCAAGATGCAACGGCTCGGAATGGCGAACCTCGAATGGCTCGTGGTGCGCGACTTCTCGCTCATCGAGAGCGCGACGTGGTGGAAGGACGGGCCGGAGATCGAGACGGGCGAGTTGCGGACCGAGGACATCAAGACCGAGGTCTTCTTCATGCCGGCCGCGGCGCACACGGAGAAGGACGGCAGCTTCACCAACACGCAACGGATGCTCCAGTGGCACCATGCGGCGAAGGAGCCCGATGGCGAGACGCGCAGCGAGCTGTGGTTCGCCTTCCACCTCGGCCGCATCATCCGCGAGAAGCTCGCAGGCTCACGCGACGAGATGGATCGACCGCTCCTCGATCTCACTTGGGACTATCCGACGCATCTGTCGATTGCAGAACCGCTCGCGGAGACGGTGCTCGCCGAGGTGAACGGGTGGGACTCGGGCGGCCATCCGCTGTCGAGCTACGACCAGTTGCGCGACGACGGCTCGACAGCTTGCGGCTGCTGGATCTACTGCGGCGTGTACGCCGACGGCACGAACCAGGCGTCGCGTCGCAAGCCGGCAAAGGAGCAGAACTGGGTGGCGCCCGAGTGGGGGTGGGCGTGGCCTGCGAACCGCCGCCTCATCTACAACCGTGCATCGGCCGATCCCGAAGGCAAGCCTTGGAGTGCGAACAAAGCGCTCGTGTGGTGGGACGAGGAGCAGGCGAAGTGGACCGGGCACGACGTGCCCGACTACATCGCCGATCGGTCGCCGTGGTACCGGCCGCCCGCCGACGCTACGTCGACGGCCGCAATCTCCGGCGAAGACCCATTCATCATGCAGGCAGATGGCAAGGGCTGGCTCTTCGTTCCCGCGGGACTCACCGACGGCCCACTCCCTGCGCACTACGAGCCACAAGAATCGCCCTTTGAGAACGCTCTGTACGGCCAGCAACGCAATCCCGCGCGACAGGTGACACCTGCGCGGCGCGACAACCGCTACGCGCCGAGTGACGGTTCACCCGGGGCCGACGTGTTTCCGTTCGTCGCAACCACATACCGCCTCACGGAGCATCACACGGCCGGCGGCATGAGCCGCTTCGTGCCGTATTTGTCGGAGCTGCAGCCCGAGATGTTCTGTGAAGTGTCACCCGAGCTGGCCCGATTGCGCGGGCTCGAGCATGGAGGTTGGGCCACGATCGTCACGCCGCGCAGCGCGATCGAAGCGCGCGTGCTCGTGACCGAGCGCATCACCCCTCTGCGGGTGCAGGGACGCACGTTGCACCAGGTGGGTCTGCCGTATCACTGGGGCCCGAACGGGCTGTCGAAGGGCGACGCGGCCAACGAGCTCGCGCACCTCGCCCTCGACCCCAACGTGCATATCCAGGAGGTCAAGGCGCTCACGTGCGACATCCGGCCCGGTCGCCGCCCGCGAGGCTCGGCCCTGCCCGAGTTCGTGGCGGAGTATCGCCGCCGCGCCGGCATCACCGAACACACGGGTACGGAGGTGTGAGCATGGCGCGTTCCACCGACCATCTGTCTGGCGACGGCAACGATGTGGCCACCGCTTCGGGCTACCGCGATGCGCCGCCGCGCATGGGCTTCTTCACCGACACGTCGATCTGCATCGGTTGCAAAGCGTGCGAGGTTGCGTGCAAGGAGTGGAACCACGTCCCCGAGGACGGGTTGCTGTTCACCGGCATGTCGTACGACAACACGCAAGGCCTCGGCGCCGATACGTGGCGACATGTCGCCTTCATCGAGCAGAACAAGCAGCCCGACGCCGAAGGTACGCCCAACGAGTTCCGGTGGCTGATGTCGAGCGACGTGTGCAAGCACTGCACCCACGCCGCGTGCCTCGACGTCTGTCCGACCGGGTCGTTGTTCCGCACCGAGTTCGGCACCGTCGTGGTGCAGGAGGACGTGTGCAACGGCTGCGGTTATTGCATCCCGGCATGTCCGTACGGCGTCATCGACCAGCGCAAAGATGACGGCCGCGCGTGGAAGTGCACGCTGTGCTACGACCGCCTCACGGTCGGCATGGAGCCCGCGTGCGCGAAGGCGTGCCCGACGAACTCGATCCAGTTCGGTCCGCTCGACGAGCTGCGCACGCGCGCCCAGCGCCGGGTGCAGGACATGCAGGCCCACGGCATCCACGACGCGCGGCTCTACGGGCACGATCCAGACGACGGTGTCGGCGGTGACGGCGCCTTCTTCCTGTTGCTCGCCGCGCCTGAGGTGTACGGACTACCGCCGAATCCGGTCGTGACCACGCGCGATCTGCCTGCGATGTGGAAGCACGTCGCCGTGGCTACAGGAGCCGCACTGGTGACGCTCGCCGCGGCCTTCGTCGGGGCAAGGCGCTGATGGCGACGGGATCGCGCGTCACGGCGAACGGCCTCCAGGGCGCGCGTCCCGATCGCGATGCAACGGTCGGCGTTGCCGTCGGTACGGGCCCGAAGAAGAACCGCCGTGGTGAACAGGCGATGGTGCCCGACGCGACATTCACGTCGTACTACGGGCTGCCGGTGATCAACCAGCCGGTGTGGAAGGCCCCCGACATACCGGGTTACTTCTTCTGCGGCGGGCTCGCGGGCACGGCGTCAGTGATCGCCGCCGTGGCTGATCTCACTGGCCGCCCCGCGCTCGCGCGCGCTGCGAAGGTGGGGTCGGCGGGAGCGGTCTTGGTGGGCATGGTCGGTCTCGTGCACGACCTCGGCCGTCCGGCGCGGGCGCTGAATATGTTGCGCGTGTTCAAGCCCACTTCGCCCATGAGCGTCGGCACATGGCTCCTTTCGGCGTACACACCTGCTGCAGTGGTCGCGGCCGCCACCGCGGTGACACACCGGTTCCGCCCCCTTGGCGCGCTCGCGACGGGCGCAGCCGCGTTGCTCGGGCCTGCCGTCGCGTCGTACACCGGCGCGCTCGTCGCCGACACCGCGGTGCCCGCGTGGCACGATGCGCATCGGGAGATGCCCTACCTGTTCGTGGCGTCGGGAGCCGTCGCGGCCGCCGGCCTGGCGATGTTCGCCGCGCCAACGCAGGAGTCGGCGCCGGCACGGCGGGTTGCGGTGGTCGCGGCCACGGCCGACATCGCGTGCTCGCGGCTCATCGAACAACGGTTGGGCATGGTCGGCGAGCCGTACGCCACCGGGACAGGGGGCAAGTACATGCAAGCCGCACGTGCCCTGACCGGCGGTGGCGCGCTCGGCGCGGCCTTGAGTGGGCGCAGCCGGGCTCTGTCGCGCACTGCCGGCCTCGCACTCGTCGCCGGATCGTTCTGCACGAAAATGGGCGTGTTCGAGGCTGGTCTCACTTCAGCGAACGACCCGCGCTACACCGTGCAGCCGCAACGTGAACGGCTCGAGCAGGCAGAGCGAGCCCCGGAACCGAGCGCACCCGACCGCGGTGCACCGTGACCAGACGCGAAACCGTCGAGTGGAGCGTTTTCGGGGTTCTCTTCGCGGCTGTGCTCGCAGCGAGTCGGCTCGCTGCCGGTAAGTCGCGCTGAGGCACTCACTCGGGAGGTTTTCGATTCCCGAGCTGACTCACTGTTGCTCCCGCCGGGTACATCCGTCGGAGTATCGAAGCGAATGCACAGGAGCGACAGCGATGGGCACCAAGACGAGCAGGCTCGACGTGACGACGATGCTCGAGCGCCAGCACGAACAGGTGCGGGAGCTCTTCGGCCGGATCGGTGACGGCTCCACACCGACCGCGTCGGACAGCTTCTGCGAGCTGCGTCGCCTCCTCGCCGTGCACGAGACCGGTGAGGAGATGGTGGTCTATCCGGCACTCCGCAAGCTCGGCGCCGATGCCGAGCGGATCGCGAAGGAACGGCTCGCCGAGGAGGACGAGGCGAAGATCGCGCTCCACGAATTGGAGAACATCGGACTCAACGAACCGGCGTTCGCGACAAAGATCGCGGCGCTGCAGTCGGCCGTGCTCGCGCACGCCGGAGCCGAAGAACGCGACGTGTTCCCGCGCATCCGGCAGGCCGAGTCCACCTCGGCGCTGCGCACGATGGGCATGGCCTTGCAACGCGCCGAAGAGGCCGCGCCCACGCACCCGCATCCGCACGCTCCGCAAAGCGCCATCGCCAACATGGTGGGTGGGCCGTTCCTGGCAACGGTCGACCGCGTGCGCGACGCGCTACGCGGTGAGCAGCACGATCCGCACCGCTGAAGGCTCAGCCCTCGGCTCGGTGCTCTGCGACCGCACGGCCGAACTGCACCAGGTCGGCCACCTCCAGCGCGGCGAACGTGCCCGCGACCTGGCGCGTGACGCGCGGGAAGAACAGCATGCCGAACGCGAAACCTGTGCCGATCCACTGCGCCACACAGAACGGGCAACTCAGCAGCTCACCCACGGCGTGCTGTGCACCGTGACCGCGCACTTCTTCGTTCACCTCGGACGGGCCAGCCGGGCCTTCGAACCGCGTGAACGGTGCGCGCACCGGGCTCGTCACCGCGTCGCGGGTGAGGAGGCGCGACGTCTTCGCCGTGGCGAGCGCGATCAGGCCGAGATCGCGCGCATCGGGGCGCTCCGGCAACGGCCGTTTGGTGGCGGCGGCGAGCGCACCCAGGCCGAGCACGCTCGCGCCGTACACCGCCATGACCTTGACGTAACCGCCGAGCGGCCGTTCGTTGCCGCCCGAGTACTCCCGCGCCTCGTGTTCGAACCAGTGCGCCGCATCAGTGGTGGCCATCGCCCACGTTGATACCCATCGAGCGCCGGTCGCTACCGCGGCCCGACGATTTCGAGTGCGCTTGCGGGCGTCAACCGCGGGAGGTGATGGTGTGGCGCCCCGGGCCGAGTTCCTGGGAGAACACCGTGGCGTGCGAGTCGTCGGGCACCGTCACCACCACCGTGACACCCTTGCTCGTGCGCGACCACTGCACGGAGATCGGGCCGTTCGGCGTGGGCACCGTGCCGGATGCATGGTCGAGGCCCGCGTTCGGTGGCTGCACCGTGAAGGTCGCGTAGGCGCCGCTCGTCGGCGTGACACCGAGGAGATCGCGCTGGATCGCCACGAGCACGTTCGATCCCCAGCCGTGCGACATGCTGTCGCCCACAATGTCGGACGGATTCCACACCTCCCACGTGAAGGTGGCGCCCCGCGCCAAGATGTTCGCCCAACCGTCGATGTGCGGGTCGGCGAGGATACGCACGAGGTCGGCGTCGCGACCGGTGCGCGCCAGCGCGTTGAGCACCTCGGCAGCGTTTTGCACCACTGTGCTCATGCCGGCCTTGGCGATCGCCGCACCGAGTTGCGGATACGACGCCTTCGGGGCAACGCCGTAGACCACGGCACACGCGTTCGTCGTCTGTGACGACGCCGACACCTGCTTGCCGTTCTTGTCGAGACCGTCTGCGTACGTGCCGTTGGGCCGGGTCAGGCGCTTGTTGATCGCACTCGTGAGCGCGTCGGCTCGCTCGTTCTGGCGCGAGACCTCGTTCGCCGGGCGATGCAACACCGCGCCCACATCGGCGGTACGGCGGAACACGTTCGCACCGAGGATGTTGAGGCGTGTGACTGTCGGAGAGTCGTAGTACACGTTGGTCGCGGGGAGATCCGTGACGAGGTCGGTCTTGGGGTCGATCGAGTTGGCGACGTAGTCGGAAAGCTTCTGCAACACCGGATACACGTGTTGTAGCAAGGCCCGATCACCGGTGTGCAGCCAGTACTGCCACACCCATTCGGCGTAGATCTCGGACGACTCGTTGATGTCGAGCGCGCCCAAGCCTGTGGGATAGATCTTGTTGATCGCACCGTTCGGCCAGTAGCGCGACTGCGATTGGGCGAACTCCATCAACGACTTGCGGGTCGCGTTCTGGTCACCGAAGGCCGACATCGCGGTGACCGACTCGTTGAAGCCGTCGTAGAGCCACGAACCCTTTTCGCGCGTCGGCGTATCCACGAACTGCTCCTGCGCGGTGTAGAGCGACGAGTGCGCACCAAGTTGGAAGATCGCATCGACCGTGGCGTTCGACGACGAGAACGTCGCCGGAGCTGCGTCGGGCATCTCGGTGTGCCGCGCCAGTGCGACGACGTCGGACGGCGTGAGCGTCTCGCCCGGATTGTCGATCTGCAGGTATCGGAACCCGAGGTAATCGACGGGATGGAACTGCTCCACGCCACCGCCGCGCTGCACGTACGTGTAGCTCATGTCGGTGTGTTGCACGCCGTACGCCGCCGAGACGTCGCCGACAACCGCTCCGCCGCCGAGCTGGGCCGCGTCCTGCGCCGAGTCGAGCAGGTAGCCGGCGCGCATCGTGATCGTGCGACCCCGTACGCCGTGGTGGAAGGTGACCGTCGGCACCGCCGCGTACACCTTGCCGAAGTCGGCAACCACCGCGCCGGTGGGGAGCCGGCGCAACGACACGGCTTTGATCGGCTGCTCGACGATACGCGTGCGCACCGATACGAGGTGCGTCCAGGGCGCGGTACCCGCCGCGCCGCGCACGGTCGCGGGCGCCCAGGAGGTGTCGTCGAAGTGAGGTTGCTCCCAACCGAGCGGCTCGGCCGGTCCGAAGATGTTCTCCTTGTAGTCGACGAGGTCACCTTCGAGGTCGCGTTGTGTGCCCGCCAGCCACGCCCCCTTCAGTACGCGCCACGTTCCGTCGGTACCGATCGTCTCGACGCGGCCGTCGCGATGCTGCACCACGACCTCCGCGATCACGCCCGGCTCGCCGGCCGGGTGTCCCTTGGTGGGTCCATCCCACGTGTAGAGCAGGCCGAGCGCGTTGCGCGTACCGGCGCGTAGGGCGTGGGTGACGTCGAGCGTCTCGTAGTACTGGGTGTCGGGATAGCTATAGGCCTCGCCCTTGCCCACGCGCGTGCCGTTCACGTACATCTCGTATTGCTGGTCGGCCGACACGAACGCGCGGGCGCGCACGATCGGTGAGGCGTCGAGCGTTGCCTCCTTGCGCGCGTAGGTGTATTGGTCGGGATCGGTCGTGGTGCTGTCGGGCCGCCAGATCCAGTCGGCCTTCCAATCGCTGTCGCGCAGGCCGGTCTCGAAGGTCGCGGACCGCGACCACGCGCTCCACGGCGCGCCGTCGTGATGGATCTGGACGCGCCAGGAGTAGACGGTGTTCGGCGCCAGCGCGGGGCCGGCGTAGGGCTCGGACTCGTCGGCGGTGCTGCGCACGGCGCCGCTGTTCCACACGACACGTTGCTTCGTGGTCGACCCGTCGAGCTGGCTCACCTCGATCCGGTACGCCGACGCCTCCGCCTGCCGCCAGGAGAAGTAGACGTCGCCGAGACCGAGCCCGATCGGCTGCGCCAGGCCGTCGACCGACGGGCTCGTAGGTGCGGCCGGCCGCGGCGCCGACGACGAGCTACTGGCCGAACAACTGGTGACGCCCAGCACGGCCGCGGCCAACACGACCACGCACACCCGCCTCACGCGACGAACCCTAAGCCGTCACTGACACCGGTGTCAGCTCTCCGCGGCAGCGCGGCGGTTCGCAATGATTGGATTCCGCCGCGTCGCGGTATGGGCGCGACGGGCACGCCAAGGAGGTGCATGGTGGTTGCCACCGACACACGCGCACATCGAACGGGAACGCATCGACCGGGCACACATCGACCGGGCACACGTCGATTGGCCACTGGCGCGTCGGCGCACGAGCTCACTGCCATCATCGGCGACCTGCTCGGCACCGACGGCCACGACCTTCCCATCCGAATCGAGACGTACGACGGTGGCGTGCTCGGGCCCGCCGACGCCGCCACGTCGCTCATGGTGCGTTCACCCGACGCGCTCCGTTACATCCTCACCGCACCCGGTGAACTCGGGTTCGCGCGCGCCTACGTGGCCGGCGCGCTCGACGTGGACGGCGACATCTTCGAAGCGTTGCGGCTACGCGACAACCTGCCCGATGTGCGGATCGGCGCCAAGGAATGGGCCGCACTCGCGCGGCTCGTCGGCCATACCGGATTGCGGCGGCCGCCGCTCCCCAAGGAAGAGGCGCGACTGCACGGACGGCGCCACACGCCCGAGCGCGACGCCGCGGCCATCCACCATCACTACGACGTGTCGAACGACTTCTACCGAATCGTGCTCGGCGACACGATGACGTACTCGTGCGCGGTGTGGCCCGACAACTCCGGAAACGGTCACGAGCCCGCCACGCTCGACGACGCGCAAGCGCACAAATACGACTTGATTTGCCGCAAGCTCGGCCTGCATCCGGGCATGCGTCTCCTCGACGTGGGATGCGGCTGGGGCGGCATGGTGGTGCATGCCGCGCGCAACTACGGCGTCGAAGCCGTGGGGGTCACGTTGTCGCGCTCACAACTCGAATACGCGCAGCGCGCGGCGGAGATCGCCGGCGTGGCCGACCGCGTCGAGTTCCGCCTGCAGGACTACCGCGGCGTCGCCGACGGAACCTTCGACGCCATCAGCTCGATCGGGATGTTCGAACACGTCGGCAAGGCTCGGCTGCACGAGTACTTCGCGCGGCTGCACACGCTGCTGCGCCCGCAGGGGCGCCTGCTCAACCACGCGATCAGCCGGCCGCCCGGCGACGGCCACGCCCACTTCCATCGCCGCGGCTTCATCGACCGTTACGTGTTCCCCGACGGCGAACTGCACGAGGTGGGAACGGTGGTGTCAGCCATACAGCAGGAAGGCTTCGAGGTGCGCCACGTGGAAACGCTCCGGGAGCACTACGCGCGCACGTTGCGCGCGTGGGTGGCGAACCTCGAACGCGATTGGGACGCCGCCGCCGCAGCAACCACAACGGGCCGGGCGCGCATCTGGCGCCTCTACATGGCCGCGTCGGCCATGAATTTCGAGGCCGGGCGCACCCAGGTGCACCAGGTGCTGGGCGTGCGATCCGACGATGGCCGGAGCGCGATGCCGCTCCGGCCGGACTGGGGCTCCTGACCCGAGCGTCGACGCGGCGTCGCCAACCGCGGGTCACAAGGTCGGCTCGATCGACGCTGAACCCGGAATCACAGACGCACCCGTGGGGTTGGCTCGATTTCACCCGCGGGCGGACGCGGCACGACCGGTAGAAAGAGTGCGTCATGCGCCAAGCACTGCAAGACCCCGAGGTCGTCTACCGGCGACGCTGGCTGACGCTGCTCGTCCTGTGCATCAGCCTGATCGTGATCACGCTCGACAACACGATCCTGAACGTGGCCATCCCCACGCTCGCGCACTCCTCGAGCGAGGGCGGGCTGGGCGCGTCGGCGAGCCAGCTCCAGTGGGTGGTCGACGCCTACACGCTGGTGTTCGCGGGCCTGCTGCTCACCGCCGGGAGCCTCGGCGACCGCTTCGGCCGCTACCGCTTCCTCGCGTTCGGCCTGGCGGTGTTCGGCGTGGGCTCGGCGCTGTCGGCGTCGGCGTCGTCGGCATCCATGCTCATCGGCACGCGCGCGCTCATGGGCATCGGCGGTGCGTGCATCATGCCGTCGACGCTCTCGATCATCACGAACGTGTTCACCGACGCCACCGAGCGCGGGAAGGCGATCGGCGTGTGGGCGGGTGTGTCCGCGCTCGGCGTCGGCCTCGGGCCGATCACCGGCGGCGTGTTGCTCGAGCACTTCTGGTGGGGCTCGGTGTTCATGGTGAACGTACCGATCGTGGCCATCGGGCTCGTGCTCGGCTATTTCTTCGTGCCCGAATCACGCGACCCCACCCAGGCCCGGCTCGACCCGGTGGGCGCGTTGTTCTCGATCGCGGGTCTCGGCTTCTTGCTGTGGGCGATCATCGAGGCGCCCGCGCACGGGTGGGGATCGTCGGTGATCGTCGCCTGCTTCGCGATCGGCGGCGTGCTATTGGTCGGCTTCTTCTTGTGGGAGATGCACTCGAGCCATCCCATGCTCGACCTGCATTTCTTCGAGAACCCACGGTTCAGCGCGGCGAGCGGGGCCATCGCGCTCGTGTTCCTCGCGCTGTACGGCACGCTGTTCCTGCTCACCCAGTACCTGCAGTCGGTGCTGGGCTACTCAACCGTTGAAGCCGGTGCCGTGCTGCTCCCGCAGGCCGCCACACTCATGGTGTTCGCGCCGATGTCGAGCATGTGGGTGGAACGCTTCGGCAACAAGGTCGTCGTCACCACCGGCCTGCTGCTCGTCACGGTGTCGTTCGTGCTGTTCGAGGGCATGAACGCCGGCAGCTCGGTGCTCGCCGTCATCGGCGTCACGGTGCTCATGGGCCTCGGCATGGCCAACGTGCTGGCACCGTGCACCGACTCGATCATGGGCTCGCTGCCGCGCAACAAGGCCGGGGTCGGCTCGGCCATGAACGACACCACACGCCAGATGGGCGGCGCGATCGGCGTGGCCGTGTTCGGTTCGATCATGGCGAGCCATTTCGTGTCGTCGTTCGCGCACAAAGTGAAGTCGAGCCTGCCGGCGCCGCTGTTCGCACAGGTGAAGAACAACGTCGGCCAGGCCGTGGGTGTGGCGAACGAGTCGCCGGCCGCGCACCGCTACGCCACGCAAATCATCGGCGCCGCCAACGACAGCTTCGTGGGCGGCCTCCACCTCATCGGCGACGTCGCCGCCGCGGTCACGCTCGCCGCCGCGTTGTGCGTGGCGCTCTACCTACCGGCCCGAGCGCGCGACGACGAGGACAGCGCCGACTATCTCGTACCCGAAGCCGAGGCCGCGCCGGTGGCGCAGGGCGTCGGCTGACGCAAGCTCCGCGCCGGAAGCGATCGCCCGCCGCGAGCCGCTGCCCGGCGGCTCGCCGTCAGGGCGCCGGCGGGACGGTGATGTTGGTCGGCAGGGTGGCACCGGTGCTTGGTGTGCCCGCGGCGGCCGCGGCGGCGAGGAGCTTGCTGAAGTCCGGCTTCGTGTTGCCGCTGCCGAAGACGACATTGCACATGGTTCCGAGGGCGCTCGCGACCTGCGCCCAGTGGATGTCGCCGATGTCGTTCGTGGACCCGGCGGCCTCCTCGAGTGTGCCGACACCCGGAAGCTGGTCGGCGCCGCTGGTGTCGACCGCGCACGTCACGCCGTTGTCCTCGGCAGTGACCAATGTGCTGCCCTCACCCTTGTCGCGCACCGCCTTGGCGCCGACGCCCGGTACCGCCGTGGGCGTGATGCCTTGCGACGAGTCGGCGTAGTAGTTGTTCGCATCCTTGCCACCGACGACCGTGATCGTGAGGGCTTGGGAGCTCTCCTGCGTGGCGAATACGCACTGCTGCGCCTTGCCGTTGGAGACGAGCCCGTCCGACATGGTGGTCGTCTTCTCGCCGGTGATCTTGGCGAGGAGGAGTTGCTGCGCGTCAGCCTTCGTCACCTGGGTGCACGTCGCTTTCCCGTTGCCCCCGCCACCGCCGCTGCCGGTTGCGGCAGTGCCGCCCGCAGGCGTCCCGCCACCCGAACCCGCAGCCGCCGGGCTCGAGCCCGAACTGCCGCAGCCCGCGAGGGCGGTTACCGCCACCAACGCGGCGACCGCGCCGGTCGACCGAGACCAACCTGACAACTGATGCCGAATGCCGCGCATGGTGACCCCCGTGTTGGACGGCTCGAGGGTCACAGCGAAACAGTCACAGGTAACGCCGGGGTAACGCCGGTATTCGCGGTCGGGCGCTACTCGGCCGGGCGGCCCTCGACCGACGGCGCCGGCTCGGGCGGGTCGAGGTCGACGGGCGTGGTGTCGCCCAGCGCGTCCTTGAACTCCTCGAGCGTGGCCCGGTCGAGGTTGGCGTACACGAGCTCGGCGCCGGTGAAGCGGCGCGCCTCTTCGAGCACCGCAGCCTGGTTGATCTCGCTCACGAGCAGCACCACTGTGGCCGTATCGGGTTGCACCGCGGCACGGAACCATTCGACCCACTCGTCGGACACGCCGATGTCGACGAGCTTCGCCGTGACCGCGCCGGCGCCGGCTCCGATCGCAGCGCCGGCGAGCCAGCCGACAGGGCCGCCGAGGAAGAGCCCGAACAGGCTGGCCCACAGCGCACCCGAGAACGCCGAGCGTCCGGGCTGGAGGTCGTGGGTCTCGTGCACCACGGTCTTGCCGTCGGCGTCCTTGAGCACGATCACCGCGTCTTCGAGCACGAGCTTCTTGTGTGCAGCCAGGCCGGTGGTGGCGGTGAGGAACTCCTGGGCGCGGAACATGTCGTCGAACGAGATGCCCACAAGCGTCTGCGGTGCGTGTTCGTGGTCGTGGTGCCGGGCCATCGTGCTCCTCTGTTGATCAGCCCGCGGGTGAGAGCGCCGCGCGCCATGGGGTGAGGTCGAGCTTCGGGTAGAGCTCGGCCGTCGAGTCGAGCAGCTCGGCCGTCCAGATCGGATGGCCGGGCTCGGGGAATCCGAACAGCGCCAGCTCGCGCGGCGTGCACTGCTCGGCGAACGCAACCCAGCCTCCCGACGTCGACTTCGAGTGCGGCGCGTGGTACCCGATCCAGTCGTGGCCGGCGCGCTTGAAGCACACGTTGAGCGTGAAACGCGCGGTGCCGGGCTCGATCAGGTCGACGCCGCGGTGGAACACATTCGAGCCGTACGCCAGCACCGATCCCCGCACTCCTGGGGCCGACTGCTCGGCCGCGTAGATCTCGCGGTCCCAGTTCGGCAGCACGAGCGGCTCGGTGAGCTTGTGGCCCCGCTCGTCGCCACGCGACACGATGTGCGTGGCGGCGTTGCCCTCGGACACGTCGTTCAGATACACGAACACCTGTAGCTGCAACCACGGCGGCGACGTGGCTGCGGGCAACCACGAATGGTTGCGGTCGGAGTGCATGGGCTGCTCGTAGTTCGTGAAACCGGCGTATTTCGCGGTGGCGTGATTCTGATACAGCCGGATGTCGTCGGTGCCGAGCGCGCGTTCGGCGAAATCGACCAGCGCAGGGTGCACGTAGAGCCGGTTGAGCAAGCCTTCGCCGCCGAAGGGGAACTCGCGCTGGAAGTAGTGCTGCTCGGGACGGAATCCCGGTCCTTCGTCGGGCCACGTGTACACCTCGGGTGGCCGCGCCGGCTTGCCGATCCAGCGCTGTTCCACCCCTTCGGGATCGCTATGGAACTCCTCGGCGGTGGGGAAGAGCAGCGCGAGGTCGGCGTGCGTGGCGTCGATCTCGTCGGTGGAGATCAAGCCGTCGAGCAGGATCCAACCCTGGTCGCGCCAGGTGGCAACTTCGTCGTCGCGGGCAAAACGCCCCGCGGTGCTGATGGCGGCACTTGTGGTCACCTTCACACGCTATCGATGCGGAACACCGGGTATCCGGGCGCGATCCGCGCCAGCTCCTCACGTGGCGCGTCGGGCGTGACGCCGTCGAAGAACACCTTCACCTCGCTCTTCCAGTTCGTGAGGTAGGCACGCAGCAGTTCGGGCTTGTCGGCGTCGGCCAACTCCGTGGCCGCGAAGGTGTCGACGTGCCGGCCGAGCTGCAACCGGCACTCCCCCGACGCCCGCAGGTTGCGCACCCATTGCGTGGTGCCGCGCGGCGCGACCAGGTAGGTCTGGCCGTCGACCGTGAGCGGATTCACCGCGGTGGTGTGCCACTCGCCGGACTTGCGGCCCTGCACGTGGAGCACCCGAGCGCCCTTCATCCCGACACCCCGGCGGGTCAGCCAAGCGACGAAGGGGTTGAACACGTTGCGGGTGAATCGGCCCGGCGCGACGTAGCGGACGCTGGCACCGGTGGTGTTGGTCTCGGTGGTGTCGGTGGCGGTCATGGTCGCTCCTCGCTGTTGGGATCGAGAGCACTGCTCTCGTTATGGAGCAGTGAACCATTCCTACGCCACCCTGTCAAGAGCACTGCTCTGAAATCAGTGCGCCGCCCTCATGGAGCTGCCATACTGAGCCGGTGAACACGCTGCGCACCGCCCGTGAGCGGGCCCGGGCCACGGTGGTGGCCGACATCAAGGCGACGGCCCAGCGCCACGTGGCAAGCGAAGGCGCGCCGGCGCTGTCGCTGCGGGCCGTCGCCCGGGAGCTCGGCATGGTGTCGTCGGCGATCTACCGATATTTCCCGAGCCGCGACGACCTCCTCACCGCGCTGATCGTCGACGCCTACGACGATCTCGGCGCGCAGGCCGAACAGGCCGCGGCGGCGAGCGCCAGAGCGCCCGCCGGCCGCCGCTGGCTCGCGGTGGCGCGAGCCGTGCGCGAGTGGGCGGAGGCCCATCCGCACGAATACGCGCTGCTCTACGGCTCACCGATTCCTGGATATCGCGCGCCCCAGACCACGGTGGCGCCGGCGGCGCGCGTGGCGTTCGCGCTCGCGGGAGTGGTGCGCGATGCCTGGGAGCGCGGCGAGATCACGATCCCGCTCGACAACGACGTCGTCCCCGATGATGCGAGGGTTGCTGAGTCGGTCGCGGCCGACGCGCGGCGCGTGGCCGAGGCACTCGAGCTGCGCGCGCCGATCGGCGTGGTCGCGCGCATGCTCATCGCGTGGACGCAGCTCTTCGGCATGTTGAGCTTCTCGCTGTTCGGGCACCTCGTCGGCTCGGTGGACG
>DASXZO010000041.1:0-13921 GCA_036501845.1 Acidimicrobiia bacterium | reverse complement strand
GAAAAGGCAGCGCGCTTCATCACCGTCGCCGACTCGTTCCACGTGCCGCTCGTGTTCCTCGCCGACAATCCCGGCGTGCTCGCCGGTAGCGCGTCGGAGAAGAAGGCGATCCTGCGCATGGGTGCGCGCATGTTCGCGGCGCAGACGTCGGCAAGCGTGCCGAAGCTGCAGGTGACCATGCGCAAGGCCTATGGCTTCGGTTCGATGGCGATGAACATGATCCCGTTCGACGGCCAATCGGCGGTGTTCGGGTTCCCCGGCGCCACGATGGGCGCGATGGGCGCGTCGGCGATGAGCCGGGCGCGCGGCTCCGACGACGAAGAGGCCGAAATGCTGCGACGCGCCGAGGTCGAGGCGTCGTACCGCTCGGCCCAGGGATTCGGCTTCGACGAACTGATCGATCCGCGCGAGATCCGCAACGCGCTGCTCCACTCGTTGGAACGCGCGCTGTCGCGCCGCCAGGCACCCGCCGAACCCGTCGCGCGCATCGGCATCATGCCGTAGCTCGCGGTCGACTGCCGCTTCAGCGGCGCACTGCGTAGCGAAGATGGAGCGCCCGACTTCCCTGGATCACCACCGGGTCCTCGAGCATCACGTGATTGGCGACGAACTCCCCGAAGTAGCGGATGCCCGCGCCGAACAGCACCGGCACCTGGCTGATGCAGAGCTCGTCGACGAGGCCGAGGTTGAGTGCCTGCTGGATAATGTCGGCACTGGCGATCGTGACGTACTTGTCGCCGGCAATCGCCTTCGCCGTAGCGATCGCCTCCTCGACGCTGCTCGCGAACGTGGTCCTCGGAAATCGCGTCGCGGCATCCGCCGGAGGTGCACGATGCGTCACTACGACCACCGGCGCGCCAGCGGGATGGTTGTCGCCCCAACCGTCCGCCTGGTCGAACAGTCGCCGGCCCGCCACGATCGCGCCACACGCCGACGTGAGTTCCTGCAGCATCGGCGCACTCGCGGCGTCCACCGAGAAGCTCATGCCCTCCTGCGCTGATGGCACCGCGACGTCGCCGCCCCAATACCAGTCGAACAACTCGGCCGGGTTGTCGTCGGGCTGAGCCACGAACCCGTCGAGCGACATGCACATGTGAGTGAGCACCTTGGCCATACCGCTACGACTCCGCAGGCGACGCCGACTCATCGGTCGGCAGGAAGGTTTCATCACCGGCCCAACCGACTACGTCGTTCGCTCCAGCACGTTGAATCTGGCTCGTTCCGGCGACACGCGTTCGCATGGCGGACTCATTCGGACCACCATGGGCGGATGCGACGGAGAACGAAATGGGGCGCAGTCGCGGTGGTCAGCGGCTGCGGTCTGGTGCTCGCGGCGTGCGGATCGTCGAATGGGGCCTCCGGCGCGGTGGCCGTCAAGGCCACACCGCCGAGCGTCGCAGCATCGGTGTCGACGACGACGCGGACGACCGCAATAGCGCCCGATACGACAGATCCATCAGCAACCGTGCCGGTGCCCTACAACACGGTGGGAGCCGGTGGGGCCTACGCGGCCGTCGGCAGCGGTCACGACACCACGAGTTATTGGATCGTGTACCACGACAAGTGGCACGCCAACGCGCAGAACTATGCGGTGGTCGTGCGGGTGCCCGGCGGACTTCCGGTGCATCTCGCGTGGACGGGGAAGCTGTTCCCCAAGCCGGCGCCCACCCCGACGGGCGCGTCTCCGGTCACGATCGTCGGGCCGACGCTCACGGCGGCCGACATGCACGCCGTACACATCGGCCTGGTCGCCATACCGCGTTCCACGTTCCTCGCTGACGCGCGCGGTGCCGAGGTTCCGAACCGATCGCTCACGGCGCCGCACATGACCGCACCGCTTGCCATCAGCATGGGTGGATCGCCGTCAGCTGGGTTCATGTACACCGTGGCCGAACCGACGGGGATCGCGTTCGAGCAGATTCCGCTCACGTTGTCGACGGGCGCGCAGAGCGGCATCGTCGGATGCGGCCCGTACGCGAGCAATCCGTCGGAAGGCAACCGCCTGGGCATCGTGATCGGCTTCGCGGCCAGCGTGCGGACGTTCTCGGTCGTCGAAGACGGTCATGAGGTCGTGACGTCGCGGCCGGCGCAAGATCCCCTCGTGCCGTCGATGCGACTGTTCGCCCTCCTACTTCCCGAGAACGTCAAGAATCTCACGATCGTCGTGAACGGCACCGAGCGCGACAAGCAGGACCTCTCGCTCTGCCCGCCTGAGTAGCGCGCCGAGCCGTCTTCAATTGTCGGCAGGGATCTCGTCGCGGCCGAGGCGGCCGAACCAGAGGGCGAGCAGGCCGACACCCGCGGCGAAGCAGCCGATGACGATGGCGAGATACGCGAGGCCATTGCTCGACGACTTGCTCGTGGGCGTGACGGCCGCGGCGGCCTGACCGCTCGGATCACTCGCCGCCGTGGTGGGCGGTGCCGCCGTCGAGCCCTGCGACGACGACGCGTTCGTGAGCGTCACGACGGGCGCGGGGTGCTCGGGATCGGGCGTCGCCGCGCTGGTGTGCTCGATCCAGCGCACGATGGTGCCGTCGGAATACGTCTGGATGGCCGGGAACGCGATCGGCTTGGCGTCGGACGGGAAGCCTTGTGCGAGCACGTCGAACTCGCCGAATTGGTCGGGCGGGATCGAGCCGGCGCTCCACTTGATCTGGGAGATCACCGACGTGAATGTGCCGTCGTCGGTCTTCACCGGCTTGGCGAGCTTCGTGGTGGTGGTCGTGACCTTCCAGCCCGGCGTCGGCTCGGGCGACACTTCGGCGATCGGATCCTGTGTGGGGAATTGCACCGCGAGCGAGATCGTGTTGGCGCTCCCCGACTCGTTCGGCACGATGAAATGCAACACCGCGTCGTCGGCGCCGTTGGCCACCGAGTCGGGCTCCACGGTCACGTGCGCGCCCGCAGGCAGCGCGGTCGAGAGCACACCCGCGCCGACACCTATTGCAAGGAGCGCGCCTGCGATCGCGCGCCGACTCGTCATCGCACCGTGTCGACGAAGCTCGCGTCGACCTCGTTGAACTGCTGCACCACTACTTGCAGCGTCACTTGCCAGCTCCCTTCGATGGGCGGGTTCGGGTTCCCGGCGAGCACGAAGTGCCCGGGCCCGACCTTCTTCATGTCGGTGATGAGCGGCCCGACGTCTTTCTCGGGATAGGTGAGGTAAAGCGTCACGCTGTCGGCCGGGTTGGTCACGAGCCCCTGGCGATCGCGGAACTGCACGTCGAACGTGTTCGCGAGCGCGATGTTCGGTGTGATGTGCAGCGTGACGGTGCCGTCCTGGAAGGTTCGGTGTTGCAGGAACGGCTTCGGTACCGGCACCGCCGCGGTATCGATCGGCGGCGCGCTGTTCGCGATCACTGCGGTGAGCGCGAGCACCACGATCACGCCGAGCGTCTCGATGCGTACCGCCGAGAGCAGCGATCGCCACGCGGCCCGCTCACCTTGGCGCCCGTTCCGCCGCGCGAGATACGGCACGAGCACGAGCTTGTTGTACGCAGCGGCAACGCCCACGAGCGCGAACACTGCGATCTTGGCGATGAGCAACCGGCCGTAGTGGGTGTCGACCATCGCCGACCACGAACCCACCTCCGCGAATGCGAGCGCCACACCGCAGGCAAGCACGGCACCCACACAGATCGTCGCGGTGAGCGAGAACCGCTCGACGAGGCCGAGCGTGTCGTCGAAGGTGGTCGGTTGCGTGTGGCGATGGAGGACGGTCACCGCGGCGCCGAGCGAGCGCGGCGCAACTCGCCGTTGCCGCGAGTAGCGCGTGAGCACCACCACGAGACCGGCCAGGCCGCCGATCCAGAACGTGGCCGCGACGGCGTGCACGATGTCGGCCGGGATCGCGAGCCATTGGCGCGGCCCGCTCGTGGCGTGACCGAACAGCACGAACGCGGCGCCGGCCGCGAGCGCGCCGTAGAACGCGAGCGCCTGCGCCACCCAACGGCGCGCGGCGAAGACCGCGATCACGCACGCCGCGACCGCAACGCCCTGCACCGCGAGTTCGCGCCCGAGCGCGCCGTCGAGTGCGTTCTTGAACCCCGACCAACCGAACGACAGTGTGCTCGCGCCACCCGCGTTCAACGCGGCCTGGGCACCGGTGGTGAGCGCCGCCCCCACGACGGCGACGCCGACAAGCGCGACGAGCACGCCCCGCAGCAGTCGCCGATCGTCGCTCTCGGCCGCGAGCAAGAACGCCACGAAGAACGCCAGCCCACCGACACCGAGCACGCCTGCGTACAGCAGGCCCTGTCCAGCGCGGCTCGCCCAATCGGCGCTGCTCGTGGTGCTCCCGGCGTGCACCGACGCGAGCGAGCCGTTGCCCACGAGAAACACGATGCCGCCATGCACGGTGTGCCCGTCCACCGACAGCACCACGTAGTCGGCCACGTAGGCGCCGTCGCCCGTGCCCGACCGCAGCTTCACTGCCACCGAGTCCTGGTCGGGTTGGAACCACTTCCCCGTGGCGACCGAGTCGCCTTTCGAGTCGAGCACGCGCAGACCTGTGCCCTGCGGCTGCACGTGCTGATCGAACCGCAGCACCACACGGTCAGGCGCGGTAGTGACGTGCGCGTTGGCCGCAGGCACCGAGCCGACCAACGTGGCGTGCGCCCACGCCGGCGCGGCGGTGCCGAGCACCACTGCCACCGTCGCAATCAGCGGCGCGCACGCGACGAACCACCGGCGGCGCCGCCCACCGCCGGCGATCACTGAGTGGAGTGAGGTCACTGCTGGTTGGTGCAGAACCCGATGGCGTCGACGTTGACGGTGCCGTCAGGGCACACGACGTGGTAGTTGTCGTGCGAGAAGACGCTGCTCGGGCTCTCCCAGCCCGGCACCACCCAGGCGTGCACCATCCACACCGAGCGCTTCATGAACTGGCCGTGCACGTTGGCGCACTGCTGCTGCGTGACGTCCGAGTCGGGCGCAAACGGCACCTGGATCTGACCGGCCCCGTATTTGATGCACAGGTTGGTGTGCTGGTGCCAGTGGTCGTTCGGGCCTGCGAAACCGGCAGGCGCATTCGCGGTCATCGAGATGTACATCACACCCACCACGGGCGCGCTCGGCGCCTCACTGGCGTAGATCCACGACGCGGGTTGCAAGGGATTCACGCTGCCGTCGGGGTTCACACCGTTGATCGAGTTCGTGATCGACTGGAGGTGATAGCCCACGCCCGGAGCCATGCCGCCCGCGGGGATCATGCCGGCCTTCAACGCGCTCTCGAGGGTCGGGAAGCGCATCGCGGCCTCACGCGACAAGGCGAGTTGGTGGGTGAGCGTGGCTTGGGTCTTGGCGTCGAGCGGCACGTAGGGGTCCTTCTCGGACTGCTCGGTGTCGTTGCCCGACGCGATCGAGGCGAACTTGTTCTGCGAGTAGGCGTTGCTGCCCTTCACGACGGGCATGGCCGCTGCGAACAGTTGCTCCAACCCGGTGGGGAGCAATGGCTTCGATGCCGCGGCGGTCACCTTCGCGAGCGAAGCGCTCACCGACTTTGGCGCAGCGGAAGCGACAGCCGGCGGCACCACACCCACCGTCGCCACCACGAGTACCGCGACGGGAACCACCGACAGGATCACCGACGTGCCGCTGGTCCACGACGCGCCCACCCGCGGCCAGCCGAGAATGAGCACCGAAGTCAGCAAGATTGCCGCAGCGAGCGCGACCACCGTGATCGCGCCGAAGCGCGTGATCGCGCCGTCGCCAAGACCCGACGCGCCGAACCCAGCGAGCCCCACCACCATCACCACGAGGTTCAGTGCCGCGCCGGCTTGCAACGGCCCGCGCGTCGGCTTCACGCCCATCGCCAGCGCGAAGAGCAACTCGCCCCAACCCGCGGCGGCGAAGAGCACACCTTGCACGTGGTCGGTGCGGAGCGTGCGCGCCGCGGCCACGAGGAGGATCACGCCCGCGCCCGCTGCAAGCGTGCCGAGCAGCGCGCGTGCGGGTGACGCAACGGTGTCCGACGGCCCGCGATCGTGCGGCCGCATGTAGGAGACGCCGCGGTCGTCGGGCGGCGGTTCGGCGACCGTGTCGCGGTGGTCCAGCAGATCCGTCATCGACGTCCCTCTCTTGCCGGCGGCGCGCCGCACCGGCGTGTGCCGGGCAACTGTCCGCGTGCACCCCGACCCCCCGGGCGAGGCGTGTACCCGCAAAGTAGCGATTGGGCGCTGCCCTGTCGAGACTTTCGGCGTGGCGCGAGCACGGCGGCCCACGCGGCACGGGGCCCGACCGCGTCTTCCCGACCTGACTCTCAGTGAGATGCGAGGGAGCTCAGAGTTGTCTTTGAACCGCCGCGCCGGTCGAGGTCGTCGGCGGCTCCGCGCCCGCCGCAACATCGGGTTCGGGCGTGACGGCAACGCGCGGCAGCGCAACGACCACGGTCGTGCCGGTACCCGGCCTGCTCGTGAGGCCGATCGAGCCTGCGTGGGCGGTCACCACGGCCTGGCTGATCGACAACCCGAGACCACTCCCGCCGGAGTCGCGGGTGCGCGAGGCATCGGAGCGGAAGAAGCGATCGAACGCCTTCGTCGCGTCACCACTCGTCATCCCGGGCCCGCGATCCGTCACTGACACGAACGCCGCCACCGGCGTGACGTCGACCACCACGGTGCAGGGCGCGGCGGCGGGAGTGTGCACGCGCACGTTCGCCAGCAGGTTGATAAAGACGCGTCGCAACTCTTCGGCGTTCCCGAGCACGGCGACGGTGTCGGCAGTGGTGCGCAACTCGAGTGAGCGCGCCGGTTCGATGACACGCGCGTCGGCCACCACGTCGCGCACCAGTTCGACGAGATCGAGCGGGGCCCGTGGCGACACGCGGCCTTGGTCGAAGCGAGCGAGCAACAACAGGTCGTCGACCAGCGCGCTCATGCGGATCGTCTCGTCCTCGATGCGTCGCACCGCGATCGTCGGGTCGTCCGACGCACCGATACGGATCAGCTGCGCGTAGCCGCGGATGTTCGCCAACGGTGAGCGCAGCTCATGGCTGGCGTCAGCCACGAACTGGCGCAGGCGCGCGTCGGCCGCAGCTTTGGCCGCGGCTTCGCGATCGAGACGATCCACCATCTGGTTGAGCGCGCGCGCGAGCCGTCCCGCTTCGCCGCGCAGATCCTCGGCGTCGATGCGTGCACTGAGGTCGCCGCGGCCGATTTGCGCAGCGACTTCGATCATCGCGTCGACCGGGCGCGACGCCGCGGCAAGCAGCCGCCAGAGCAAGAGCGCGAGGAGCAACGCGCCGACGCCGCCGAGCAGCACGATTGTGACGGTGAGGTCGTGCAAGGTTTGATCGACGCCCGCGAGCGACGTGAGGTACACGAGTCGCGCGTGGGCCGCGATCGGGCCGGCGATACCTCGGTACGCGGCGCCGTCAGGCGCGTGCACCGTGAAGGCGTCCGACGAATGCGACACCCGCACGATGTTGCTCGCTGAAGGTCGGGCCCGGCGCGCAGGAGACGGCGCCTCCCAGACCACCTGGCCGTTGGAGTCGACCACCGCGCCCACGATCTCACCCGGCATCACGCCCTGCACGTGTGAGAGCCTTTGCAGCTGCGAAGGCGAGAACAACTTCACCGCGTTCTGCGCGGCCGTCAGCTCCGAGTGCAGTGTGGCATCGGTGCGAGTGAACAGCCGGTCGTGTGTGGTGCGCACCGTGACGAATCCGATAGCAGCGACAGTGAGCATCGTGAGCACGAGCGCGGCCGCCATCACCTTCCGGCGGTCCGACACGAACCGGTTGACGCGCGAGCCGAGCAACGTCTTCACTGCGCTCGCAACGAGTAGCCCACGCCGCGCACCGTCTGGATCAACTTGCCCACTCGTGGTCCGAGCTTCTTGCGGAGATAGAACACGTACGTCTCGACCACACCCGGATCGCCGGCGTACTCGTAGCCCCACACGTGGCTCAGGATCTGCGCCTTCGACACCACGCGCTCAGAGTTCACGAGCAGGTACCGCATGAGACGGAACTCGGTGGGCGAGAGTGCAACCAGATCGCCATCGACCCACACTCGATGGGCGTCTTCGTCGAGTGTCACCACGTCGTACTGCACGCGGCGCTGCGCAACGGTCTGCGCGGTCGAGCGTTTGAGCACCGCGTCGATGCGCACCACGAGCTCGTCGAGGTCGAACGGCTTGGTGAGGTAGTCGTCACCGCCTTCGACGAGCCCGGCAATCTTGTCCTCGGTGCTGTCGCGGGCGCTCAAGAAGATCACCGGCGTGTTCACCCCGCCCGCACGGAGCCGCCGGCACGCTTCGATGCCGTCGATGTTCGGCATCATCACGTCGAGCACGACGAGCTCCGGGTCGAACACGCCGATGCGTTCGATCGCGGCGCGGCCGTCAGGGGCGAGGTCGACCATGAAGCCGGCGAAGCGCAGCGCGCTCGCGATGATCTGGCGTGTGTGCTGGTCGTCGTCGACCACGAGCACTCGTTGACCCCGCTCGATCGAGGGCGCACCTACCGGCGCTCGCATCGACACGCGACCATTGTTAGCCGCGGGCTCGCTCAGAGGTCCATGAGAGTGTGGATCAGCGACCAGGCTGCTTGCTCCTGGGTCGTCGCGCCCGCGCGACCTCGGCCGACCGACCGAGGCGGACCCAGATCGGCATGAGCTGGCGCAGCACCATCCCCGCGGCGGCTTCAGACTGGAAGTGCACGCCGTCGGGGCGCATCACTACTCCGTTGATCTTCGTCACGGGTGTGTTGTCGCGGCACAGCATCGTCCACGGCATGAAGGTCACGAGATTGGGCAAACGAGCGGCGACGGCGCGCTGCGCGTCGTTCACTTCATCGACCGTGCGCGGATCGTCGCGAGTTCCGAAGTTCTCACTACTTCCTACAGTGGTGTCGAAGCACGGCACCTCGAGCAGCACGACCTTCCCGCCGCGCGCTGTGAACGTGTGCACCGCGGATTCGAGCGCCAGCTCGATTTGCTGCTCGTGGGCTTTGGTCCCGTGCCGGTACGTGTGCCCATCAATGGTGAAGTCGGTGGCCTCCCACGCGCCGATCCAGAGAACTGTGAGATCGGGGTTGAAGTGCGCCATCGCGCTGCGCCAGTCGCGGTCGCGTTCGACGCAGTTCGGGCCGCCGATGTCGACCACACCGCAACCGACCTCAGCTCCCCCGCGGAAGTTCGCCCGGTGGTCGGACGCGAACACGGTCGAGCCCCACCATTCAACGCTGAAGGCTTGCGAGTCGCCCGCCACGTAGACGCGGGGCACGCCCGGGATTATCGGCACAGCTATGCGCAGCGCCGCGAGCGGTGAAACCGTGCCGGAAGGCTGCTCGGCCGGGGCCGCCGCCGTTGAAGCGACGAACGAGACGGCGAGCACCCCGGCGATCACCACGGACGCCGAAGCGAGTCGAACGCGCGCGCCGGACGACGTGCGCAGCCTGCGCGCGGGCTTCTCGACGAGCAGGTACGAGGCCGTCGCGAACGCGAACGCGAGTGCCGTTCGCACGGCAAGGAGCGCGGAACCTGTGAGCCCCGTGCGCGCGTTGTCGACCACGATGTCGATCGGCCAGTGCCACAGATACAAGCTGTAGGAGATGAGGCCGATGGCGCGGATCGGCGCGATCGAACACGCGCGCGCCGTGAATCCGGTGAGCGACGCCGACAACACCACCGCGCCCGCCGACAGCGCGACCACGAGCAGTCCGCCGCGATAGAGCAATGCCCGTGACGGATTGGCGATGAGCACCCACGTAAGGGCCGCCGCACCCAACAAGCCGATCAACTCGACGAGGTCCCTCCGCCTCGGGTGCCGCTCGATGCATGTCATCAACCTCGGCCGCATTACCGCGAGGGTCGCGCCCACGAGCAACGCCTGCGAGCGCGTATCGCTGCCGTAGTAGAGGCGAGCGTCGGACGCGCCCAGGTGGAACAGCAGCGCGCACTCCGCGGCCGACGCGAGCGCGAGCAACGCAACCGCCGCGCCGAGCGCGCGGTCGCTCCGGCCCACGGTGCGAACCAGCAGGCCGATCGCCAGCGGCCACACCAGGTACCACTGCATTTCGAGCGACACCGACCAGGTGTGTTGCAACAGCGATGGCGACAGCGCGTTGAAGTACGACGTGCCGTGAAAGGCGAAACGCCAGTTGGCCACCTGCAGCACCGCGGCGATGCCGTCGCGGCGCAGGCCCACGAGCTCGATCGGACGAGCGAACCACTCCGCGTACACAGCCACGGCGACGAGCAACACGCAGAGGGCAGGGCCGATGCGGCGCAGGCGGCGGGCGTAAAAGTTGCGCAGATCGAGCCGACCCCTGCCGCGAAGCTCGTCGACGAGGATCGCGGTGATGAGGTAGCCGCTCAGCACCATGAACACGTCGACGCCGAGGTAGCCGCCCTGGGCCCACGACACGCCTCCGTGGAAGAGGATCACCATCACAATGGCGATGGCCCGCACTCCGTCCAGCCCCGGCTGATGGTTCACGCCACGGGTCATGTCGCAATCCAAAAGGTGTCAGGGCAGAACGAGCGTCGCGCACCCGAGCAGAGCATGTGCACAACTTCGTGAGCGTACCCTGCACCCCGGCACCGGGACCGGGGGGCATTTTTCACAACTACGGTCGCTGCGATCGATCGAAGAGGGGTCCCCAGATGACCGAGCGACCGTGTATCGAATTTGCGCCCGACTTCGCGCTGGTCGACCTGTCGCGCCAGGCGCTTGCGATCCTCGGGCGCGAGTGGCTCCTGCACGGCCACCTGCAGGATCGCGCCGGCATGCCGCTCGTGCACACCGATCGTCCTCGCGAAGAGATGGAGGCGGTCGCGATCGACGAGTGGATGGGCGCGAGTCCTATCTATTCGGCCCGCACGCAACGGGCGCTGAACTTCGTGGGCGACGGCGTCGACACCATCATGAAGAACCTGCAGTTCGACATCGGCGCGCCGCATCACTTCATGGACTTTCGCTGCACCGTGCACGACCACGACCACGGCGAGTTCTTTCTCGCGCACTGCGGCGCGCTGATGGACGTGGAACCGATGGGTGAGGAATACGTGCGCGGCATGTGCCACACCATCGAGGACCCCACCTTCGACGCCACGGCGGTCGCCACGAACCCGCGTGCACAGATCCGACCGATCCACCGGCCGCCGCGCGTGCCCGCCGATCAACACCCGCACTGCCACTGGACGGTCACGATCGACGAGTCGAACCCGCCGGTGTCGGCGCATCCCAACCTCGCCGTGGTCGAAGCGTCGCTTGCCGCACAGTGCCGCATCGACGACCCCGGCGCGGGCACGGAGCCCGGTGGCTGGGACGACTACTCCCAACCGTTCGACCCCGACTTCGCGCTCGAAGACCTCTCGCAACGCGCGCTCGTGGTGATGCTCCAAGAGATCGCGCTGCAGAGCCATCTGTTGTTGCGCAGCTTCTGTGTGGCGGTGTCGGAACGGGTCGGCGGTGAGGTTGCAATTGGGATGGTGGCGCAGATGGCCGTGGGCCTCGCCGGCGTGACGGGCGAGCGGCTGCGCGCCGCCTTCGATTTCGGCGACGGCGCTGCTGGGCTCGCGGCACTCCTGCAGGTGCACCCGATGTTGTGGCCCCGCACCTACGTGCACCCCATCATCGAGCTCGAAGGCGATCGTGTGCGGTTCGCGCTGCGCGACGACTCGCCGATCTTTGCCGAAGCCGACGACTTCACGTGGCTCGCGTCAATGCCGGGTGCCGCCGATCGTGCGCTGCTCTCACTGGCGCAAGGCTTCGACCGCCGGGCGTTCGCGGACCCGGTTGCGCCGCGCCCCGGCGAGCGCTGCGCCTACGAGCTCGGCGTCGACGAGCGCGCCGAGCCGGCGGTCGAACAGCCCGAGGTGTCGCTCACCAAGATCAGCACCGGCGCCACGTTCGTGATGACTCCGCGTCGCCCCGTCCGCGTATGAACGGCTCCGACCAAGCCTTCTCACGCCCGACCTGACATCTGTCATCGTCGGATCTCGCCGTGTCCGGAAAGGTTGACGCGGTCACAGGGCATGGTCCAGTGTGACCGAGCGATGGGCCCGGCCGCGACGCGGGCGACCCGGCGGGGCGAACCGAGTTGCGGAGGAGCGGGCAGTATGGGCGTTCGTAGTTCTCGACGTCGCGTGCAGCTGGGCGCTGCGCTCCTGGCCATCGGCACGGCGACCGCGTTCATCCTGCCGGCGACCGATGCCACGGCAGTCCCACCTGTCCAGGTTGCCGGCGTTGTGCCCGCGCTCGCCGCGGTCCCGCTGCCCGTACGCCAAGGGGCGGCGGCCAACCTCGGCGCCTACTCGCCGTCGCAGACGATCAGGCTCGCCATCGGATTGCGCACCCCGAACAAGCCGGCCGAGCAGGCCTTTCTCGGCGAGCTCCAGGACAAGTCGTCACCCGAGTTCCACAAGTACCTGACGCCCGCCGCATGGACGGACCGGTTCAGCCCGAGCGCGAGAGCCCAGCAGACAGTCGTGTCGTGGGCTCGCAAGGCCGGCCTCACGGTGACGCATCTCTTCGCCAATCGGCTTGTGGTCGACGTGGCCGGGAGCGTCGCCAACATCGAGAACGCGCTCGATGTGAAGATCAACGCGTACCGGCTCGGCGCGCAGAGCTTCTTTGCGAATGATCGAGTGCCCGTCATCCCTTCGGCCGTCGCGGGCGTCATCGAGTCGGTCGACGGTCTCAGCAGTCTGCAGACCATGTATCCCGCGTCGGCAGGGGTCAGTGAGCCGGCGAGCCCGGCGTACGTCGCGGGTCCTGTGGTATCGGCGGGTCTGCACGTCGCGGCGAACGGCAGTCGAGCAGCGTTGCACGCCGCGTCGGCCGCGCACGGCGCCAAGCCGAACATCACCGCTGGCGCGTACGACCCCACCGACATCTACAGCTCGCAGGCGTACGACTACAACGCGCTGTACCGCCAGGGCCACTGCTGCAACCCACTGGCCAACCCGAGCAACTCGCCGGCGCAGACCTCGATTGCCATCGCGACGTTCGGGTCGCAGGACGCGAACGACATCGCCGGGTTCCACACTGCGTACCCGTACCTCGCGTACAACGTGCAGGAGGTGAACATCGACGGCGCGCCGCAGTGCTGTGACGGAGAGGGAACGATGGACGCCGAGTGGTCGACGGCAACGTCGAACAGCTTCGGCTCCGACCAAGCCACCTCGAAGGTGTACTTGTACGACGGCGCCAACCTCGACGACGGCACGTTCACCGACATGTACAACCAGATGGTCACCGACAACAAGGCGCGGGTGTTCAGCACAAGTTGGAGCTGCACCGAGATCGATGGCTGTCCCGCGTCGGAGATGAGCACACAAGACGCGATCTTCAGCGAGATGGTGGGCCAAGGATGGACGCTGGTCGCGGCAAGCGGCGACCGTGGCGCGTTCGACGACTGCTCGGAAAAGGCGGTCAGCTTCCCGGCATCCGACCCGAACGTGGTTGGAGCCGGCGGCACCGAGCTGTCGCTCAGCTCAGGCCCCACCTACGGCAGCGAGGTGGCCTGGTCGGGCGGTCTCGCGGGCTGCGGTCAGAACGACGGCGGATCCGGCGGCGGCTGCAGCGCGGAGTACGCGGCGCCGACGTTCCAGGCGAACGAGCCGTGCGGCGGCGGTTCGCGCGCCGTTCCCGACCTCTCCCTGAACGCCGACTGGTTCGACACGGGCCAGAACATCTACTTCAACGGCTCTCTCCAACCGGACGGCGGCACCAGCATCGTCGCGCCCGAGCTGGCGGGATTCTTCGCGCAGGAGGACGCCTACCTGTTGTCCGCAGGGAGCATCTGCGGCTCGGGTTCGTCGGCGTGCGCACCGCTCGGCAACGCGAACTACCCGATCTACGAGTCCGCGCTCGACCCCACGCCGCACGACCCGTATTACGACATCACGTCCGGATGCAACAGCAACGATGTCGGCACGGGTTACTGCGCTGGCAACGGTGACGACCTCGCGAC
>DASXZO010000040.1:0-152315 GCA_036501845.1 Acidimicrobiia bacterium | reverse complement strand
CCACCGCGCGAAGTTGCGCCGGGTCCAGGCGTTGGCGTCGACGGCGCGCAGCGCGAGCTGGGCGCCTCGCTGCGAACCCAGCACCCGCTGTAGCCGCGCGGCGAAGCGCAGGTCACGCCCGATCGCAGTTCGCACCGAGTGCTCGTAGCCCGCGGTCACCGTGTCCGTGTTCCCGACGCCAGCCACCGCCGCGGCCGCGAGCATGCCGGTCTCGAGCGCCTGGGCGATGCCTTCGCCCGTCATCGGGTCGACCACGCGGGCGGCGTCGCCAGCGAACAGCACGCGGCCGTGATGGAGCGCGGCGGGCGTGAAGTCGGTGGGGATCGGCCACGCCCGCATCGGGCCCTCGGGACGTGCAGTGGCGCCGAGGATGCGGCGGATGCTCGGCCGTTCAACCACGTCGCACCACAGCGCCTTGAGGTCTCGCCCGCGCCTCGCCTCTTCTCGAAGGACGCCGTAGCCCACGTTGGCCCGGCCACCGGGCAGCGGGAACACCCATGCATAACCCGGCAGCAGGTCACGCTCGAACAGCACCCAGAGGCGGCGGTCGGCCACGCCCGAGAAGTACTGGCGGGCGGCGTGCCAGGCACCGAGATCGCGCGGCGCGCCGGGCTCGAGCATGCGTCGAGTCGGCGACCAGTGGCCGTCGGCCGCGATCACCCACGGTGCGCGCAGTGACGCGCCGTCGCCGAGCTCCACACTGATCTCGCCGGCGCCGGAATCGATCGCAACCACACTGTGCCCGAGCCGCAGCTGCGCGCCGCGCGCTCGGGCGAGGTCGACGAGCGCGGCGTCGAGGCGCACACGCGTCACTACTGCGGCGAAGTCGCCATGCCCGCGGGGGAGCGGGAGCGCGATCTCGCGCCCGTTCGGTTGCACCAGCACCACGTCGTCGACGCGTTCGTAGCCGCCGTCGCCCGTGAGCGCGTCACGCGCCAGTCCGAGCTGTTGGAGCACGCGCAAGGCGTTCGTGGTGAGACCGTCGCCACACGTCTTGTCGCGCGGGAACGTGGCGCGATCCACGACGCTCACCGACAGCCCGTGGCGTCGCGCTTCGATCGCCGCGGCAGTGCCGGCCGGACCTGCGCCGACGACGATCAGGTCGTACTGCTGCGCCGTGCCCATTGTGTGTCGACGCTACCGAGCCCCGCGATCACTCAGCGGATCTCGCGCCGCTCGAACCAGGCGCCGCCGACCACTGTCACGATGGCCACCCACACCAGCCCGATCACGAGTGCACCAAGCAGCGTGTGGAGGCCCACGAAGGCGTCGGTACGAGTGCGCAAGCCGTCGACGAAGGCCCAGATCGCGTTCACCGGCGACAACCGCCCAAGTACGCGGAATGTGTGGTGCACGAACTGCAATGCGATGAGGAGGCCGAACAGCGTGCCGACCGCGGCCGCGGTCTTGCGCGTGACCGCGCCGATGGCGAAGGCGATGGCGGCCATCATCGCCGAGCCCGCGACCGCTCGGCCGATGTCGCCGGCGCGGTTCCTGAACCAGGCGCCGTTCACCCCAGTGGTGATGCCGCGCAGCGACGAGCCCAAGTACTGCAGCAGCCCGCACCACACGAGCACGACGAGCGTCACGACCGCGCACCCGATCGCGACGGCCACGGTTTTGGTGACGTACACCCGCCACCGTCGCGGCTCGAACACGAGCTGCGTGGCGATCGACGTGCCGAAGTCGGCGGCCACGAAGGAGGCCGACAGGAACGCGACCACCAGCGTGAGCGCGATGCCCACACCGAGCACGGTGCCCGAGAACGTGCGCGCGATGTCGAGCCTGCGGTCTTGCACGATCCCGGTGACCGGTCCCGCGCTCACGACCGTGATCTTCGATCGGGCGAGCTGCACCACGTTCACCACCAGCGCGAGCAAGAGCATGGTGAGCAGGCTGACGATGATTGCTCGGCGCGCGAAGAAACGCCGCAACTCCACGCGCAACAGACGCACGCTCACCGCAGTTCCTCGGTGTGCGGCGTGGTTCCCGTGATGGCGAGGAACGCTTCTTCCAGCGAGCGCGTCACCGGCGTGAGCTCGTTCACGTAGAAGCCTTCGCTCGCGAGCCACCGCGTGATCTCGTGCGCCCGCTCGGCCTCCACGTCGACGACCGCGTCGCCGTGGTCATTCAGCGCGACGGTCCAACCGTGCGTCGTGAGCACGCCCATCGCCTGGTCGCGCGCCTCCACACCGCCCGGCACTTTCACCGTGTAGCGCGAGCCGCCGACCTTGAGGAGCTCGTCGACCCGGCCCACGCTCACGATCCGGCCGCGGTCGACGATGCCGACGCGGTCACAGGTCTGTTCGATCTCGGACAGCAGATGGCTCGAGACGAACACCGTGTTGCCCTGCGCGCCGAGTGCACGGACGAGCTCGCGCATCTCGATGATGCCGGCCGGGTCGAGCCCGTTCGCGGGCTCGTCGAGGATCAAGAGGTCGGGCCGTTTCAGGAGCACCGACGCCACGCCGAGCCGCTGCTTCATGCCCAGCGAATACGTGGAGTAGCGATGATCGGCGCGATCAGCCAGGCCGACGATCTCGAGCACCTCGCCCACGCGCGCCTTGGGAAACCCACGTGACGCGGCGAGCAGCGCAAGGTTGCGGCGCCCGGTGAAACCGGGGAAGAACTGCGGCTGCTCGACGAGCGCACCCACTCGATCGATCACGTCGCCGAGGCGGCGCGGCACGTCGAGTCCGAGCACCTCGATGGAACCGGAGGTGGCTTTCAGGTGCCCGACGATGGCCCGGATCGTGGTGGTCTTGCCCGCGCCGTTCGCGCCGAGGAAGCCGAACACGCCGCCGGCAGGTACGTCGAGGTCGAGACCGTCGACGGCGCGGACCACGCCTTGGCGCGATCGGTAGTGCTTGGTGAGCCCCCGGATGGCGAGCGCACGATCCATGATCGGCGCAATCATGATCGATGGCGGTGCCCATGGCGCGGATCCCGACTGTTGATCCTGTCGCATTGGCGTCGCGTAGGCCGCTCGGATCATCGATCCCGAGCGGCCGTGCTGTCAGACTCGTCGAATGTCCGTTCCAGCCAGGATGGTCTTGACCGCGTGCGCCGCATTGGCCGTGGCGCTTGCTGCGCCGGCGTCGGCGAGCGCCGCGGGTGCCGCCGTCACGCCCGTCACCGCTCGTGCCCAAGCGACCGCGTTCTCGAGCCAGCAAGCCGCCCCCACAACCGCGCCGGCGAGGGTCCGCACCGACTTCAACAACGACGGCTACGACGACCTCGTGGTGGCCGCCCCAGGTGAGGGAACGGGCTCGGTGGCCCACACGGGTGCCATCACCGTGATCCCCGGATCGAAGACCGGCCTCGTGGGCACGCAGTCGACGATCTGGACCCCGTGCACCATCGGTGTGCCCGGTCCGTGCGCGGCGAACGACCGATGGGGCACCACCTACGCGGTGGGCGACTTCAACGGCGATGGCTACAGCGACATCGCGGTGAGCGCGCCGCAATCGATCGGGACGGCCGCGCTCGCGGGCTCGGTCACGATCCTCTACGGCTCGGCGCACGGCCTCACCACCAAGGGCGCGCGCTTGCTCGCGGGCACCGTGGTGGGCGTGCCCGGCGCGCAGCGTCCGTTCTCGCTCTTCGGCTCGTCGCTCGCCGCCGGCGACTTCGATGGCGACGGCTACTCCGATCTCGCGATCGGCGTACCCGGCGCCACCATCGCCGGCCACGCTTCGGCCGGCATGGTGATCATCGTGCGCGGTTCCAAGACCGGCCTGTCGACGAACGGTCGCGTGCTCGCGCAGGGCACGAGCGGCGCCGCCGGCACGCCGACGGCGGGCAACGCCTTCGGCCAGGTGCTGTTGGCCGACGACATCGACGCCGACTACCACACAGACCTCGTGGTGGGCATGCCACACGCCGATCTTCCCGGTGCGGTCGATGCCGGAGAGATCTACCGTTTCTGGGGCTCGGCGAAGGGCCTCACGACCACGAACCAAGCGGTGGTCACCGGTCCTGCGGTGGCACACCGTGAGCTCGGCGCCGCGCTTGCCGGGCCTCCTGGCGGCGTGATCTACGCGAGCGCGCCCGGCAACGGTGCGACGCCGGCCGATGTCGACGAGGTCACTGCCGGACGCGCATCGCCGTCGGTGATGTTCACCGCGTACACCGATTCGAATGCCAAGGACGACTACGGCCTCGCTCTGCTCGGCGCCAACCTCGGCATCCACTTCAACCACTCGCTCGTGATCGGCTCGCCGGGTTACGACGGCACCGGCAAAGTCGACGCCTTCGACCACCACGACATCGACCACGTGATCACCGAAGCCCAGACCGCCCCTACCGCCGGCGGCGCGCCGGAGTTCGGAGTGTCGCTTGCTTCGGGTGACTACAACGGCGACGGATCACCCGACCTCGTGATCGGCGAGCCCGGCGCGACCGTGTCCGGAGTGGCCGGTGCCGGCCAGCTCGGGGTGATGTACAGCAACGGCGTGGGCCCGGATCGCTCGATGACCCAGGTGTGGAACCAGGAGTCGGCCGGCGTCCCGAGTGGCTCCGAGCCCGGCGACAACTGGGGCTACGTGTAACTCCGGTTCGCCCCGAGGGCCTGTCGTAGACAAGAATCTTCGGGCTTTCGCGCCGCGCTGCGGCCCAGTCGGGTTCGTTGGCGCGTCGATCTCGTGCAACGACAGGAGCCATCCGTGCATGTCGCCGTCTGCGTGAAGCAGATCCCCGACCCGGCCGTACCGGGCGCACTGAACGACGACCACACGCTGAAGCGTGAGGGCAAGCTCATCCTCGACGAGTCCGACAGCTACGGCGTCGAGATGGCGTTGCAGCTCGTGGATGCCGCGGGCGGCGGCGAGGTGACGCTGCTCTCGATGGCGCCGAACGGCGAAGTGTCGGGGCTGCGCACCGCGCTCGCGATGGGCGCGGCGAAGGCGATCCTCGTGAGCGACCCCGAGTGCCCGGGCACTGATGCGCTCGGCACCGCGAAGGTGCTCGCCAAGTGTGTGGAGCGCGCCGGCGGAGTGGACCTCTTGCTCACTGCCACCGAGTCGAGCGACGGTTACACCGGCACCGTGCCCGCGCAGGTGGCGGAGCTGCTCGACTGGCCCGCGCTCACTTTTGCCAAGCACATCGAAGTCGCCGACGGCAAGGTCACGATCCAGCGCCAGACCGAGACCGGTTACGACGTGGTGCAGGCGAGCCTGCCCGCGGTCGTGAGCGTGACCGCCGGTGTGGTGGAGCCGCGCTACCCGAGCTTCAAGGGGATCATGGCGGCGAAGAACAAGCCCGTCGATCAGGCGACTGCCGCCGACCTCGGCCTGTCGGGTCAGGTCGGATGGTCGGGCGCGCGCCAGACGATCACGAACGTCGCGCAGGCGCCGGCTCGCCAGGCCGGCGAGAAGATCGAGGACGACGGCACCGGCTTCGAGAAGATCGTGGGGTTCCTCGAGAACCTCAAGGTCATCTGAGCCGGCGCACCGAGATACGAACGCAGAGACGGAGCGCAAACACATGCCCCTCAACAAAGTTTGGGTGTACGCCGAAGCGAACGGCGACAAGGTCACCACCGCGACGCTCGAGTTGCTCACCAAGGCGCGCGAGATCGCGTCGACGGTGGAAGCGGTGTACGCGGGTAGCGCGGGCGACGCGGTCGCCACGCAGGTGGGCGAGTACGGCGCAACCACGTTGTACGTGATCGACCCGGGCAAGGCGTTGCCGGGCCAGGTGGCCGCGAGCGCGCTCGCCAAGCTCGTGGGTGAGCAGTCGCCCGACGCGGTGCTGTTCGTGCAGAGCTACGACGGCCGCGACGCCATGGCGCGCCTGTCGGTGAAGCTCGACCGGCCGGTGCTCACGAACGGGTTCACGCTCGCCGCCGACGCCAAGGTGCAGTTCGGCACCGCGGTCTTCGGTGGCACGCAGCTCGTCGACGCCGAGTACACCGACGACGGTGTGGCGCTGATCGGTGTACGGCCGAAGTCGTTCACGGCCGAGCCGTCGGGCGGTGGCGCCGCGTCGGTGGTGAGCGCCGACACGGGTGACGCGGGCCGCGCCGCCGAAGCGACGGTGCTCGAGGTGTTCGAGGAGGAGCAGACCGGCCCGAAGCTCGAAGAGGCTGCGGTGGTGGTGTCGGGCGGCCGCGGCATCGGCGCGGCCGAGAACTACAAGCCGCTCGTGGAAGAGCTCGCCAAGGCGTTGAAGGGTGCCTTCGGCGCGTCGCGTGCGATCGTCGACGCCGGCTGGGTTCCCTACGCATTGCAGGTGGGCCAGACCGGTAAGACCGTGAAGCCGAAGGTGTATGTGGCGCTCGGTATTTCGGGTGCGACCCAGCACATGGTGGGCATGAAGAACTCCGACAACATCATCGCCGTGAACAAGGACGCCGAGGCACCGATCTTCGGCATCGCCGATCTCGGCATCGTCGGCGACGTGCACAAGGTCGTGCCCGCGTTGATCGAGGCGATCAAGTCGAAGTCGTAAATCGGTCACGAACGCCGCACTGCCCTTGTAGTGCCGCCACCGATGTAGTTACATCGGTGGCACATCAGGAGGGGCAACCTGAGCGAGAGGTAGGCGCTCATGCGACTGCGGCTATTGGCTTCATCGTGTGTGGTTTCGGTGCTTGCGTTTGGCGCAGCGCCACTGGCTGGCGCGGGTGCGACCGTGACGCGGGCAGCTGCGCGGTGGGCGGAGGTACCGGCCGCGCCTGCGGTCACCGCGCGCGAGGCCGGCCTCTCGTCGATCACTTGCTTCAGCGCCACTTCATGCATCGCGGTAGGCGCGCAGGACGGCGTCACTGCATCGCCACTGGTCGAGACGTGGGATGGTGCCCATTGGTCGAAGAACGCCACTCCTGACCTCGGCGAGGGATTTTCCTCTGGGTTGGCCGGCGTCGCGTGCGCGCAGGCGACAACCTGCTTCGCAGTCGGCAACACCTCGCCGGCCTCTGGGGGTTCGCAGGCGCGATCGATGCCCCTCATCGAGCGTTGGAACGGTGCGATGTGGTCGGTGGAGTCCGTCGCGGCGCCGCCCGTTGGCGCGAACCGCGCGGGGCTGATGTCGGTGTCGTGCGGGAGTGCGACGAGTTGCACGGCCGTTGGTTCGTACGACACCAGCACGGATTTCGGGCGGCTGATCGAACATTGGAACGGCAGTTCATGGTCGTCTCAGTCGAGCCCGAGCCCGAGTCCCGTGCACGAGAGCCAATTCGCCTCCGTTGCGTGCGCGTCGGCGACGACGTGCACTGCGGTCGGCACCACCTTCGGCACGGGTTCGAAGATGGGCGAAGTGATCGAGCAGTGGGACGGCGCGCAGTGGTCGATCACCTCGGCCTTCAAGTATCCGGGGTGGGGCCTGAATGCTGTGTCGTGCGCCGACACCTGGCACTGTCTCGCGACCGGCGAAAGCCTCGCGCTCCGCGGCGAAGGGACGGTGTGGAGCGACGTGTCGCCGGCCTCGAATCAAGCCGCGGATATGCGGGCGGTCTCCTGCACTGCGCCGCTCGATTGCGTCGCGGTGGCGGAGTCCAGCGGTGCGAACAACGCGATGCGCTGGAACGGCTCGTCGTGGCAGCTGCAGACCCTGCCGCCCGACTCGAAGAGCGAGAACATGTACGGCCTCACGTGCCTGGCGGCAGGTTCATGCCTGGCTGCGGGTTATGTCGGTGCTGCGCCGCGCGCCGAGGTGTTGCACGGGAGCGCATGGTCGGATCTCTCCGTGGCTGATCCCGTCGGGCCGACTGCGGCCTCGGTGGCCGGCGTGTCGTGCGTCACCGGGAGCGATTGCGTGGCCGTCGGCTGGTCGCAAGGCGCGCCCGGCACGGTGCAATACATCGCCGACTGGAATGGCGGCTCCTGGTCGCTCGACAAGCATCCATTACGGATTCCACGGTGGACGCAGCTCCAGAGCGTGTCGTGTTCGAACTCCCAAAGTTGCGTCGCGGTCGGCACACAGCTGGCAGGAAACCTGGACAACAAGGTCGCCGTCGCGATGGTCCTGCAAGGTGGCCGTTGGTATCCCTTCCGATTCAGCAATCTCTATTTACTGACGGGCGTCTCGTGCACGAAGCCGACGCATTGCGTCGCCGTCGGCGACGCCGACAACGGCACGGCGGTAGCCGTGCAGTGGAACGGCAGCGATTGGTCAACGCCGCAGACCGTCTTGAGTCCCACGGACGACCGGTCGCCGGTTTCGCTCACGTCGATCGCATGTCCTGACGATTCCGACTGCACGGCAGTGGGCGATCAATGGCAGTTGGGCGTCGGCAAACCTGCGATCGCACAATTGCGCGAGGGCAAGTGGACCTCGCAGAGCTTCGGCTCGTTCGAGTCGCCGTACACGACGTTCAATGCCGTTGCGTGCAGCAGCGCGACGCAGTGCGTTGCCGTGGGCGGAGGTCGCTACGACGCAGGCCCGAGCGCGCTGGTTGCTGCGTCGAACGGAGTCGGCTGGGAAGTCACGACCGCGCCAATACCGCAAGGCGCGACGTTGATCGATCTGACTGGAGTGTCGTGCACGCACGCGGATCAGTGCTGGGCGACCGGCTGGACCGGTACCGAAACGACGCAACAGGCCGCGCTCGAACACTGGGACGGAACGCAGTGGACGTACGTCTCCGGTCCCAGGCCACCGGCCGGTGACGCGGGCAACGAGTTGGGCGGCGTGAGCTGTGTCGCCGCCGGTCAGTGCGTGGCGGTGGGCGAAGACACCCCGGCGAGCGTGTCCGTGAGCAACGGCGGTTCGCCGCTCGCCTTCGTGTACCGCTGATGCGTGCTGGCCGGCGCATCGCCCCGATCGCGCTCGTTGCGGCGACCGTCTCCATAACGAGCGCGAGCGTGAGCACCGGCGTGGCGAGCGGGGCAACGCCTCGGACGGCGCCGCAGTGGTCGGTTGCATCGATGCCCGCTCCGGTCGCCGTGCGGGCTGCCGAATTCAACGCGATCACGTGCGTCGGGTCGTCGAACTGCATCGCGGTCGGATCCACAGCCGGCTCGGCCGTAAAGGAGACCTTCGCGGAGCGCTGGGACGGCGGGCACTGGAAGCAGCTCGCCACGCCGACGCTCGCCGACGGGATCGAATCCGAGCTCGACGGCGTGAGTTGCGCCACCGCCACACTGTGCTTCGCGGTTGGCGATACCGAGGAGGACGACTACTCAGCCATCCAACCGCTGCTCGAGCAGTGGAACGGGGCGCAGCGGTCAGTGGTCGATATCCCGACCCCTGCTGGGTTTTCGAGCGCGCAGCTCTCCGCAGTGTCGTGCGGCACGAGCACGAGTTGCACCGCGGTCGGATCGTACGGAGTGGTGGGCGACGAAGGACGTCTCGTCGAGCGCTGGGACGGTGCGGCGTGGGCCTTCCAGTCGTCGCCGAGCCCGAGCCCTGCGCATACCAGCGCGTTCGAAGGCGTCTCGTGTGTGGGCGCGAGCGACTGCAACGCAGTCGGTTGGACCGACTACACCACCGAGGCTGGCAGCTACCTGGTCGAGCACTGGAACGGCACCGCATGGTCGATTACCGCGATCGGAAAGTTGAACTCGACCTACGACCTCGAGCTCTCGTCGGTGTCGTGCTCGGACACGTGGCACTGCCTCGCAGTGGGATCCGAGGTGACGGTGCGCGGCGAGGGCGGCTCGTGGACGGACGTGACTCCGTCGCCGGCGCCGTGGATCGGTGACCAGCACTCGGTGAAGTGCATCGGTCCGGTCGACTGCCTCGCGGTGGGTGGCAACGAGGCACCGGCCGTCGAGCGCTGGGACGGCAGCAACTGGACGAGTGAGGCAATGCAAGCGAGCGAGCAGCGCGGCTCGTTCGCGGGAATCGCGTGCCCGGCTGACGGCGCCTGCCGCGCGGCTGGCACTGCGGGCGTCGCAATCCGTAGCGCGAACGGATGGCGGGCACAGACGGTCGCGCCCTCGATCGGTCCTGCCGAAGCCCAAGGTCTGTCGGTCGCGTGCACGAGCGCGTCGCACTGCTTTGCGGTCGGCTTGTCGTACGGTAGTGACGCGCAGCGCCCGTTCGGTGAGTGGTGGAACGGTACGCGATGGACCGTCGACCCCGGGGTGAGCGCGGCGGTCGCGGGCGCCGAGTGGGCCGATCTCGAAGCGGTCACATGCGCAAACGCGTCGAGCTGCACTGCGGTTGGCGCGATCAGCGATGGGTCGTACGGCGGGCTTGCCGGTTTGGTGTTGCACTGGAACGGGTCGCGTTGGACACGCACAGCCGTCCCACCGCCCGGGCACAACATCGCGCTTCAGTTTTCGGGTGTGGCGTGTCCGGCTGCGAGCCTTTGCTACGCGGTGGGCGGTGCGCACAACTCGGTGATCTACCGGTGGAGTGGCGGTTCGTGGTCGCGCGAGGTCGCGTTCACTACCGGCGATCTCGAGTCGGTGTCGTGCGCCGATTCGACGGACTGCGTCGCCGTAGGTGGCGGCACATCGGGCCCATTCATCGTGCGGCTTCATGGCGGCACGTGGCAGGTCGATCAGTCTGCGGCTCCGTCCAATTCCGCGGCGACCCTCGAGAGCGTGTCGTGCGCGACGCCGACCGTGTGCGTCGCCACTGGATACACCGGAGATCTCGGCAGCGAGCAGACGCTCGCCGAGCGTTTCGACGGCACGCAGTGGTGGGCAGACGACGTGACGCTTCCAGGTAGTACGCGCACGAGCGAGCTGACCGGCGTGTCGTGCGCGCGTACGACCGACTGCTGGGCGGTCGGCGACCGGCGCGACCAGACGCAGGGACTGCAGCCGCAGTTGCAGCACTGGGACGGAACGCAGTGGACCGCCGTGACTGTTGCCGCTCCGCCGGGCTTCGCCGGGGCTCGCCTCGACGCAGTGTCGTGTTCCAGTTCGACTGCGTGCGTCACCGTTGGGTCGAGCGTTGTCGACGCCTACAACCTCGAAGGCCCGCCGCTCGCCCTCGTGTACCGCTGATCCTGCGGGCTCGAATAGTGAGCCTCGGCGCCGATGTTGAAGGCATGGAGCAAATCGTCGCCACGCGCCCGCGTGTGCTGCTCGAACAGCGAACGCTCGACGTAGACGGCTTCGAGGTGGGTGTGGCGATCGCGGGCCACGGTGCGCCGCTCGTGCTGCTGCACGGGTTCGGCGTGGAGTCGATGCTCTACGCCCAGACGCTCGCCCGCCTGACCCACCTCGGCTTCCAGGTCGTGGCGATCGACGTTCCCGGTCACGGCCAAAGCGACGGCGTGGGCCCGTTGCCGTCGCTCTCCGACTACGTGCATCGCATCGACGGCGCGCTGCGTGCATTGCGCACGGAAGGCATCGGGCCGAGCGTGGTGGTCGGGCATTCGCTGGGCGGACGGCTCGCGCTCGAGCTCGCGGCGGCCGATCCGGCGAGTGTGCTCGGCCTCGTGTTGCTCGCGCCGATCACGGGTGCGCCGTGGGACCGGTTGCAGGGCCTGATGCGGTGGTCGCCTCCGGTGCTCGCGGGCTACGGCGTGCTCGCCGCGCTCGACGTTGCGGCGACCGTTCCGCTGCGCGCGAACCGCGCGCAGACGCTCAAGTTGTCGCGTCGGATCATTCCCTCGGTGCAGACGATGGTGCTGCGCCCGTGGAACGCGTGGGCGACGATGACCGCCGTCTTGCGCGCTCCGGCCAGCACGGCAACGCTCGACGCGGTGCGCGCCGCACACGTCCCGGCCGTCGTGGTGCATGGTGCGCAAGACCGCCTTGTCTCGGCACGCGCGGCGCGTGCAACGGCCCAATGCCTCGATGCCGCGTTCGTCGTCATGCCCGGCGTCGGTCACAACTGGATGATCCGCGACCCCGACGCCCTCCCCACGGTGATGGCCACCGCGCTCGATGGCCCCTTCGGCACCGCGATCGAGGCGCGCGGCTACACGGTCAGAAGTCGATGATCACGGGCGTGTGGTCGGAGGGGAGTTGTCCCTTGCGGGCGTTGCGGTCGATCAGCGCGAACGTCACGCCGCCGGCGACGGGCTTGGTGACGAGCACGAGATCGATGCGCATGCCACGGTGCTCGTGGAAGTCGCCGGCTCGATAGTCCCAGTAGCTGTAGAGCTTGTCGTCGTCGGGATACACCAATCGGAACGCGTCTTGCATGCCCCAGTCGCGTAGCGCCGCGACGGCTGCGCGTTCTGCCGGCGTCACGTGCGTGGCGCCGTCGAACTTCTTGATATCCCACACGTCGCGGTCTTCGGGTGCCACGTTGAAGTCACCGGCGATCACGAGCCGGTCGCTGGGCGTGAACCGCGTCGACGCCCATTGCTGGAGCGCGGCGAACCATTCGAGCTTGCGCTCGTAGTGGTCGGTGGCCACTTCGCGGCCGTTCGGCACATACACCGACACGACCTCGACGCCGCCGCACCGCGCGGCGATGAGACGGGCATCGCCTTCATATGGGTCGGCGATGTCGGGCCCGAAGCCGTACTGCACGTCGTCGACACCAACGCGCGACAGGATGGCAACGCCGTTCCACTGGCCCTGGCCGTAGTGCACCGACTCGTAGCCGAGCTCGTGGAACGTGAGCGCAGGGAACGCCTTGTCGCTGAGCTTGGTCTCCTGGATGCACAACACGTCGACGTCGGCGTAGCCGAGGAACTCCTCGACGCGCGGCATGCGTACCTTCAGCGAGTTCACGTTCCAGGTGGCGAGACGCACAGAGGCTCCGTCAGTCGTCGAGGTAAGCGGGATTCGACACGAGCAGTTTCTCGCGCACCGTCGCGCGCACGTGCTCGTTCACGTCGGCGCGCGCGTCGTCGACGCTCCCGTCGCGCAGGCCGCGCGCCAGTTCGCGCTCGAGCGTGGCGGTGTCGCCGTCGTGGCCGAGGAGCGCCTCGAGCCGGGCCTGTTGCGCCGCGTCTTGTGCAGGTCCGAGCTCGAGCTCACGACGGAGCGTGTCGAGCACCTTCAACGTGACGCGCATGTGGAACGCGGTGTGGCCCTCGAGCTCCGGCCACACCGCGTGCTCCAGATATTCGTGCACCGCTTCGACGAGCTCTGCGGCGGTGGGGCGGTCCTGCACGGCGCCCGTTCTACCAATCGCCGTCGAGGAGCCTCAGAAGATCCCACTCAGTCTCGGCGACGCGACGGCCGATCGCGGCGAGCTCTACCGACCGCACCCGGCCCTGGAGATGGGTGAACGCCTGCATCATGGCGATGCCGCCCCAGCGCAGCGTGCCGAGCACCACCCAGAACCGCAACGTGTCGTCGGTGGGCCGCGCGCCGCCAGCCGCCTCGTAGCCATCGAGCAGCTCGTCGATCGAACCGAAGCCGCCGGCCACCTTCTGCCGCTCGCTGAAACGCCACGCCCGCACGCACAGCCAACCGAGATCCTCGATGGGGTCGCCGAGATGCGCCAGCTCCCAGTCGAGCAGGGCCCGGATGCCTTCGGGCCCCACCATGAGGTTGCCGTTGCGGAAGTCGCCGTGCACCAGCGCCGGGGACGCGACCGGCGGCGGCAGGTGCGCTTCCATCCAGCGCATGCCGAGCTCGAACGCCGCGTGCGGTTCGCCGGTGGCGTCGAGCAGGGCGCGCCATTGCGCGAGATGTCCGGGTGCGTCGAGCAGCTCGAGCTCGGGCAGCGTTGGCACCGGCACCGCGTGCACGGTGGCGGCGAGCGCGCCGCAGTCGCGCGCGAGGTGCGGGCGCGCCGCGGCGAAGTCGTCGTCGCGCAGGATCTTGCGCGGGATCGTCTCGCCGTCGACGCGGTCCATCACGAACCCCGATCCGAGCTCGTCGCTGTCTTCGAGCAGCATGCGCACCCGCGGTGCCGCCACTCCCGACTGGTATGCGGCCGCGAGCAGCGCGTACTCGGTGGATCGTTCGGTGGCGAGCGTGGCTCGACCTGGGTCGCGCCGCAGGACGAGGTGTTCGACACCTTCGCTCGTCGTGGCGTCGAACAGCCACGTTTCACGCGAGGCGCCGCCGCTCACTCGGTGCAGCCCATCGATCGCGGCGGCGTCGATGCCGCCGCGGTGGAGCGCGGGCAAGAGCAACTCGGGATCGGGCGCGGGCACGGCGGCCGACGCTATGCGCCTCTGCAGCTATGCGTCGTTTGACAGCGCTATACGAGTGTCAAACGACGCATAGGCGATCAGGCGCCGACGGTGGGGGCGCCGCGGCGGACGCGCTTCGGTCGTGCCGTGCCGCCGCGGGGCGATGCGCCGTTCGTGTCGCGGGGGCCGGTCTCGATCCGCTCGACCGACGGCAGCGTGACTACCGCGTCGACCCCGCCGGTGGCCGCGGCGTCGAGGCGCGCGCTGCCGCCACTCGCCTCGACGAGCTGGCGCACGATCGCAAGGCCGAGGCCAGAGCCGCGGCCGGGCGTGGCGCTGGACGATCGCCAGAACCGGTCGAAGGCGCGTTCGCGTTCGGCGGCGGGGAGCCCAGGACCCTCGTCGACCACGTGGATGGCGACCCTTTCGGGGCTGCGCTCGGCCCACACCTTCACCGTGGCGCCCGGGGGCGACACCTCCACCGCGTTGGCGAGGAAGTTGTCGAGCACCTGCGCGAGCGCGCCCTTCACCGCGGCCGCGTGCGCGCCGGTGTTCAGGCCGGTCTCGATGTGCACGGTCTGCTCGTCGGCGAACGCCTCCCACGCCTCGGCACGCTGTTGCACCTCGTCGTCGATGTCGATCACCTCGCGCTCGGGACGCTGGCCGTCGGCGCGTGCGAGCGCGAGCAGGCCTTCCACGAGCCGCGACAAGCGGCCGATCTCGCTGGAGAGCACTTCGATGTTGCCGGGCAGCTCTTCGGGGGTGGCGTACTCGAGGTTCTCGAGCCGCAGGCGCAACGCGGTCAATGGCGTGCGCAGTTCGTGCGACGCGTCGGCCACGAACGAGCGCTGCACCTTGATGAGCTCGCCGAGCCGGCGGGCCATGTCGTTGAACTCTGCCGCGAGCGCACGCACCTCGGGTGGTCCCGCGCCCGTGGGCGCGCGCGCGGTGAGCTCGCCACCGGCGAACGCGGCCACTGCGTCTTCGAGCGACTCGACCGGGCGCGTCACCGAGCGTGCGAGCACATAACCGATGATGGCCACCGCGCCGAGCACCACGAACGCGAGGAGGCCGAGCGACAGCCAGTTGCTGCGTATTCGGTTGTGCAGCTTGTCGACCGGATAGCCGAGACGCACGCCACCGAGTAGCACCTGCCCCGACACCACGGGCACGGTCACGTAGAGGATCGCTTGTTTCACCGCCGGCGAGTAGCGCTGCACGCTCGTGGTCTGCCACACGCGCGGCGTGCTGCCCGGGGCGAGCGCGAGGGCCTTGGCGATCTCGGGCTGGTTCGCGAGGTCGGAGCCTTCGGCTTCCTGCGGAGACGATTCGACGACGCGCTGGCCCTTGTAGTCGACCACGAGCACACCGACGTTCTGCTTGCGCGAGACGTTCACCACCTCACGCGTGAGCTGGCCCCGAAACGCCTGGAGCCGGCTCGGTGAGACGACGATGTGCTTGTCCCACGAGTTCAGCGTCTGCTCGCTGAAGCTGCCGAGAATGCGCGCGTTGCTCTCGAGGTTGGCGACGAGCTGCGCCCGCTCGCTGCGCTGGAACGTGATGCCGAGCGGGATCTCGAGGATCAACAGCACGAAGGCCGTGATCGTGAGGTAGCTGCCCAGCAGCCGGAGGGTCACGTGCGTCTCGTCACTCGGGCTCGTGCAGGCGGAACCCGACGCCGCGCACAGTGGCGATCCATGCGGGATCGCCGAGCTTCTTGCGCAACGCCGCGATGTGCACGTCGAGGGTTTTGGTCGGCCCGTACCAGTGCGTGTCCCACACCGCTTCGAGAATGTCCTGGCGAGCGAACACCGCACCCGGATCAGACGCGAGGTAGGCGAGGAGGTCGAACTCCTTCGGGGTGAGCTGCAGCTCCTCGTCCTGCTTGGTGACGCGCCGCGTGCGGCGGTCGATCTCGAGGTCGCCGATCTTCGAGCTGGCCGGCACCTCGGCGCGCGGTTGCGTGCGGCGCATCACCGCGCGAATCCGGGCGCGCAGCTCGCGAAACCCGAACGGCTTCACGAGGTAGTCGTCGGCGCCGAGTTCGAGCAGCACTACACGGTCGATCTCGTCGGCCCGGGCCGTGATCACGATGATCGGCGTTTCGCCCCGCGAGCGGAGCTCACGGCACACGTCCGAACCGTCGGCGTCGGGAAGCCCGAGGTCGAGCAGCACGAACTCGGGTGCCTCGTGGGCGAGGGCCTGGCTCGCCGTGCGGACGCGCGACACCTCGAATCCGTCACGACGGAGTCCGGCCGTGAGCGGCTCGGCGATCGAGTCGTCGTCTTCGACGAGGAGGATTTCCATGGGCTTACGGTCGCGCCGACCTCGGATTCCGCTCGGCCTTGTGCGGTGATTCTTTACGAAATCGAGAGGTTTGGTCGACGCCCTCGGGTCTGGGGGCGCCGTCAGGTCTTATCTGCACGGATTCTCCACATGCCGCCGCAACGGGCTCCACATCCTGTCCGTAGGCTTTTCGTGTGCAGGGGAACGCTCGCACGATCGCTCTGATCGAGGACGAGCTGTCGATCGCGCAGGCCGTCGCCGCGCGGCTACGCAGCGAGGGCTACGTCGTCGAGCTGGCCGACGACGGGCCATCGGGCGTCGAGCTGGTCGAGCGGATCCGGCCCGACCTGGTCGTGCTCGATCTGATGCTACCGGGATTCGACGGCCTCGAGGTGTGTCGCCGCATCCAGCAGGACCAATGGGTGCCGGTGCTCATGATCACGGCGCGTGACACCGAGGCCGACATGATCATCGGCTTGGGTGTGGGCGCCGACGACTACATGACCAAGCCGTTCAGCGCCCGGGAGCTCGTGGCCCGAGTGGCCGCGCTCCTGCGACGGGTCGAGCGCACCGCGGCACGCACCGGTGCCGACGGCATCGTGGCCGTCGGCGAGGTGGCGCTCGACACCGACGAGCGCCGCACCCGCGTGCATGGCGACGAGGTGCACCTCACGCCCACCGAGTTCGACCTCCTGCTCTACCTGGCGCGTCAGGACGGGCGGGTGGCCACCCGCGAAGAGTTGCTCGTGCAGGTGTGGGGTTACGACTTTCCGGCCGGCGCGCGCACTGTCGATTCGCACGTGCGATCGCTGCGGCGCAAGCTCGGCGCCGAGATCGTGCGCACCGTGCACGGTGTCGGTTACTCGGTCGACCAGCGCGCGTCCGTGGAGCCGCGCTGACCATGCCGCGCGCCTACCCCTTCGGACGAAGCGTGTCGTTGAAGCTCCGACTCGCGATCCTGCTGCTCGGAGCAGTCGCGCTCACCGACGCGGTCTTCTACGCGTTGATCAAGGAGCGCCACGTGTGGCCGGGCGTGGCCGGCGCGGTCGCCGCCACGCTCACGCTGTTCATCGTGTGGTTCGTGTCGCGCGGCACGCTCGAGCCACTACGCGAGATGGCGGACGCCAGCGAGGCGATCGCGCGCGGCGAGCTCGAGACGCGTGTTGCAGTGACCACCAAGGACGAGATCGGGCGGCTCGCCGAGAGCTTCAATCGCATGGCGATCGAGCTCGAGCAGACCGACGGCTTGCGGCGCGACCTCGTGGCCAACGTGAGCCACGAGCTGCGCACGCCGATCACCGCGCTGCAGGCGAAGCTCGAGAACCTGGTCGACGGGGTGGAGCAGCCCGATCTGCTCACCATGCAGACGATGCTCGCCCAGACCCAGCGCCTGGGCCGCCTGGTGATTCAGTTGCTCGACCTCTCGCGGCTCGAGTCGGGCGCGGTGCCGCTCGACCGCCAAGAGTTCGTGGTGGCGCCGATGCTCGAGCTTGCCGTGCGCGAGTCGCAGCTCGGCGATCCCCATGCCCACATCGCATTGCACGTCGAGCCGCCCGACCTCGTGATCGACGGCGACCCCGAGCGCTTGCACCAGGTGGTGGCCAACCTCGTCGAGAACGCCGTGCGCTATTCGCCGAATGGCGGCACCGTGAGCGTGGAAGCGGGCGCGACTCCGCACGGCGTGTGCATCGCCGTTGCCGACGAGGGCCCGGGCATCCCCGATCACGAAGCCGTCAAGGTCTTCGAACGTTTCTACCGCTCCGACTACGCGCGCTCCTCGCGCGACGGGGGCGCCGGACTTGGCTTAGCGATCGCACGCTGGATCGTCGATCTGCACGGCGGCGAGATCCTTCCGACCGCAGTGCAACCGCACGGCTGTCGCATGGTCGTGAACCTTCCCACCCACACGAGCACCGCACCACGGACTGGAGTGCCGGCATGACTCTCACCACAATCGATGATGCGCTTCGCCGCATACGCCGCGGCGAGATGGTGCTGGTGGTCGACGACGAAGATCGCGAGAACGAGGGCGACCTCACGATGTCGGCGTCGTGGGTGACGCCGGAAGCGGTCAACTTCATGCTGCGCTGGGCGCGGGGGTTGGTATGCATGCCCTGTTCCGGCGAACGCCTCGACGCGCTCGGCATCAAGCCGATGGTGGCGCCGCATCAGGCGACGGCCGACACCGCGTTCTGCATCACGATCGACCACGTGCGCGCGGGCAGCGGCATCGGCGCGGCTGATCGCGCGCTCACCATCTCGAGCGTGCTCGACGAATCGACCACCACGGGCGACTTCGTGCGTCCGGGGCACGTGTTCCCGTTGCGTGCCCGTGAGGGCGGCGTGCTCGAACGGCGCGGTCACACCGAGGCCGCCGTCGACCTCTCGCGGCTCGCCGGTTTGCCGCCGGTGGCGGTGATCTGCGAGGTGCTGCACGACGACGGCTCCCCGGCGCGCCTGCCGTATCTCGAGTTGTTCGCTGAGGAGCACCGCATCGTGATGGTGTCGGTCGACCAGGTGGTGTCGTACCGCAACGAGCTGGCGCGGTCGGAAGAACTCCCGCTGCTCCTGTAATTTTCACGCGTGAGGAGTGCTGCGCCACGACCGGTTGTGGCGTGGGCGCTGGCGATCGAGACGATCGCGCTCGTGCTGTTCGTGGTGAGCATCCGTTCGCGCAACGGCAACCTCGCCGGCATCGCGCTCGTGCTCGTGGCGTTCGGTGCGTGGTACGCGATGCGCGATCGCATCGCCGCGTTCGACGGCGATCGTGCCCTGTCGCGCGCGCTCGTGGCCGCGATGGCCGTCGCGATCCTCCTGATGGTGGTGATGCCGTCGCGCCAGAGCGCCGACGCGTTCCTCTACGGCATCTACGGACGCATCGTGGCCATTCATCACTCGAACCCGTGGCGCACCGTGCCCGCCGACGTGCCCCACGATCCGATCGAACGCTTCGTGGGCGGGCACTGGGTGCACACGCCCTCGTATTACGGACCGGTGTGGATCGGCTGGTCGGCGCTGGGCGCATGGGTGGTGCCGGCCACGAAGCTCTCGATCCGGCTGCTCTTCCAGATCACGAGCGCCGTGCTCGCCGCGGCGATCGGCGCGCTGCTGTGGCGCCGTACGCGCTCGCTCGCCACGGCCGCGCTCTTCGTGCTGCAACCGCTCGTGCTCTTGTCGGTGGTGAACGGCGGCCACAACGACGGGCTGGTGGCGCTGTGCTCGCTGGGTGCCGTGCTGGTGCTGCTCGACGGCATGACGACGCCCGACACCACGATGTCGACCGCGCGCCTGTCGGTGGCCGGTGTGATCTTCGCGGTGGCCGCGCTCGTGAAGGCGACCGCTCTGCTCGGCGCGTTCGGCGCGGTGCTGTGGTTGTTCGCCGCCGGTCGTCGCCGTGACGCGGTATGGCTCGGCAGCATCGCCGGCGGGCTCACCGCGATCGCGATGGCATTGGCGCCGGGCTCGATCAGCGCGCTGCGCGGCGCGGGCTCGGAGACGAGCTTCCTCTCGATCTGGCAGACGGTGCGCTCGGCGTTGCATCCTTCGCTGCTCGTGCACGGCGCGGTGTGGGGCCCCGAAAACTACGGACTCTCACGGGCCGCGCCGTTCGTCGCCGCGATCGCGGTCGTCGCCGCGATCGCATGGCTGCGACCCGCGATCGCGCGCGGTGCGATCGGCATCGAATGGGCCGTAATGATCGGCCTCACCAGCTACCTCGTGTTCGGGAGCTGGGTGATGCCGTGGCACCTCTTGTGGGCGTTGCCGCTCGTGGCGTTGATCGCCGACGATCGTTTGTGGCGAGTGGTCACGCTTCAGTGCGTGCTCGTGCTTGGCCTGTTCCAAGCCGAGGACTGGATTCGCGCCGACCTGTGGCGTGGGTTGCGCGTGCTCGTGATCGTGGCCGTGCCGCTCGGTATCGCGCTCGCGTACGCGCTCGTGTTGCGCGCCGTGGCCCGCGACAGCGTCGGCAATCAGCCCGCGCCCACCGGCCGCCCGTCGATGATCTGATCGAGGTACTCCGAGAGCCCGTAGCCCGGTCGGTCGACCGCATCACAGTGCCACTCGGTCATGCCTTCGCTGATGCGAGTCACGAGTTGCTCGCCGTCGGGCGCGGTGCGGCGGTTGCGGAGCGGGATCAACTGGATCACCGAGCCCGAGATCTCGTACTCACCCTTGGCGGTGCGCGCAGTGGCGCGCAGCGACTCGTGATAGCAGTCGGCGCCGGTCCAGTCGGTGCTGATCTCGGCGTGCTCGATGAGTTCGTACTCGCCGTTGCGCAGGATCATCCCGCCCATGCGGTTCTTGCCGTCGCGTGACGTGATCACCGACACCACGAAGCCGAAGTCGTCGCCGAAGTTGGCGGTGAGCCAGCGGTAATACCAAGGCGCCTGCCAGTAGCGCGGGCCCCACGAATGGTCGCGCAGGCCGTTGCCCTCGAGCACCCATTCGTCGTCGCCGACGCGGATCGTGCCCTGCACGGCCATGTGCTGTTCGTAGTGGCCGCGCGCGAACCCGCCGGAGTGGTCTTCGGTCAGGGGCGAACCGTCGTCCTGTACGGGCTCGCCGCCGAACATCGGCGACACGCCGCGGTGTGTGAACTCGACCTCGCACTCGGCCCAAGGATTCTCGGTGAACGCCTTGCGCGGGTCGGCCATCTGGAGTGGCTCGTCGAGCATGCAGATCTTGCCGCGGTAGCTGGTGCGCAACTCTTCGAACGGCGTGATCACCTCGAAGCGCGTGCCGCCCGCGTCGAAGGCGTCGTTGTTCGTGATCTCTGGTCGCTTGAACACGAACGCGACGCGCCCGTCGGGCAGGTAGAGGCAAGTGGTGAGCTCCGCGTAGCCCTCGTTGGCGCGGTTGCCGAGGCGAAGGAAGCCGCCGACCTTGCGTTCCGGGTCGTAGGCGTTGAAGTACATGCTTTCGTTGAAGTTCGACGCCGTCTCCAGCGGGTGCATGTACTCGTCGTTCGGTTCCAGCCTGATCTTGACCATGCCGAAGGGTACGTGCTGGCCTGCAGGGCATGCAGACGATCACGCCCAGCACCAACGACGTCACCGACGGCCTGTTCTTCCCAGAAGGGCCGGTGTGGTGCGACGACGGTTCCGTGCTCGTCGTGGAGCTGGGCGGCGAATGCGTCACTCGGGTGGCGCCCGACGGCACCAAGTCGAAGGTGTCCGACAACGGGGGCAGCCCGAACGGCCAGGCGATCGGGCCCGACGGCGCGCTCTACGTGTGCAACTCAGGTGGTTGGGACTGGGTGGAGATCGGGCCGATGCGCATTACAGGCATGAACCTGCCCGCGCACCACTCGGGCGGCCGCATCGAGCGCGTCGATCTCGCCACTGGCGAGGTGCGCGTCCTCTACCGCGAGTGCGACGGCAATCCGCTGATCGGACCGAACGACATCGTGTTCGACCGTGAAGGCGGCATGTGGTTCACCGACCACGGGCGCCACGACGGGCGTGTGCACCATCTCGGTGGCGTGTACTACGCGCAGCCCGACGGCTCGTCGATCCGCGAGGTGCTGTTCCCACTCGACGCGCCGAACGGCATCGGCCTCGCGCCCGACAGTTCGCGCCTTTACGTTGCCGAGACCCACACCGGCCGGGTGCGGGTGTGGGACGTGACCGCGCCGGGCCAGCTCGACACGTCGGCGATCGTGCCCGGCCCCGGCGGAGGGTTGCTCCACGGCTTCGAAGGGATGCAGTTGCTCGACTCGCTCGGGATGGACGCCGACGGCAACGTGGTGGTCGCCACGCTCGTGACCGGCGCCGTGTCGGTGATCGCGCCCGACGGCACGCTGCTCGAACAGTGGATGACCGGCGACCTGATGACCACGAACGTGTGCTTCGGCGGGCCCGACCTGAAGACCGCGTTCGTCACCTGTTCGGCAACCGGCCGGCTCATCAGCTTCGACTATCCACGCGGCGGTTTACCGCTCAACTTCTGACTCGCCGTAGCGTGCGCCGCTGTCGTCCGACCAAGGAGGGGCACGCGTGAGCGGGCCGTTGTCAGGTGTGAAGATCGTCGAGATCGCGGGGATCGGGCCGGGCCCGTTCGCGGGCATGGTGCTGTCGGACCTCGGTGCCGATGTGGTGCGGGTCGACCGGGCGCAGCAGGTGGACCCGAACAATTTCGGCCGCAAGAACGTCGATGCGCTCTACCGCGGCCGGCGCTCGGTGGGCGTCGACCTCAAGAACCCCGAAGGTGTCGAGACGGTGCTGCAGCTCGTCGAGAAGGCCGACGCGCTGTTCGAAGGTTTCCGCCCGGGCGTCACCGATCGGCTCGGCATCGGCCCCGACGTGTGCCTCGCTCGCAACCCGAGGCTCGTGTACGCGCGCATGACAGGTTGGGGCCAAGACGGTCCGATGGCCCAGGCCGCGGGCCACGACATCAATTACATCGCGCTCGCCGGCGCGCTCGCGCACTTCGGTCGGGCCGGCGGCAAGCCGACGCCGCCGATGAACCTCGTCGGCGACTTCGGTGGCGGCGGCATGTTCATGGTGCTCGGCATCGTGTGCGGCATCCTCGAGGCCCGCCAGTCGGGCAAGGGCCAGGTGGTCGATGTGGCCATGGTCGACGGCACCGCGATCCTCAACGCCATGACGTGGGGCTTCCGTGCCCTCGGAGCGTTCGACGAAGACCACGTGGGCACGAACTTCCTCGACACCGGCGCGCCGTTCTACGACACGTATGAGACCGCCGACGGCAAGTTCATCGCGCTCGGCTCGCTCGAGCCCCAGTTCTATGCGGAGATGTTGCAGCGCACCGGGCTCGCCGACACAGGCCTGCCGCCGCAGATGGACCGCTCGGGCTGGGACGCGTGGCGCGTGAAGTTCACCGAGGTGTTCAAGACCAAGACGCGCGACGAGTGGGACGCGATCCTGCGCGGCACCGACGCTTGCTACGCACCGGTGCTCACGCTGAGCGAGGCCGCGCAGGACGAGCACATGCGCGCCCGCGGCACGATCGTCGAGCTCGACGGCATCGCTCAACCCGCACCCGCGCCGCGCTTCTCGCGCACGCCCGGAAGCATCGACCGGCCCTCGCCGTGGCCAGGTGAACAGACCGACGAGATCATGCGCGACTGGGGCTTCGACGACGCCGCTGTCGACAAGCTGAAACAGTCGGGTGCGATCGCCTGACCAACCACGTTCTGGGTGCAAAAAGCCCGAAGGAACGGGGCTACTGCACCACGAACGGGATGTGGGGGGTGAGGTGGGCGACGGCGTTGTCGCGCGCTTCGACTGACTCGGCCGTGACGGTGACGTGGCCGACCTTGCGCCCGGCACGCGGCTCCTTGGCGTAGTCGTGCAGGTGCGCGCCCGGCACCGCCAGCACTGCCGCACGGTCGGGGAGCGCACCGACGCAGTTCAACATCGCGCTCGGCCCGCGCGGCGCAGTGGAACCCAACGGCAGATCGAGCAGCGCGCGCAGGTGATTTTCGAACTGGCTCGTCTGCGCGCCCTCGATCGTGTAGTGGCCCGAGTTGTGCACCCGCGGTGCGAACTCGTTGGCCACGAGCTCGCCGTCGACGTCGAACAGCTCGATGCACACGACGCCCACGTAATCGAGCGAGTCGAGCAGCGCGCGCACGAGCGCCTCACCCGCCTGCTGCACCGCCGGCGCCAGCGACGGTGCCGGCGCCAGCGTGCGGGCGAGGATGCCGCTGCGGTGCGTGTTCTCGACCAGCGGCCAGCACGCGGTGCTGCCGTCGCGCGCCCGGCACGCCAGCACCGACAGCTCTCGTTGGAACGGTACGAATCCTTCGAGGAGCAGCGGCACGCCACCGAGCTCGGCCCACGCCCGCTCGATGTCGCCTGCACCTGCGAGGCGCACCTGGCCTTTGCCGTCGTAGCCGCCCCGCCGGGTCTTCAAGATTGCCGGCACACCCACCGTTGCGACCGCCCGCTCGAGGTCGTCGCGGCTGTCGACGGTGGCGTAGGGCGCGGTGGCGATGCCCAGCGACCGGAACAGTTCCTTCTCGTGCAGCCGGTCCTGGCTCGCGGCGAGGGCCCGGGCGTTCGGCGCAACCCGGCCGCCCTGCGCCACCACATGCTCGATCGTGGCCGCCGGCACGCCCTCCCATTCGTAGGTGACGGCGTCGGCTCCTTTGATCGTGGCGTCGACCGCGTCGAGGTCGTCGAGCGCGCCCACCACCAGCTCGCCGACGGCCGCCGCGCACGCGTCAGGGGAGGGATCGAGGAAGCGGAACCGCAGGTGCATCGGTATGCCCGCGAGCCCGAGCATGCGCCCCAGCTGCCCGCCCCCCAGCACCGCGATCAGAGGTCCGTCCCGCATGCCTTACCTCCTGTTCGCTTCGCTCACGGGCCGGTGGGCCTTCCCTCGCTCCGCTGTCGCTGCTTGACGATCGTGGTGCGCAGTCGCTCGGCTGGGCGGAACTTAACGGCTTGCGCGTCAGGCTTCGAGCACGAGGGTGGGCCCGGGTAACCCGCTGCTCGGCGACTCGCCCGCTTCGAGCTCGTCGACCGACGCCCGCAGCGCGGCGATGCGGTCGAGCGGGCGCTGCAACGCGCGGCTGCGCGTGGTGCGCACCTCGTCGAGATCCTTCTGCGCCGTGGCGAACGAGCGGGACAGCTTGTCGAGCTTCTCGCCGAACTTGTCCCACTGGTCGCTGAACTGACCGAGCAGCTGCAGGATCTCGTTGGCGGTGCGCTCGAGCCGGAAGTTGTCGACCGCCTGGCGCACCACCCGCAGCACCGCGAACAGTGTGAGCGGCGAACAGATCACGATGCGGTTGCGCAGTGCCTCCTCGAGCAGGGCGTCGTCGTGTTCCTGCACGAAGCCGAGTACCTGCTCGTTGGGCACGAACATCAGTAGGCAGTCGACCGTGGAGTTCTGGTCGGACAGGTAGCCGCGGCCCGTGAGCTCCTTCACGCGTGCCCGCACGTCGGTGAGGAACGCCCGGCGGTGCCGCTCGCGCTCGAGGTCGTTGTCGGCGTCGAGGCAGTGCACGTAGTTCTCGAGCGGGAACTTCACGTCCATGTGCATCACGAGGTCGCCCGGGAGCAGGAACGTGTAGTCGGGAATCGTTCCCGCCTCGATGCGCCGGTTGCGGTGGTAGTTGATGCCTTCGACGAAACCGGCCAGGCGCAGCACGTCGTCGGCCATGCGCTCACCCCACTGACCACGGACGCGGCTGTTGGCGAGCGCGTCGCGCAGGTGCTCGGTGGTGTTGTTGAGGCTCGCGACACTCGTGGCGAGCGCGCCCAAGCGCTGCGCGCTGCGGCCGTCGATGTCGTGCACCGTCCGTTCGAACTCCGCCATGCGCGTGTTGATCGCCTGGAGCGACTGGTCGATCATCGACTTGCGGGCGTCGAGCTCCGTGGTGCCGATGGTGCGCTCGCCCTCGAACATCGTCTTGGTGCGACCGACGACCTCTTCGACGGCCCGGCGCATCTCGGCGTTGCCCTGCGCCCGCTCGTCGGCGAGCAGGCTGAGCTGGCGGTCGAGCATCTGGTCGACGGCTGCATCGACGATCGCCTGGACCGTGTCGACCGTGTCGACGGTGTCGACCTGGGCTTCGCCGAGCGTGCCCGGCGCGTCGTCGGGCCGGGCCGCGAGCGCACCCGGCTGCTGCGGCCGGCGGGCGAGAACGGCGCCCAGCGCGACCGCAGCGAGCACGGCCAGGGTGGCCACGAAGATAAGGGCGATGGTGATGCCGGTCATGAGACAGACCTTCTGTGTCGGGGACTCCGTCACCATCACATGGGGTTGCGACAACGCTGTGACCAGGGCCGATGTGCTTTTCCCGGCGGTGTCGCACCGCGTCCATACGATGCTCGTCGATGGTCCGGGCGCGATGCCGGGCCGGGTTCGCGTGCTGCGTGCTCGCCCTCGTCGCGTGCAGCGCGTTCACGTTGGCGGGGTGCGACGCGTTGCGGGCGGGGCCGGCGCACTACGACGCGGTAGTGACGCGCGACGTCGACGGCGACACCGTGGTGGTCCGTTACGCCAACGGGCGCAGCGACAAGGTGCGCATCCTCGGTGTCGACACACCCGAGACGCACAAGCCGGGCACGCCGGTGCAGTGCTACGGCCCCGAGGCATCGCGCTACACGCAGCACGCACTCGTCGGCCGCACGGTCCGACTCGAACTCGATCAGGTGACGCGCGACAAGTACGGGCGCCTGCTCGCGTACATCTACCTCGACGGGCAACGCTTCGACGACGTGCTGCTCCGCCTCGGCTACGGCCGGCTGCTCATCATCCCGCCGAACGGCGTGCACGCGCGGGCGATGCTCGCCGCCGAACTCGACGCCGAACGCGCCCACCGCGGCCTGTGGGGCGCGTGCTGAACCGGTGGAGCACCGGTCGGCGCGACCGTCACTCCATCGAGGCGAGGATCTCGTCGACGAGCTCGATGGGTGTGTCGGGGTGCAGGAACGCGAGGCGCGCGACCGTGGCGCCGCGCCATTTCGACGGTGTGACGAACGCGATCTGGTCGGCGAGCAATTGTGCCGACCATTGCTCGTAACGCGCGTCGTCCCAACCGAGCCGCCGGAACAGCACCACGGTGAGCTCGGGCTCGCGCACGAGCTCCACGTGCGGCGCGGCGTCGATGCGGGCTGCCGCCGCACGTGTGGTCGCCAGCACCTGCTCGATCGCGTCTCGATACGCGCCCCAACCGTGCACTGCGAGCGAGCACCACAACGGCAGGCCGCGGGCGCGACGGGTGAGGTGGTAGGCGTAATCGGTGGGGTTCCATTCCTCGCGGTCGTGGATCACGTCGAGGTACGACGCGTCCTGCGTATGCACGGCGCGGGCGAGTTCCGGCGTGCGGTAGAGGAGCGCGGCCGAGTCGAACGGCGCGAACAGGAACTTGTGCGGATCGACCACGAACGAGTCGACGAGTTCGATGCCGTCGAAGCGTGTCCGCACACTCGGCGCGAGCAGCGCGGCGCCGCCGTATGCGCAGTCGGCGTGGAACCAGATACCGCGGTCACGAGCGACATCGCCCACGCCGCGCAGATCGTCGACGATGCCGGCGTTCGTGGTGCCACCCGTAGCGACGATCGCGAACACCGACTCGGGATCGGGATCGCGCTCGAGCGCGGCACGCAGCGCGCCGCCGGTGAGCCGGTCGTCGGCTCCGGTGGGAACCGCGAGGATGTCGGCGTCGATGATGTTCGCGGTGTTCTTCACCGACGAGTGCGCCTGCTCGCTCGCCGCAATACGTCCGCGCCGCCCCGGCGCGGCGCCGCCGACGCGGCCGCGTGCACGACGCGCCGTATCGCGTGCCGTCACCAGCGCCGACAGGTTGGCCGCCGAACCACCAGACACGAAGCATCCGCCCGCGCCCTCGGGCAGCCCTGCGAGGTCGGCCAGGAACCGCAACACCTGGTTCTCGGCGTGCACCGCACCAGCGGCCTCGAGCCACGAGATCCCCGACAACGACGAGCACGACACCACCATGTCGAACAGCAGTGACGCCTTGGTGGGCGCGGCCGGGATGAACGACAAGAAGCGCGGGCTGTCGCTGGAGATCACCGCCGGCGCCAGCACGTTCACGAACTGGTCCATCACCTCGGCCGGCGAATGACCGTGCTCGTCGATCAGCGACGGCGCGTCGGCGTCGAGGCGCGATGGCGAGACACCGTGATCGAGCGGCACCGGATCGAGGTGCAGCCGTTCCGCGGTGTATTCGAAGACACGACGAGCGAGATCCTCGGTGGTGTCGTCGAAGTGGTGCACATGCCGACCCTACGCGTGCGATCCGATCATGAGGCCGTCGCGCCTCCGCTCCCCACGATCTCGAGCACCTCCTTTGCGTAGCGCTCGATCTTGGCGGGGCCGACGCCGCGCACGTCGAGCAACGAGGTGCGGTTCTTCGGCAGCAAGGTGGCGATCTCGATCAGTGTGGCGTCGTTGAAGATCGTGAAGGCCGGGATGTCGTGGGCGCGTGCGAGGTTGCGGCGCCACGTCTTCAGTGCGTCGAGCACCGCGGCGTCGGCACGCGCACCATTGGCGTGCGCCGCGAGCGTGGCCTTGGCGCGCGCGACGTTGGCCTTGGGATCGTTGCGTTCCTGCATACGCCGGCTCGGCGCGCCCTGCGTGGCGATGCACTCTTCGAGGTCGCCGAGCCACGGCGACGGCTTGCGCGGCCGACCACGCATGCGGGCCCACGACACGTGCAACTCGGTGGCCGCGCGCGAGAGCGCCACGTGCAGCAGCCGCTGCTCCTCGGACCGCGCCTCGGTGGTGCGGGCGTAGCTGATCGGCACGAGCCCCTGCTCGACGCCGACTACGAACACCACATCCCATTCGAGACCCTTGGCCGCGTGGAAGGAGCTCAGCTCCACCGCGTCGCCGCTCACCGGGCCTTCGCCACGCGTGGATGTGTTGAGCCACGCCATGAACCCGGCGACCGTGCCCTGGCCGCCGTCCATGGCGACGAACTCGCGTGCGAGCTGCACGACGGCTTCGACGTGCTCGCGTTGTTCGCCGTTGAGCTCAGCCGTGAGCGCGGCGATGTCGTCGATCTGGTCGCGCAGTGGTCGGCGGCCCGACCGATCGATCTTGCGGAGGTCGTCGAGCACCGCGCGCACCTCAGGGCGCTCGAGGAAGCGGCTCGAGCCTCGTACGCGAAAAGGGATGCCTGCATTGTCGAGCACGGTTTCGAACTCTGCGGACTGTGCGTTGGTGCGGTAGAGCACGGCCATCGCTCGCCATGCGACGCCCTGATTGTGCGCGGCGCGCAGCGCCGTGGCGACGCCCCGCGCCTCGCCGCGCTCGTAGTCGTAGGCGCGCACCGTGGGCCATGCGCCGTCGGTACGCGCCGCGCGTGGCGTGGGGCGCTGTTGCGCGGTGGCGCCGCCGAGCACGGTGTCGGCGGCGACGACGATCGGCTGTGTCGACCGGTAGTTCGTGGACAACCGCAGCAGCGCCGCGCCCGGGAAGAGCCGTTCGAAGCGATCGAGGGCATGGGGCTGCGCACCCGCGAAGCCGTAGATGGCCTGCGCGTCGTCGCCCACTGCCGTGAGATCGCGGCGCGTTCCCAGCCAGCCGCGCAGCACTCGCAGCTGCGCCGGGGTGATGTCCTGGAACTCGTCGACGTAGAGATGCCGGAAACGGAAGCGTTGCCCGGCGGCGAAGTCGGCATCCTGCTCGAAGGTGTCGGCGCACCACCACAGCACGTCGTCGAGGTCGATGAGCTGCTTGGCGCGTTTTGCTTTCTCGTACCGCGCGTAGATGTCGGCGATCTCGGCCGCAGGGCGGGGGAGCGGACGTTGCGCACTCTCGGCCGCGGCGGCGTACGCGTCGGCGGTGAGCGCGCGTGCCTTGGCCCATTCGATCTCGGCGGCGAGCTCGCGAAGTGCGACCGTGGCCGCCGGGCCCTTCCCGAGCCCGAGCACCGGCACGAGCAACTGCGCCTTGCGGTCGACGATGCCAGGGAACGGCTTGCCGCGGTCGCTGGCCCGGCGCCGCAACTGTGCCAGCGCGATCGAGTGGAACGTTCCCGCGGTGACTTCGCCGCAGCCGAGCGGGCCGGCGAGGCGCGAGCGAAGCTCGCCGGCGGCCTTGCGGGTGAAGGTGACGGCAAGCACGCGCGGTGCCGACGCTCGGCCAGTGGCGCAGCGCCACGCAATCCGTCGCGTGAGCGTGCGCGTCTTGCCCGAGCCGGCTGGAGCCGACACCGCGAGCAACTCCGACTCGTGGATCACGGCCGCGCGCTGACTCTCGTCGAGCCCGCGCAACAGCGCGTCGGGATCACTCGAGGCTGCGTCGGCAACGCGGCGTTCGGTGATGGTGTCGCGCTCGTCGAACAATGTGGCTCCGTTGGTCACGTGACGAACGTACCGAGGGGTTGCGACATATGTGGCGACCCTCGCCCACCAGCGGGAACGCGCCGGAACGCGCCAGCCCGAACGCGACAAAGCCCCGAGTAGTCTTCTCCGGTTTCCCGGGTCCGATCTCCTCGGGGCCTCGCCTTGCTCGGTTGCCTCACGGCGCCGAGCCCGCCGCGCACTTGCGTGTTCGGCGGTTCGAGAGCCCTGCCGTTGCCGGCCTGTGCTCTCCCCGTCGGCTGCCCTTGCGAGCCTCCGCCGAGTCCGGTTGCACCGATCTCCCTTGCGAGCGATCTTGCGTTCCGACAAGACGCAACGTACAGGCGCGCACTGCACTCGTCAAGCGCGAAATCGCGAATAGCGTCGACGCCCGATGACGCGATCCACGCATGCGCTGCGCGACGCGCGGCGCGAGCAACTCGACCTGTTCGACGACGCTGTGGACACGTCTGTGGACGTCCCTGTGCACGACGCGCCGCGCGCTGTGCACGACGACGCGACACCTGTGCATGTCGACGCCGTGGATGTGCACGACCTTGTGGACGACGGCGCGAGTCTCGCCGCCGACGCCACTCCGCTCGACGGCGCGATCGACTCGAACGACGACGCTCGAACGCCCGCGAACGCGTCAGAAAAAATTTCGACGGCGCTCGCGATCGAGCTGCGAAAGGGGACGAAACGTCGTCGCAACGTGGAGGGTGTGCTGCAGGGCGACACGTTGGTGGTCACGTACCCACCGCGAATCGGTCAGGCCGCGGCGATGGAGATCGCGCTCGAGTTGCGGGCACGCATGGAACGCCGCCTCGATGGCGAACGGATCGACCTCCCCAAGCGCGCCCGGCGCCTCGCCCGCCGGCTCGGTCTTCCGGTGCCGCGCTCGGTGGTGTGGTCCGACCGCCAGCACCATCGCTGGGGTTCGTGCACACCCTGCGACGGCTCCATCCGCCTGTCGAACCGCCTCGCCGGTTATCCGTCGTGGGTCCTCGACTACGTGCTCGTGCACGAGCTCGCGCACCTCGTGCATGCCGATCACGGCCGGGCGTTCCAGGCGCTCGTAGCCCGTTACCCGCTCGCCGAACGGGCCACGGGATTCCTCATCGCCAAGGGCTGCGATCTCGACTGACCGTCGCTACGATCCCGCCCCGTGGCGTACCCGACGCGGTTGTTGCAGGACGGCGAGGAGCTCTCGCTCGACCTCCAGCCGCACTGGTGGTTCTTCGGCAAGCAGATCCTCACGGGCTTGCCGCTCTTCATCCTGCTGATCGTGCTGCTCGCCTATCACAGCAACACCGCGGCCAAGTACTCGCTCTACGTCTGGTACTTGGGCTTCGTGGTGTTTGCAGGATGGGTGGTGATCAAGTACCTCAACTGGCGGTTCACGCATTTCGTGCTCACGAACCGGCGCGTCGTGTTCCGCACCGGTGTGCTGGCCAAGCACGGCGTGGAGATCCCGCTCGCGCGCATCAACAACATCAACTTCAATCAGGGCATCTTCGAGCGCATGATCGGCACCGGCAACCTCGAGATCGAATCGGCGGGCAAGGACGGCCAGACGCTGTTCGACAACATTCGCCATCCCGACGGCGTGCAGCAGGAGATCTACAAGATGATGGAGGACGACGAGCGCAAGCGCGCGTCGTGGTCGTCCTCGGGTGCGACGCCGGCGGTGGCAACCGCGGCACCGCCCAACGCATCAGTGCCCGAGCAGATCGAGCAACTCGCGAAGCTCCGCGATCAGGGTGTGATCACCGCACAGGAGTTCGAGGCCAAGAAATCAGAGCTGCTCAAGCGGATGTGACCTCGGGCCGGCCCATCGCGCGGAGCTCGGCCCGGATCTTCTCGGCGTTGGCATCGAACGTTTCCGCATTTACGTTGCGGTCGACCGCCGCGAAGCTCAACTGGCCGACGTTCTCGAACCCGATCACATGCACGTGCGCGTGCGGCACTTCTTCGCCTGCGATCAGCAGACCGACTCGCCGGGGCTTGAACGCGCGCTGCACGGCCTGACCGATCAGGCGCGCCGTCTCGAACACCTTGGTGTTGAGCTCCGACGGCATGTCGATCCAGTGGTCGACCTCGGCACGCGGCACCACCAGTGTGTGCCCGGGTGCGAACGGTTCGATCGTGAGGAAGGCCACGACGTCGGGGTCGCGCCACACGAAGCGTCCGGGCAGCTCGCCGCCGATGATGCGGGTGAACAGGGTGGGCATCTCTTACCTCTTATTCGCTTCGCTCATGGGCCGGTGGGCCTTCCCTCGCTCCGGCTTCGCTGCCGCATGTCGCTGGCTTGTCGTCGCTCGGCTGGTCTCACTGCTTGGTTGCGCCGTCGACCGCCGTGGTGACGAAGGCGGTGGGTGTGAGGCTGGTGGCGGCACGATAACGCTCGGCCGCATTGCTCGCGATTGCCGCGGCGCGTCCGTGCGGTGCGAGCGCGACTACTGAACCACCGAAGCCCGCGCCGGTGAGGCGGGCCCCGAGCGCGCCCGCGTCGAGCAGCGCGCCGACGAGCGCGTCGAGTTCGGGTGTGGACACTGCGAAGTCGTCGCGCAGCGACGCGTGGCTCGCGTTCATCAGCGCGCCGAGCTCGGTGCGGTCGTCGCCACGCAACGCCCGCGCGAATTCGACGACTCTTGCGTTCTCGGACACCACATGACGCGCGAAGGGATCGTCGGCCACGTCGAGCGCACTCGCGTCGCGCAGCGCCGCGATGTGAAGCCGCGCGGCTGCTGCGGCGCACGCCTCGCGCCGCCGCGCGTACTCGCTGTCGGCGAGACGCCGGGGCAGGCCGCTGTGCACGACGATCACCGCGACGTCGCGTGGGATCGGGATCGGCTCGACGGTGAGTGAGCGGCAGTCGAGCAGGAGCGCGTGACCGAGTCGCCCGTGCACGCTCGCCATCTGGTCCATCACGCCGCACGGAACGCCGCCGAGATGCTCTGCTTGTTGCGCCACGAGGGCCAGTTCGGTGCCGGCGAGCGGCGCGCCCGCCGCGTCGGAGAGGGCCAGCGCGCACGCCACACCGAACGCCGCGCTCGACGCCAGGCCGCTCCCGAGCGGCACGGTCGAGCGAACCTGCGCGTCGATGGCGCCGGCGTCGTGCCCGCGCTCGCGCAGCGCGCGCACGATTGCTGTTACCGACGCGCCCCAAGCCGGCGAGTCGTCGGTACGGGCTGGCGGTGACGCGCCGTCGAGGTCGACGGTCACGATGCCGGACACCGCGTCGGACTGCACCGTGATCCTGCGGTCGTCACGCTGCGTCCACTCGACCTCGACGCCGCGATCAATCGCCATCGGCACGCACAGGCCGTCCTGGTAGTCGGTGTGGTCGCCGATGAGATTCACGCGTGCGGGAGCTGTGACCACCCCCGCTCGCCTGCGGCTCGCGCCTCCGGGGGCCGACTCGCTCATTGCTCGCTCACTGCTCGCTCATGATGCCTTCGAGCTCCGACTCGAGGTCGCGGTGCTCGAGCCCGTCGACCTCGACCACCACGCGGTGGATCGTCGCGGTGCACGGGAACGGCGCCTGGTAGTCGTCGCCCACTGCAGGCCCGCGCTCGTAGCCGCACATCAGCCCGCCGCCGGTGATCGAGAATCGCGCGGGAGTGAACATCGCAACCTCGCAGGCTCCTACCTCTGCGCTGTCCACCATGAGACGTACGGAACCCGAGAGGTCGGGCCGAGGTGTGTACTCGCATGCGAGCTCGTGCTCGCCCGGGCCGACGACCACCGACGACACCGCGCGGTCGCGGTCGCGACCGACGAGATTGTGCACGTAACACAGGCGCCCCTCGCGCAGATAGAGCGCAAACCCGCCGAGCGCGGAACCCATCGCGAGGAGCACGCCTTCGGGCGGCGCCCCGTCAGCGACCGTGACCGACGCAGTGATCGTGTGGTTCCGGTTGCGCACGTTCACGGCCACCGTCTCGGGCACCGGCGCGGTGTTGGGATAGTGCACGTAGCGATGGCGTGCCGCAGCCCGGCGCGGCCTCGGGTTCTCGAGCGCGGCGAGCGGTCGGTTGTCGAGCGGCAACACGTCGTTCTTGCGCGCCTCGTCCCACCACAACGCGACCATCTCGTCGAGGCGTTCCGACTCCTCGGCCGCGAGGTCGTGGCACTCGGAGAAGTCGTGGCGCTTGTCGTAGAGCTCCCAGCGGTCGTCGTCGAACGGCGCGTCGGGATCGATGCCGTCGTCGTAGATGCGCCCCGGCGGTTTGAACGTCACCGCCTTCCACCCGTCGTGGTAGATCGCGCGGCAGCCGAGCATTTCGAAGTACTGCGTGGTGTGATGCTCCGGTGCGCCGGCCGCGTCGTCACCAAGCGCGTAGGCGAAGCTCACGCCGTCGAGCGCGGTCTGCGGCACGTCGCGAATCGTGGACGGAGCCTCTACTCCGATGATGTCGAGCACGGTGGGAACCACGTCGATCGCGTGGGCGAACTGGTGGCGAACCGAGCCCGCACCCGCGCGGATTCGAGCCGGGAGCCGCACGATGCACGGGTCGGCCACGCCCCCTTCGTGCACCTCGCGCTTCCAACGCTGGAACGGCGTGTTGCCCGCCATGGTCCAACCCCACGGGTAGTTGTTGTGCGCGTTCGGCCCACCGAGCTCGCCGATGCGCTCGCGCAGTTCCTTGCGGCCCGCGGGCAGGCCGTTCCACAACCGCACATCGTTGATCGAGCCGCGCGCGCCGCCCTCGCTACTCGCGCCGTTGTCGGACACGAGCATGATCAGCGTGTCGTCGAGGTCGCCGGTCTCTGCGAGGAACGCGATGACGCGGCCGAGCTGTGCGTCGGTATACGAGAGATACGCGCCGAAACATTCCATGAAGCGCGACGCGACGCGTTGGTCGTCGGGATGCAGTTCGTCGAACGCTGGCACCCAGGGCGGTCGCGGCGTGAGCTCGGTGCCAGCCGGCAGGATGCCCTCGGCGATCTGACGCGCGAACACGCGCTCGCGGTACGCGTCCCAACCGTCGTCGAACTGGCCGCGGTAACGGTCGAGCCACTCCTGCGGCGCGTGATGCGGCGAATGGCATGCGCCCGTGGCGAGATACAAGAAGAAGCGCTGCTCGTTGTCGACGGCGCGGAGATCGGCGAGGTACTCGATCGCGCGGTCGGCGATGTCGGCCGAGAGGTGGTAGCCGTCCTCGATTGTGCGCGGCGGCGCCACCGAATGGTTGTCGTGATACAGCGACGGCACGAACTGATGCGTCTCACCGCCGTGGAAGCCGTACCAACGTTGGAACCCGCGACTGACCGGCCACGTGTCGCGGGGCGCGGCCATGTGCGTCTCGTCTTCGGGCGTGAGATGCCACTTGCCGACCGCGTACGACGCGTACCCGTGCTCGTTGAGGATCTCCGAGAGGAAGCCGTTGCGGCGCGGGATCCGTCCGTAGTAGCCGGGAAAGCCGACCGCGAGATCGGCGACGCGCGCCATGGCGTTGCGGTGATGGTTGCGTCCGGTGAGCAGGCACGAGCGGCTGGGCGAGCACAGCGCGGTGGTGTGGAAGTTCGCCAGCCGCACACCCTCGGCGGCGAGCCGGTCGATGTTGGGCGTGGAGATCGGCGACCCGAAGCAGCCGATCTGGCCGTAGCCGACGTCGTCGAGCACGATGAGCAGCACGTTCGGCGCGCCGTCGGGCGGCGCCGGCTCCGGTGGCCACCACGGCGTCGATTCGCGCCATGTGGGGCCGATCACACCCTGAAAGGTCTCTTCGGATCCGTTCTCGGTCACGATCCCTTTCCTAGTGGAATTCAGGGTGACGGTGCACCGTTACGATCATTCTGACGAAGGAGTCGAATCGCACATGGGTGGTCGTTTCCGCAACTCTCTGGATCTCGCCAAGTCGTCGTGGTCGTTGCTGCGATCCGACAAGCAACTGATCTGGTTGCCCGTGATCTCCACGATCGCCACGCTGGTGGCGATCGCGACGTTCGCACTTCCGGTGATTGCGCTGTCGAACATGAGCGGCGGCTCGTTCCAGCCGCTCGCAATCGCGGTCGGCGTCCTCGGCTACTTCGTACTGGCGTACATCACCATCTTCTTCAACGCCGCGCTCGTGTTCGCGGCCGACGAGCTCATGCGCGGCGGCAAGCCCACGATCGGTACTGCGATCGCCGGCGCCCGGTCGCGCGCACACCGCATCCTGCCGTGGGCGATCGTGTCCGCGATCGTGTCGGTGATCCTGCGCATGATCGAGGAGCGCGGCGGCATCATCGGTCGCATCGGCGGCATGATCGCCGGCATCGCCTGGTCGCTCGTCACCTTCCTCGTGCTGCCGATCCTCGTGCTCGAGGGCATCGGCGTGCGCGACGCGCTCAAGCGTTCGGCGAAGCTGTTCAAGGGAACGTGGGGCGAGCAGGTGATCGCCAACGCGGGCATCTTCATCGTCGGTTTCGTGGCCCTGATCCCGGCGCTACTCGTCGGCTTCCTGGGTGTCGCGAGCGGCACGCTGTTCGTTGCCGTTCCCCTCGTGGGCATCGCCGTGATCTACGGCGCCGTCGTGCTCGCCGTCACCGCTGCGCTCACAGGTGTGTTCCAGACCGCGCTCTACCACTACGCCGCGAACGGCATGCCCCCGGCCGCGTTCGCCGAGAGCGAGTTGCGCGGCGCGTTCAAGCCGCGCCAGCAGCAAGGTTTCCGCGGCTTCGTCTGATCCGATCCCGCTCCAGACCCGCTCGTGGTCCCACAAACAGTTGACAAGTCGACTGTTTGTGGGACCACGGCGCGTCAGGGGGCGGGGGAGACGTGGGCGCCGTCGGCGGGCTCGCTCACGAACGCACGCGACACTCGGCCCGTCGCCCGCTCGTAGCGCGCCACGACCGTTGCTGCGAGCTCGGCCGCGTCGGCTGCCGGCGCCAGTGCCACCACGCAGCCGCCGAACCCGCCGCCGGTGAGGCGAGCGCCGAACGCGCCCGCTTCCACGAAGAGCTCCACGAGCCGGTCGAGCTCGGGCACTGAGCTCTCGAACAGGTCACGTGACGACGCGTGCGACGCGAGCATCAGCGCGCCCGCGGTGCGCATGTCGCCGGCACGGAGCACGTCGGCGAAGTGCCACACTCGTTGGATCTCTTCGACGACGTGACGGGCACGCGGCCGGTCGGCGACTTGCTCGACGGTGGCGTCGCGCAGCACGCGCAGGCCCAGTCGCTCGGCGTCGGCGAACGACTCGGCCCGGCGCGCGACCCAGGGGCTGCCTTCGAGCGTGCGGGCGACACCCGAGTCGACGACGACCACGGCGGTGTCGTGCGGGATCGGCAGCGACGCAATCGAAAGATCGCGGCAGTCGAGCAGCACCGCGTGCCCGCGCGTGCCGGCAATCGACGCCACTTGGTCCTGGATGCCGCACGGCACACCAGTGGCCGCGAGCTCGGCGGCCTGGCACGCACGCGCGAGTGCGAGCGGCTCGGCGTCTTCACCGGCCGCGGCCACGAGCGCGAGGGCGATTGCCACCTCGAACGCCGCGCTCGACGACAGGCCGCAGCCTGCCGGCAGGGTGGACGTGACCGTCGCGTCGATGCCCACCGGTGCGCGACCGAGGCGCGCCAGCTCCGCCGTGACCGCGGCGACGAGCCGGCCCCAGCGCGGTTCCACCGATGCTGCGTCGTCGCGCCCATCGGCGGCGATGTCGACGGTGCCCGCGAACGAGTCGGATCGCACCACCACTCGCGTGTCGTCGCGCCGGTCGAAGCGGCACTCGACGCCGAGCTCCATCGCCGTGGCGACGATCGGTCCTTCGTGATAGTCGACGTGGCCGCCGATCAGGTTGACGCGGCCGGGCGCGCGCGCGATCGAGGTCACGGCGTCACACCGCGCGCAAGGTCGCAGCCGCGTCCTCGGGCACGACGGGATTCGACAACGTGCCCCCACCCACCTCACCGCTCGCCACGAACCGCATCACGCCGGGTGCGCGCAATGGTGGCGCCGTGTGGGCGTGGAGATGCGCGGCCACCCCGTCGTGCTCGGCGTCGTGCTTGGCGGCCTGATGGAACCACAGCAAGTAGGGGAACGGCGCGGCGGCGTGGCCGTCGTCGTCGTGCCACAGGCGGTCGTAGCGCCCGAGCACGTCGTGGAGCGCCGAGGCGAGCCCGTCGCGCCCCGCGCCGTCGAGCGCCGGAAATGACGCCACATGCTGGCGCGCCACGATGCGCACACCGTACGAGTACGCCGACGCGAACGGCACGTACGCCACCCATGTATCCGACTCGAACACGATGCGCGCGCCGTCGGCGAGCTCGCGCTCGAGTTCGGCGCACACCGTGCACGTTCCCTGCGCGCGTGCCACTTCGGCCTCACGGCGAGGCACGGGCGGCACGAAGGCGAAGGCGTAGATCTGCCCGTGCGGGTGCGAGATCGTGGCCCCCACTTCGGCGCCGCGGTTCTCGAACACCAGCACGTACTCCACGTCGTCGCGCTGATAGAGCGCGGTGGTGCGGTCGGCCCACAGGTCGACCACTTTCCGCACCTGCGGTACCGCCAGCGTGCCGATCGTGGCATCGTGGTCGGGTGAGTACAGCACCACTTCGGTGGTGCCCACGGCCGGGAGCATCCGCGTGCCGGCCGCTTCGGCCGCGGCGAGATCGATGGGTGCGCCTTCGTCGAACGCCGGCCACCGGTTCGTGAACCAGCGCACCTCGTAAGGGTCGGGTGCCTCGAGGCCGCCCACGCAGAACGGGCAGCCCGAATCGGGGAGGTTCGGGCGCGCCTGGCGGTGGCCCACGATGCTCACCCATTCGCGTGTGAGCGGATCGAACCGCAGCTCGCCGGGCATCGCGCCATCCTCCTATCGTGCGCGCCGTGCATGCCATTCGTCGGATGACGCTCGACGACGTCGACATCATCGGCGCGGTGCAGGCCCGAGCCTTCGTCGACGATCCGTTGCAGGTGTGGGCGATTCCCGACGACGGTGTGCGCTTGGCGCTCCTGCAGGAGATGTTCACGGTGCTCGGCCGCGCGGTGCATGTGCCCAACGGCGACGCCTACACCGACGCGACCTGTTCGTCGGCCGCGTTCTGGTTGGCCCCCGGTCACCACGACGATCCGCCGAAGCCCGACGCGGCGCGTGAGCTCGGCGCGCTCGCCGCCGCGATCGGCACCGACGTGATGCAGCGCCTCGCCACCGCGCACGAGGCGATGCATGCCGCGCACCCGACCGAGCCGCACTGGTACCTCCAGGGCATCGGCACCGATCCGTCCGCCCGCCGCCAAGGTCTCGCCAGCGCGCTCATTCAGGTGATCACCGATGTTGCCGACCGCGACCAGCTCGGCTGTTACCTCGAGAGCACGAAGGCCGAGAACGTGCCGCTCTACGAACACCACGGCTTTCGCATCACCGGGACCATCGATGTTCCCGACAACGGCCCCACCATGTGGAGCATGTGGCGTGACCCGTCGATAGCGTCGAGCTGATGGCATTGGAGCGAGCTGACGTCGAGTACGAGGTTGATGGGGCGCGGATGGTGGGGCGGCTGGTGTTGCCCGACGGTGAGGGAGTGCGGCCCGGAGTCTTGATCGCGCATGAGGGGAACGGCCTCGACGATCGCCAGAAGGCGCGCACGGATCGCTATGCCGAGCTCGGTTACGTGGCGTTCACGCTCGATTACTACGGCGACGGACGGCCGCTCGCGGATCGTTCGGCGATCGGCGAACGGTTGCAGCGCTTCTCGAACGATCCGCCGTTCGCTCGGCGCGTTGGCACCGCAGGCTTGGACGTGCTGTTGCGCCAGCCGCGCACCGACGCTTCCCGGATCGCCGCGGTCGGCTATTGCTTCGGGGGTTCGATGGTGTTGGAGCTGGCGCGCACCGGCGCCGATATCAAGGCCGTCGTCGGTTTCCACCCCGGTTTGCAGGATCGTCGCGACGACTCGGCCAACATCCGTGGCGCGGTGCTTATGTGCGCCGGCGCCGACGACCCGATCGTGCCACTCGACCACCGCCGGGCCTTCGAGGAGGAGATGCGCGCGGCTGGGGTCGATTGGCGCATGAATCTCTATGGCGGCGCCAAGCACAGCTTCACCAATCCGCAGGTCGACGCGCTCGGCAGCGACGCCTTGGCCTACGACCGCCGCACCGACGAGCGGTCGTGGCGGGCAATGCTCGATCTGTTCGACGAAGCGCTGACGCGGCGCGAAGCCGACGCGCCACCGCCGCTCGCCGACGTGGAGTGGGACGAGCCCTGATCGGCGAGCGCAGGCGAGCGGGGGTAATCAGGCCTTCTTGATTGCCGGCATCACTTCGGCGGCGAAGCGTTCGAGACCGTCGCGGTCGAAGGGCGCGCGCATCGCCAGGATGAGCGTCGACGCGCCGGCGCTGCAGAACGCGGCGGCGTGGTCGACCATCTGTTGCACGCTGCCGGCGAACACGCTCGGGCGGATGAAGTCGGCCATCGGGCCGAACTGCTGGGTGAGCTCTTCTTCGGTGAACGCCATGCCGATGTTCACGGTCTTGGCGATCTCGTTGGGGTCGCGCCCGACGCGTTCGCAGTGCTCGTCGAGCACCTTTGCCTTGTGCGCCCACTGGTCGGGCGGGATGAACGGCACGTTCCAGCCGTCGGCGTACTGCGCGGCGATACGCAACGTGACCTTCTCGCCGCCACCACCGATCCAGATCGGCAGCCGCGCCTGCACCGGCTTCGGCTCGCACTGTGCGCCGCGCAGCGTGAAGTAGCGGCCGTCGAAATCGGTGGTGTCCTTTGTGAGCAGGCCACGCACGCACTGGATCGATTCTTCGAGCTTCTTCAAGCGCTCGCCGGGCGTGCCGTATTCGATCCCGTACACGTCGTACTCGTTCCGCAACCAGCCACCGCCGAGGCCGAGCGTGATCCGGCCGTTCGAAAGCTGGTCGAGCGTGGCCATCGCGTTCGCGAGCACCGCGGGGTGCCGGTAACCGACCGAGTACACGAGCGATCCGCAACGCACGCGACTCGTGGTGGCTGCGAGCGCGGCGTGCGACGCGACCGCCTCGAGGCAGTGCGGGTTGCCGGTGGCGTCGGCCGCGTAGAAGTGGTCCCAGATCGAGATCCAGTCGAAGCCGAGCGCCTCGATGCGACGCCAGAGGTCTTGCAGTTCGGGGATCGTCGTGTGCTGCAAGCCGGTGTGCACGCCGAATTGCACGTCCATCAGTTCGCCCCGGGAAGGTCGGCGAGGTGGGGGACGACGTGCTCGGCGACCACGGCGAGGTGGTCGTGGTCGTTCACGTCGAGGAACTGGAGGTACACGCGTTGCGCGCCGGCGGCGGCGTAGGCCCGAACCTTCTCGGCTACCTCGTCGGGTGTGCCCGCGGCGCCGTTCGTGCGCAGTTCGGCGACCTCGCGCCCGATGTGTTCCGCACGCCGGGCGATTTCGGCCTCGTTCTCGCCGCAGCACACCACGAGCGCCACCGACCACACCATCGTCTGCGGATCGCGTTCGATCTTCTCGCACGCGCTGCGCACGATGTCGCACGCGGTGGCGAAGTAGTCGAGCGGCGGGAACGGCAGGTTGAACTCGTGCGCGTACTTCGCTGCGAGCCGCGGCGTGCGTGACGTGCCGTAGCCGCCGATCACGACGGGGATCGGCTGTTGCACCGGCTTCGGGAGCGCGGGCGAGTCGGCGAGCTCGTAGTGCCGGCCCGCGAACGAGAACTTCTCGCCGTCGGGCGTGGACCAGAGGCCGGTGACGATCGCGAGCTGCTCGTCGAGCCGTTCGAAACGCTCACCGACGGTCGGGAACGGCACGCCGTAGGCACGGTGCTCGTCGTCGTACCAGCCGGCACCGAGCCCGAGCTCGACGCGGCCGTTGCTCATCGCGTCGACCTGGGCGACCTGCACCGCGAGCATCCCGGGCAGTCGGAATGTGGCCGAGGTGACCAGCGTGCCGAGGCGGATGCGCGAGGTCTCACGTGCGATACCGCCCAGTGTGAGCCAGGCGTCGGTGGGACCCGGCCGGCCACTCGCATCGCCCATACGGAGAAAGTGGTCGGAGCGGAAGAAGGCGTCGTAGCCGAGCTCTTCGCCGCGACGGGCGAACGCCACGAGCTGGTCGTACGACGCGCCCTGCTGCGGTTCGGTGAAGATCCGGACGTCCATGGGCGCCGAAGCTATGTGACCGCCAACACGGGCGCTCGCGTCGCCGCCGACCCGGTGCGATACATCGACACGTATCCTCGTTGGCGTGTTGCACGTGGAGCAGTGGCCCGAACTCGTCGATCCCGTGCTCGTGTACTCGTTCACGGGCTGGGTCGACGCGGGCCTCGCCGGCCTCGGCACGCTCGAGCTGCTCGTGGAGCAGATCGAGGAGAGCGGCGGCGGGCGCTTCGGCGCGATCGACCTCACCGACCTGCTCGACCTCCAGCAGACGCGGCCCACCGTGGCGCTCGAGCACGGCGACCTGCGGCGTATCGCTTGGCCCGAAGTCGAGCTCTGGTCGGGCCAGCTCGGGCGCGACGTGATCTGCATGCGCGGCCCCGAACCATCGATCCGGTGGCCTGCGTTCGCGCAGTGGATCGTCGACGTCGCAACCCACCTGCGCGTCCGCGAGGCATTCGCGCTCGGTGGCATGCCCGCGGTATCCACGCACCGTCGCCCGGTACCGGTGCTCGCGTCGGCGACGCGACGTTCGGTCGCGCAGGAGGTGGGGCCGTTGCGCGACGACTACCTCGGTGCCACCGGCCTCAACACAATCGTGCAGCACGCGCTCGGTGAAGCTGGTGTGCGCTCGGTGGCGTTGTGGGCGCAGGTGCCGCAGTACGTATCGGGCTCGCCGTCACCGCCCGCGGTGCGCAGCCTCGCGTCGCGACTGATCGATCTCGGGCGCCTCGAAATCGACCTCGCGGGTCTCGACGTGCGCGCCGCGGCCTATCGCGACAAGGTCGAGGAAGGGCTCGCGGAACGTCCCGATGTGTTGTCGATCGTCGACCAGATCGACGAGCAACTCGATCAACGCATCCCCAGCGCCGACGAGCTCGCCAGCGAGATCGAGCAATACCTCCGAGGCCGACCCGAGGAATAACACCAGCGGGCCGAGAGCGACGAAGGAGCGAAGCGAAGGCCCGCCCGCGAAGCTCCATGGCCGTGAGCGAGAGCGACCCGTGGTCAGGAGCGATCGGTGCCGTGCGAGCGGAGCGAGCGTCCAGACGCCCCTCGGGGCGCGAGCCGCAGGCGAGCGGGGGTGTTAGAGCACCTCTACGTCGCTCTTGCGCTGCTGCGGCAGCCAGATCGCGACGCCGGGGGTGCCTGCGCCGCGGGCGCGGTCCGCCGTGCCACCGAGCGTGCGCGCCACGCGTCGAACCTGATCGAGCGCGACACCCGACACGTCGAGCCGTTCGAAGTTCATCAGCAGCTCACCGCGCGAACGGGCGAGCACGAGGCGCATGTCGCCACCGGTCGTCTCGGACGCGGCGTCGAGCACCGCGAGCAGCAACTCGTGAAAGCGCGGCGGGCTCGTGGTGATCGCGGTGCGGTCGGCGCCGCGGACGACCACGTTGCGGCCGCCGAGCATCTCGGCGCGCGCGGCCACCGCGTTCTCGATCGCGGTGCGTACGAGGATCGTCTCCTGCGGCTCGCGACTGTCGATCACGCCGTTCGCAGTGCCGTCGCTCACCATTTCCTCGACAACCTGCTGGAGACCATGCGCGAGCGATCGCGCCCGCACGAGCAGGTGCGGGTCGAGCAGCGGCGCATCGGGGCCGATCTGGGCGAGCGCCAGACGCTGCAGCGTGCGCACTGCTTCGGCGAGCGGCTGCTGCAGTCCGCGCTCGACCTCCTCCCGCAGCTGGCGGGCAGCGACGGTCTCGCCTTCGATGCCGATCTGGCTGGTGTCGATCTGGGTCGTGGCCATTCGCTCGTCCCTCGTAGTCCTGACGGTTCAATCGGACCCCTGCCATGCCCCCTTGAGTTACCTGGGCGCTTCATGTGGCCAACGACACGCCCGTCTCCACCCCCGCTCGCCTGCGGCTCGCGCCCCCAGGGGCTCTGGACGCTCGCGGTCGCTCGCACGACACCAGTCGCTCCTCCGTCGCTCCTGGGCCGCTGGTGTGGTGCCCGTTGGGGCCGCAAAGCCTGAAAAGCGCCGGGGGTAGCGTGCGCCGTTCGGGAGGTGCCGTGCCGACGTTGCAGGAAACAATTGCCCAGCTGACGGGCCCGGGTGGAGCCATGGAGATCGTCGTCGACGACGTTCTCGGCGTGCCCACCCAGGTGTACCGCAACCGCATGCATTCCATGCGCGAGCTCATGGAGCAGAACGGGCTCCGCACCGACGTCACCTTCCTCGTGCAGGGCGACCGCCGCTTCACATACGGCGATCACGACCGTTTCTCCCGGTCGGTGGCGCACTCGCTCGCCGGTGCGGGCGTGGGGCCGGGCGACCGGGTGGCCATCGTGAGCGCCAACACACCCGAATGGCTGTTCGTGTTCTGGGCCTGCGCCATCCTCGGCGCCACCTGCGTGCCGCTCAACGCCTGGCAGAAGGGCGAGGAGCTCGAGTTCGCGCTGAACGACTGCGAGGCGAAGGTGGTGGTCGCCGACCGCAAACGCCTCGACGTGTTGAAGCCGGTGCTGGCGAACCTCCCGACCGTCGAGCACGTGTACCTCGCCGGCGACGCGCCTGGAGCCGACGACCGTGGCGTGCTCGCATTCGACACGCTGCTCGGCGACGGCACCGATCCCGGTATGCCCGACACCACGATCGAAGAGGACGACGTATTCGCGATCCTCTACACGTCGGGCACCACCGGCCGTCCGAAAGGCGCCACGCTCACGCACCGACAAGTGCTCGCGAACCTGTCGAACATCATCTCGCTCGGATTGGCACAGATGATTGCGGGCGTCACCGACCGCGACCGCACGGGCAGCAACGGCGACGAGCGCGCCGATCAAGACGCGTCGTTGCTCGTGGTGCCGCTGTTCCACGTGACCGGGTGTCTCGCCACGATGGTCGTCAACTACGCCACCGGCGGGAAGCTCGTGCTGATGCCTGTGGGTCGTTTCGATCCTGACAATGCGATGCAGATCATCCAGGACGAGCGCGTGTCGAGCATCGGCGGCGTACCCACGATCATGTGGCGCATCATCGACTCGCCGAACTTCTCGAAGTACGACCTCAGCTCGGTGAAGCGGGCGAGCTACGGCGGCGCGCCGTCTGCGCCCGAGTTGGTCGAGCGCATCGAGCAAGCGTTCCCGAATCTGCGCAAGACCTTGTCGACTGCGTACGGACTCACCGAGTCGGCGTCGGTCGCCACCGCGCTCGGCGGCGACGACTACTTCGCGCACCCGTCGTCGTGCGGCCGGCCGGTGCCCACCGTCGAGCTCGAGATCCGCGACGACCAAGCTCGCGAGGTGCCGCGCGGTGACACCGGCGAGATCTGGTTGAAGGGCCCCACCATGATGTTGCGGGGTTATTGGAACCGGCCCGAAGTGAACGCAGAAGTGATCGTGGACGGCTGGTTCCGCACCGGCGACATCGCCAAGCAGGACGACGACGATTTCGTGTACATCGTCGACCGCGCCAAGGACATGATCATCCGCGCCGGCGAGAACATCTACTGCGTCGAGATCGAGAACGTGCTCTACGAGTTCGACGGTGTCGACGACGCCGCGGTGATCGGCGTGCCCGACACCGTGCTCGGCGAAGAGGTGAAGGCAGTGGTGCACCTGCGCCCGGGCGTGACGGTGAGCGAGGACGCATTGCGCGCGCATTGCGCACAGCACCTCGCCGACTTCAAGGTGCCGAAGTTCATCGAGTTCCGCGACGCGCCGCTGCCGCGTAACCCCGCGGGCAAGATCCTGAAGGCCGCGTTGCGGGGTGGCGACACTGCATTCGCCGGCGCCGACGACCAGGCGCTCTAATCACTGCCCATGGCGCTTCTGCGGCGGTTCCACGGTGACTGGGGCTACATCGCAATTGTGTTGAACGCCTTGAGCGGTCTGTACGCGCTCGCGGCATGGAAGTGGCCGCGCTTTCGCGGCCGACCGGTGTGGGTGGGCGTGATCTTCGCCGAGCTCGCGCTCATGCTGCAGGTGATCACGGGCGCGGTCCTCGTGTCGAGCAAGGATTACAAGGCGCCGGGCCTGCACTACTTCTACGGCTACGTGGCCTTCATCAGCGTGGGGTTGCTCTACTCGTACCGCTACGTGTGGCGCGCCAAAGGCAGGATGGAACTCGCCTACGGCCTCGGCGGACTCTTCCTCATGGGCGTAGGAATCCGCGGCATCCTGCAAGTCGTTTAGCCTCGCTGCGCTCGGCGGCGAGCGACCGCATACGCCGGCTCCTGCTGCTCGGCCGGGCGGTCGCCGCGCCGGAACCAGATGCTGCGGTTTGTTCTGGCTCTTTAGAGATTCACGACGGGGCAGGTGAGGGTGCGGGTGATGCCCTCAACGAGCTGGATCTTCGACACCACCATCTTGCCGAGGTCGTCGACCGAGGGTGCCTCGGCCTTCACGATCACGTCGTACGGACCGGTGACGTCGTCGGCCGTGGTCACGCCCTTCAGCGCTCGGATCTCCTCGGTGACGCTCGAGGCCTTGCCCACCTCGGTCTGGATCAGGATGTACGCCTGCACTGCCACAAGGCCGAGCGTACCGTCAAGGGTCTGCGATCGGGCTGTGGCGGATAGGGACGGGCAAGCACCAGGAGCCGGCTCGCTTCGACTCGGCCATGCAAGAGAGCCGTAAAATCCCGGTATGACGAGCACCGACGCGCCGACGGCACATGCCGGCCTGCTGGAGTGGGTCGAGCACTGGCGGGCGATCCTCGAGCCCGACGCCGTCGAATGGTGCGACGGCAGCGACGCGGAGTACGCCGAGCTGTGCCGCCGTCTGGTCGACGCTGGCACGTTCACGCCGCTCGACCCGGCGAAACGCCCCAACTCGTTCTACGCGCGTTCCGACCCGGGCGACGTCGCCCGCGTCGAGGACCGCACGTTCATCTGCTCGCAGGCCGAGGCCGACGCCGGACCCACGAACAACTGGCGCGAGCCCGACCAGATGCGCGCCGACATGCTCGATCTGTACCGCGGCGCGATGCGAGGTCGCACGCTCTACGTGGTGCCGTTCTCGATGGGCCCGCTCGGTTCGCCGATCGCGCACATCGGTGTGGAGCTCACCGACTCTGCGTACGTGGCCGCGTCGATGCGCACGATGACGCGCATGGGCCAGGGCGCGCTCGACGTGCTCGGCACCGACGGCGAGTTCGTGCCGTGCGTGCACTCGATCGGCGCGCCGCTCGCGCCCGGCGAGGCCGACGTTGCGTGGCCGTGCAACCCCGACAACAAGTACATCGTGCACTTCCCCGAGACGCGCGAGATCTGGAGCTACGGATCGGGTTACGGCGGCAACGCGCTGCTCGGCAAGAAGTGCTTCGCGTTGCGCATCGCGTCCACGATGGCGCGCGACGACGGTTGGCTCGCCGAGCACATGCTGATCCTCAAGCTCACGAACCCGAAGGGCGAGTCGAAGTTCATCGCCGCGGCGTTCCCGAGCGCCTGCGGCAAGACGAACCTCGCGATGCTCGTGCCCACGATCCCGGGTTGGACGGCCGAGACGATCGGTGACGACATCTGCTGGATGAAGTTCGGCGAAGACGGCCGTCTCTACGCGATCAACCCGGAGTTCGGCATGTTCGGCGTGGCGCCGGGAACCGGCCAGGACACGAACCCGAACGCGATCGCCGCGCTCGACCGCAACGTCGTGTTCACGAACGTGGCGCTCACCGACGACCGCGACGTGTGGTGGGAGGGGCTCACCAGCGACAAGCCCGCGCACCTCACCGACTGGAAGGGCAACGAGTGGACGCCGGCATCGGACGTGCCCGCCGCGCACCCGAATGCCCGCTTCACCGCTCCGCTCTCGCAGGTGCCGTGCGTGGCTCCCGAATGGCAGGACCCGGCCGGGGTGCCGATCTCGGCGTTCCTGTTCGGCGGCCGGCGCGCCTCGGTGGTGCCGCTCGTGACCGAGGCGTTCGATTGGGATCACGGCGTGTTCCTCGGCTCGACGATGGCGAGCGAGACCACAGCCGCCGCAGCCGGCGCGGTCGGCAACCTGCGCCGCGACCCGTTCGCGATGCTGCCGTTCTGTGGTTACAACATGGGTGACTACTTCGCCCACTGGTTGAAGATCGGTGCTGCCACCGACGCCGCGAACCTGCCGCGCATCTTCTACGTCAACTGGTTCCGCAAGGACGCCAACGGCAAGTTCCTGTGGCCCGGCTACGGCGAGAACTCACGCGTGCTCGCGTGGGTGTTCGATCGCTGCGGCGGGAGCGGTGCTGCCGTCGACACGGCGATCGGTCGACTGCCCGCGCCGGGCGCCATCGACACCGCTGGGCTCTCGCTGAGCGACGGTGCCATGGACGAGCTGCGCGCCGTCGACACAGAGTCGTGGCGCAACGAGGTGCCGCTCATCGAGCAGCACTTCGCCAAGTTCGCCGACCGCCTACCCGCCGAGCTCCGCGCGCAACTCACTGCGCTCAGCGAGCGCCTCGCGTAACTACTGCTCCAGCTCAGTCGCGGTACCGGCAGCTCCGCTGGCGCTCCGCTTGCCCGTCCCGCTCATTCACCGTCGCGGCGAGCTCCCGGCACACGAGGGGCTCGCTGCGCTCGCGGGTTGGTGCTCTGGTCGCCGCGCACGAACGAGCGAACGCCAGAACTCTCTCTAAATATCGGCGGTGCCGATGCCCATGTCGGGTTCGGATCCGAGGCGCACCGTGGTGGCGCGGCCGTCACCGTCGACCTCGAACGTGATCCGCTGGCCCTGGCGCAGAGTGCGGAACAGCGATCCCTCGAGCGCGTTGGCCGCGAAGATCCGGTCGCCGCGATCGGTGTCGCACATCACGACGCCTTCGCCGGTGAGCGGATCGAACAGCTTGACGACGCCTTGCACGTTGTGTCCTACCTCTTGTTCGGTGCGCTCACGGGCCGGTGGGCCTTCCCTCACTCCGGTCTCGCTGTCCGAGCGAAGTGGTTCGCACTCGCTCGGCCGGGTCGCTGCGCTCAGACCTTGGTGACCTGGCCGGCCTTGAGGCACGAGGTGCACACGTTGACCCGCTTCGACGTGCCACCGACCATCGCACGCACGCGTTGCACGTTCGGGTTCCAGCGCCGCTTGGTGCGCCGGTGCGAGTGCGAGAGGCGCATGCCGAACTGCGGCTTCTTGCCGCACACGTCGCATACCGCTGCCATCGTCGAGCACCTCGCAGTTGGGGGAACCGGAACACGGTAGCAGCGCCGGTTCGCGTGCCCCGGGTCGCGCGTACCAGCCCCGATATCGTGACCCGCGCATGCCCGTGCCGGACCGCCCCCTGCAACGACTGGGTGCGGCCGATCTGCGCCGGGCCGTCGAGACGTTCCGAGACGCGCTGCGCCTCCACCAGGACGAACTGAACCGCCTCAACGTGTACCCCGTGCCCGACGGCGACACCGGCACCAACATGGCGCTCACGCTCGAGTCGGTCTGCAACGAGTTGCGCAGTGCCGAGGCGATGCCCGAGGTGTGCAACGCGCTGTCGCGCGGGTCGTTGATGGGGGCACGCGGCAATTCGGGCGTGATCACGAGCCAGATCCTGCGCGGCTTCGCCGAGGTGTTCCAGCCGCTGGAGTGGATCGGGCCGTCCGACCTCGTGGCCGCATTCCGGCGCGGGGCCGACGCCGCGTACGACGCGGTGCTGCGACCGGTCGAGGGAACGATCCTCACCGTGGCGCGCGAGACCGCCGAGGCGTGTGAAGCCGCGGCCGCGTCGGCGGCCAACAACGGCGGTCTGTCGCTCGACGCGCTCGTCGACGCGGCGTCGGCCGCGGCGCAGCGGGCCGTCGAACGCACGCCCGAACTGCTCGCCGCGTTGCGCCAGGCCGGCGTGGTCGACTCGGGCGGGTCGGGGTTCACCCTCTTTCTCGCCGCGTTGCAGCACGTGATCGACGGCCGTCCGCTGCCCGAGCCCGCGGTGCTCACCACCACGCCTGCCGCGGTGGAACGGCATCTCGCAGGTGAAGACATTGCCGGCCTGCGTTATGAGGTGATGTACCTGCTCGACGCCGACGACACGACCATTGGACCGTTCCGCGACACGTGGCTCACGATCGGCGATTCGATCGTGGTGGTGGGTGGTGACGGCATCTACAACTGCCACATCCACACGAACGACATCGGTAGCGCGGTGGAAGCGGGGATCCAGGCCGGCCGGCCCCACGAGATCCGCGTGACCGACCTGTTCGACGAGGTGGCCGCGGGCGAGTCGGCGGCCGAAGAGGCCGATTGGGTGCGCGAGGCCCACGGCGGCGCCGAGGACGTGGGGTTGGCGGGCGCGCACGAGCCGGTCACGACCGCAGTTGTCGCAGTGGGAGTGGGGGAGGGCGTGCGCCGCTTGTTGTGCTCGCTCGGTGTGCAGGAAGTGGTGGCCGGCGGTCAGTCGATGAACCCGTCGACCGCGCAGATCCTCGAGGCGGTCGAGGCGTGCAATGCCGACGCGGTGATCGTGCTACCGAACAACAAGAACATCATCGCCGTGGCCCAGCAGGTCGACTCGCTCACGGCGAAGCAGGTGGAGGTGGTGCCCACCACGTCGGTGATCGAAGCCTTGGCCGCGCTGGTGTCGTACGACCCCGACGAGGAGATTGGGCCGAACACCGCGGCGTTCACCGAGGCGTTGGGCCGGGTGCGCTCGGGTGAGGTGACCCAGGCGGTGCGCGACTCTGTGGCCGAGTGCGGTGATATCCGCCAGGGCGACTGGCTCGCGATCGCGCGTGTCGGTGGGATCGTGGCGGCGAAGCCGACGACGTCGGCGGCCTGTGCTGCATTGCTCGACGAACTCGTCGACGACGACAGCGAGATCGTGACCGTGGTGGTGGGCGCCGAAGCCCGCGCCGCCGACTCCGAGCGCATCAAAGAACACCTGAAGCTCGCCCACCCCCACGTCGACGTCGAGTTCCACGAAGGCGGCCAACCCCTCTACCCCTACCTCGTCGGCGTCGAATAGCGAGGGTGCCGGCCCGGCGCCCGTGGTCCCGCGTTTGTCAGCTATGCCTGACAATCGCAGGACCACGCAGCGCCTGTGCGACTTGGCGAAACACCTTCGCGTCGGTGCGCCGAGCATCGGTGGAAGTGATTCCGAACCGCGTCCAACCCGCCGCGGCCAGGTCATTGCGCCGGCGGCTGTCGTGATCGTGCACATGCCGCCGCATGTGGGGGTCACGGCCGTCGAACTCGAGCGTGACAAGCAGGTCTGGCCAGGCGGCGTCGAGGAAGTAATGCTCGCCGTCGATCCAGATCTCGTACTCGAGTTCGGGCTCCGGGAGACCGAGCTCGCGGCAACGTCGGACGACGAGCGCTTCCCACTCGTTGCGGGATCGCTCCAATTCTGGATGAAGCTCGGCGAGGATGCCCAGCACCACTCTGCAACCTGGGCGCTTTGAATTGCGCAGCTCGCGCGCACGCCGCTCGAGCTCCAACGGGTCGATGAGTCCGCGCACGATGGCGCGCTCAATCATGTCGACGGCCTGTTTGCGCGGCATGCGATGGGCGGCATCAAGAATCGCCCGTACTGGATGGAGCGCACGCAAGCCGTCAACGACTGTGTAATCGCGTTTCGGTGACGTGCGGGTGGTGTGCTGGGGGCTGATCGCGTGCCGCGACTTCCTATGAACGAGCACCTCCGAACGCGCTGGCGGGCCGATGAGCCCGTAGAGCGCGACCGCTGAGCGCCCAGACGCGGTGCCACCGGTAGCGAGCAAAGAGCCGGCGAGGTCGTCTTTCCATGTGGTGGGTCCGGCGGCGGCGAAGCGGTATACGCCTCGTCCAGTGCGCGTGAGGATCCCGCGCCCCGCCCAGTCGAAGAGCATCTGGCGGTTGATTCCACAGCGGCTGGCCTGGGCGACGGTGAAATGGCCGCGTTGTGACGACCGGCGGGTGATGCGCGCAAGTCGGGCGAGATCTGGCAACGGTCCTCCTCTCGAGTCGGCCGGGGGAGGACGGCGCTGTTTGAGATGATCGCTGCAGGTTGCGACAGACATTTCCGTGGGCCCGCGTTTGTCAGCGATATCTGACAAACGCGGGACCACCCACGCGGGGCGGGCTGTGTCGCGAGGGGGCCGTAGCCTTCGGGACGTGAGCGCAGCTGCGGGGCCGTTGACGCTGCGGGAGTTGAGCCGGAAGCCGGTCACCGACTTGAAGGGCGTGGGCGACGCGCTCGGTGAGCGCTTGGCCGGCATCCACATCAACAACGTGCTCGACGTGCTCACGCACTACCCGCGCCGCTACGTCGACCGCACCAAGAAGTCCGACATCGCCAGCCTCAGCGTGGGCGAGGAAGCCACGGTGTTCGGCGAGATCCGCAAGGTGCGCGGCCGGCGCACCCGCCAGGGCCGCAGCCTCGTGGAGGTGTCCGTCACCGACGGCGAATCGTTCCTGGCCGTCACCTTCTTCAACCAGCCGTGGCGCGACAAGCAGCTCGCCGTAGGTACCGAAGCCGCCTTCTTCGGCAAGCTCGACGTGTACCGGGGCAAGCGGCAGATGACCAATCCCGTGGTCGACGTGATCGGCCGGGCCGGCCAGGGCGACGACAAGACCGGCGTGATCGTGCCGATCTACCCGCAGAGCGGCAAGGCCGAGGTGTACACCTGGCAGCTGCGCGGCCTCGTGCGCGAGGTACTGCGCCGCTGCGAAGACCGCTCGCTTGCCGACCCCGTGCCGAGCGCCGAGCTCCACGACGACGACGACCAAGGCGGCGGCGAACAGCTCGCAGCCCGTTGGGATGCCTACCGCTGGATCCACGCGCCGAACAACATGGGCGAAGTCACCAAAGCACGCGAGCGCCTCGTGTTCGACGAGTTCCTCCGCATGCAGCTCGGTCTGGTGGCGCGCAAGCGCGCGCTCGAGGCGAACGAACAGGGAATCACCCACGTCACCGACGGCCGTCTCGCCGAACAGTTCATCGCCAAGCTGCCGTTCGATCTCACCAACGATCAGCTGCGCGCCAACGCAGAGATCGCCGCCGACCTGGCCCGACCGAGCCCAATGCACCGGCTGCTCCAGGGCGACGTCGGTTCGGGCAAGACCGTCGTGGCGCTCACGATGCTCCTGCACGCGGTGGAGGGCGGCCACCAGGGCGCGCTCATGGCCCCCACCGAGGTGCTGGCCGAGCAGCACTTCCTCTCGGCGCGCCGCATGCTCGACGGTCTCACGGTCGACGGCGCAGGCACCGGCCTCTTCGAACAGCACAGCAACGAGCGCGCCCTCAACGTGGCGTTGCTCACGAACCGCACCACCGCGGCCGAGCGCAAGACGCTGCACCGCGGCCTGCTCGACGGCAGCATCGACATCGTGGTCGGCACGCACGCGCTGCTCTACGAAGGTGTCGATTTCAAGGCGCTCGGCGCAGTGGTGATCGATGAGCAACATCGTTTCGGCGTGGAGCAACGGTCGATGCTGCGCTCGAAGGCCGGCGACGGAACCGGGACCGGCAGCGGTCTGCCCGACGTGCTCGTGATGACGGCCACACCGATCCCGCGCACGGCGGCAATGCTCGTGTACGGCGATCTCGACCGTTCCGAACTGCGCGAGATGCCGCCGGGCCGCACTCCGATCACCACGAAGGTGGTGGGCCCCGAGCCGGTCGACCGCGCCGTCGCCTACGAGCGGCTCCGCACCGAGGTCGAGCAAGGGCACCAGGCGTATCTCGTGTGCCCGCTCGTGGAGGGTTCCGACAAGGTGCAGGCCAAGGCGGTCACCGAGGAGTTCGAGCGCCTGCAGCACGAGGAGTTGAAGGGCCTGCGCCTCGGTCTCCTGCACGGGCAGCTTCCGGGCAAGGACAAAGAGGCCGTGATGGGCGAGTTCCGCGACGGCCGCCTCGACGCGCTCGTGTCCACCACCGTGATCGAGGTGGGCGTCGACGTTGCGAACGCGACCGTGATGATCATCGAGGACGCCGACCGCTTCGGGCTGTCGCAGCTCCACCAGTTGCGCGGCCGGGTCGGTCGTGGTGGCGGTGAGTCGTGGTGCTTCCTGCTCGCCGACGCGTCCACCGACGAGAGCAAGGCGCGCCTCGATGCCATGGCGAGCTCCACCGACGGCTTCGCGCTGGCCGAGCGCGACCTCGAGATCCGCGGCGCCGGTGAGGTGTTCGGTGAGCGGCAGTCGGGGTTCTCCGACCTCAAGATCGCTCGCATCCCGCGCGACCAGGAGATGGTGAGCCGGGCCCGGCGCGCCGCCGAGCGGATCCTCGACGCCGATCCCGACCTCGCCCACAACCGTTCGCTCGCCGACGAGGTGGAGGACCTCCTCGGCGAGCAGGTCGAGTTCCTCTTCAAGAGTTGAACATGATGCTTTGCCTGCGCTGCATCCGATGAGTGGGCGCCGACACCCCCGCTCGAGCTCGCCGCGGATCATTGCGGGCACGGCTCGTGGGCGGCGGCTCGAGGTGCCGCCGTTCGGTGTGCGGCCCACAAAGGACCGGGTGAAGGCGGCCGTGTTCTCGGCGCTCGACGCCCGGGGCCTGCTCGACGGCGCCGTGGTGCTCGACCTCTACGCGGGCTGCGGTGCGCTCGGCCTCGAGTCGCTGTCGCGGGGCGCTGCCCAGGTCACCTTCGTGGAGCGCGACCTGTCGGCGCTCCAGGCCCTGCGGGGCAATGTGGCCGCCCTCGGCTGGACCGATCGGGCCATGGTGCGGGCCGGGGCGGCCGAACGGCTGGCCGTCGAGCGGGGCCCCCAGGCTGGGAGTTTCGACCTGGCGTTCGTCGACCCGCCCTACGAGATGACCGACGAGCGCCTCGATCCGGTGCTCGCCGCGCTGGTGGAACGGCTGCCCGACGGCACCATCGTGCTCGAGCGCCCGGCCCGCCGCTCAGGGCCGCTACCGGCGCCTCCTGGGTGGTCGGTGACATGGGAACGCACATTCGGGGATACGCTGATTGCGTTCGTGCAGCCCCAGACCGACCCGTTCTGACGGCCACGACGGCGACTCGGAGGCTGCGCGGTGGCGACCGCCCTCGTTCCCGGGAGCTTCGACCCGGTCACCAACGGTCACCTTGACATCATCGAGCGGGCCGCCCGGCATTTCGACACGGTGATCGTTGCCGTGATCCGGAACCCGCAGAAGACCCAGAGCCTCTTCACGCTCGAGGAGCGCCAGGAGCTGCTTTCCGAGTGTCTCGGCCACGTGCCGAACGCCCGGATCGAGTTCTTCAAGGGCCTGCTCGTCGACTTTGCCAAGGATCACGGCGCCGAGGCGATCGTGAAGGGCCTGCGGGCGGTGTCCGACTTCGACTACGAGTTGCAGATGGCGCAGATGAACCAGAGGCTGTCGGGCATCGACACGTTCTTCCTCTCGACCACCCCCAACCATTCGTTTCTGTCCTCGAGCCTGGTCCGCGACGTCGCCAAATTCGGCGGCGACGTGTCGACGATGGTCCCTCCCGTCGTGGCCGAGCGGCTCGCCGAGCGCTTTGCGGAGGAGATGTGAGCGACATCGAAGAGTCGGCCGAACCCGCCGACATCTACCACCCGCAAGTGGGGGACACCGAGGCCATCCTCGCCGAGCTGCGCGAGATGGTCGACACCGCCAGCACCTATCCGCTGTCGTCGTCGCCGCGCGTCAACCGCGACGACGTGCTCGGCCTCATCGACGAGGCCCTCGGCGCGCTCCCACTCGAGCTGCGTGAAGCCCGCTGGGTGTTGAACGAGCGCGACGAGGTGGTCGACCGCGGCCGCAAGGAAGCCGACGAGATCATCGCGGTCGCGCAGCGCCGTGCCGCGGCACTCGTGGCCAACAAGGAGATCGTGCGGGCGGCCGAACGGCGCGCCGAGCAGATCATCCGCGACGCCGACGACTGGGCCCGTCATCGCAAGCACGAAGCCGACGACTACGTCGACCAGAAGCTCGCGGCGTTCGAGATCGTGCTGGAGCGCACGATGACGGCAGTGCGCCGCGGGCGCGAGCGGCTCGAGCTGCACGTGGGCACACCCGCCCTCGCCGAGCGTTCCGAAGAACCCGCCGACGACAGCGGCTTCTTCGACCAGGATCAGTGACTACTCGCCTCGTCTGAGCGCAGGCGAGCGCGGCCCCGATCACCGGGCTCCGCAGCGAGACAAGTCAAGACGCGTCTTCGCAGGCGGTGATCCAGCCTTTGAGGCGGGTGAGGAACTCGGGCTTGGAAAAGGCTGCGCCCATGGGGTCGTTGAGGTCGGCGACGCTGTAGCCGTACACCACCTGGTCGGCCGCGCACCACGCGGTCGACGCGGCCGCACCTTGGCCGAGGAACGTATCGAGCAGGCTCGAACGCGTCACCGGTAACGCGTACGCCTGGGTTGCGTCGTGCGTGAGTGCAGGGGCGTGCGCGCCGGGATCGCAGGTGCGCACATCGACGTCGCGCGTGCCCGACGCCGCGATCGACGTGTCGTGCGCGGGCATGTGCGTGCTCCACTGCTTCAGCGCCGACTCCATCGTGGCGCGGCCGGTCGTGTCACGAGCCGCGAGGTCGATGGCCATACACGTGGTGCCGTGCAGCGAGTACGCCGCGGTGTTGTCGCCGCGCCACGCATCGCTGGCGGCGAGCGCGGTGTGCGCGTCGATGCGCTCGGCGAGCATGAGGAACAGGTTGAAGTTGCCGGTCTCGCCCTCGTTGTCGAGCAGCTTGGCGCCCGAGGGGAGTTGGGGCTTGTGCACCTGCGTCACCTTCGTGTGGTCCATGTACGCAACCGGATCGACGATGTACCAGTCGGAGGTGGGTGGGTTGCGAAACGCGCGGTTCACCGCGTCGACGCCGCCGGTCGCGCGCAGTGCACGCACGAACTGCTCACCGAGGTCGTACGGCTCCTGTTCCGACAGCACGAGCACGTCGGGCACCGACGCGACCTTGCCGGTGATCGATTTGTTGAGCCGCTGTTCCTCGGCGTCGTATTCGGCTTTGCGCGGCTTGGTGAGGAGGTTCACGTAGCGGTCTTCCACGTCGCGCGCGTCGCCCTCGATCAGCGCCCGTACCGCTTCGGATTGGGTGGCGTCGGCTTTGCGTTCCACCGCCTGCAGATCGAAGTATTGGTCCTGCAGCGCGTGGGTGAGCTCGTGCACGATCGTGACGTCGTGCGCCACGTCGAGCGTGGTCCCGCGCACCGAGATGCGCTTGGTGGCGGGGTCGTAGAACGCCAGCACGCTCGAGTCCACGAGCGTCTTGGTTTCGGCGCCGAGGTCGATGTGGGCGGGCGCCAGGCCGAGGGCTCGGAGCTCGGCCGCGAGCCGGCTGACGTCGTTGCCCGCCTGCGCGTTGTCGGAGCTGTCGGAGTCGCCGGTGTCGAGCTTGTCGAAGGCGGCATCGCTGTAGAAGGTCGCCGCCACCGGGTGCTTGAACTGGAGGCCGCGCAGTTGCTCGGCGGTGTGGGCGAGCGGCGCGATCCGGGGGTCCCAGTGCTTGGGTGTGGCCGCGACCTGTGACCCCGACGAGGTGTGGTGGGCCACTTCGAGCCCGCCGGCGGTGGCGGCGGTGAGGAGCGCCAGCGCGATGACCACCACGGTGGCGCGTGCCCGGGTGCGGGCGTGAACGTGCGCCGGCGTAGGCGCGACGGCCGGGCTCGACCCCACTGGCTCATAGCTCACGATCGCTGACCCCGCGGTGCCGGGCGGCCCGTCGCGCGCGCCGTCGAGGCGCAGCGAGCACTTTGTGCAGAACGGCCGCCAGGCGTCGTTCGGCGTGCCGCAGGCCGGGCAGTTGTGGATCATCCGAGCATCTCGCGGGCACTTCCTGGCTGCGGGGCGGTGACAGCGGTTCGGCGCAGTCCTCCGTGTCCACTATCGACGGGTTTGCGGGCGAACGCAGCCGCCGGCCGCACATCAATTTGCCCCGCTCACCCCGCAGGCCCCACTGGTGGAGGGGCGGGGCCTTGGCGGGAGCCGCTAACCTGGCCCTACGCGCCCCTCGTTGGCGCCGGCCCTCTCAGTCCGGCACGAGTAGAGCGCTCAGGCACTGCGCCCCAGGAAGTTTCACGAATTCACATGACCACGACCGCTCCGTCCCCTTTGCGAATCTTGGTCGCCGATCTCCTCGACCAGGTCGGCGCCCGCCGTTCCGTCGCGCTCGAAGTGCAGCGGCCCGGAATCGGCGCCGGCGACGTGGTGGTGGCGCCCGAGGCGCCGATCGCGCTCGACCTGGTGGCCGAGCGTGTGCCGGAGGGCGTGGTGGTGCGCGGTGTGGTGACCGCGCCGTGGACCGCAGCCTGCGCCCGTTGCCTGGCCCCGGCATCCGGGCAGGTCGAGGTGCACGTGGACGAGCTCTTCGAGCCCGCGCCCGAGCCCGGCGAGACCTACCTGCTCGACGGTGACCACATCGACCTCGAGCCGCTCGTGCGCGATGCCATCGTGCTCGAGTTGCCTGCCGTTGCCCACTGCCGCGACGACTGCGCCGGCCTGTGCCCACAGTGCGGCGTCGACCTCAACCAGACCGAGTGCGACTGCGTCGCCGACGATTCCGATCCCCGCTGGGCGGCCCTCGGGTCGCTCGAGCTCTAGACCCGGCCCCGTCCGGCCCAATCCGCACCGTCCTGCCAGGAGAGCGAGATGCCCGTCCCGAAGCGAAAGCTCACCCGTTCCCGTTCGCGCTCGCGGCGCTCGGCGAACCTGCGCATGACCGCGCCGGCGCATTCGGTGTGCGCGAACTGCGGCGCCTCGCACCGCCCCCACACGGTGTGCACGAACTGCGGCTGGTACCGCGGCCGCGCCGCGATCGACGTCGAATAGCCGAATGCTGCAACGATTGTCGACCTCTCGTTCCGGTGCGGCGAACGGAGCAGCCCGGGAGCGACGGAGGAGCGACACGGGTGCGCAGTGAGCTCGCCGCCGAGCGCAGCGAGGCAAATGTGCGGCGTCCCCCGGTCATCGCGATCGATGCGATGGGAGGGGATCGCGCGCCCGGGGCGATCGTCGACGGCGCGTTTCGCGCGATCGAAGAGGTGGGCGTCGACATCTTGCTCGTGGGCGACGAGGCCACCGTGCGCGACGCGCTCGGCGGGCGTACCTCGACCCACCTCGACGTGCTGCACGCGTCCGAGGTGATCGCGATGGACGCCGAGCCCGCGGCGGCCGTGCGGGCCATGCGCGACAGCTCGATCGTGCGGGCGGCCGAAGCCGTGCGCGACGGCCGTGCCGACGCGTTCGTGGGCGCGGGCAACACCGGCGCCACGATGGCCGCGTCGCTGTTGCGGTTCGGACGCATCGCCGGCGTCGCCCGCCCGGCAATCGCGGTGCCCATCCCGATCCCCAATCCGGTTGCCGGTGCCGCGCGCAAACAACTGCTCGTCGACGGCGGGGCAACGGTGGATCCCGACCCGGCGTGGCTCGTGCAGTGGGCGCGCCTCGCGCAGGCGTACGCCACCGTTCGACTCGGCGTAGCCGCACCCACCGTTGGCTTGTTGTCGAACGGCGAGGAGCCCGGCAAGGGCGATGCGCTGCGCAAGGCGGCGTACGCGTTGCTGGCCGACGGCGTGAAGGACTTCGTCGGCAACGTCGAGGGCCGCGACCTCGTGGGCGCCGCGGCCGACGTGATCGTCACCGACGGCTTCACCGGCAACGTGGCGTTGAAGACGCTCGAAGGTGCGATGCTCGCGATGGCGGGGCTCGTGTTCGGTGTGGTCGACGAGCCTGCGTTCGCGTCGGTCGCCGACGCGCTGCGCCTCCGATTGCTCGAAGCAGCCGCCGACCTCCTGCCCGACAACACGGGCGGCGCATTGCTGCTCGGCGTGAAGGGTGTGTGCATCATCTCGCACGGTTCGTCGTCGGCCGACGCAATCGTCAATGCCGTGCGTGTCGCGCGCACGTGTGTGGAAGCCGACGTGGTCGCCCGGCTCACCGAAGCTGCGAGCTGAGGCGCCGATGCCGGCCGAGACGCACAGTCATCGCCAGCCGATCGAGCGCGCGCACATCGAAGCGATCGTCAATGAGCGGCTCGTCGAGTTGCTCGAGTGCGACCCCGACGACGTGCGCGCCGAGGCGCGGTTGCGCGCCGATCTCGATGCCGACGTGCTCGTGCTCGACGACCTGCTCGTGCTGATCGACGAAGACCTCGGTGAGCGCGCGGTCACGTTGCAGATCGACGACGACGACCTCGACGAGCTCGAGACCGTCGCCGATCTGATCGACGCGCTGTATCACCGCCTCGAAGCGCGAACGGCGTCGTGAACACGATGCAAGAACACGACTGCACCCTGCTCGATGAGGCGCTGGGCATTGCGTTGTCGGATCGTGATCTGTTGTTGCGTTCGCTCGCGCATCGTTCGTGGTGCGCCGAGCACGACGCCTCGCCGAGCAACGAACGGCTCGAGTTCCTCGGCGATTCGGTGCTCGGGTTGGTGGTCACTCGCTACGTGTACAACCACTTTCCCGATCTGCCCGAAGGTGAGTTGTCGGAGGTGCGCGCCGCGGTCGTCAACGCCAAGACGCTCGCCGAGGTGGCGCGCGAGTTACACCTCGGCGACTTCCTCTTGCTCGGCAAGGGTGAGGCAGCCGCGGGCGGCGCGACCAAGTCGTCGATACTGGCCGATGCGCTCGAAGCCGTGTTTGCTGCGGTGTATCTCGACGCGGGTTTCGACGCCACCGAGGCGTTGATTCTGCGACTGTTCGAGGAGCGCATCATGCGCGCGACTGCCGGCAACGGCGCGCGCGATCACAAGACCCGACTCCAAGAGCTCACGGCCGCACTTGGTTACACGCGGCCGAAGTATGTGGTGCGCGACGAAGGCCCCGACCACGCGAAGCAGTTCTTCGCCACGGTCGTGATCGGCGACGACGAGCACGGCGAAGGTCGGGGCCGTTCGAAGAAGGAAGCCGAACAGGCAGCGGCCCTGGTCGCGCTGTGCGCATTGGGGGAGGAGCACGATGGCTGAACTGCCTGAGATCGAGACGCTGCGAAGGGAGCTCGACAAGGAGCTCACCGGGCGGAAGATCAAGGTCGTCGACGTGTCGGCGATGAAGGTGATCCCGCGTTACCGCACGAAGAAGGCGTTCACCGAGCTGCTCGAAGGGCGCAAGATCAGCGGCCTCGAGCGACGCGGTCCGCTGCTGATCGCCAAACTCGACGCGACCGACGCGTTGATGATCGACCTGGGCGCGGGTGGCCAGCTCGTGCGCGCCAAGTCGGCGCGCCTCACGGTGACCAAGTCGACGATGGTCGTGATGACCTTCACCCAGGGCGGCCAGCTGCGGATCGCCGACCCCAAGGGTGACGCCGAGCTGTGGGTGCTCCCGTGGGCCGAGGTCGCCCAGGCGCCCGAGCTCGAGGGGCTCGGCATCGATCCGCTGGAGTCGGCGATGTCGTGGGAGCGCTTCGGCCGTCTGCTCTACAGCCAGCACGAGAAGCTGCGCACGCTGCTCATGGACCGGAGCGTGCTCGTGGGCATCGGCCCCGTGTACGCCGACGAGATCCTGTTCGCGGCCGGGCTGCGCTACGACCGCGACAGCGACCGGCTCACCGAGCAGGAGATCCGCCGCCTCTACCGGGGAATCGTGGAGACGATGCAGGAAGCCGTGAAGTTCCGCGGCTCGACGCACGCGGCCAAGGCGAGCTCGGGCGATCCGTTCGACGACGAGGGCTTCGAGCACTTCAAGGTGTGGGAGCGCGACGGCGACGCCTGCCGCCGCTGCCGCCGCGAGATCAAGAAGATGCGTATCGGCGGCCGCAACCACTACTACTGCGAAGCCTGCCAGGTGTGAGAAGTGTCGTCTGACCGGGGCTGACGCGGCGGTCTCTCCGGTCCCCGCGGCGGGGTCGGCAGGCACCTACGCTGCGGCCTCGGAGGTAGGGCCACTGTGTTCCTGAAGGCGTTGACCCTCAAGGGGTTCAAGTCGTTCGCGGACAAGACGACGATCGATCTCGAGCCAGGTGTGACGGTCGTGATCGGGCCGAACGGCTCGGGCAAGTCGAACGTGGTCGACGCGGTCGCATGGGTGCTCGGCGCCCAGGGTGCCCGCGCGCTACGCGGCGCCAAGATGGACGACGTCATCTTCGCCGGCACCGCGAACCGCCCGGCGCTCGGTCGGGCCGAGGTGTCGCTCACGATCGACAACACGAGCGGCGTGCTCCCGATCGAGTTCAGCGAGGTGACGATCACCCGGCGCCTGTTCCGCACCGGTGACTCCGAGTACGAGCTCAACGGCGCGCCCTGCCGGTTGCTCGACATCCAGGAACTGCTTTCCGACACCGGTATCGGCCGCCAGCAGCACGTGATCGTGGGCCAGGGCCAGCTCGACGCGGTGCTGAACGCCCGTCCTGAAGACCGTCGGTCCACCATCGAGGAAGCCGCGGGCATCCTCAAGTACCGCAAGCGCAAGGAGAAGGCCGAGCGCCGGCTCGAGGCCACCGAGGCCAACCTGCTGCGGCTCAGCGACCTGCTGCGAGAGGTGCGGCGGCAACTGCGCCCGCTCGAGCGCCAGGCCGAGGCGGCGCGGCGGAGCGAGGGGCTCGCGGCCGAGCTGCGTGCCGCTCGCTTGCACCTCGCCGGGCGTGACATCGATCGCCTCACCGTGCGCGACGAACGCCAGCGCGCCTCGCGCCACGAGTTCGCCGCGCTCGACAACGACCTGCGCGGCCGCCTGCGCGTGCTCGACGAGCAGGTGGTCGAGGTGGAGCGCGCGCTCACGCTCCCCACCGACGACGACGTCGCCGATCTTCTCGTGCGCGTCGAGCAGCTGCGCGAACGCGCCAAGGGCGTCCAGGCGCTCGTGGGCGAACGGCTGCGGAACATCGACCGTGAGCTCGAAGCGGCGGCCGACGAAGGTGTGGTCGAAACGCTCGTGGCCGACGCGGCCGCGGCGCGCCAAGAACTCGCCGCGCTCGTACGCGACGTCGATGCCCTCGCGCCCGAGCGCGTCGAAGTCGAACGCGCCGAGGCCGCCGTCGAGCGCGCGCGTGCGGAGCTCGCGGGCGCGCACGCGCTCGCGCCCGAGCTCACCGACGAAGGTCGTGAGCGCGCAGCCGCCGAAGACGACGTGGAAGCGCGCTCCACTGCATTGCGCGACGCCGAAGCCGAATGGGGCGCGCTCGCGCGCACCAACGAGTCGCTCGCGGCCGAAGAACCGGAGCTGCGCGCGCAGCTCGTGGCCGCAGCGCGCGACATCTACGGGTCGAGTGCCGAACGCGAGCGCGTCGAAGAGGCCGAACAGACTGCCGAAGCCGCGCGCGCGGCGCTCGACGAAGCGGCGGCGCACGCACCCGAGCAGACCGCCGAAGGGCGCGCCCTGCTCGCGGCCGAGCACGCGCTCGAAACGGCAACCAAGCGTCTGAACGATGCGCGCGACGACGCCAGTCGTTGGCACACACGCGCCGAGACCCTCACATTGGCGCTCGACGCGGCCCACGCTTCGGCGCACAGCGAGTTGGTCGATGCCCTGCCGGGCGTGGTCGGCCCACTCATCGATCACCTCGACATCGAGCCCGGCATCGAGACTGCGGTCGCCTCCGCGCTCGGTGACGCAGTGCACGCCATCGTGCTCGACGGCACTGCGGCGGCGCGCGCCGCGGTCGACCGGCTGCGGCGCGGCGAGGGTCAGGCGCTCCTGCTCGTGCTCGACGCGCGCACGCAGGGTCCGCCGCCGATCACGCTGGTGCCGCGTGGGGCGCGCTTGCTCGTCGACGCGGTTCGTGCCTCGCGGCCCGCGCTCGACGCCGCAGTGCGCCGCCTGCTCGCCAACGTGGTGCTGGTGCACTACTGGTCCGACGCGCTCGATCTCGCGCTCGCCAATCCCGCGCTCGTGGCCGTCACTCCCGACGGCGACCGCTTCGGTGGCGCGTCGCCGTGGCGTGCCGGCCCGCTCGGCGCGCCTGCGGTCACCACCGCGGCCCGCGACGAAGCACTCGCTCGCGCCGAGCAGGCGCAGGTGGAACTCACCGCGGCCGAGGCATCGGTGCGTACGGCCCGCGAGCGCCTCGAGCTCGCCAAGGCCGGCGAGCGGGCGCGGGCGGCGACGTTGCGCGACCGCCGTGTCGAGGTCGACCGGGCTGTGGGCGCCGCTGCGATTGCCCGTCAGGATCTCGAACGGCGCACGGCCGGGCTCGACGAACGGCACGCCTCGCTGGAGCGCCGCATCGGCGAACTGCAGGCACGCGCCGGCGAGCTGCCACCCGCGATCGAGGCCGCCGAGGCCCAACGGGCCGAAGCCGAGGAGGCGCTCGAGCAGGCCCGCATGCGCTTGGCCGCGGCACGCCGTGCCGAACTGGTGCGGCTCGATTCGGCGCGCCAAGCGCAGGCCGAGGTCGATCGCATCCAGGCGGAGGCGTCGGCGCTGCGGCGCGATTTCGATGTGCGCGCCGCCGCGATCACCGAGCGGCGCGACGTGCTGCACCGCCGCCTCGAAGAGGTCGAGCGCCGGCTCGCGGCACGTCCCGACGAGGAGGCCGCGGCGCAGCGTCGCCGCGACGCGCTCACCGGCCGGCGGTCGGGAGTGGCCGCGCTCGTCGATCGGCTCGCCGCGTTGCTCGTCGCCGCCGACGCACAGGCCGGCGAGTTGCGCGAGACCCGTCGCGTGCAGACCGAAGCCGCGCGCGAGGCCGGGTCGCGACTCGACGCGCTCCGCAGCGAGCGCGCCACAGTGGAGCGCGAGCTCTCGGAGACTCGCGAGCGGATCAACCGGCTCGAGATCGAACAGGCGGAAACCAAGCTCCGCCTCGAAACCACCATCGAACAGTTGCGGCGCGACTACGACTGCGAGCCCGACGTGGCGCTCGCGGCCGAACCGCCGGACACGATCGAGGGCGTCACGATCGCGCAGCACGCACGCGACCTGGAACGCGAGCTGCGCATGCTCGGCCCAGTCAACCCGCTCGCGTTGTCCGAGTACGAGACGTTGCTCGAGCGGCACGAGTTCCTGCAGTCGCAGCTCGACGACGTGAAGCACAGCCGTCGCGAGCTGCACCGCGTGATCCAGTCGGTGAACGCCGAGATCGTCACGGTGTTCGAGCAGGCCTTCGCCGACGTCTCCAAGCACTTCGAATCGCTGTTCGCGCTGCTGTTCCCGGGTGGCTCCGGGCGCCTGTTCCTCTCGGAGCCCGAGAACCTGCTCGACACGGGCGTCGAGGTGGAGGCGCGGCCGTCGGGCAAGACCCCACGCCGCCTGTCGCTCCTGTCGGGCGGTGAGCGCTCGCTCGCCGCGCTGGCGTTCCTGTTCGCCGTGTTCCGGGCTCGTCCCTCGCCCTTCTACCTGCTCGACGAGGTGGAGGCCGCGCTCGACGACGTGAACCTGCACCGCTTCCTCGACCTGGTGCAGGAGTTCCGCAACGAGGCCCAGCTCGTGATCGTGTCGCACCAGAAGCGCACGATGGAGTCGGCCGACGTGCTCTACGGCGTGTCGATGGCGCCGGGCTCGTCGAGCCGCGTCGTGAGCCAGCGGATCCGAGACCTCGAGCTCGAAGACGCTTAGTGAGCCTGATCGCGGCGGAGGCCGTCGATCCGCGCACGCAAGCGTGCGGTTCGCCGAATCATCGTCGCTGGCTCTGCCAGCTCGCGTACGACCACTCGTCGAGCCACGCGCTCGCGCGCGCCGGGCACTACGCGTCGCCGTTCGTGACCGCGCTGTTGATCACCGTCGGCGCGTGGATTCTGAACCGGGTGCTGCGGATCGTGGTGCACCGCGTGGCGTCGCGCGTCGTGAAGCTGCGGCCCGGATCGGCATTGGCCAACCGCCCGCACCGCGTCGACACGATCTCGTCGGCGCTCGGGAGCTTCGCATCGATCATCATCGTGATCGTGGCGCTGTTCGCGGTGCTCAATGCCTTTGGCGTGAACCTTGCGCCGCTCCTCGCCGGCGCCGGCCTCGCCGGGGTGATCCTCGGTTTCGGCGCCCAGAACATGCTGCGCGACCTGATCTCGGGCGGCTTCATGGTGTCGGAGGACCAATTCGGTGTGGGTGACGTGGTCGACACCGGCGTGGTCACGGGCACGGTGGAATCGCTCACCCTGCGGGTGACCCGGTTGCGCGACGACCAAGGCGTGGTGTGGCACGTGCCGAACGGTTCGATCGTGCGCGTGGCGAACCTCTCGAGGCGTGAGTCGGTGTCCGGAGGGTCGGAAACGCCCGGCAACCCGTAGATTCGGCGGATGGCCCTCGCCATCCTGCTCATCGTCGTGTTGGCGGTGGCGCTGATCTCGTTCAGCGTCACCGTGTTGCTGCGTACGCGCACCGCGCGTCGCGAGCCGCCTGCGCCGCGCGACACGATCGCCACCGTTCTCACACCGCCACCCGAGGCGCCACCGGCGCAGACGCCCGCGCCGGTCGAGCAAGACGTTGCGGCCCCTCCGGCCGAGCCGGCAGTCGAGGCCCCGGTCGAGGTCCCGACTGTCGAGGCGCCGGTCGAGGTCGCCGAACCGATCGTCAAGCCGCGGCTGCGCGACCGCCTCGGCCGCACCCGATCGGCGCTTGCCGGCTATGTGCGCGGCATCGCCGGGCACCGCGTGGAGCAGTCGACGTGGGACGACCTCGAAGAGGCGCTGCTGCTCGCCGACGTGGGCCTCGACACCACGGAAAAGCTGCTCGCTGAAGTGAAACGGCGCGCCGGCGAAGACAAGGTCGATGCGGCCGACGGCGTCGTGGCCTTGCTGCGTGACGAGATCGCCAAGCTGCTCGAGGCCGGCGCGTCGCGCGACCTCGCGCTCAACGACGGCGAACTCACCGTGTGGATGTTCGTGGGCGTCAACGGCGTGGGCAAGACCACCACGATCGGCAAGCTCGCCGCCCAACAAGCCGACGCCGGCAAGAGCGTGGTGCTCGCCGCCGGTGACACATTCCGCGCCGCTGCCGCCGAGCAGCTGACGAAATGGGCCGAGCGCACGGCCACCGAGATCGTGCGAGGCCAAGAAGGCGCCGACCCCGGCTCCGTGGTATTCGACGCGATGAGCTCAGCCACGAGCCGCAACGCCGACCTGCTCCTCGTCGACACCGCCGGCCGGCTCCACACCAAGAGCAACCTCATGGCCGAGCTCGAGAAGCTGAAGCGGATCGTCGACCGCACGCCCGGCGCGCTGCGCGAAGTGCTGCTCGTGATCGACGCCACCACCGGCCAGAACGGCCTGCAGCAGGCCAAACAATTCGCCGAAGCCGTCGAGGTCACCGGCATCGCGCTCACCAAGCTCGACGGCACGGCCAAAGGCGGCATCGTGCTGGCCATCCACGACGAGCTGAATCTTCCCGTGAAACTCGTTGGGGTCGGGGAGCAGGTAGGCGACCTCATCGAGTTCGATCCCGCCGAGTTCGCGGGCGCGTTGTTCGAGTAGCGCAATACGCCGGTCGCTTCTGCGCTCCGTGTCATCCCTCCGAGCGCAGTTGCTGCAACTGGTGCTCGACTGCCCCCACGACACCTGCCGGAAGGTCTGCGGTCTCGTCGCGCGCTCGCTCGATCGCCTCCGGCGCCTTGTCGAGCAGCTCGCCGATCACGCCGGTTGCGCGGTCGCGCGCGACGCCCCATGACACGGCTTCGTTGACGAGCCGTGTGACGGTCACGCGGTCGATCCGCCGGACATTGTCGACGTACATCGCCAGCCGATCGTCGCCGTAGTAGAGCGTCGAGACCAGGTCGTACAGGGGCGCAAGAGTGAGCGCTCCAGATGGGTTGTGGAGCAGCGAGAAGTTCTTGGCGTGAGCGTCGCCGTTGCCGAGTAGCGCGTTGACGGTCGTCGCGGCGAGAAGCCGATCCACGGAGCCTGCCTCGGCGACCTCGCCAAGGATTCCCGCGATTCGCCGAAGCGAGGGCCCTCCGTTCGCTTCGTACTTGGCTTCGGGCGCGATTCCTGTGGCCTGGCAGAAGTCTTCCTGATGGATGCGTTCGACATCGCTATTCGCGATGACGCGGCGGTCGAATCGTTCGACCACGATCATCTGGCGATTTCCGACCTGGGTCGTCTCGACGTTGGCGGCAACGAGTCCGAGATAGCGTGCGACCCGCATGCAGAAGGCTTCGTTCTGGACTGTGTGTGGAAATGTCGCGATCTCCGGCTTGAGGATGTGCGTCGATGGTGTCCCGTCGACGGGACGACCCCAACGTCCGTCCGCCAACTTCGTGAGCACGAGCTTTTCCTGCACGCCAGCCAGAGAGATACGGACGCGGCCATCGACACCGAGCGGGGCGGACCGGAGGCCACCGACCAACCGCGCGAGGGTCTCGTCGTCGAGAGGCTCGGCGGTCGTTGTGGTTGGCCGCTGCGGGCGCGACTGCTCGGCTGGCTGCACGACGATCGCTCCCGCGCAGTCGCGACCCAATTCGCGAATGAGGCCGTACGTGTCGGTCGGGGACACGCCGACGTCTCGCGCAATTGCCGCGCGGCTGTCGCCCTCGGGGAGCAACCCGTCGAGGAACGGGCGCACGATCCCTTGTGTGTACCTGCGGTTTCCGACTGGCATCGACAACGAGAGCAAGGGACTCCCGAGCGGGTACCGGTCGAGTGCCTCGTCGGTGTACGTGAGGCGAAGTCGATCGCGGTCGCGATCGATCAGCGCGACGCACTGCTCGTAGAGCCACACGGCGAGCTCACCGGCCATTACCAGTCCGCCTTGTGCAATGTCATACGCACGCCGAGTTGGCGGAGCACTCGAAGCAACCGCTTGAGCTGCTCGGTTTCCTTACCGCGCTCGAGCTCCGAGAGGTAGCTGCGTTGGAGGCCGGTCTGCGCGGCGAGCTCTGCCTGCGTGAGCCCCGCCTCGGTGCGGTAGTGGCGGATGGCGTCTCCCAGCGAGGCCGCGGTATAGACGCGGAACTCGCGGTTGGGGCCATTCTGGAATGTCGTCATATCCCGACACTGTATCAAAGTCGGAATATACCGACGGACGTACGATGTCGGAATATCCCGGCTGCCCAGAGAGGGGGCGCGACTTCGCGACACCGTTACCATCGACCGGAATGTTTGAGTCACTGTCGGAGCGGTTCGAGGCGATCTTCAAGCGGGTTGGGAAGCGCGGGAAGCTGTCGGAGCGCGATGTCGACGATGTTGCGAGTGAGCTGCGCCGGGCGCTGATTGCTGCTGACGTGAACGCGCGGGTGGCGCGGGCGTTCGTGGATCGGGTGCGGGAGAAGGCCGTCGGTCAGCGGGTGCACGAGGCGCTGAATCCGGCGCAGCAGATCATCAAGATCGTCAACGATGAGCTCACGAACATTCTCGGTGGCGACACCGCGAAGCTCACGATGAGCTCGAAGCCGCCCACGGTGGTGATGCTCGCCGGGTTGCAGGGCTCCGGGAAGACGACGCATGCGGCGAAGATCGCGCGGCTGCTGAAGAGTCAAGGTTTGCAGCCGTTGCTGGTGGGTGCCGACTTGCAGCGGTTGGCCGCGGTCGAGCAGTTGCGCACGCTCGCCGAGCGGGTGGACGTGCCGTTCTTCTCCGAGCCGTCCGATCCGGTCACGGTGGCGCGCAAGAGCATCGACGAGGCGGCTCGTCTCGGCCGCAACATCGTGCTGATCGACACTGCCGGTCGGTTGCAGATCGACACCGAGCTCATGGACGAGCTGCGCGCGATTCGCGACACGGTGCATCCGCAGAACACGTTGCTGGTGATCGACGCGATGATCGGTCAGCAAGCCGTCGACGTCGCCGCCGAGTTCAACGAGCAGATCGGGCTCGACGGCGTGATCATCACCAAGATCGACGGCGACGCGCGTGGCGGCGCGGCGCTGAGTGTGAAAGAGGTGGTCGGCAAGCCGATCCTGTACGCGGGCACCGGTGAGAAGCTCGACGAGATCGAGGTGTTCCATCCCGATCGGATGGCGAGCCGCATCCTCGGGATGGGCGACGTGCTCACGCTCATCGAGAAGGCCGAAGATGCCTTCGACAGCGCGCAGAAGGAGCGCGCCGAGGAGATCCTGCGCGAAGGCTCGTTCACACTCGAGGACTTCCTCGAGCAGCTCGCGCAGGTGAAGAAGATGGGGCCCTTGCAGAACGTGATCGGGATGCTGCCGGGCATGCCCAAAGAGGTGAAGGACGCCGACATCGACGATCGCGAGCTCGCGCGCGTGGAGGCGATCATTCATTCGATGACGCCGGCCGAGCGGCGCAAGCCCGACCTCATCAACGGGTCGCGGCGTTCGCGCATCGCCAAGGGTTCAGGCACGTCGACGCAGGAGGTCAACAACCTGCTGCGCCAGTTCAAGCAGATGCAGCAGATGATGCGCCAGATGGGGCCGCTCGGGCGCATGGCCACTCGCAAGGGCAAGAAGAAAAAGGGTGGGCGGGTCACGCCGGCCGGTACGCAGGCGCGCGGCAAGAGCCGTCCCGCGGGCGGCGGGCCGAACCCGTTCGGTCAGATCCCGCCCGGTTTCGGCGATCTGGGCGACCTCGGCGACCTCGGTGGACTCGGCGGCGGGTTCCCCGGAGCGCCGCCGAAGCGGTAAGCCCGCACGGGCCCGGCTAGCCTGCACGGGCTGATTTCGTTACCCCAGGGAGAGCGTTCGTGAGCGTCAAAATCCGACTGATGCGTGTCGGTAAGAAGAAGCAACCGACCTACCGCGTCGTCGTCGCCGACTCGCGCAGCCCGCGTGACGGCCGCTTCATCGAGATCCTCGGGCAGTACGAGCCGCGGCACGAGCCGTCGCTCGTGAACGTCGACGCGGCCGCGGCGTTGCGCTGGATCGAGAAGGGCGCGCAGCCCACCGAGCAGGCCGCCAAGATCCTGGGGATCGCCGGCGTGTGGGACGAGTACCAGTCGAAGCACGGCAAGGCCGCGGCGGCGAAGCCGAAGGCCAAGCAGCCACGCCCGAAGGCTGCGGCTGAGGCCGCGCCCGACGCGGAGGCGACGGCCGAATGACGCTCGACTCCGACGCCTTCGACTCCGAGGCCGACGAGCTCGACGACGAAGTCGCCGGTCCGGGCAACCGCATCGTGGGTGCGCGGGCCAAGAAGGTCACCGAGTTCCTCGCACGCCAACTCGTCGACGATCCCGACGGCATCGATGTGGACGTCGAAGAGGGCCGCCCACACGAGGCCAAGCTCGTGGTGCGGGCCACGCCCGGCGACGTCGGTCGCCTGATCGGCCGGCGCGGTCGCACCGTGCAAGCGCTGCGCCAAGTGGCGCGCGCCGCGGGTGCCGCCGACGACGAGCGCGTGCAGCTCGACGTCGTCGACTGAGTCCATTGCGCCGCCTCCGGCAGCGCTGCGAGTTCTCTGCGCACGCATCTCGCTCGTCCCTCGCTCCTGCGCTGCTTCGGTCACCGCCCCCGAGTGAGTAGCTCGTGAGTTCTGACGACGGCCTGCTCGAGATCGCGCACGTCACTCGTGCGCACGGGTTGCGGGGCGAGGTGGTGGTGGCGCCGGTGTCGAACCGGCCCGAACGCTTCCGTGTCGGCGCGCTGTGGAAGATCGGCGATCGCGACTTCGAGGTGCAGGCCGCGCGCGCCCAGGGCGATCGCTGGATCGTGCAGCTCGACGGCGTGACCGATCGCAATGCCGCGGAGGCGTTGCGCGGTGCCACTGCGTTGGCGCCACCACTCGGCCCGTTGCCCGAGGGTGAGATGTGGGTGCACGAGCTGGTGGGTGCCACGTGCATCGACAAGGACGGCACCGTGCTCGGTACGGTCGTCGCGGTGGAGGACAATCCCGCGCACGACCTGCTCGTGCTCGACGACGGTGTGTTGATCCCGATGGTGTTCGTCACCGAGCACGACACCGGCGCGCACGCCGTGACGGTCGACCTGCCCGACGGGCTGCTCGAGCTGTTCGCCGGGAAGTGAGCGCGGCCGCCGTGTCGAACGGGTCGACTCCGTCGGCGTTGCGGATCGACGTGTTCACGATTGTGCCGGAGTACGTGGAGGGCGCGCTCGGCGCGAGCATCCTTGGGCGCGGTCGCGCCGCGGGACTGCTCGACGTGCGCGTGCACGATCCGCGTGCGCAGGCCACGGATCGCCATCGCAGTGTCGACGACGCGCCGTTCGGCGGCGGGCCCGGCATGGTGATGATGCCGGGTCCGTTGTTCGCGGCGGTCGAAGCGGCCGATCCGCCGCGCCCGCTGTTGCTGCTGTCGCCGAGCGGGCGTCGCTTCGACCAGGCGCGGGCCCACGAGCTCGCGGCAATGCCGGGGTTCTCGCTGCTCTGCGGGCGCTACGAGGGCGTCGACCAGCGTGTGGCCGACCATCTCTGCGACGGCGAGCTGTCGGTGGGCGACTTCGTGCTCGCCGGCGGTGAGGCCGCCGCGCTCGTGGTGATCGAGGCCGTGGCCCGGCTGGTGCCGGGCGTGCTCGGCAACGAGGAGTCCACCGGCGACGAGAGCTTCAGCGCCGAGCCGTCTGGGACGACGCTGCTCGAATATCCGCAGTACACGCGGCCGGCCGAGTTCCGCGGGTGGGAAGTGCCCGAGGTGCTGCGCAGCGGCGACCACGGCCGCGTGGCGCGCTGGCGCCGGGCCGAGGCGTTGCGGCGCACGGCGGCACGCCGTCCCGACCTGGTCCGTGATCCGCTGGCGGCCGCCGACGAGGCGGTGCTGCGCGAGTTCCCCCACGGCGAGGCGGGCCGGTAGCATCGTCCGTCCGTCCGACCGGCGCGACCAACACCCGTATTTGGGCGGCGATTCGCGTCGACACACGCCAGCCGGAGGCTTCTGTCATGCACCGCACCGACCTCATCGACCGCGACAGTCTGCGCGACGACGTCCCCAACTTCGCGCCGGGCGACACGCTGAAGGTGCACGTGCGCGTCGTGGAGGGCACGCGCGAGCGGGTGCAGGTGTTCCAGGGCGCGGTGATCCGTCGCCAGGGGAGCGGTGCACGTGAGACGTTCACGGTGCGCAAGGTGAGCTTCGGCGTGGGCGTCGAGCGCACCTTCCCGGTGCACTCGCCGGTGATCGCCAAGATCGAAGTGGTGAGCCGCGGCGTCGTGCGTCGCGCCAAGCTCTACTACCTGCGCGACCGCGTCGGGAAAAAGGCGAAGATCCGCGAGCGCCGCGACTGACCGATTCGCGTATGCGTCGTTCGACAGCGGTATACGAGTGTCAGACGACGCATAGGACGGTCGGGGGCGCGCTGCTCGCGATCGCGCTGTTGTTTGGCGCGTGCAGCTCGTCATCATCGAAGTCGTCGTCATCATCGTCCGGCGCTTCGACGACGACGCGCGTCGTCGCGTCCTCCACCACCGCGGCGCTGCCGGGCGAGCCGGCCGACGTTGGCGGCGCGAGCAATCAGTGGCCGTTACCGGGTCAGAACTACGCCAACACGCGAGCCGCGGTGGGTTCGACGATCGACCGTGCCGACGTGGCGCGCTTGCGCGTGGCGTGGCGCTCGTCGCCGAAGCAGATGGGTGCACTCACCACCGCGCCGATCGTGATCGACGGCATCGTCTATCTCGAGGACGGCAACGGCCACGTCGAAGCGATCGACGCTGCGAATGGCCGCGTCGAGTGGAGCTCGGCGCCGAGCGGTTTCAACATCGGCCCGTTCGGTGTGGCCATCGCCGACGGTCGCGTCTTTGCCGACAGCGGTTCGCGCGGCGTGGTCGCGCTCGACGCCAAGACCGGTCGGCAACTCTGGACGCGCCAGATCAGCCAGACCAAGAGCGAAGGTGTCGACATCCAGCCCACGGCGGCCGACGGGCTCGTGCTCGCGAGCACCGTGCCGGTGTCGATCAACGGCATCTACCAGGGCGGTGACCGCGGCACGGTCTACGCGCTCGACGCACGCACCGGCGATATCCGTTGGCAGTTCGTGACCGTGTCCGCCGATCTGTGGGGCCATCCCACCATCAACTCGGGTGGCGGCGCGTGGTACCCGCCGGCGATCGACCTGCGGCGCCACCTCGTGTACGTGGGTGTGGCGAACCCGGCGCCGTTCCCCGGCACCACCGCGTACCCGAACGGCACGAGCCGGCCCGGCGACAACCTCTATGCCGACTCGCTGGTGGCGCTCGACCTCGACACCGGCCACCTGCGCTGGTACCACCAGGTGACCGAGCACGATCTCTTCGACCGCGACCAGGTGCACGCGCTGCTCGCCACCGTCGGCGGCCGCGAGGTGGTGGTGAGCGCGGGCAAGTCGGGCGAGATCGTGGGCCTCGACCCCGATACCGGCAAGATGCTGTGGCAGCGCGCCGTCGGACTGCACCAGAACGACGATCGCACGACGCTGTCCGGGCCCACCGTGGTGTATCCCGGCACGTACGGCGGCGTGCTCACCCCGCCGGCCACGGCGTCGGGCGTGGTGTACGCGGCCGTGATCAACGCGCCCACCACGTTGCGGCCCACACAGACCGCGTATATCGGCAGCGATCTCGGCAAGCGCCCGGGTGAGATCGTGGCCATCGACGCCGCGAACGGTCACGTGCTGTGGGATACCAAGGTGGCCGGCGATCCGCTCGGCGGCGCCACCGTCGTGAACGATCTCGTGTTCAGCGCCTTGCTCGACGGCACGATCGTGGCCCTCGACCGCAGCACCGGCGCGATCGTGTGGAAGTACAAGGCGGCCGGGGGCATCAACGGTTGGATGGCGGCCGTGGGCGACACCCTCTACGTGCCGGTGGGGATGGCCCAACCGCCCCAACTGCTCGCCCTCAGACTGGCGGGCTGAAGGCCCGGAACCGGCCGCTGGAGCGGGCGTGGGGCGGCGGAGTCGCCGGGCCGAAGCGCGAGGGACGATCTCTACACTGGTCGGCGTGAGTGCTGAGGACCTCGAACGGTACGAGACGGAGATCGAACTCCAGCTCTACCAGGAGTACAAGGACGTCGCCCGCCTCTTCAAGTTCGTGGTGGAGACCGAGCGGCGCTTCTATCTCGCCAATGAGGTCGTGAGCGAGGTGCGCTCCGACAACGGGCGTACCTATTTCGAGCTGATCCTGAACGACGCGTGGGTGTGGGACATGTACCGCCCGGCGCGCTTCGTGCCCCACGTGCGAGTGCTCACCTTCAAGGATGTGAACATCGAAGAGCTGGCCGCGCCGGACGAGCTCTGATCCTTGCCGTCTCGTCAGGAAGCGGGTTCGTTGGCCGTGCGGGGGTTCGTGGGTCTCAATCGAAGACGGCTGATGGCAGCCCTTGTGGGCGGGGTGTTGTGTCTCTTCGTCTTCAAGCTGTACCTGTACGCGCACGACAGAGCGCAGTACGACGATTCGAATCTGCTCGTGTCGGCCGCCTTCGTGTTGATTGCTGCAACGTTCATCTTCCTGGTGCTCGAGGTTGGCCGCTCGGTGAGAAGCTCTTCGAAGTGAATCTCGGCGAGCGGTAGCGGGCGAGGCGGTTCTCGAGCACAGTGGGCGACGCACGACAGGGGATCGGTGCCGCGGCCGAACGCGCCGTCGAGGGCTGGTATCGCGAGCGCGGCTACGAGATCCTCGCCCGTAACTGGCGGGTGCGCGAGGGCGAGCTCGACATCGTGGCGCGTCGAGCGTCGGTCGTGGTGGTGTGCGAGGTGAAGGCACGCAGCCACGCGCGTTTCGGCACGCCGGTGGAGGCGATCACGCGCACCAAGCAGCTCCGCATCCGGCGTCTCGCGGGGGCGTTCCTTGCCGCGCACCCGCAGCACGGCTGCACCATCCGCTTCGACGTCGCGTCGGTCACTCCCGGGGGAAGCGCGCCGCACATCGACGTGCTCGAAGGCGTGTTCTGACGCCGCGGTGGTTCAGGTGTTGTCGCGCCGGCGCTGCGCGGCACGAGTGCGCTCGCGCGCGGCCCGCTGCCAGCAGCCGTTGTGCCAATGCCGGCGCAGGTCGGGTGCATCGACGGGCACCACCACCTCGTGGCCGAGCCCGGGTTCGATCGTGTGGTCACAGCCGGGACAGCGATACGACTTCACTGCCTGATACGGCTGCACGTGCGTGACCTGCACCTCGACGTCGAGGCCGATACCGATGTCCATGTGCGTGCCCCCGTTCAGCGTGGGAACACGGCCCACGCCACCACGCCGAGGACCACCACCACCGCGGCCAGCACGAACCACAGATCGGACCGCCGCGACACACGTTGGCGGTACGGGTTGTAGCCCATGGCTTCACGCTACGCGCGCTGTCACGCACCTCTCCGACACTTGCGTCGTCACGCGGGCCAGATCCTGCCGCTGCGGCGGCTCACTGCGCCGACCCGTTCGAGTTCCCGCAGCGCCGCCGACACCACTGCGGTGCTGAGGCCGGTGCGGCTCAGCAACTGGTCGATGGTGGTGGCCTCGCCGTGACACGCCTGCACCACCGTGGCCGCATCGAGCGACATCGCCACTGCGGCCGGACGCGCAAAGCGCCCCTCAGCGTCGTCGGAGCTGTCGCTGGCACCGGCGGCGCGCAGGCCGAGCGCCACGAACAGGTCGCGCGGCTCGAGCAGCGGCTGCGCACCGTCGCGGATCAGCTCGTTGGTGCCCGCGGCGGCCGCGTTGCGCCGCGAGCCCGGCATGGCCAGCAGCGCGCGACCGATCTGCATGGCATGACCGGCAGTGGACAGCGCTCCACCCTGCGCCTTCGCCTCGACCACCACGCATGCCTCGCCGAGCGCCGCGATCAAACGGTTGCGCGACGGGAACCGCCACCGTTCCGGCGGCGTGCCGAACGGATATTCACCGAGCACGACGCCGTGAGCGCGCACCTGCGCGAACAGGTCGACGTGGCGGCGCGGGTACACCACGTCGAGACCGGTTGCCACCACGCCGACCGTGCAGCCTCCGCCGTCGAGCGCGCCGCGATGCGCCGCGGCGTCGATGCCGATCGCCAACCCGCTCACCACCGTGTAGCCGGCTCGCACCACCTGCGCCGCGAGGTCGTGCGCGTCGGCTTCGCCGTTCGGCGTGGCCGTGCGCGTGCCGACGATGCTCACACCCGGCCGTAAGAGCGCTTCGAAGGCGTCGCCCTCGGCGAACAGGATTGCCGGCGGCTCCGGACAATCGGCGGGCAGCGGCCAATCGGCGTCGTGCGGCAGCAGCACGCGAGTGCGGCGCCGCGTCATCGTGCGCTCGACGCGATCGATGTGGAGCAATGCAGCCGCGCCTCGCCACTCCTCGCCCGCGTCGTCGTTGCGCACCGCGTCGAGCGCAACCAGTGGATCGCCGCACCGCTCCCACAAGCGGTGCAGCGCGGCGCGCGATCCCATCGGTGCGGTGGCCAGCGCGGCGGCGGCGATCTCGGCGTCGGTGGGCGTGTTCACACGATCTCCTCTCGCATCCACGACGCCTCTTCCATATGGTCTTCACCGACGCGCTCGACGCCGTCGAGATCGGCGAGCGTGCGCGCGACGCGCCACAAACGACCTACGCCGCGAGCGCTCAACGCCCGCAGCTCCGCAATGTCGAGGAGCGCGGCCTCGGCCTTCTCGGAAAGCGGTGCCAGCTTTGTGAGCCGGCCGGGCGGCACCTCGGCGTTGCGCCGCCACGGTGTGCCCCGCAACCGTTCCGCTTGGATGTGCCGCGCCTGCACGATCTGCTCGCGCGCCGCTGCGGACGTGGCGCCGAACGGCTGGTTCGGGTCGGGTGGGTCGATCACCATGCGGATGTCGAAACGATCGAGCAGCGGCGCGGAGAGGCGCCGGCGGTAGCGCATCTTCTGCACCTCGCTGCATTTGCAACCGTGCTCACCCAGCCCGCACGGGCACGGGTTGGTGCAGGCGATCAGCACGAAGTTGGCAGGAAGCTCCACGCTCAACCCGGCGCGTGCCACGCACACGCGCCGATCTTCCATTGGTTGGCGCAGTGCGTCGAGCACCGAAGGGTTGAACTCGCCGAGCTCGTCGAGGAAGAGATAACCCCTGTGCGCAAGTGTGATCTCACCGATGCGGACGCGCCCGTTGCTGCCACCTCCCACGAGCGCCGCGCCCGACGCGCTGTGATGCGGCGCGCGAAACGGCGCGTTCGTGATCAGGGCGCCGGCCGGCGCGAGCCCCGCGGCGGAATGCACGCGCGTGACGTCGAACGCGTGATCGCGCGACAACGGCATCGTGATCGACGGCACGCGCCGCGCCAGCATCGTCTTGCCCACTCCGGGCGGCCCCACGAACAAGAGGTGGTGACCGCCGCTCACGCACGCTGCAACCGCGCGGCGCGCGTGCCAAAGGCCGCGCACCTCGCCGAGATCGGGCGGATCGTCACCGAGCCCGCTCGAGTCGGCGCCGTCGTCGTCGGTGGGAGGTGGCACGTCGGGCCACGGCAGCTCACCGCGCGCACACGCGTGAATGTCGCCGAGGCACGCGGCCGGCAGCACTTCGACATTGCCGCACAGCGCGGCCTCGCGTGCCGACTCGACCGGCACCACCACGCGCCGGATGCCGCGCCGCGCGAGCGCGTCGACCAGCACGAGGAGACCGGGCACGTGACGCAGCCGGCCGTCGAGCCCGAGCTCGCCGAGCACCGCGGTGCCTTCGAGCCCGCCCGACGGGAGCTGTTCTGACGCCAGCAGGAGCCCGCACGCGATTGCCGCCTCGAGACCGGCGCCGGTCTTGCGCACGATCGCCGGCGCGAGGTTCACCGTGATGCGCTGCTGCGGCCACGCCAGCCCGCTCGACAGGATCGCGGCGCGCACGCGCTCCTTCGATTCGCGCCCGACCATGTCGGGCAGGCCGACGATGCCGTAGGCAGGCAGCCCGTGGCCGACATGCACCTCGACCATGACGATGTGACCGTCGATGCCGAGCACCGATGCCGACGGAACAGTGGCGAGCATGGGACCTCCCGAATGCGGCGCGTGGAACACGCAGAAACACGCAATGGGGGAGGGTGTGTGGTGCTGCAACGCACCGTACGACAGGGCTGCGACACGCCGATGACCTGGGGCGACGCACATGTCCTCGGTGCCGGCACCTTCACGGGTTCCTGCAACTGGTGTGGCGTGTGGGGCTACGGTCGAGGGCCGATGGGCTACGACGTCGACGGCTTCGTGGCCACGCTCACCGGTGTGAGCGAGCACACCCGTCGCGCGTACGCCTTCGATTCCCGTGAGTTCGCCCACTGGTGCGAGCGGGGCGGCTGCCCCGAGCCCGCCGACCTCGATGCCCGCGTGCTGCGCCGCTACCTCGCCTACCTCGACACTCGCGGGTTCGCGCCCACCACCAGCGCCCGCAAGGCATCGGCCGTGCGGGCGTTCGTGCGCCATCTCCACCGCAGCGGCGAGGTCGCGGCCGAGCCCGGCCGTCACATGCGCGCACCGAAGGCCCGCCGGCGCCTCCCACGCGTACCGCGAGTCGAGGAGGCGATGGCGCTCGTCGAGGGCCCCGACAGGGCGCTCGACCAGGAGCCGGCGCCCGACCACGCCAACGCGGCATCGACCGCCCGCCGCGCCGCGATCACGGCCCGTGACCGCGCGCTCGTCGAGCTGCTCTACGGCGCGGGCCTGCGCGTCGCCGAAGCGTGCGGGCTACGCACGGGCGACGTCGACCTGCGCCACAAGACCGTCACCGTGCTCGGCAAGGGCTCGAAGGTACGCCGACTGCCGCTCGGCGCGCCGGCATGTGAGGCAGTTCAGGAGTGCATGCGCACCCGATCGCACCTGGTCACGACGGCCACGCGGGGCGAGCCGCTCCTGCTCAATCAGCGGGGCCGGATGCTGTCACCGCGCGACGCCCGCCGCGTGCTCGACCGCCGGCCCCTGCCCGACGGCCGCACCCTCAATCCCCATGCCCTGCGCCACGCCTACGCCACCCATCTGCTCGAGGGCGGAGCCGATCTGCGGGCCGTCCAAGAGCTCATGGGCCACGCGAACCTCTCCACCACACAGGTCTACACTCATGTCACTCGTGACCGAATGAGAGCGGTGTACGACCAGGCCCACCCCCGGGCATGACGGCCATCACGGCCACGTCATGGCGGGACCAGCAGGTGGGGTGCCTCCGTCGCTGACGGCGTCGCCCTCTGATGGCGCTCACCCCGACGGTGTTGGCCTGTGAGCGATCCGCGATCCGAAACCGCGACCGATGAGGAGATCATGGACGATGCCGCGGCGGTGATCGCAGCCCTCTGGGATGACTACAAGGCCCACCAGTCGCGTGACGCCCGGGATCGCCTGATCCTGCACTACTCACCGCTCGTGAAGTTCGTCGCCGGTCGTGTGGCCGCCGGTCTGCCGCAGAACATCGAGCAGTCCGACCTGGTGAGCTACGGCATGTTCGGGCTCATCGACGCGATCGACAAGTTCGACCTCTCGCGCGGCTTCAAGTTCGAGACCTACGCGATCAGCCGTATCAAGGGCGCCATCATCGACGAGCTTCGTTCGATCGACTGGGTGCCGCGCTCGATCCGGGCCAAGGCTCGTTCGATCGAGCGGGCGTTCTCGAAGCTCGAGAACGAGTTGCGGCGGTCGCCGTCGGACTCCGAGGTGGCCCAGGAGTTGGGCCTCACCGAGGGCGAGCTGGCGTCGACCATGAGCAAGATCAGCTTCGTGGGCGTGGTGGCCCTCGACGAGCTGCTGGCGGCGGGCCAGGACCGCACCACGGGTGCGACGGTGGGCGACACGATCGCCGACACCGTGAACGACCCGGTGCAGGCGTTCGAGAACGAAGAGATGCGCCACGTGCTCGCCGACGCCATCAACCGCATGCCCGACCGCGAACGCCTGGTGCTCACGCTCTACTACTACGAAGGTCTCACGCTTGCGGAGATCGGCCAGGTGCTCGGCGTGACCGAGAGCCGGGTGTGTCAGATCCACACCAAGGCGATCCTGCAGATGCGCGGCCGCCTCCAAGACCCCGTCCTCGAACGCGGCGTCGTCACGTAACTACCGCTGCGTTTCGAATTCTGGCCTGTTCTCGAAGCGCGCCGATCACTGGCGCCGACCTGCAGCTGGCGGCGAGTGCAACCGCGCAGGAGCGAGGCACGAGCGACTAAGCAGTGAAGCGAGCTCGCAGCGGAGCTGACTGCGTGGGACCGGCAAGCGGAGCGTCAGCGGAGCTGTCGGTACCGCAACGGAAGCGCAGCAATAGAGATACTTCCTGTCCAGCACCTCGGGCGTCTCCGCCCGAGCGCCCGAGGTACCGGACTTGTATGGAGCAACATAAGCCTTTCGCGGCCTTTGCGCCATAGATGGTGACAGGCGATTCGGTTTCGGGCCAGGTCCTGGTGCGTGTCGCACCCCGGTAGTACGTTCGCAATGCGGTCGCGCCCCTGGGCGCCCGCTCCTCCCCCCAACTCTGGTTCTCGTCTCGCAAGGAGGAGCGGTCATGGATCGTGTGCTCGCGCGCGCCTGTATCGGCGCGGTCGTGGTGGGGGTGGCGCTGTTCGGGGTGGGCGCCGGCCCGGCTCTGGGCATCGGGAGCGCGCCGGCAGGAGTGTGGACGCGGCCGGTCGCCGGTCCGGTGGTGCGGCCCTTCGAGGCGCCGCGCACCCGCTACGGGCCGGGCCACCGCGGCGTCGACTTCGCGGCGGCGCCGGGCACGCCGGTGGTCGCTGCCGGCCCGGGGGTGGTGGTGTTCGCCGGGCGCATCGGGCCCTCGTCGCACGTGGTGGTGCTGCACGAACCGAGCGGTTGGCGCACCGGCTACTCGTTCCTGGCATCGGTGGCGGTGCGCCTCGGCGAGCCGGTTGGCGGCGGCACGGTGGTGGGCACGAGTGGCGGCGTGGGCGACAACCACGACGGCACGGTGCTGCATTTCTCGCTGCGCATCGGCGACCAGTACGTCGACCCCATGATCCTGTTCCAACCGATCGACCTGGCCGCGGCCGTGCACCTCGCGCCCACGGCGAGCGACGGGTCGGGCATGGGCTTCGTCGACGAACGCAGGGCACTCGTCGACGGGCTGCGCGCCGACGCCGCGGTGCCGCTGTCCCAGGCGTTCGTCGCCCCGGCTCGTTGGCGACCTCTGGCGCGCTGGCGCTACTTCTGAGCCGGCCGATGCCGTCGCCGGGTCGGTGCGAAACGGCTTCGGGAGCGGGTTGGATGGCCCGGTACACTGTTGCGCCGCTCGGTCGACCGATCGAGGGCTCAACCGACCACCCGCTCGCTACCCCGAGGTGGTCCGCCGGCGAGTTTGCCTGCGGGCTGGCGCGAGCGGTTGCACCAACCAAGGGAGGCACGGCCATGGCCGTCGTCACGATGCGTCAACTCCTCGATGCCGGAGTGCACTTCGGCCACCAGACGAGGCGATGGAACCCGAAGATGAAGCGCTTCCTGTTCGGGGAGCGGTCGGGCATCTACATCGTCGATCTGCACCAGACGCTGGGCGGGATCGAGGAGTCGTACAAGTTCGTCCGCGAGACCGTCGCGAACGGCGGCACGGTGCTGTTCGTCGGCACCAAGAAGCAGGCCCAAGAGCCGGTCGCGCGTCACGCCGCGAGCTGCAACATGCCCTACGTGAACTTCCGCTGGCTCGGCGGCATGCTCACGAACTTCCAGACCGTCCACGGCCGCACGTCGAAGCTGCGCGAGTTGCAGCGCGTGATCGACACCGGCGAGGTCGACCAGATGATCAAGAAGGAAGGGCTCAAGCTGCGCCGCGAGGCCACGAAGCTCGAGCGCAACCTCGGCGGCATCAAGAACCTCGAGCGGCTCCCGAGCGCGGTGTTCGTGATCGACACCAAGAAGGAGCACATCGCGGTCACCGAGGCGAACCGTCTCGGCATCCCGGTGGTCGCGGTGGTCGACACCAACTGCGACCCCGACGTGATCCAGTACGTGATCCCCGGCAACGACGACGCCATCCGTTCGGCGAACCTGATGTGCCGGGTGATCGCCGACGCGGTGATCGAAGGTCACCAGATCGGCGCCAAGCGCAACGCCCGCCAGGGCGGCAACGACAGCGGCGGCGGCGCGAGCGCGGCGCCGGCGGCACCGGCCCGTCCGGCGCGCACGCCCGAGCAGGAAGCCGAGTTCCAGGCCCGCCAGCAGGCGGCCCGCGACGCCGCGGCGTCGCAGCAGCGCGAGATCGAACGTCGCGCCGCGCAGGCCAAGGAAGCCGCGGCGGCGAGCGGCGGCACCGAGGCCGCCGACACTGCCGGCAGCGGCACCGCAACCGCCACGATCGACGCGCCCGAGGGGGGCTCGGGCGACACCAGCAGCACGAACGACACGACGAGTGAGGGAACCGACAATGGCTGAGATCTCGGCCAAGAATGTGGCGGCGCTCCGCAAGATCACGGGCGCCGGGATGATGGACTGCAAGAAGGCACTCGAGGAGAACTCGGGCGACGTGGAGCGGGCCAAGGACTGGCTGCGCGAGAAGGGCCTCGCGGGCGCGGCGAAGCGCGAGGGCCGCGCGGCCGATCAGGGCGCGGTCGACGTGTTCCTCGACGGCAACGTGGCCGCGGTGGTGGAGCTCAACTGCGAGACCGACTTCGTGGCCAAGGGCGACCAGTTCAAGGCGGCCGTCGCGGCGCTGGCGAAGCTCGTGGCCACGAGCGGTGCCGACGACGTGGCGAACCTCTCCTTCGAGGGCGTCACGGTGGGCGAGCACGTGGCGCAGATGTCGGCGACGATGGGCGAGAAGATCGAGCTCGGCCGGATCGCGCGCTTCGAGACTGCCGGCGGTGTGCTCGACGCGTACAAGCACATCCAGAGCGAGCGCGGTGTGATCGGCGTGCTCGTGGAGGTCACGGGTTCGGCCGGGCCGCGCGCCGCCGAGGTGGCGCACGATGTCGCGCTCCACATCGCGAGTGCGGCGCCGCGCTACGTGCGCCGCGACGAGGTGCCCGCCGACGACGTCGCGCGCGAGCGCGCGGTGTTCGAGGCGCAGACCAAGGAAGAGGGCAAGCCCGAGCAGGCGTGGCCGAAGATCATCGACGGCAAGCTCAACGGCTACTTCAAGACGGTGGTGCTCGAGGAGCAACCGTTCGTGAAGGAGCCGAAGCAGACCGTCGGCCAGATCGTCGGTGTGCTCGGCGACGGCGCCAAGATCGCACGCTTCGTGCGCATCAAGATCGGCGAGGACTGATTTGAGCTCGCACTACCGCCGAGTCGTCCTCAAGCTTTCGGGCGAAGCGTTCGCCGACCAGAGAATCGGTTACGGCATCGACGCCGAGGTCGTCACCCGCATCGCCGACGAGATCAGTGCGGTGCGCAACGAGTTCGGCGTCGAGCTGGCGATCGTGGTCGGCGGCGGCAACATCTGGCGCGGCCTGTCGGGCGCGCGGCGGGGCATGGACCGCGCGCGGGCCGACTACATGGGCATGCTCGCCACGGTCATCAACGGCCTGGCACTGCAGGACTCGCTCGAAGCGTCGGGCCAGCCCACGCGTGTGCAGACCGCGATCTCGATGGCGCAGATCGCCGAGCCCTACATCCCGTTGCGCGCGCGCCGGCACCTCGAGAAGCAGCGCATCGTCATCTTCGCCGCGGGCACCGGCAACCCCTACTTCACCACCGACACCACCGCGGCGTTGCGTGCCGCCGAGATCGGTGCCGACGCGGTGTTGAAGGGCACGCACTCGGGTGTCGACGGCGTGTACTCGGCCGATCCCCGCAAGGATCCCACCGCGGTGAAGCTCGACGCGGTGAGCCATCTCGAGGTGATCACGCGTGGGCTCGAAGTGATGGACTCCACGGCCATCACGTTCTGCAAGGACAACTCGCTTCCGATCATCGTGTTCAACGTGATGGAGCCGGGCAACATCCGTCGGGCGCTGCTCGGTGAGCCGATCGGTACGCTCGTTCACACGAGCTGACCGCTGACGGCTGGGTTGCGACAGGAGACGAGTTGATGACGACGGACCCGCATGTCGACGAGTGCAAGGACAAGATGCACAAGGCGGTCGAGCACATGCTGGCCGAGTTCGGCACGCTGCGCACCGGGCGCGCCAACCCTGCGCTCGTCGAGAAGTTGAGGGTCTACTACTACGGCTCGGAGGTCCCGCTCCAGCAGCTCGCGGGTTTCTCGGTGCCGGAGCCGCGCGTGCTCATGGTGTCGCCTTACGACAAGGGTGCGCTGAAGGCGATCGAGAAGGCGATTCAGGCGAGCGATCTCGGCGTGAACCCGGGGAACGACGGCGAGCACATCCGCCTCGTGTTCCCCGAGCTCACCCAGGAGCGGCGCAAGGAGTTCGTGAAGCTCGCCAAGGCCAAGGCCGAGGACGGCCGGGTGGCGGTGCGCAACGTGCGGCGCCACATGCGCCAGGAGCTCGAGCACCTCGCCAAGGACGGCGAGATCAGCGACGACGAGCTGTCGCGCATCGAGAAGGAGCTCGACAAGCTCACCCACGACGTGGTGGCCGACATCGACAAGGCGCTCGAGCACAAGGAACGCGAGCTGCTCGAGGTGTGACGGTAACGTCCGCGTCGGGTACCAGCCACGAACTCGGGCCCGCAGTCCGGTTGATCGGGGGAGACGCTGGTGGCAGAGAACGACGACCATCCCGAGCGCAGTACCCCCACCACCGAGGGGGTGCGCATCCTCGGCGCGCAAGAAGCAGCTGCGATCGAAGCCGACCGCCGCGCCGCCATGGGTGAGGACGACGCCACCGAGGCGCTCCCGGTGACGCACGCCGAGCCGGCCGAGCACGCCGAGCCGGCCGACGACCGTACGTGGGCCGAGATGACGAGCGAGGACGGCCCCACCTGGTCGGCCCAAGCCGATCCGGTCGAGGCCGATCCCGTCGAGGCCGAGCCTCCGGTGGCCGAAGATTCCGAGCTCGACAGCCCGTCGTGGCTCGAGCCCGACTACGCCCGACCGGTCGATGCGCCGGCCGACACGCGCGCCGAGGCGCCGATGAACACCGGCGAGGTCGAAGCCCTGCCGCACTGGTCGGAGCCTCCCACTGGGCAGGTGCCCGTGGTCGGCGTCGACGACACCGGGAGCAGCCCGCGTTTTCGCGACGCCGGCGACGACTGGTCCGACAGCGACGTCGCGGTCCTGGGCGACGCGGCCGGCGACGACGAGCGCCTCGGCGCGATGAGAGGACGCGAGCCGGCGCAGCCCGCCGACGACGACGAGACCTTCGTCGCCCAAGTGCGCGCCCGCCGCCGCAGCGGTACGCGCGCGGTCGTCACGTCCACGCCCGAAGCTCGCCCCGCGCCGCGTCCAGGCGGTACTCGCCGCGCCGCTCCTGCCGCCGCCGGTGCTGCGGCCGCAAGCTCGGGCAGCGCGGGCGACGTGCTGCCATCGAGCGGGCGCGACCTTCCGGTGGCACTTCTCACCGCGTTCATCTTCGGGATCGTCGCGGTGATCGCGTTCACGCTCGGCCAGACCTGGACCGCGTTGCTCGCCGCCGTCGTGATCGCGATCTGCGGTTTCGAGCTCTGCGCCATCTTGCAGGCGAAGGGCTTGCGCCCAGCCACGCTGCCCGTGGTGGTGGCGTGCGCGGCCGCGCCGCTCGTGCCGTTGAAGGGCGCGAACGTCACGACGTCGGCCGGCGCCGCGGCCGGGATGGGTCCGTTCGCGATCTTGTTCGCGCTCGTCACCGTGGTGTCGTTCGTGTGGTTCCTCTGGCGCGTCGGGCCGGGCCGTCCGGTGATCGGTGTGGCGATCAGCGTGATGGTGTTCTGCTACGTGGGCGGTCTCGGCGGCTACGCCGGCCTGCTGTTGCAGCGCGGCCCCGACGGCGTGGGCTTGCTCATCGGCACCGTGCTCGTGGTGGTGGCGTACGACGTGATCGGCTACTTCGCGGGCAGCCGGCTCGGCAGCGCGCCGATCGCACCGAATACGTCACCCGGAAAGACGGTGGAGGGCACCCTCGCCGGGGTGATCGCTTCGCTGCTCGTGGCGATCCTCGTCCTGCCGCACCTCGCCCCGTGGAAGGGCCACAAGGTGCTCGTGCTCGCAGCGACCGGTCTGCTGCTGGGCGTCGCCGCGCTCGTGGGCGACCTGTGCGAGTCGATGCTGAAGCGCGACCTCGGCGTGAAGGACTTCGGCACGCTGTTGCCCGGCCACGGCGGATTCCTCGACCGCTTCGACGGCATGCTGTTCGCGCTGCCGGTCGCGTACTACGTGACGCTGCACCTCAAGATGTTCTAGGTCCCGTCCCAGCAATGCTCCACCACATCGGTGGCGGGGTCCACCCAGCACAGCTGGCCCGACAGCGTGAGCTGCGAGGTGAAGCTGGCCGCGTCGGTGGCGCCTTCCGCCTTCGCCCGAGCGACGGTGGTGATGTCGGCGGTTAAGAACAGCGTGTCGAGCGTGTGGGTGCAGTCGTCGACGGTGTAGTACGAGCCGACATCTTCGGGGTCGTAGAGCTTCCCGTTCGACGAGTGGCTCCAGATGCTGTGGCACTCGGCGAGCCACGCTTGGGAGTAGGCCGGCCACAGGATCGCGAACTGCTTGGCGCTGATGCCGCCCTTCGGCCCGTTGGCGAACGTTGCCGGGGTCGTCGTCGGCGGGATGCTGCCGTGATGCGTGCCGACGCCCACCGTGGTGCTCGTACCGGCGCCTTTGCCCTTGCCCTTGCCGGTCGACGAGGTGCTGTCGGTTTGGCCGGGCCGTCTCGGCGTCGTGAGGCTCGCGCCATTCGAACCGTCGGGCACGAGCCCGGCGGCGCGCGGCGAGGTCGACGACCGTTGCACCACGCCGTACGCGAGCCACGCGGCAATCGCGAGCGTGACCGCAACGATGATGCCGCCCACTACCAACTGGCGGTTGACGCCAGTCTCTTCGTTCTCTTCGGTCGCTTCGCTCACGGGCGGAAACTCAATGGTCCTGGTAGACGCCGACGCCCTGCACGACCACCGGCTTCCCGCTCGAAGTGACCGTGAGCGAGAGGGTACCGGAGTGCAGTGACGACCAGGTCGCGAGCGGAATCACCGTGGCGGTCTGGGTGGTGGCGGACGCCAGGTTCACGTGGGCGAGCAACGTCTTGCCGAGGTACACGTCGGCGGTGCCGCACGTGGGGCACGTGGTGGCGACGAGCGCGAGCCGGTCGGCAGCCACGAACGTGCGCGTCATCGTGGCGCCCTTCGTGGTGGTGCGGTACGCGGTGCCGCCGTACGCGCCGGCGAGATTCTCCTTCGTCCAGTTCGAGCCGAACGACAGTTGCGTCGCCACGAGTGGCAGCGCTCGGCACGTGGCCGGTCCGGCGCCGCTGGAACTGTTGTGCGCGCCGTCGGTCTCGGCCGAGACGCGCAGGCAGTATGTGGTGCCGGGCACCGACGCGGTGAACACGCCGCTCTGCGCACCCGTGTCGGAGTAGAAGTGCGCGTACGCAGTGCCCACACCGGCCTTGTTCCAGAAGAACCGTGCGAGGTCGACGGTGTAACTCGCCACTCCCGACGGATCCCACCCGCTCCACGAGGGCTTGAAGTTGTTCGCCGCGGTGTTGAGCACCCACACCGACGACGTCGCCGGCACGGCGACCGTCGAGTTCGCGAGGAGCGGCGCGTGGGTGTCGGGCCGCCACCGCGCCGCGAACACGTCGGTGGCCGAGTTGGTGTCGGGGGCCACGAGGTTCCGCGCGTCCGACTGGAACATCACCTGATCGCCGTCGGGCTCGAACGACGGCGCGCTGCTCGCACCGTTCGGCGTGGCGCCACCGGTGCCCACGGTGATGCGTTGCCGTGTGTTGCCATGGCAGCGGTCGACGGTGAAGATCTGCGTGGGCGCATCCGACGCGAACGCGATCACGCAGCCGTCGGCGCTGATCGCGGGCTGCGTCGCGTCGCTGGTGGCGGACGTGCCTCCGGGCCCGGTGGCGGAGATCAACGTGGTGGTGGTCTTGCCCGTGCCGGGCTCGTCGAACACGCCGTTGCCGTCGGCGTCGCGGTCGTGCAGGTAGATCTGCCAATGGTTGCCGGTGACCGTGGGCGCCACCAGGTTGGTGGCCTTCGACGCGAACACCACATAGCGACCGTTGGCGCTGATCGCCGGTGTTTCGCTCGGCCCGTTCGCCTGGTTGCCGGCCGGGCTCACCGACATGCGCACACGCTTCTGACTCGAGGTCGTGACCTTGCTGCGGTTACAGCGGTCGTACACGAACACGTCGGGCTGCATGTTGGTGTCGCGGGCGACGATGTCGTTGGCGGTCGACGAGTACGCGATCTCGCACGCGTCGGACGACGGTGCGGCCGCCTCGCCACCACCGCCATCGGGGTCGCCGGTGCGACTGTTGCTCAGTCGGATGGTGGTGTTGTGCACGAGGTCGCGCAGGTACACGTCGTTGTCGCCGTTGCCGTCGACGATCGACAGCCCGTTGTCGGTGGTGAACGCGAGCCAGTTCCCGTCGGCGCTGATCGCGGCTTGCGTGGTGTAGTCGATGCCGTCGTCGTTGCCGTCGAGGTTGCCGCCCGGGTAACCCGAGGCCACGCTCGCGCGCACCACCGTGTGCGCGTGCGTGTCGTACACGTAGGCGTCGCCGCCGCCGTTGTGATCGTCGGACGTGATCCCGTCGGCGTTGCTCACGTACGCGACCTTGCTGCCGTCGGCCGAGATCGTCGCGTCGTAGCTGTCGTCGTTGGTCTGTTTCCCGTTGGCGAGCAGCGCGCTCACACGCGTGACCGCGAGCGTGAGGTTGTCGCGCAGGAACACGTCGGTGCTGTCGTTCGTGTCGTTGGGCACGAGGTCCGTGGCATCCGATTCGAACGCGACGTAACGGCCATCGCTCGACGCCGACGGCGCACGTGACGCGTCGTTCCCCTGTGTGAACGATCCTGACGGCGCGCCCACGATCGATTGGATCGTGATCGAGCCCGTCGTTCGATTGGTCGTCGTTCGCTGGCCCGCCGACGCGGGTGTGATCGGTGTGGCGGCGGTCACGCAAACGAACGCGACCCCGAGCGTGACGGCGTTCCGCAACGTCCGCACTCGCTGCTGCCCTCCGGATGCGGCGAAATCGGAAGAACCAGTATGGCGAACGGCTGAGAGAAGTCCCAAGCAGCCTTACCGATCCTTTCCCACAGCCCTACGATTGTTGGTCCATGGTCGTGAAGGTGGTGGTGCTGGGGTCGACGGGCTCGGTCGGTACCCAGGCGCTCGACGTGATCGCCGCCCACCCCGACCGTTTCGCCGTGGTGGGGCTGGCCGCGGGCAGCAACGCCGAGCTGCTCGCCGAGCAGTGCCGCGACCATCACGTGGCCTGTGAGCGCACCGTGCTGGCCGCCCAGAGCTCCGACCCGGGTGCCGACCTCGCCGCGCTGGCCGCGGCGTCGGAGGCCGATGTGGTGCTCAACGGGGTGGTCGGCTTCGCGGGCCTTCCCGCCACGCTCGCGGCGTTGCGCGCGGGCAAGCGCCTGGCGCTCGCCAACAAGGAGAGCCTCATCGCCGGCGGACCCGTGGTCGCCAAGGCGCGCGCCGACGGCGGCGGCGAGATCGCGCCGGTGGATTCGGAGCATTCGGCGATCTATCAATGCTTGCGCGCCGGTCGGCCCAGCGAAGTGCGCCGCATTGTGTTGACAGCGAGCGGCGGACCGTTCCGCGGCCGTACGCGCGCCGACCTTGCCAACGTCACCATCGCCGACGCGCTCGCGCACCCCACGTGGTCGATGGGCCCGAAGATCACCGTCGACAGCTCCACGCTGATCAACAAGGGCCTCGAAGTGATCGAGGCGCACGAACTGTTCGGCGTCGGGTACGACGCCATCGACGTAGTGGTGCACCCGCAGTCGATTGTGCACTCGATGGTCGACTACGTCGACGGCGCGCTCATCGCGCAGCTGTCGATGCCCGACATGCGCTTGCCGATCGGGCTCGCGCTCGGCGCTCCCGACCGACTCCCGCAAGCTTTCGGCGGCATGGACCTCGCCACCGCGCACACACTCACGTTCGAGCCGCCCGACCTCGACACGTTCCGCGGCCTGGCGCTGGCGTACGACGCGGGCCGGGCCGGCGGCACCGCGCCGGCGATCCTGTCGGGAGCCAACGAGGTGGCCGTCGACGCGTTCCTCAACGGCCGAATTTCGTGGACGGCGATCACCGACATTGTCGACGCAGTGCTGCAGGAGGGGAGCGGAGCGGCCGATACCGTCGATGACGTGCTGGACGCCGACCGACGCTCACGGGTGCTCGCCGCCGCCGAGGTGGAACGGAGCGCGGCATGAGGGACCCGCTCGAAACGGTCCCCGTGCAGTCGCGCCACGCCTTGTGGGTGGGTGCGATCGTGCTGGTGGCGCTCGTGGTGCTCGGCTTCACCGACGCCAACGCGCTCGGCGTGGTGGGCATCCTCGCCTTCTTCTTCATCGTGATGATCGGCATGCACGAGGCCGGGCACTTCCTGTTCGCCAAGCGGGCAGGCATGAAGGTGAGCGAGTTCTTCATCGGCTTCGGCCCGCGCCTGTGGTCGGTGCAGAAGGGCGAAACCGAGTACGGGATCAAGGCCTTGCCGCTCGGCGGCTATTGCAAGATCGTCGGGATGACCAACCTCGAAGACGTCGACCCCGCCGATGAGGCCCGCACGTTCCGCGCCAAGGGCTTTTGGGCCAAGACGTCCACACTGCTCGCGGGCCCGGCGTCGCACTTCGTGCTCGCGCTGCTCCTCATGGCCACGGTGTTGTCGTTCTCGGGCGACTTCCACAACCAGAAGGCGCTTCCCGTCGTCGACCAGGTGCAGCAGACCATCGTGTCGGTGCGCACCGTCAACGGGCGCGACGTGTCGAACACGGTCCGCACGCCGGCCGCGCTCGCCGGGCTCCGCAAGGGCGACCAGATCAAGACGATCGACGGGGTGCCGGTCACGAGCTGGTCGCAGGTGCAGGATGTGATCCGTTCGCACGGCGGCCGCAACGTGGCCATCCAGGTGCAGCGCGCCGCGAAGTTGCTCACGCTCCACACCACGATCCTGGCCAACGGTCCCGGCGGCGAGGGTGTGGGCTTCCTCGGCATCGGCCCGAAGACCTTGGTGGCACACCCTTCGGTGGTGAGCTCGATCGGCCTCGCGCCGGTGCGCACTGCTGAGGTGCTCGGCGACACCGTGGCCGGCCTCGGGCACATCTTCTCGCCGTCGGGTATCTCGGCGTATCTGTCGAACTTCAGCAGCTCGAGCAACTCGTCGCCCAAGGCGCAGGAGACCGCGGCCAACGCTCGCTTCGTGTCGCCCGTGGGTGTGGCCGGCTACGCGTCGGACGCGGTCGCGGCCGGCTGGGCGGCGGTGTTCAGCCTGCTCATCGTGATCAACGTGTCGATCGGCTTCATCAACCTGCTGCCGCTCATCCCGTTCGACGGCGGCCATATCGCAGTGGCGGTCTACGAGGCCGTGATGACGAAGATCCACCGCCGCGTGTACCGCGTCGACTTCGCCAAGCTCATGCCGATCGCAGTCGCGACCCTGTCGATCCTCGCGTTCATCTTCCTGTCGAGCATCTTCCTCGACATCGCGCACCCCGCCGCCAACCCCTTCTAACGCCGCGCTCAACCGGCTTCTGGGTGCGTACGGGCGTGATAATGCGCGTCGTACGCACCGAGAACGAGCGGCGCGCGGTCGGCTACTGCGTCACGGCGTCCATGAGTTCTCGCAGTTCGTGGTGGTCTCGGTGGTAGCGAAGTCGCAGAAGTCGATGCTTGTACCGCCGTCGGCGGTGTCGGTGCCGCCCTGTCCCGTGATGTGGTCGCCGCCGTTGCCGCCATTGAGCGCGTCGTTGCCGTCACCGCCATACAGGAAGTCGGCGCCGCCGTTGCCGTTGAGCACGTTCGCTTGCGCGTCGCCCGTGATGGTGTCGGCGCCGCTCCCGCCGTTCACGTTCTCGATCGAGTCGTTGAGGATCGTGTCGGTGAAGGTGGCGTTCGCAGGCGTGACGGTGCCGGTCGCGAGATTCGCGGTGAGCGCAGAACCCTGGCTCGAGTAGTCGAGTGTGTCCGAGCCCGAGCCGCCGTCGACGCTGTTGTTGCCCGCGCTGGTAAGGATCGTGTCGTCGCCGGCATCGGCGGTGATCGTGTCGTCGCCGGTGCCGCCGTTGATGGTGTCGTTGCCCGCACCAGCGTCGATGGTGTCGTTGCCGACGCCACCATTCAAGGTGTCGTTGCCGCTGCCTCCGTTGATCGTGTCGTCGCCGCTGTTGCCGTTGATGGTGTCGCCGTTGTCGGCGGTCAGCACGTCGTTGGCCGAGCCACCATCCAGGATCTGGAAGGTATTTGCCACGATCGTGTCGTTGCCGGCTGCGCTGGTCTCCGTGCCGGCCGCGAGGTTCACGTTCACGGAGCCGGTCTGGGCCGAGTAGTCGAGTGTGTTCGTACCCGAACCGCCATCGACCGGATTGTCGTTGCCGGCGCTCGGTATGACGGTGTCGTTCCCCGCGTCTCCGGTCAGTGCATCGTCACCGGTCGCTCCGCTGAGAGTGTCGTTGCCGTTCCCGCCGTCGATGAAGTCGTTGCCGGAACCGCCGTTGAGGTTGTCGTCGCCGTCGTTGCCATTGATGGTGTCGTTACCGGCGCCGCCGACCAACGAGTTCGTGTTGGCATCGCCGTTGATCGTGTCGTCTCCGTTGCCGGTGCGGATGTTCTCGAATCCCGACGCCCAGGAGTCCGCCGGCGTCGACCCGCCGTCCTCGTTCGCGGTTGGAGACTGCGACACCGTGATGTTCAGGTCGTTCGACTGGTCGCTGTCGTCGAGCGTGTCGCCGGGCTCTCCGCCGACGCTAGAGGTGTCGGCGTAGAGCGTGTCTGCGCCGGCCTGGCCCCTGATCGTGTCGTTCCCGGTGAGCCCGAATATGGTGTCGCTCCCAGCGCCGCCGTAGAGGTTGTTGTCGAGCGAGTTGCCGATGATCGTGTCGTTCCCGGCGCCGCCCTTCGCCCACTCCACGTCGCTGCCGATCGTGTCGCCCTCGGTCACGCCGGTCGAACAGTTGCCAGTGGTCGCGCCGCTCGACGAGCTGCCGTCCATGTCGATGCACACGCTGCTCGTACGGTCGGAGTAGTCGACCATGTCGTTCCCGGCGCCGCCGTGGAACGTGTCGGCGCCGTTGCTGGCCGTGTCTTCGTAGAACGTGTCGTTGCCGTCGTCGCCGTACAACGTGTCGTTGCCACTCCCGCCACTGATCCTGTCGCCGCCACTGCCGCTATGAATCGTGTCGTTGCCCGCGTTGCCGTTCAGCACGTTGTTGTTGGTGTCGCCGGTGATCGTGTCGTCGGCCGAGCCACCGTTGACATTCTCGAAGCCGGTTGCGACGTCGGTCTCGGTCGGGCTCTGGTCCTGGTCGGTCGCGTTGGTGAGGTCGATGTTGAGCGCGACGGTTTGGCCCGAGTCGTCGAGCGTGTCAGAGCCGTTGCCACCGACGAGGGTGTCGCCACCACCATTCCCGGTGATGGTGTCGTTGCCGTCACCGCCGTTGAGCACGTTGGCATTCGAGTCGCCGATCAGCGTGTCGCTGCCCGCGGTGCCGGTGAGGTTCTCGATGGTGCTCGTGAAGCCGCACCGGGTTGTGCCGTACACGACGCCGCTCGATAGGTTGCCGATGTAGGCGTTGCCGATCGTGTCGGAACCGTCCTCGCCGTAATACTGATCGGCGGCGAACGGGCACCCGTTCGCTCCTGTGAGCACGATGCTGTCGTTGCCCTCGCCGCCATAGATGAGGTCGACGCCGGAGCCGGTGGCGATCGTGTCGTCACCACCGAGTGCGCACACGAGGTAGTTGCCGGTCGGCACCGTGATGGTGTCGTTGCCCTCGGTGCCCATGAGCACCGTGTATCCAGGCGGCGGCGAAGCCGACGGACACGCGGTCACCGAAGCAGACGCGGCAGTCATGCCGTGCAGCATCACGATTGAGGTGAGCAGAAATGTTGCGGACGCGAGCGCGCTGAGGCGCGCGAGCAATGGTCGCATGAGTAGCACCCCTGTGAGAAAGGGACTTGCGTCCCGGCTGTGTGCGGCCCGTGCCTGCCGTTGTCGGGCGACGACGGCCGGTCCGCAACCGCGCGCTAGGTGTTCAACTTCTCGTCTGCGTTACGGCGTCCACGAGCTTTCGCAGCTCGTAGTCGTCTCGGTCGTTGCGAAATCGCAGGAGTCGGTACCGTTTCCACCGGCACCTACGTCGGTGCCGTTCTCACCTGTGATTTGGTCGTTGCCGTCGCCACCGTTCAGCGTGTCGTTACCGTCACCGCCGTAGAGGAAGTCGTCGCCGCCTCCACCGTTGATCACGTTGTCTTGGGCGTCGCCGGTGAGCGTGTCGTCGCCGCCAGAGCCGATGACATCAATGAAGGAATCGTGGAGGATCGTGTCGGTCGCGCCTCCGGTGGTGGTGCCGGCCGCGAGGTCCACAACGACTCCCGTTGCGATAGAGGCGTAATTCAGCGTGTTGGTGCCCGTGCCGCCGTCGACGCTGTTCGTGCCGGCGCCAGGCTGCACGTTGTCGTCACCGTCATCTCCGGTGATCGTGTCGTTGCCCTGCGAGCCCGCGAGCGAGTCGTTGCCAGAACCACCGTCGATGGTGTCGTTTCCGGCCCCGCCGTCGATGGTGTCGTCGCCATTGCCGCCAGAGATGGTGTCGTCGCCGTTGTTGCCGCCGAGCAGGTTTGCATCGTCGTCGCCTGTGAGCGTGTCGCTCCCGCTGCTGCCACGCACGTTTTGGAATCCGGTGACGGACCCGTCGGTATGGGTCACGTCTTCGTTCGTCGTTGGGCTGAGTGAGAGGGTGATGCTGACGCCCGACGTCAGGCCCGAGTCGTCGAGCAGGTCACCAAGGTCGCCCCCGCCGGACAACGTGTCACTGCCTGAGCCCCCATTGATCGTGTCGTTACCGGCGCCACCTGTGATGTTGTCGGCACCGGCCTTGCCGGCGAGGGTGTTGTCGGACGAGTTGCCAATGATCGTGTCGGCGCCACTGCCCGTGGTCGCGTCCTCGACGTCGCTGCCGATGATGTCGCCTTCACTCACACCTGAGGCGCAGTTGTTGCTCGTCTGGCCACTCGAAGTGCTTCCGTCGAGGTCGATACACACGGCACTCGTGCGGCCCGAGTAATCGACACTGTCTTCACCATTGCCGCCGCTGATCGTGTCGGCTCCGTTCGTGGCGCTGCCTTCGCTGAAGGTGTCGTTGCCGTCGCCGCCGCTCAGCGTGTCGTTGCCGAGGCCACCCGTAATCGTGTTCGCGTTCGCGTTACCGATGATCGTGTCGTTCGCCGATCCGCCCTTCGCGTTTTCGACGTCGGTGCCGATGGTGTCGCCTTCCGTGACTCCAGTCGAGCAGTCGGTAGTGGTCGCGCCGCTGGGCGTGCTCCCGTCCATATCGATGCACACGCTCGTGGTGCGGCCGGAGTAGTCGACGGTGTCGTTGCCGTCGCCGCCGTTGATCGCGTCGGCGCCGTTGCTTGCCGATCCCTCGTTGAACGTGTCGTTCCCGTCGCCACCGTTGAGGGTGTCGCCGCCTGCGGTCGCGATGATCGTGTCGTTGCCACCACCGCCGCTGATGATGTTGCTCCCGCTGTCGCCCGTGAGGGTGTCGTTCCCGGGGCCACCGGTGAGGTTCTCGAAGCCGTCGAGTTCAATCGTCACGCTTCCCATCGTGGCCGATCCGACTCCGCCGCTGCCCAGCGTTGCGACGACTGACGAATCACTCACAATGATCGTGTCGTTTCCATTGCCGCCGACGATCGGCGAGGTGGCGAGGGCGGTGCCGATGGTGTCGTCGCCGTCACCGCCGTCAAGTGTGTCGGTCCCGCCGAGGTTGCCGAGCGAGTCGTTGCCGTCGCCGCCCGTCACCGTGTCGTTGCCGGTCCCGCTCATCATGCTGTCGTTCCCGGCGTCGCCACTCAGAACGTCGTTGCCGGCGCTGCCCCAGAGGGTGTCGTTGCCGTTGCCGCCGTCGAGGGTTGACGCCGGGGTGGTGGTTGGCGCCGGCCCACAGAACACCGGCAATTCACAGAGGAAGTCGTCGCCGTCGTCGCCGTAGATCGTGTTGGCACCCTGGGTGTCGTCGATGGTGTCGTTCCCCGCCCCGCCGTGGATGACGTCGTCGCCATCGCCGCCGTAGATCAGGTCGTCACCGCCGCCGCCGGTGATCGTGTCGTCGCCGGCCTCGCCGCAAATGACCCAGTTCTGATCGTCAGGCGCGGTGAGCGTGTCGTTGCCCGGGGTCCCGTCGATGATGCCGGCGAATCCGTCGGGTGTCGTCGCCGGGCAGGTCGTCGATGTAGCCGACGCACTGGGCACACCGTGCAAAATCACCATCGACGTGATGAGAAACAGCGAGGACGCGAGCGCGCTGAATCGCGTGAGAACAGAACGCATTGGGCACTTCCCCCTACGAGAAATCCGCCTACCTCTTATCGAGGCCGTGCCCGTCCAGCCGTGATCGAACATACGCCCGCGCTGTTGAGGAGTCAATCAGCAATTGCGGGTGAACCTGGACACGCTTCTGGGTGCAAACAACCTGCTCTGGCGGGGCTGTTGCACCAGGAACGCGAATGGGGGGCTACAAGTCGGCGACGACGTTGTAGGGGTTTGCGTGCTGATTCACGATGTAGTCGAGCGCGGCCGGCACGTTCGGCACCTCGGGGAATACGGCTTCGGCGCGACGCAACTCGCGCACTACTCCTGCAGTGTTCTTCTGCAGTGCGTACACCTTCGCGAGTTCGATGTGCGCGCGAGCGCGTTCCCAGAACGTCACTTGGAACGGCGTGTGATCCCAGGTCTGGTGATTCACATGGTCGGCGCGCTCCGAAGCCACGAGTGATTGCGCAAGCGCGTTCACATTGGTGACCTTGTGCGGGCCCACTGCGCCGGGAACCACCTTGGCCACGAGCCCCTGGGTTTCGTAACCCGTGATGTTGATCATCGCGTTCATCGAGAACACGTCGAGATACACCGGGCGGGCGCGACTCGCTGCGGTGATCAGGTTGTGCACTCGTGTCGCATTGCTCGACCCCTTGATCGGGCCGATGTGGAGCTGTTGGGCGATCTGCTCTCGCCCCCACGAGTCGACAATGCTGTCGGCCGCAATCACCGTGACGTCGCGACGTTGATGTGCGAGCTCCTGGCGGTAGATCATCGGCATCGCATACTCCGAGCCCCACACGAGCAGCACCGCATGCTGGGGGAGCTCGTCGAGGATGCGCGAGCCGTAGGCATCAGCGAACGCCGGCGCACGCAGGTTCGCGTGCGAGTAGTGCACCACGAGCGATGGCACGACCACGGCAATCGCGCACACGGCGGCGACGACCGCCGTTCCCGAACGCCACGCAGGGATCGCCGATCCGCCGCGTTGCCGCTGCACGTTCTCGCGCACGGCGAAGTAATCGCTGATGGCCGTGATCCCCAGCGCGGTGAGCACCGCGACCGCGATCATCGCCACGAGCATGTAGCCGCCCTGGGCGATCACCGACAGGAACCCGTTCACCTGCCCGAGGGTGGGATCGATGGCGACCGCGAGCAGGTTCAACAGGCCGGCGACCAACAACAGGGCGCGCACCTCGCGGCGCATGTGGCGCCACGCGGCGATGCCGACGACGGCGAGCGCGGCGGCGACCCAACCGAAGTCGCGCACCAGGCTGGCCGCTCGACCAGCGAGCCGGCCGAAGAACGGCGCCGCAGCGCCGGCGCTTCCCGAGTGCACGCCCTCGAAGTCGACCCGCAGGATCAGGCGCAGCAGACGGCCCGGCGAGGTGGCCTCGCCCCAGTTGACGACGGGGTGTTGCCCGGCGCGCACCACCACGAACAGGCACAGCGCCGCGGCCACCACCACGAAACCGCCGATCGACCACGCAAGGTCGCGTCGGCCCGGCCGAGGTGGTTCGACTCGCAGCATCACGGCGAGCGCGATTGCCACGACGGCCGCGAGCTGCCAGCCCGAACCACACGCCAGCCCGAGGGACACGCCCGCCGCGGCGAGCCAGCCCCAACCTCCGCGTTGCTGCCACACGAGCACGAACAGGATCGGCAGCGCCACCAACAATGTGGTGAGCGGGTAGTGCTTGGCGAAGTCGGCGTTGAGCCAGAACGAGGCGGTGGTGGCGAATGCGAGCGCGCCGATTGCCGCGGCGGCACGGCTTGCGCCACAGGCGCGAGCGATGAGCACGACCACACCCACGGCGAGCGCCGCCGCCACGAGGCTGAACGCGTTGACGCGCGCGGCCCAGGAACCGAATGCGAACACGTCGCCGAACAGACGCGCCGCGAGCACGTAGCTGGGGTAGCCGGGGGCGTGGAGGATGCCGAGCGAGCGCACGCCCGTGACCGATTCGGGCGCGTCGCCGAGCGCCACGTGGCCCGAGAACGTGGTGAGGTACACGAGCGCCGCGACCACCGCGGTACCCGCGGCCCACAAGACGTCGGCGCCGTCGAGCGCGACGCGAGGCGATGGATCGCGTAGTGCGAGCAGGGCCGCATCGTGAGGCGGGAGCCGATCGACCCTTGCCGACGACGCCTTCTGCGACGCGTTGCGGGAAGACTGTGCACGTGAGGGTGTGCGCGTCCCTTGCTTCACCGCCACCCCGTGATCGTAACCGAGAGCTCAGGCGGCACCGTCGAGCTCGTGCTCAGGAATGCAATGCGCCGCAACGCGAAGGAGCCCGCCCCGAAGGGCGGGCTCCGACGTCAAACTTCAGATCACTCCGAGGAGTGAATGGCTCACGATGCCGGCGGTGCCGGTGCAGTGGGCCGCGGGCACGACGTCTGCGGACCAACGCAGAGGTCGAGGTTCGAGTTGGCCGGGGTCGGAGCGAAGACCGCACCCTGGCCACTGTTGTCGGCCAGCGTGATCGACTTCAGGCCCTTGTTCTTCTTCACCTTGATGGCCACCGAGTCGCTCACACCAGGAGCATTCGAACCGGCCTTCACCTGGATCGACGGCTGGCACAAGCCCGGCGGGATCGGACCGACGTTGCTGTCGCTCGGGTCGGTGGTCAGCGTTGCCGGACCGGCGAGGATCGACGTCAACGTGACGCCGTCGATGTACGCCTTGGTGTCGGTCACGCCACCGGCGAAGGAGCCGGCGATCGAGCCGAACTTCTGAGCCGACGAGTCACTGGAACGAGTGTCGGCCGAAAGCTCGAAGCCCACACCGTCAGTGCCGATGTCGGCGAGCGCTTGCAGCGTCGTCGTCACCGTGGTGGGGTTGATCTTGGCGGTCGTACCCGTCCACTTGATGATCGTGGTGAACTGCGTCGAACCGGTCTGGTTCAGCAAACCGGCGCACGTCGCCTCGTCGGTGCCCGCGCTGCTCGCGGTCGACGCGATCGAGCCGCCCGTGATGGTGTCGGTCAGGCTCGTGTTAGTTGCGTCCACCACTGTCGAAGCCGAACAGCTGATCGTTGCACCCTTGGTCGCCGTCTGGACCACGGTGGGTGCGCCGCTATTCGCGGCGTACGTCGTGTTGGGGATCGACGCGATCGCAGCCTTCTGTGTGGCGTTGGGAGCCGAGGTGTCGTTCGAGTGGTCGGACTGCGTCCAGTCGTTCAGCAGACCGGGGCTCAACTTCGCCACGGCCGAGAACGTGCAGTGCACGTGGCTCCCCGGGCCTGCGGTGATGGTCGGAGTGCTGGCCGACGCGTTCGGCACAGCCAGGAAACCGGCCCCGCCGAGTGCGACTACTGCGGAACCCGCAGCCAGCCACTTGGAAATTTTCACGTGATGTGTCTCCTCTGTCGGTACCGAGTTCGGCCTGGCCGCGAGCCGATCTCATGGATGTTTGGTGAGGAGCTAGATCCCGTTCGCTTGCGCCCGAACCGTGGGCGTGCCGCCCCGTGGTCTTCAGTTCCCCCCAAGTTTTCGGCCTTGGAGTGCCTCCGCCGCCGCCAATCCGATCGACTTCGATCGGTCCAGCCGGCGCCATGTTGTGCTCGCGTTGAGGCGCGTGTCAAGTATTTCGAAACCGCGGCGAAACAATCTCGTAGCGGGCCCGAACGCCCACAGCGGTGTACGTCGAAGCGGTCCTCGTCGCCCCCGGGGTGTATTGGGCGATTTGCACCCGGCGGCGAGGCCCTCAGATGTTGATGCCGTACTGCTTGAGATGCCGCCGCAACACCCCGGTGTAGCCGGCATTGCCAGTCGTGAGAATCGACGGGATCGCCTTGCCTTGCGTGCACAGGTCGAGGGCCGCGGTTCGATCGAACGGCACCGTCACGAAATCGTTGCGGATGATCGGCGGGAGGCCGCGCACGAGTGCTTGGACAGTGGCACTGTCGAGGTGCTGGCTCACGAGCTTCTGCGTCAAGGCCAGGCAGACGGCTTTCCCGGGATCCTGGCCCGCGCCGATCGCGGCGGTGGTGTGCAAGTACGTGAGCAGCGGGAAGCCTCGGCCTTGGGGCGAGAGATACTGATGCAGCTGCAGGATCTGTTGAGGCACCGGAAGCGCTGCCGTCGTCGTGGTGCTCGGGGGAGGTGTGGTGGTCGTGGTCGCCGCAGTCTTGCTGCTCGAACACGCGCCGGCGGCGATCGCAAGCGCGCATGCGCACGCTGCCGCGCTATGACGGATGCCTCGGATCGATCGGCTCATCGAACGTGCTCTCCCGCGACCACACCAAGCGGTGCAATGATTCGGACGTGCGGTACGAGCGGGCAAAGTTAGGCGCGGTTTCAGCCCGGCGGAGAGCGGTGTGACGCCTGACGACCTGCTCCGGCGGCTCGACACTCGCTCGGCGAAGATCGTGGTCGTCGGCCAGGGCTACGTGGGCCTGCCCGTCGCGATGCGGGCCGTGGCCGTGGGCTTTCCCGCCGTGGGCCTCGAGCTCGACGAGCGGCGCCTCTCGGCCCTGCGGGCCGGCGACTCCTATGTGGAGGACGTGCCCTCCGAGGAGCTGCGCGGCGCGCTCGCCAACGGCTACCACCCCACGAACCAGCTCGGCGACCTCGCCGGCTTCGACGTGGCGGTGATCTCGGTGCCCACGCCGCTACGCGAGGGCGTGCCCGACCTGAGCTTCGTGGAGCAGGCGGCCGACGCGCTGAGCAGGGTCCTGCGCGCCGGCGCGCTCGTAGTGCTCGAATCCACCACGTATCCAGGCACCACCGAAGAGTTGGTGCGGCCGATCCTCGAACGCTCGGGCCTGCGCGCGGGCGCCGACTTCTTCCTCGGCTACTCGCCCGAGCGCATCGACCCCGGCAACGTGAAGTTCGGCTTCGTGAACACGCCGAAGGTGGTCGCGGGCATCGACGAGGCGTCGCTCGCCGCGGTCGAGGCGTTTTACGGCTCGCTCGTCGACCAAACCGTCGCAGTCGGTTCGCCGGCCGAGGCCGAGCTCGTGAAGCTGCTCGAGAACACCTTCCGACACGTGAACATCGCGCTCGTGAACGAGCTGGCGATGTTCGCGAGCGATCTCGGTGTCGACATCTGGCGCGCGATCGACGCCGCAGCCACAAAGCCCTTTGGTTTCATGCGTTTCACGCCGGGCCCGGGTGTGGGCGGGCACTGCCTGCCGGTCGACCCTTCCTACTTGAGCTGGCGCGTGAAGCGCCGTTCGGGACGCGCGTTCCGTTTCGTGGAACTCGCCAACGACGTGAACGATCACATGCCCGACCACGTGGCGGCACGGGTCACCGCGATGCTCAACGCGCAGTCACAGGCCGTTCGTGGCGCTCGCATCCTGCTGCTCGGCCTCACCTATAAGGCCGGCACCTCCGACTTCCGCGAGTCGCCATCGATCGTGGTGGCAGAACGGTTGCGCGCCCTGGGTGCCGACCTCGTGGCGTGCGACGACCATGTGCCCGACGTGGCCCGTCCCGGCTTGCCGTGCCCGCTCGTCGACTTCACCGCCGAAGAGCTCGCGCGCGCCGACCTCGTCTTGCTGCTCGTGGACCACCCAGAGTTCCGGCCCGACCTCATCGTCGAACATGCGCGTCTCGTGTTCGACACCAAGGGCGCGCTTCGCGGCCACGAGTTCCACGGCGAGACGCTGTAGCGCCGCGTCAGCTGCGGCCGAGCCCCTTCGACATCCGCGCCCACTGCCCGCGCCAACGCTTGCGCCACTCGGCCAATGTGATGTTCACGTCGTCGCGCGCTCGACGGCTGCGCGGGAGCGCGCGCAGCGAACGGCATGACTCGACCACTGCGTCGCGCAGCACGGCTTCGTCGCCCTTGCGCGCGGCCACGAACCACTCCTGGCGCGGATGACGCCAGTTGACGCGATGACCGGCAAGACCGGCGTCGTCGAGCAGCCCCTCGATCTGTGGCCAGCGGTAACCCACCACGCCGGGGTGCAGGAACCCATGGCCGGAATCGGGCGTGCGTGTGTGGCCGGGCGCGTAGCGGCGGCGCACGTAGTACGTAGCCACGACCAGCCCGCCCGGCGCCAGCGACGATCGCAGATTGCGAAACGCCTGGGCGGTGAGGTCGGCGAAGGTGTGCGAAAAGATGCTCTGCGCGAGCACGAAGTCGAATTGGGTGCCGAAGCCTGAGAGGTCGAAGTCGTCGTTCCAAGCGAAATGTGGGGCCTTGAGCTCCACCGCGCTCGGCCCGAGCTCCTTGGCGATGCCCGCGTCGACCAGCCAGCGGTTCGGCTCGACGCCGTAATAGTTGCCGGCCGCGAGATAGGGGATGAACAACCGGCCGGCCCGGAGCGAGCCGCAACCCACGTCGGCGAGACGGTGCTGCTCGCGCAGGCCGAGGGCCAACAGCAGCGCGAACTGCAGGCCGCCCATGAGGTCGTAGTTGTCGGGCGGCCCCACATACTTGCGGTAGTCGCCCGCGGGGGCCGCCTCCGTTGCCATCGGGCGCAGAGGGTAGAGCCCATCCGCGTTGCCGTACATGCTGTCGTGCGGCGTGCGCACCTGAGTGTGGCGAACGCTGAAAGGCGTGGAGATTCTTTGACACCAGCGGGTGTCTCCGTCAGACTCTCGTCGGACGTTGGCGGACTGGCGTCGGGCGGAGGTACGGGGCGGATCATGGCGCAATGGGATCGCGCGGGGGCCGTGGCATGCCGCGGCTGACGCGTCGCAGGTTCATGCAGGCGACCGGCGCGGCTGCCGCGGGCGCGGCGCTGGCACCGCTCGTCGACGGTGTCGCGGCGACGCGCGCCGGCGCGAGTGGCGGCTCAGGTGGTGGCGCAGGCCCGAACATCGTGTGGATCTGCACCGACGACGAGCGCTTCGACGAGACGTGGATCATGTCGAAGACCACGGCGCGCCTGTTCAACCAGGCCACCTACTTCGACGGTTTCATGACGTCGCGCCCGCTGTGCCAGCCCTCGCGCGCGAGCTTCATCACGGGCGAGTACGTACGCAACCACCGCGCCATCAGCAACGCGAACAATGTCGGCGACCCGGTGTTGCACAGCCCCGCGCAACTGCCGGTGTGGTTGCAGACGGCCGGCTACTACACGGCCGGTCTCGGGAAGTTCCTGAACTCGTTCCAGAACAACGACGCTGTGCCGCCGGGGTGGGACGACTTCGAGGGCCACTGCTCCACGGGTTCGGGAGCTGGCGCGAACTATGTGAAGTGGCAGATCAACAACAACGGCCACCTCGAAAGCGGCAAGGGCTACATCGAGGTCGAGAACGCGAACCGCGCCCGCACGATGATGGCGCGCTGGCGCGCGAACTCGACGAAGCCGCTGTTCTTCTACATGGGCAACACTGCGAACCACCAGGGCAGCGGCATGGTGGAGTCGGTCTACGGCAAGCTGCTCAAGCCGTTCACGCCCAACTGGCGGCCAAACTTCAACGAGCTCGACGTGAGCGACAAGCCGAAGGCGATCCGCAAGCTCGCACTGCTCCCCGCCAGCAGGATCAACAGCATCGCCAGCGGCGAGCGCCAACGCTTGCTCGCGCTCATGGGTGCCGACGACTCGATCGACGCACTGCTCACGGCGCTCGGTTCCGACATCGCCAACACCGTCGTGATCTTCACGTCTGACAACGGCTTCATGAAGGGCGAACACCGCGTTCCGTGGGGCAAGAGTGTGGTGTACGAGGAATCGGCCCGCGTGCCGCTGTACATCATGGGGCCAGGATTCCCGGCCGGGACCACGATCAACTCGGTGTGCTCAGGTGTCGACTTCGCGCCGACGATCTGCGCGCTCGCGGGTGCCACCCCGGTGGGGCGCACGTTCGACGGGCGCTCCCTGGTCGACTACGTGGCGCATCCGGAGCTCGGGCTCGACCGGGCGGTGATGATCGACGACTCCGGGTACCGCTGCGTGCGCACCACGAACTGGAAGTACGTGTTGCACACCACCAAGGAGGAGGAGCTCTACGACCTCCTGCATGACCCGTACGAGCTCATGTCGCAGCATGCCAATCCCGCGTACGCGGCGGTGAAGGCCAAGTTGGTGACGGCACTCAACGCCATCCAGAACGCGACGGGTTCGGCGTGCCTCGTGACCATCCCGCCCACCGCGGCGTTCTCGGCGCTGACCAGCAGCCTCACCGTCAACGTCGACGGCTCGTCGTCGCTCAACCTCGACAGCGCGCTCACGTACGCGTGGGACTTCGGTGACGGCAATGTCGACACCACGAGCGGCGTCACGGCCAGCCACGCATACACGACCCGCGGCACCTACACGGTGGTGCTCACAGTGACGAACGCGCGTGGCGCGTCGATCTCCACGTCGCACAAGGTCACCGTCGACCAGGCGCCGACTGCGTCGTTCAACTGGGTCGCCAGCGGCGACACGGTCACGTTCGACGCCAGCGGTTCCACCGACACCGACGGCGGTTCGATCACGAACTACGCGTGGAACTTCGGAGACGGCGGCACCGCCAGTGGCGTCTCGCCGCAGTACTCGTACGCCGCCGACGGCACGTACACGGTGACACTCACCGTCACTGACGACTCCAACGTCCAAGGCACCACGTCGCAGCAGGTGACTGTCTCGTCCGTGTAGCGCGGGTTGTTCGACCGGCGCGGTGGGACGTGCTCAATAGAATGCATTCGAGATGGCCGGGGCTCGCGGGTCTGATTCGGCGTCGCGCGCCGCTGCGCACAGCCAGGGCGAACCGCTGGCATTGATCGCGTTGGTCGGCGCGCCACGCAGTGGCACCACGTGGTTGCAAACGCTGCTGGCGTCGCACGACGCGATCGTGAGCCCGCAGGAGACGAACCTGTTCTCGCGATACGTCGCGCCGCTCGAGGAGCGTTGGCGCTACGAGGCCCGGGGCTCGGTGGCCGAACGCCAGCAGCGGCGATTCACCGGTCTCGGCGCAGTGCTCACCGAGGCCGAGTTCCACACCGAGATCGGCCACTTCGTGAACGACGTGTTGCGCGCGATCGCGGCGCTGAAACCAGGCGCCACGATCGTGGTGGAGAAGACGCCGTCGCACAGCCTGCATGTCGATCTCATCGCGCGGCATGTGCCCCAGGCCCGGTTCGTGCACATCGTGCGCGACGGCCGTGACGTGGCCGCCTCGCTCGTGGCGGCGTCGCAGGGTTGGGGCAAGGCGTGGGGCGCGCCGAGCTCGGTCGGCGCGGCGGCCCGCACCTGGCGCAACTACGTGGTGGCGGCTCGCGAAGCCCAGGCGCTCGGGCCGTACCACGAAGTGCGCTACGAGGTGCTGCGCGCCGGTGGCCACGAGGCCGCGGCGGCGTTGGAAGCGGTGTTCGGGTTCTGTGGTGTCGCGCCGGGTGGCTCCGAGGCGGCCGAACGGTTGGACCGCTTCGCGCTCGGCGCCAGCACCAGCGAGCGCGGCATCGTGATCGGCGGGGAGGCCGCGGCCCACGAGTCGGCGGCGCGCGAGCCGGAAGGCTTCGTGCGGCGCGGGCGGGTGGGGGGTTGGCAGGACTGGAATGTGGCCGAGCGGGTGGAGTTCGACGTCGCGGCGGGCCCGTTGCTCGCCGAGCTCGGCTACACGCAGGGATCGGAATGGCTCGGCCCGGCTGGCGCAGTGCGCAGGGCCCGCCGCAGTGTGGCGGCGCGAGGGCGCCTCGCCCGGGTGCAACGGGCGGTGGCAGGCCGCCTCGTGCGCTCGGCCGCCCGGCTCGAGCCCTGACGCCCGGTGACGCGGCGCGGAACTCCTTGCGCGGCGCTGTCGCCGCGGCGCCAAAAGCTTGCTCGCGACCACGCTGCGTGCCAGACTTCGCCCGTGGATCAGGGCGAGCGGCGGTTGTCGCGGCGCGACCTCGCAAAACGGGCGGCGAAAGTTGGGGCAGCTGGAGCCGTCGTGGTGTGGGTGGCGCCGCATTTCGAAGATGTGGCGTATGCCGCGGGCTCTACGGGCTCGCCACCGCCGGAGAGCACGACCACGTCACGTGGCGGCACCCACCCGGGGCCGGCGTATCCCACCTGCCAGGGTGACCCGCGGGTGTTCTTCAACCTGCCGCACTCCATCCACGTGTGGGGGAGTGGATGGGCCCCGAGCAGCAAGATCACGGTCACGCTCGTGGGCGTGAAGGTGCTCGGCACCATCACCGTCGGGCCCGACGGCAAGTTCGACGCGCACTTCACGGTGCCCGCCGGGCTCTTCGCCGACGAGCTCTACCGCATCTCGTTCTCGGGCTTCGGCAAGAACGGGCATCCGTACAAGTGCGGTGTCGCGATCTTCGTCGACCAGAAGTGCATGGGCGCGATCGCCAAGCCCGGTTCCAAGACCACATCGAAGAAGCCGATTGCCACGAGTGGTGGCGGCTCCGGTCCTGCGAAGAAGAAGGGCAGCGCGCTCGGCGCACGGAACGCCAAGCCGCGGTCGGGCACCGGCGCGGCAGCAGAAGGCGTCGGCGGCGACAGCAAGTTGCCGTTCAGCGGCGCCGACAGCCGAGCTGTGGTGCTCGTGGGCGCAGGTGCCGTCATCGCGGGCAAGACGCTCTACTCGCTCCGCAACCGTGTGGCGGCAGCGGCCGACGGTGACCTCGCCCTGCACTGAGCCCGCACGGCCCGTCGAGCAGTTCCGCACCAACCCGCGCCTGCTGCGCCGGCGCGTCGCGTCGGGCATGGTGGTGTGTCTCGCGGCTGAGTCGGTGTACCAGGATGTGCGCGTGCTCCGCCTGGACGCGCTCGCAGCATCGGTGATCGACGCCGCGCAACGCGGCGCGACGCGCGCCGACCTCGCCGCCGCGGCCGGCGTGCCTGCGAACGAGATCGACACGCTGGTGGGCGGCCTCGCCGCGGCGCGTGTGCTCGAGCGCGTCACGTCGTGACCACGGGCCTCGTGCTCCCGCCGCCGCCGCCGTCGCCGTCGTCGCAGATGGCGATCGCGGCCGGTCCCTTTGCCGCGCTCGGGTTGGCCGCGGCGTCGACCGCCACGTCGCCGGCTGGGCTCGAGGCCGATGAGTGGGACGCGCTGCTCGCGCGCCTCACCGACGAGCACCTCGCCGGGATCGTGCTCGACGGCGCCGACCGTGGTCTGGTGTCGTTGCGTGACGATCAGCACGAGGCGCTGCTCGCGGTGCACGAAGCTGCCATGGTCGCCACGCTGCGGCTCGAGTCGTTCCTCTTGGTGGTGCGCAACCTCCTGGGCGAGCGCGGCCTCGACATGCGCGTGCTGAAGGGGCCGTCGTGCGCGCACCTGGATTACGAACAGCCAGAACTGCGTGCGTTCACCGACATCGACGTGCTCGTTCGGGGCGAACAGTTCGACGCAGTGGCCGCGTGCCTGAGCGCGGCCGGAATGCAGCGCCGCTTCGACGAGCCGCGCCCCGGCTTCACGGCGCGCTTCGGCAAGGGCGTGTGCTTCACTGCGGCAAACGGGCTCGAACTCGACGTGCACCGCGCGCTCACAGCCGGGCCGTTCGGCCTGGGCGACGCGTCGGCTCTGTGGCGGCGCTCCGACTCATTCGTGCTCGCGGGCTCGAGCGTGGAGTGCCTTGCGCGCGAGGAGCGCGCGGTCGCGGCGGCCGTGCACGCGTGTCTCGGGAGCACGGCACCACGCCTCGTGCCGTTGCGCGATGTGGCCCAGATCTTGAGCCAAGAGGTCGATATAGATCGCGTGATCTCGGTGTCCGACGAACTCGGTGTGCGCAGCGTGCTGGCGCGGGCCATCCTGCTCGCCCGCGCCACGCTCGCGCTCGACGCGCCGCTGGCCGGCGAAGCGTGGGCGCTTGGCTACCGGCCGACGCGTCGTGAGCGTCAGCTGCTGCACGCGTACATCACCGACGACCGCAGCTACGCAGGCCAGATGCTGGCCGGTGCTCGCGCGGTGAAAGGCCTGGGCGCGCGCGTCGAGTACGTGCGCGCGCTGGCGCTCCCGAATCGCGACTATCTCGACGATCGCGAACACCGTTACGGCACGCGGGCCCGCCGCGCCGCGAGACTGATCACCGGACGATCACGCGGCGCGCAACGTCGCCAAGACGGCACGCCGTGAGCGACGCCGCGGCCTACGCCGCGCTCGACTCGGCCTTCAGCGTGGCGAGCGACGACGTCCACGTGTTGGAGCTGATCGATCGGCTCTACGCGCACTGCCGAACCGACCGCGAACCTGAGCATCGCTTCGAGGTGGTGAGCGATGAGGTCGGCTGGGCGCTCGGACTCGACGGTGTGGCCGTGTTACGCGACGCACCGGCGTCGCTCGCGCTCGAGCGGCTTGCGTGGGAGGTGAACCAGCTCGCGTGGCGATCGGTCGACGCCGGCCTCCTGATCCACGCCGCGGCGGTGCGCATCGACGGCACGGGCGTGGTGCTGTGCGCGGGTTCGGGCCGGGGCAAGTCGACGCTGGCTCTCGGCTTGTGCGAGCGCGGCGCCGAGTACATGAGCGACGAGATCGCGGTGGTCGACCTCGCCGGCGTGGCCGCTGAGGCGCGCTGTGCGCTGCGCGGCTTCCCGCGCCCGATCGGGTTGCGCCACGGCTCGTGGCCGCTCGTCGAGCGTTTCGAGCCGAACTGCCATCCGCAGGTGGCGCTGTTCATGGACGACGTGTGGTTCATCGCACCGCCCGTGGCCGCCTTCGAGGCGAGCGTGGATGTACTCGTGTTCCCCATCTACGACGCGTCCGCCAATGATCGGGTGGAAGCGATCGCGGCATCGGAGGCCGCGGCGATCGTGGGCGACCAGGCACCGAACCTCGCGCGTTTCGGCTCGTCGGCACTCGACGACGTGCAACGCCTGGTGGCGTCGGCCACGACCGCGCGGCTCGTGTTCTCCGACCTTGGCGCGGCGTGCGATCTGGTCCGCGACCTCGTCGCGACCGGCTCCTAGGATCTCGCCCCCGTGATCCTTGCCGTCGACGTCGACACCGACGCGCTGAGGCTCGCGCTCGTGCTCGGCGCGGTTGCGGCACTCGTCGCCTTCACCACGGCGTTGCTCTGGCGCCGGGCGCGGCCGGGAGTGGTGGGCCTGCCGGTGGCCGCCGCCGCCCTGTTCACGATCCGGCACTACCTGTCGCCGGCGGCGGCGCCCGTCTACATCTTCATCGCGGCAGGCGTGGCGTTCGCGGCGGGCGAGATCGTGGCGCGGTGGGAGCATCCAGTCGCGCGCTATCTACCGGTGCTCGGCGGCGTGGTGTTGGCGGTCACACCGATTCCCTCTGTGCCTGTGGTGGCTCGCATCCTGGCCGCGCTCGCGGCCGTCGTCACCGGGCTCGCGCTCGAGGACCTCGACCGCCGCCACGCGTCGCAAGGTCTCGGTGTGCTGTTGCTCGCGATCACGTGCGCCGCGCCGCTGTTCATCTCGCCGGGCAGCGCGGCCGGTCCGGCCCTCGCCGGCGCGGCGATCTTCACGGTGTTGTTGCTGATTCCCAAGCCGTTGGTTCGGGTGGGAGCCGGCGGCGCGTACGCGGTTGCGGTCGCGTTCTGGTGGGCGGTACTGATCTCGGCCGGCTGGCCCCAGGGCGGCGACAACGTGGTGGCCGGCATCGTTGCGTGCGGCTTCATCCTCTTCGAACCGCTCGCACGCGCTGTGGTGCAACGGCTGAGCGGCTCATTCAACCGCCGCCGGTCCACGCGCGATGCGGTGTGGCTCGTGGTGGCCACGGCCGTCGTCGCCCAGGGCGCGCTCGTGGCCTACGCGGCCGCCGTGGTGGCCCGCACCGATCGCGTCGACCTGGCCCTGCTCTCCACACTCCCGGTCGCCGTGGGTGCCACGCTGGTGGCCACCGAGGTGGTGCCGTCGCCCCGCCGCCAGTCGCGGCGCCACAACAGCGAATAAGCGCTTACGCCAATTCGCCGTGGGCTGCGTCCCACTCGTCCCATGCGGACTTGCCGCTGCGCCGCTCGCGGCGCACGCGTTTCTTCTCGACGAATTCGGTCACCGGCATCGCAAGCAGCATGAACATGAATGGCGCGATCTGCGTGCGTTGGCGGGCGAGGATGCCGAAGTTCGAGAACTGCCAGAAGAGCACCACGAACACGAGGGTGACGACGAGCGCGTAGATCGCGAGTGGGTTGTCGCGTCTCAGGCGGCCGCGGATGTCCTTCAAGCCTCTGATGATGAACCATCCGATCACCATCGACTCGAGCGCAGTCGCGAGCTCGGGAACGCTCGTCGTCTCCCACGGGAACGGACGGATGAGCACGGTCACCACCGCGAACGGAAAGTTCACGGGATTCACCGGAGTGGGCTCGAACTCGGATCCGCCTTGCCCTGTGCGCGTGCCCGCGGCGTTCAGCTGCGCGGTGATGTTGCTCGCGTTCGTCACGTCGGACTTGAAGAACGAGTTGGCCTTGCTGATCACGAAGCCGCTACCGATGATGAGGAAGATCACCATCGCGACCAAGCCGGTGCGCCGGCCCGACTGCTTCGCCAGCGCGGTCGCGATCGTGAGGCCGATCATGACCGCGATGCCCACGTGCGGGCGCACCATCGTCATTCCCGCGACGCCACCCACGATGCACGGGAGTCCGACGACCACGTTGTTCTTCAACACGCACGCGAAGCCGTAGGTGGTGAGACCGAGGCAGAGGATGATGAAGGCCTCTTTGCCGAGCGCCGAGGGCCAGTACACGAACGACGGGATGAACATCAGCATCAGCAGGTACTTGCGGTCGCTCGGAGGCGGCGCGAACTTCTGCACGCCCTTCCAGAACAGCAGCGTGCCGATGAAGCTGAACGCGGCGAACACGAAGAACGCGGCGAGCTCCGAAGCCGGCATGATCGTGTACACGAAGCCGGTCACGAGGCGAAGGAACGGCGTACCCGTCCACGACTTCCATGGCGGCAGATGCCCGTGCCGCAGGTATTGGCTGGCGATCTGGCGGCCGTAGAAGTCGTAGCCGTAGGCGTCGGAGTTCTTGTAGTAGCCGCCCGACGCGAGGTAGTAGCGGGCCACCGTCATCGTGAGCTTGAAACCCAGACCCGCGTACAGGATCTGCTCGTAGTCGCGCCGGCCACCCGCAACGCGCTTCAGCAACGGGAAGGCGATGAGGCAGAGCACGATCATCGTCACGGCCGCGGCGCGGGTCTCGGAGCTGCCGACGGCCCCGGCGATCACTGTTCCCACCGCGAACAGCGCGCCGATGCCGAGCAGCGCCTGGGTCCAGCCTGGTGCCGGCTTCTCTCGAGTGCCGGGCACGGCGTGGTGCCGGTCGCCGCGGTCGTGGTCGCCGGCGTCGCCGAGTGGGTCGAGTGGGTCGAGTGGGTCCGGTCCCGACCCGCGGTGCGAGCCGCGATGCTTGCGAACCGTGACGTCGTCGTCGAAGTCGCTCAGCCACGGGCCGCGCGTGCGTGTCCCGCTGGGCATGTCAAGCTGCGCGTTCGCGACGGAATGCTTTGTGGCGTCGGGCTCGGGGAGGTGCACGCCGCCGCGCAACGACGGCGGCGTCCAGTCACGATCCTCGAGCGTCGGGTCGTGCCATCGCGCCGCGCCATCGTGACGCCGCGCGTTGCGGCCGACCGGATCGTCGTCGTCGAGCCAGGCGCCGCGCATCGCTCAGTCGCGAGAGATCACGCGTGCGCGCCCGCAGCGCTCACGACGTGGTTTCGTCGTCGGTGGTGCGATCGGCCGGAGTCGAGTCGAGCGACGGTACGGCCGGCTCGGTGAGGTCGACGACGGGCTCGGAAGCGCGGCGCACACCGAAACGGCGCGCCGATCGGGCCGGCGTGTCGCTGAGCGACACCGCCACGGGCTCCGCCACGTCGTGGTGGCCGTTGCCGTTGGCGTGGTCGGCGCCGTTCGTGCCGTTCGCACCCGCGCTGTCGAGGTTGGTGCGCATGCCGTAGCCGTAGCCGTAGCCGCCGTACGAGTAGCCGTAGCGGTAGCCGTAGCCATACCCGTATCCATAGCCGGGACGGCTGCTCACCGCACCGATCAGCGCGATGCCGAGCACCGGCGCGTCGAGGCGGCGCAACTGCTGCGAGGCCCGAGCGAGTGCCGTGGTCTTGGTGCGACCGTCGCGCACGAGCATCAGCACGGCGTCGGCGAAGTCGAGAAGGTCGAACGTGTCGTTCGTGAGGAGCAACGGCGGCGTGTCGATGATGACGATGTCGCACGACCCCTGGGCGGCGAGGATCGCGGCGCGTCCGGCCACCGCGGCTTCGGCCGGAGTGGAGTCGGGTGCGGCCGAGCCGATGAACCGCACGCCCGGAATGCTCGTCGATTGCGTGATCGAATCGAGGTCGACGCGGGGCTCCGACAGCGTGCCGATGTTGGCGAGGTGTGGCTCCGCGTTGGCGCCGAGGAACTTGTGCAGACGCTGGCGGCGGAAGTCGAGGTCGACCACGATCACCGACTTGCCCATCTCGGCGTAGGCCGCCGCGAGGTTGGCGCTGGTGGTGGACTTGCCCTCGTTCGGACCGGGCGACGCCACGATCAGCGTGCGGGGCTCGGTGCGGCCGGTCTCGGACTCGTTGGCGAGCCACATCAGACCGATCGATGTTCGCAAGCCGCGATACGCATCGGCGACGCCGGACAACGGAGAGAGCTGCGTGAGCACCTCGAAGCGGCGCCGCCGCGACGTGGACACGTGGGGGATCTCGGCGAGCACCGGGAGCCGGCCCGAGGTCTCAGTGCTCTGCACGCCGTACACCGACGAATCGAGCTTGCCCACGAGGAAGGCGATCAGCGCGCCGAGCAGCAGGCCGACGATGAGGCCGAGCGCGAGGCGGGGCTTGGTCGACACGGGGATGGTGCTGCTCCCCGAGTGCACCTTGCGGCTGAGCGTGGCGTTCGGCGAACCGGTCGCGTTCGTCTCGGCCGGGCGGAGCGTGCTCCCCGCGGTGATCGTGCGCTTCAGCTTGTTGAGTTGCTTGCGGAGGTCGTCGTAGACGCCTTGCTGGTCCTTCGCGGTGGCACGCGTCTCGATCGCGCAGGTCTTGTCGCCCTTGGCGCACTTACCTTCGGCGATGTACGCCTGCTCGACGGTGTGAGCCACTTGGTTCGTGTGGTTCTGGAGCGTGGTGACCTGGTCGTCGTGGTCCTTGCTCACCGTCGCATTCAGGTACTTCTGCAGCTCGATCGTCTCGTCGTCGACCACCTGACGCACAAACGTCGCGCTCTTGCCGGTGGCCGTGATGTTGAGCGCCGCGATACTCGTGACGGGCTTCGCCACCACCGTGGCCGCACCGATCACCACATGGCCCGATGCGCCCTTCGTGCCTGAGGTGGAGTCGGCGCCCTCGACCAGCTTCACGTTGAGCTCGTTGGCGACGTTCTGCGGCACCCGACCGGCCACGAGGTACGACGCCATGCGCTGGAGCGATTGCGATGAGACGCGACCGCCGTCGACATACGCGGTCTGCTGGGCCTGGAACGTGACGCTGCCCTTCGCGCCCTTCTTGGACGCGGGCGTCGTGATCCACGCGATGGCTACCACCGCGGCAACGATGACGGCGATCACGCGCCACCGCCGCCGCAAGGCTACGAAGAGGTCGACTGCATTCATCTACCGCGTGGCCCTACCGTTTCCGCCCTGACGCGTGCTGCGCCCCGGTCGCGCCATTGGATGAGATGACGGCGTGCTTGCGTGCACGCCGCCGACCGCCCCGTCCGCCGGCCCCCGACGGTCGCAATTACAGCACACGGTGCGTGAGCCGTCCACGGGGCCGTCGGGCGTTGGCGCAAGGTTCACATTCCGGGAGTTCTGCTTGCCACCTCCTGAGGTGAAGTGGCGGCAAAACCTGTGAACGGTGCCGCGGTCGTTCAGGTTTGGGGGGCGTGGGGGCTGTGAGCAGCCGCCGCGGCGTACACGGCTCGCAAGCGCCGGGCCGTGGCGTCGGGGCTCCGGTCGAGGCCGACCGAGCCGGCGTGCGCCGCGGCCCGGGTCCAGGCCTCGCCGTTCGCCAGCGCGGTGGTCAATGTCTCGGCCAGCGCTTCGGCGTCGCGCGCCGGCACCACCCAGCCCGATCCGTCGTCACGCACCGATTCGCCGAGCGCGCCCACGTCGGTGACCACCACGGGCCGGTGGTGGGCGTAGGCGTCGTGGAGCACCCCGCTCTGCGACGAGAACTCGGTGTACGGGAGCACCACGAGGTCGCTGGCGCGGAACAGCTCGTGCTTGCGGGCCTCGGCGACGAAACCGATCTCCGCGACGACCCTCGGGTCGCGTGCCGCGGCGTCGCGCACCTCTTGTTCCACGTCGGTGGCGCCGCGGCCGGCCACCACGAGTCGGAGGTCGCGGTCGGGCAGGGCTGCGAAGGCGTCGAGGAGCACGTCGACGCCCTTGTTCCGGCGCAGCGCACCGAAGAAGAGGATCTGCGGCGACGCACTCGGCCTGGCGCGCGGCTCGGCCGGTGCCGGGATCACCCAGTGCGGCACGTTGTGCACGCGGGCCGGGTCGACGGCGAACTCGGCCACGAGCCGGGCACGGACCGACTCGTGGTGCACCACGATCGTGTTCGCGGCCGTGTACTGGCGGCCGAGCAAGGCCCGTTCGACCGTGCCAGGAACGCGCGACTGGTGCGGGACCACATCGTGCACCGACACGACGAGCGGCTGCCGCTTGCCCACCGCGCGCAGGTCGAAGGCATCGACGAAGTAGTTGAGGAACATCACGTGGGCCACGTCGAATGGCTCGTCGCGCAGCAACGTGCGGCGTGCCCGGGCCTGGCCGAGATAGGTGGTCGCACGCGACGCGGCCCAGCGCATGCTGCCCTCGTCGCGCGGCGCGACCGCTGGCAACGTGGCTGCCACTCGCCATCCGGGCCCGCTCGTGTCGGCGCCCGCCAGGCGGCCGGCCATGGCGTGCACGACCACCTCGTCGTCGCCGGTGTCCGGTATGGCGCGCGCGAGTGCGAGCAGCTCGTCACGGATGTACGGCCAGTACCAATAGACCTTCAATGCTCCCGCTCGGCTTTCGGTGGCAGCAGGCGGGCGGGCACACCGATCGCGGTGTAGCCGGGCGGCACGTCGGTGAGCACCACGGCGTTGGCGCCGATGCGCGCCCCGTCGCCGATCGTCACGTCGCCCAAGACCTTGGCGCCCGCGTACACACCCACGCCGTCACCGAGCACGGGGCGCTCGCCGGGCCGGTCGAAGCCGATGGTGACCTGCTGGTTGATCCAGCAGTTGGCGCCGACGCGGCGCGCGGCCACGATCGTGGCGAAGCCGTGCTGGATGAATAGGCCCGGGCCGATGTCGCTGGTGGCGAGATGCAGTGTGCGCTCGCCGGGATACAGCATGCCGAGCACTGCCGACAGCGCCGCGCCCGCGGTACCGGTGCGGCGCAGCCGGTAGCAGTAGAGCGTGCGGAACTCGGGGTAGCTCGCGAGCAGCGCGACGAGCTGTCGGCCGGGCGCGGCGCCGAGCGCGGTGATGCTCACCCAGCGGTGGACATCGGCTTCGACCAGCGTGCGGGCCTTGCGTACGAGCCGGCCGGCGAGCATCGGCGAGTACCAGATTGTTCGCAACAGGAAGCGAAGGCGATGCGCACCGTCGATGGTCGCGTCGACGGTCACCGTGCCATCCGTCTCCTCCATGCGGCTCGCAGGCTATGAGCCAGACTGCTCCGAGCGAGCCGTCTAGGTTCGTGGCGCAATGGCGGCAGACAAGCAGGCTGCGAGCCCCGCAAGCGGGTCGGCCGAGAAGGTCGAGCACGTGGGGAAGGCCGAGAACGTCGCGGCGTCGATCCCGGCCTCACGCGCCGAGCGGGCCGGACTGCCCGTCGGGATGCGAGCGCGCGCCGAGCGCCTGCGCGCGGTCAAGGGATTCACGGTGGGGCCGCTCGACGAGTTCGAGCGGTCGGGCCGGCTCCAACTCGCCACGCTCGTGCAGGAAGGCCTCTACCCGAGCTCGACGTTGCTCGACGTCGGGTGCGGCAGCCTGCGCGCCGGCTACTGGTTCATGAACTTTCTCGAACCTGGCCGGTATCACGGCATCAACCCACGCTCGTGGGAGATCGACCAGGGCCTCGAATACATCGTCGAGCAGGAGCTCGCCGAGTACGCCAAGCCGCGCTTCGCCTACAACGACGACTTCGACCTGTCGGTGTTCGGCGTCGAGTTCGATTTCGTGGTGGCCCGCTCGGTGTGGAGCCACACCACGAAGGCACAGATCGAAGCCATGCTCGATTCCTTCCTGGTCACGTGCCCCCGTGGCGTGATGCTCGTGTCGTACCTCCCGGCCTCGCGCCTGCCCGAGCCCGTGCGAGTGCCGCTCTACGCGGGCATCCGCAAGGTGCCGGGCCTGGCGATCAAACTGCGCGACCTTCGCGGCCACCGTCTTGCGCCGCCCGACTACCAGGGCGACGAGTGGGAGAAGGCGCTCGTGGGGCACGATCGCAAGTGGGTGTTCGCACAGTGCGCCCGGCGCGGCCTGGCCGTGCGGGAGCTCGACTACTTCTACGTCGGCTCGCAGAAGTGGCTGCGCATCGAGCACCAGTAGTGGCGGGGCCTACCACCACGCCCACGTCGATCGTGTTGCTCGGCATGCACCGCAGCGGCACGTCGGCGCTCGCGCGCAGCCTTCGTGAGCTCGGCGCCTGGCTCGGCAGCCCCGAGCACATCACGCGCCGTTCCGAGCACCTCCTCGTGCAGACGTGCAATCAGCAGATCCTCGAGCGGCTCGGTGGCCATTGGAGCGCGCCGCCCGAGCTCGAACCCGGCTGGACCACGCGGCCCGAGATCGCGGCGCTCCACCCCGAGGCGCGCGCAGCGGTTGGCGATCTCGCGCTGGCGTCGCCGAGCCTCTGGAAAGATCCCCGCACCTGCCTCACACTCGACTTCTGGCGCGCCCGCCTCACCGTCGAACCCATCGTGGTGGTGTCGTACCGCCATCCGCTCGAGGTTGCGGCATCGCTCGAGCGGCGCAACTCGTTCGGCCCCGGTCACGTGGTGGCGCTCTGGGAGCGGTACAACCGCGCGCTGTTGCAGTCGGCGGCCGGCCTGCGCTGCGTGGTCGTGGCCTACGCCGACCTCGTGCAGGAGCCGGAGGCCACGCTCACGTCGGTGTGCGACCGCCTCGGCGCGTTCGGTGTGGAGTTCAGTCGCACGCCGGCCGAGGCCGCCGGTGCGGTCGACGCCGAACGCCGCCATCACGTGTTCGCCGAACTGCCCGACGATGTGACCACGCCGCAACAGCGCGCGTTGTGGGACGCGTTGGGCGCGCTGCCGGCCGAGTCGGCCGCGTTCGTGGCGCCCCGGTTGCCGGAACCGCACGCGGCGTCGCGTGAATTGCTGTCGGCTCGGGCCGCGACGATTCGCACCGAGCGCGAGCTGGCCGAGGCTCGGGCCGATCTGCGCTCGCGCCGCGCACTTACCCGCACGCTCGCCCAGCGCTTGCGGCCGTCGGAGTGGAGAACCTGATTGGTGCTCCACGTGCTCACGGTGCACCACAAGGATCCGGCGTGGATCGCGCCGCAGGCCGATCGCTTCGATCGCTTCCTGCCGCATGATTCGGTGCGCTGGGCCGTGCTCGACGGGATCGACACGCAGTACCACGCCCGTTTCGACCACGTGGTCGACATCGACGCGAACCATCCGGCTCGCCTGAACGAGATGGCGCGGCTCGTATCGGAACACGCTGAATCGAGCGACGTGCTCATGTTCGTCGACGGCGACGCCTTCCCGTTGCGGCCGGTGGAGCCGCTCGTGGCCGCGCTCGCCGATGTTCCTCTGATCGCGGTGCGGCGCGACGAGAACCTCGGCGACCCGCAGCCGCATCCCTGTTTCGCGATCACAACCGTGGGGTTCTGGAACGAGGTCGGCGGCGACTGGCAGCCGGGCTACGAGTGGCGCAACTCCGCGGGTGATCTCGTCACCGACACAGGTGGCAACATGCTCGGCGCGCTGCGCGCACACAACGCGCCGTGGCGGGCGTTGACGCGGCGCAACACCTCGGAGCTGCATCCCGTGTGGTTCGCGGTGTACGGCGACGACGAGTTCGGCGCCGTTGCGTACCACCACGGCGCGGGATTTCGCGACCGTCGCGCCCGCGCCGACGGCGCGCCGGTCGACGCGCCGATGGGAAAGCTCACGTCGCGCGTCTACAAGCGCGTACCGGGTTTCGAGACCGCGCACGCCGCGCAGCTGCGCTGGCGCCAGGCGCGGTGGGAGCGCTCGGTGCGCGCGGAACAAGACAGCAACGCCGAGGCCGTCTTCGACGACCTCGTGCGCAATGACGACTTCTACCGCCGCTTCCTCACCTAGCGAGTGCGGAGGTCGAGGAGGCGGGCGCGCTCGAGGCGCAGCCACACGTCGGCCCGCTTGGTGAGCTGCTTGGCGCGGCGGCGCACGGGCACTCCGCGCGCGAACGCTTGTTGCCACGACAGTCCACCGAAGTGGTGGTACGCCGACGCGAAAGCCGGCGGCATCTCCACCCAGCCCAGCGGCGATTCGTCGAGCGCGGCGAAGAACGCGGCCGCTACGTCGTAGGCGGTCTTGCTGCCGTCAGATTCCACGCGATCCACGTAGCGAAAGCTCGTGTGCACGTGCGGCCGGGTCTGTTCGAGGTCGATGAGCACGAGCCACGGCTCGGGCCGTGGCGCGAGGGTGCGTTGCGCCCCTGTGGTGGGGTGGCGGTAGGCCACGCCGTCGCGAGCCTGGATGCGCGTGGCCACAAGCGCGGCGCCGGTGCTCCGGGCCGCGGCGACCATGTCGCGCAGCCAACCCGCGGCGCGGTACTCCACGTCGGAATCGCTGAACACGCAGTAGCGCTCCGTGCACGTGGCGTACCAGTGGTCGAGCCATTGCGCGTGCGTGCGGCCGCCGGGTATCACGTCGAGGTCGATGGCGCCGCGCGCCGCGAACTGGCGCAACATCGGCAGGCTCCGGTCGGTGGAACCGCCGTCGCCCACGGTCATGGCGAAAGGGATGCCGGCAAGCCGGCGCGCCGAACGCACGCAGAGCTCGGTGGCGGCCGCGGTGTTGTAACTCGCGACGTGCACACGAACGTCTGGGTTCGCGCGCTCAGGAATCGCGCGCCCCTTCCGCGTCGCGCGCCGTGAGACCGAGCGTGCCCATGAAGTGCGCGCCCTGCCCGATCACCGCGTAGCCGGGTGCCGGCGTCGAGTCCGTCACGAAGTCGCGGAAGAACGTGTTGTCCTCGATGTCGTCCATGATCACCACGCCAGAAGGCGACAGGCGGGGCAGGAGCAGGTCGAACGCCTGCTTGCGGCCGGTGTACGACTTGTCGGAGTCGTAGTGCAGCAGGTCGATGTGGTCGATCTCGGCGAGGATCGCGGGCAGGTTGTAGGCGTCGCCTTTGGTGAGCAGCCGCCAGCCGTCTCGCAGTTCGGGCGGCACCATCGACCCCACGAGCCGTTCCGGGTCGCGCTCGCGGAAGAACGGGAAGTCGCTCGACAACAGGCGGCCCTGACCGTTGCGCCGGAGCGCGGAGAGCGCGGTGAACGACGAGTAGCCGTACGCCACGCCGGTCTCCACCACCACGTCGGGCTTCAGCCAGCGGATCGTGAAGTAGAGGAGGTCGGAGCGCGCGCCGTAACCCACCTTCTCGCCGAGCTCGGCCGACACCTCGTCGGCGCGCCGTGTGACCACGTCGCGGAACTCGAGCGCCTCGGCCCACAGCGTTGCGTCGAGCGCCTCGCACACCGCCGCCGCGGTCGTGCAATGTGCGCGCGCCCACGCGCAGGCTTCGGCGCCGCTGCGGTCGCGCCGGCCCACCCGGTTCAGGGCCTTGCGGCCGATCACCTGCGCGTAGCCGGGCCGCAGCGCGTTGCGCAACGAGTTCGTCACGGACTCCCGACGCATCGCTCGGACTCTACATAGACCCGCGCCGCCCACGGAGCGAGAGTGGCGCCCGTGACGGTTCGGTCTGTGATCGAGCTGAGGCGCTTGCAACCGGCAAGGCTGCGAGCGAGACTTCCGAGCGGCGGTGCGGCTCGGCGGAAGCCGCAGGAGGGCGATGGCGGTTACCACGATCGACGATGCGGCTCGTGCCGCGGCCGCCGGCACATTGCGCGCGCTGCCCGACAACGGCGTCGACAGCGACCGCGTGCGCGCCATCCTCGACGAGCTCGCGCTCGACGATCTCGATTGGCGCAGCGGGCGCGGGTTCAGCCTCGTGTACGACTCGCCCGAGGCACACCATCGCCTCGTGCGCGAGGTGGCCACGCGGTTCATCGACGAGAACGCGCTGTCGCATTCCGCGTTCCCGTCGGCGGCGCGGTTCGAAGCCGGCGTGCTCGCGATGGTGGCGTCGGTGCTCGCGCCGGGCACCAAGGCGTACGGCATCTTCGCGTCGGGGGCCACGGAATCGACGATGGTGGCGCTGAAGGCGTACCGCGACCACGCGCGCTACCAAGGTGCGAACGTGGTGGTGCCGGCCACAGCCCATCCGGCGTTCGGCAAAGCCGCCGAATATCTCGACATCGATCTCGTGCGCGTGCCGGCGGGAGCATGCGGCGCCGTCGACCCCGCAGCGGTGCTCGATGCCGTCGACGGCGGCACGGTCGCGATCGGACTGTCGGCGCCCTGCTACCCGTTCGGCACCGTCGACCCGATCGCCGAGATCGCCGCGGCCGCGTATCGCGCCGGCGTTCCGGTGCATGTGGATGCCGCGCTCGGCGGTCTGTTCCTGCCCTTTGTCGACGGCGCCCCCCGCGTCGGTCTCGACGTGCACGGCGTCACGAGCGTGGCGGTCGACCTGCACAAGTACGGCTACGGCGTGAAGGGGGCGTCGGCGCTGCTCTTCGCGCGACCCGAGTTCCGGCGCGCGGCGTATCACATCGACCTCGACTGGCCGGGCGGCGCGTACGCGGCTTCGGGCGTGCTCGGAAGCCGCTCGGTGGCGCCGGCGGCGGCCGCGTTCGCGGCGATGGTGGCGCTCGGCCGCAGTGGTTATGCCGCGGTCACGCACGACGTGATGGGCACGGCGCGACGGATGCAAGCCGGCCTCGGTTCGCTCGGCTTCGACGTCGTCGGCGCGCCGGCGATGAGCGTGTTCGCAGTTGCTTCCGGCTCGCACTCGGTGCCGTCGGTGGCCGCGGCGTTGCACCAACGAGGCTGGCGTATCGACGTGCAGTCGGACCCCGACGCGATGCACTTCGTGGTGTTCCCGCGGCACCGCCAGGTGGTGGACGAGTTTCTCGCCGATGTGGCGTGGGCGATCGAACAGCCGCGGATCGCCGGCGCGGCGGGCGCGTCGTACGGCGTGATGCTGCGAGGCGTGCCGCTCACCGCGGAAGCCGTGGCCGACGACCTCGACCGCCGCTTCGACACGCCGCCCGCGATGGGATCTCCGGCATGACGGCGCCCGATCGCTTCCTCGCAACGTTGGATCCCGATCGCACCGCGCGTGCGCTCGAACTGCTCACGCTCGCGCCCGAGGATCTGCTGCTCGTGGGGGGCGACGACCGGCAGTTGCCGCGCGCCGGCACCGCCCGCAATGGCTACGGCCTTCCCCTCGTGGATCGCGAACCCATCGTGCGCGGTTCGTCGTGCACGGCCACGCCGCCCGACACGGTGGCGCTTGCCGACGTGGCTGCATGGTCGAGTGGACTGGCGCGCTCGCTCACCTCGGCCGGACGGCTGCCGTCGCCCGACACCTTCCACGAAGCAGTCGCGTCGCGGATCGCTGCGCACCTCGGGCTTGACGCCACCCACGCGGAGCGGATCGTGCTCGCGCCGTCAGGCACCGACGCCGAGTCGATCGCGACCGGTCTCGTGCTCGCGGCGAGCGATCGGTCGCTCTGCAACATCGTGCTCGGCGCGGCGGAGTCGGGCTCGGGCACGGTGAACGCTGCCCTCGGGCGCTACTTCGCGCGCCGCACGCCGTTCCGCGGCGACGTCGACACCGGCGAGCCGATCACCGGCGTCGACCCCGATCGCGTGCGGCTCGTGAACGTGGAGTTGCGCGACCGCCGTGGCCGCGCTCGCCGTGCGTTCGACGTGGAGGCCGAGGTCGAAGCGCACATCGAGGACGCGCTCGACCGGGGCGAGCAGGTGCTCGTGCACGCCATGGCCGGCTCCAAGACCGACCTGCGCCAACTGTCGTCCGACTGGGTTCGCATCTGGCGGGCGCGCGGCGCGCCCCACGTGAGTGTGTTGATCGATGCGGCGCAGGCGCGCGTTCCCTCGTCGGCGGTGCGCGACTTTCTCGCCGCAGGTGCGTCGGTGATGGTCACCGGCTCGAAGGCCCTCGGCGCGCCACCGTTCTGCGGTGCCATCGTGCTCGATGCCGCGCTCATGCACGGCGCGATGACCGCGGTGAGTCGTGGGAAGCGGTTGCCGCGCGGCTTCGCCCACATCGTCGCGCTGGCCGACATGCCCCGGTGGTTGCGCGGCATGTTGCCGGGGGCGCAGCACGCCAACCTCGGCCTGCTCGCCCGATGGCACGTGGGGCTGGGCGAGCTCGATCGCTACCGCGCGATCCCGAGTGTGTGGCGAGCCGATTTCACGCACCGCCTGTGCACCGCGATCACGGCGCAACTTCGCAGCACGCCGGGAATCGTGGTGCTCGACTCCGATTCGCCGTCGATCGTGTCGTTCGGACTTCGCACCGCGTCGGGCGAACTCGCGCCGCGCGGGCCTGTGCGCGATCTCTACTCCGCGCTCGTGTCGCAACCGGGCGTGCAGTTCGGTCAGCCGGTGGAGCTCGCGCCGCGTCGTGCAGCCGTGTTGCGCTATGCCATCGGCGTGGTCACCGCGAGCCGCTTGGCGGCCACTGGTCAATCGCCGGCCGAGGCCGCGCACGGCGCCACCGCGGCGGCCATCGCTGCGGTGCGCGGCGCGTTGCTCGAAGTTCAGGTGTAGCGGCTCGGCACGTGCCACCAACTGCCCGCGAGCTGCTCGAAGCTCGGGGGCTCGAATCGCGTGGTGCCGCCGAGCGGGTAACTCGTGAGCTCGCCGAACACCACGCGGCCGTCCACGTCGTAGAGATCGACGCGCACGAGGTCGACGCCGGCCGACAGTTGCTCGGCCACCTCGATCATGCGCTCGAGCGTGTGGGGCCGCTCGGGCGGCGGTTCGAGCGGTGGCGCCGCGAGCGTGGCCGGCAACGGCGTCCAGTCGGGGGCAAACAGGTTCTGGCGGTGGGCTTCGTGGCGATCGGAGTCGACCTGCACGATGCGCACCTTGCCGCCGAACGTGAACAGCTTGTAGTCGGCCGGTGCCGCACCGTGCGCGGGCACCAGCAGCTCTTCCACGAGCACCTTCGGCGCAATGGCGGCGTACGCCCATTCGCGGTACTCGCCGCCGCCGTACGTGCGGGCGAGCCAGTTGCGCACCGCGGCCTCGAGCCGGTTCCAATCGAGTGCGTCGGGATGCACGAGGAAGTATGTCCAGGCGCCCATCGCATCGGGCAGCGCGGCGTCGGGCGAGAGCCGGTCGTTCACGAGCACCACGCCACCGCACGCGTGATTCACCTTCACCACGAAGTTGCGCGGGAGTGCGGCGCGGTCGACGGCGCTGAGGTCGTCGGCCACCGCGTACACGTGCGTGAGGATCTCGGGGCCCACGGTGTCGCGCACGTAGTCGCGCACGGCAACCTTGTCGGCCCACTGCGCGAGGAGCGGGCGGTGGTCGCGCAGCATCTTGTAGTGGACCTTGTCGTTGAACGTGACCGGGTTTCGAGTTGCGAATAGGCGGCGCGAGTAATCGACTCGTTCGACGGCCGACACCACGGGCGCCGGCGCGCGGTGGTGGAGCTCGTAGGAGAGTCGCCCGGCGACGCGCGTCGGCAGCGACTTCGCGGTTCGGGCAGGCGTCGTCGGCATCGGCGAGCGGCGACGCTACCGGCCGTAGCGCCGTGGTGGTGCTGTTATCGTCGCCCGCCGAATGCGGATCCTTTTCGTGTGCGGCGGCACCGGCGGTGGCGCGGCGATGAGTACGCACGAGCTCGCCGACGCGCTTGCCGACGCGGGCGACCAGGTGCGAGTGGTGCAGTCGGCGCGCGGCGCCGAGAAGGTGCACCAGGTGCAGCGGCGCCTGTTGAACGCGTCGGTGAAACTGGCGCGCACGCCGCTGGCCGGCGTGTTGCAGTGGGGAACGGGCGTGGTGGGGCGCCGCACCACCGTGGCCACGGTTCCCGGCACGCGCGAGGCCGTGAAGCGAGTGACCGCACCCGTGGTCGAGAATGCCGTGCCCGCCGCCCTCGCCGAGTTCCGACCCGATGTGGTGGTGACCAACAGCGTCGATCGCGCCTCGTGGCGTGCGGTGTGGCGACACGCGCACCACGCCCGGGTGCCCGTGCTGCTCTACATCCGCGAAGAAAGTGCGCTGGCACACGTCGACGATCCACAGGCGCGACCCGACGCTGTGGTCGCGAACGCGGCCGCGCTGGCCGACGGCGCCACGGCGCGCGGCGTGCCGGCGCCCTTCATCGCGTCGGTGGTGGATCTGGAACGCAGCCGGGTCGAGCCGTCACGGGAACGGGTTGTGTTCGTGAATCCGATCGAGTTGAACGGGCTCGATCTCGCCATCGCGCTCGCGGCCGAGTGCCCCGACGTGCCGTTCACGTTCGTGGAGTCGTGGCGTCTCGATGACGCGGCGGTGCAGGCGCTCACGAGTTGCCTCGCAGCGCTGTCCAACGTGCGATTCCAGCGGCGCAGTGACGACCCGCGCCGCAGCTACGCCGACGCGTCGGTGCTGCTCGCGCCGTGCCTCACCGACACGCGCCCGCGCGTGGTGCTCGAGGCGCAGGCCAACGGGATTCCGGTGCTCGCGGCCGATCAGCCGTCGCTTCGTGAAGCCGTTGGTGCCGGCGGGGCCACCGTCGCGGTCGACGCGCCGGCGGAGGAGTGGGCGCGCGCGCTCGGTGGATTGCTTGATCCGGCGCACTACGACACGGTGTGCGATGCCGCCCGCGCGTACGCGCAACGCGACGACGCGCGCACCGAGGTGATCGTTGCCCGCTTTCGTGCCGTGCTCGAACAGACGGTGGAGCGCGGTGTCGGCGGGGCGTCGTGACCAACGTCGAGCTCACCGTGGTGATCCCGGCCCATAACGCCGCCGCGACCCTTGCGGCGCAACTCGACGCGCTCGGCGCGCAGGAGTGGGACGGTGGCTGGGAGATTGTGCTCGTCGACAACCTGTCGACCGACGCGACGCTTGCGATCGCGCTCGAATACGGCACCCACGACGCGCGGCTGCGGATTGTGGAAGCCCGCGAACAGGCTCGCATCGGTTACGCGCGCAACACCGGAATCGCCGCGGCGCGCGGCCGCGGCATCGCGATGTGCGATTCCGACGACGTGGTGGGCGAAGGTTGGGTCGCGGCCATTGGCAACGCCTTGCGCACGCACGAGTTCGTGGCCGGCGCGCTCGACGTGCACACGCTGAATCCTGCTTCGCTGGTCGCGACACGTGGCCTTGCCATCGAGCGTGAGCAGGCGACGTTCCAGGGCGTGTTTCCGGTGGCCCACAGTTGCAATGTGGCATTCCGGCGCGACGTCGTCACACGCATCGGTGGCTTCGCCGAGGATCTTGTGAACGGGAGCGACGTCGACTTCTCGCACCGCGCGTGGCGAGCCGGCATCGCGTGCCACTACGAGCCCGCGGCGGTCGTGGCGTATCGCTACCGCGCCACGTTCAAGGCGTTGTTCCGCCAGGCGCGCAACTACGGCAAGGTGAACGCGCAGCTCGTCGCCAAGTTCCGCGCCGCGGGCACCGACGTGGAGTTCGCCAACGATTGGAAAGGCTGGCTGTTCCTTGCCCGCCGGCTGCCGTCGCTCACGAGCGCGCGCGGGCGGGCGAACTGGGCCTGGTCGGCGGGTACGCGCGTCGGCCGCGCCGAAGGCCGCTGGCGCCACCGCCAAGCCCTGCGCGCCCGGGCGTCGTAGAGCGTCGAATAGCGACGCCCTACGACGCCCGGCGCGAGCAGGGTGTGTTCAGAGGTAGAGGGAGTGCTGGCGGATGCTGCCTTCCACTTGGCCGAGGCGCACGCCGGCGAGCCAGCACCAACTTGCTCGGCCCTCGGTGGAACGTAGGCGCGGCAGCCACGCCACGAGCAGCAACCACGAGCGCCAACCCGCGAACCGTGGCGCGCGAACTCCCGCGGCTGCGGCCCTGCGGTACACGAGCGGGCGGCCGCGGCCGTAGAGACGGCCCTGGCGGAACAGCGAGCGCGCGTCGGTGCGATACCGGTAGGCGATCTCGGCACCCGGCGCGAAGTGGATCGGGATGCCGTGTTCCCACAACCGGATGCAGAACTCCTGGTCCTCGCCCACGGCCATCGTCTCGTCGTAGCCGCCCACCTTCTCCCACACCTCGCGCCGCATCGCGACGTTGCCCGACGGCGCGATCGGGATGCGGTCGAGCAGTTTGCGGGGCGCGTCCATCGGCAGCGCGCCGCGCGTGCGCACGAGCCACGCCGGGTTGAGCACGTCGGCGTTCACCGGCCCGGTCACCACGGGGTGTTCGTCGAGACCGTCGGCCATCGCCGCGAGCCAGCCCGGTCGCACGATGTCGTCGCCGTCGCACAGCACCACATGCTCGGCGGAGGCGCTGCGGATGCCTGCGTTGCGCGCGTAGCTCGCGCCGCCGCGCTCGTCGGCGATCACCACGCGCACGCGCGTATCGCGTGCTGCGTAGTCGCGCGCCACCACGAGCGTGTCGTCGGTGGAGCGGTTCTCCACCAGCACCACCTCGAACGCGCCGCGCCAGTCCTGCGCGAGCAGCGCATCGAGTTGCTCGGCGAGCGTCGACCCCACGTTGTGACAGGGCACGACCACCGAGAGGCCGCCTGGATTCACACCTTCATGCGGGCGGTCAGGCGGGCGCGGGCGCGCCCCGAGCCTTGTCGACCACGCGGCGGCCGGCCAGCTTGGTCTGGCGGGTGGCCTGGTGGCGCAGCACCTTCCACGAGCGCGGGTAGCGCCGTCCGGCGGCGGGCGCGGTGCCCACCGACGCGTACGGCGTGCTCGGAATGTGCGGGCTGATCGACGCCCAGTCGTTGCCCACGACCTTCAGCAACTCGTCGTGGCGGCCGTCGATCGTCTCGAACCCGATCGCGCCGAAGCGTTCGAGCGCCTCGTCGTAGCGCTCGTCGAGCACCGTGCTCTTCGGGTCGAGGTTGCGGATCAGCGTGAGCCCGCTCGGCTTCACCGCCACCGTGGTGATCTCGAGATCGGGCCGCAGCGCGCGCAGGCACGGCACGAGCTTCCAGGTGTCGCCGGTCCAGGTGTCGGAGTCGCGCACCCGACCGGAGCTGGCTTCGTCGAGCGGGTAGCAGTCGTGCACCATCACCACGGAGTCGGGGCCGGCCCAATGCTCGATGTTGCGGAAGTCGCGCAACGCGTACTCGAACAGGTGCATGCCGTCGATGAACGCCATGTCGATCGGCTGCCCGCCGAGCAGGTCGGCCACGTCGTGGCTGGCGAAGAATTCGTCGCTCGTCTCGAAGAAGAGCTGGGCGTTGTCGTTGATGCGAGTGCGAACGGCCGGCGTGGGGTCGATACCGATGATCTGCGTCTCCGGGCCCACCAGCTCCAGCGACTTGCCGGTGTGCACACCCACCTCGAGGTAGGTACGCGGCCGCAACGCCACGTGCAGACGGCGAATGAGGTCGAAGTAGTGCCCATGCAGCCGTTCCGACACGTCTTGCATCGGGGCACCTCTCCCAGCTCCGCCGCACTCCCCGCGTACGGCGGCAATCGTATCCACGACCCGCGCCCGGGGCCATGATGCGTCCGTAGAATCCCCGGCCCCGAAGGCCGATGTCTGCGAGGTCACATTTGCCCGAGCCTGCGCGATCCGATTTGCCGGCCGACTCGCCCAACCAGGCCCTCAGCGTGTTGGTGCTGGTGGGCGACGCGCTGCGCCGCGACGCTCTCGCGATGCAGCTGCCCACGGGCGGCCCCACGGCCTTGACGCGCCGGCTCGACCACGAGTGGATCCGCTTCGACCGCTGCTATGCCGCCGCGCCGTGGACGCTGCCTGCCTCCACCAGCCTGCTCACCGCCACCGATCCGTTCGTGCACGAGCACTGGTCGCACCGGCACACGCTCACGGCCGAGAGCCTGGTGCCGGAGTTCCCCACCACGCACCGTGCGGCCATCATCAACAACTCGGTGCTCAAGCGCACGTCGGGGCTGTCGACCGGCTTCGAGCCCTACCGCTGGATCTCCGACACCACCGAGTCGTTCGCCGCCGCGGATGAGTTCCTGCGCGCGCGCACGGCCGATGGCGCGAGCTACTTCCTCATGCTGCACAGCAACCTGCCGCACGACTACTACCTGCCCGACGCCCAACGCGCATACGAACGGTGGTTCCCCGAGCGCCACGACTTCGCGCCGATCAATTATCGGGTGCTCGCGTGGAAGGGCGTGGTGCACGAGCAGGCGCGCATGCGCCGCACCTACGACGCGACTGTGCTGCGCTTGCACGAAGGGCTTGACGCGCTCATCGAGGCCGCGCCGCTCGACCGCACGATCGTGCTCGTGCTGGCCGATCACGGCGAAGGCTTCGAACCGGAGCTCGCGCGCATTCACCATGGTGGGCGCGTGCACGACGATCTCGTACGCGTGCCGTGCGCGTTGTGGTTGCCGCCGAACGTGCCCGACTCGGTGCGTGCCCGATTGGCGGCGGTAGCCGCCGGCACCGACGCGGTCGGCGTGGTCGACCTGCTCCCCACGTTGCTCGGTCTGCTGGGCGCCAACGTGCCATCGGCGCTGTCGGGTCGCGACCTCTCAAAGGGGGTCAGCTCGCCGACGGATCACGATCATCGCGTCCTGCGCATCGAGGATCGGCGCTACCTGTATCTCGCGAGCCGGTTGCGCCTCAACACGAACGCGCAGGGCAAGAACATGAGCCGCGTTGCGAAGCTCCGCAATCGCGCGTGGCGCGCCACCGTGGCTCGCCGGCATGTGTTGCAAGGCTTTGTCGACGGTCGGTGGAAGCTCGTGGTCACCGAGTTCGTCGCGCCGAGCAGCGTCGCGGCGCGGGCGGGGTCGTGGTGGCTCACGCGCCAGCACAACGGCAACCCGTTCGTGGTGGTGCGGGGCCGGAGCTGGTTCGGCCTCGAACTCTTCGACGTCGACACCGACCCGGGGGAGCGCACGAACCGTCTGCTCGTCCGAGGCGCACGCGACCACGACGAACTGGGCACACGCGTGCTCGCAGTGGTCGACGCCTACCGCGCCGGCGACCTCACCCCAGAGCTCGCCGACCTCATCGAGTGACGGCAGTTGCTCACACAAGCTTTGGTGGTCCGCAGTACGCGACCCTCGTGCCGCTGGCGGCTGAGCCGCTGGATCGATCAGCGTGGTCACATGGCGCGCTCCGGAGCCGCTTGTGGTGACGAGTGCCGATCGCCAAACTGGATGAGTGCCGGTCGAGGTGCTGTTGTGGGATTTCGGCGACACCCTCGTTGACGAGCGATGGATGCGGCAAGCGCCACCAGAGTTTCCTGACTGGCCCGACGCGTGGAACACGGTCATGGAGACCTGCGCGAATGACTGGAACGTCGGGCGTGCAACCGAAAGGGACGTGTTCGTCGAGATGAGCACGCAAACCGGCCTCACAGTCGATTTCGTCGAACGGCACGCCGAATGGTGCTGTCGCGCAGTGAGGTTTCACCCGTTCACGTGGCGCGTCGTCGCGGAACGCCGCCGCCCGCAGGCGCTGGTCACCGTGAATCCGGACCTCTTCGTTGAGCGAGTCGCCCGGCAGTGTGGTCTTGCCGACCATTTCGACACCGTCGTCGTTTCCTGCCTCGAAGGCACTGACGACAAAGCGGCGTTGTGCGAGACGGCGCTCGATCGTCTTGACTTCAGCGGTCGGCGCCTGGACGCGCTCCTGATCGATAATCGCCGCGATCTTGCTGAAGACTGGCAACGAAGAGGGGGTTCGGCGTACGTGTATCAAGGCGATGACATTTTCAAGGCGGACCTTCCGTCGTTGTTGGAGTGAACGCGATGTGGGGTAGCCCTCGCGAGCACGGGCGCGTGCTCTTGACCGGGGCGAGCGGCCTGCTCGGCCACTGGATGATGACGACGGCATCAGCAGACGCACCGCTGGTGGCACTCACGCACCGCCATGGCGTTTCCGGCGTGTCCGAAGTGCGGGCCGATCTCCGTGATGCCGGCTCGACGATGACTGCAGTCGGGCGCGCCAATCCGTCTTTGATCGTCCACGCGGCGTACGCCCACGATCGCGCAGCGGTCGTCGATGCGACGGAGCACGTCGTCGCGGCTGCCTGCGAAGTCGGCGCCGACATCCTGTTCATATCGACCGACGCCGTGTTCGGCGGTGATGGCATCGAACGCGACGAGGCATCACAACCCGATCCTGTGTGGGACTACGGCCGCTGGAAGGCTGAAGCTGAAGACGTTGTTGCGCGGCGGTGCTCGAACGCCGCGATCGTCCGGCTCCCGCTGCTCGTGTCGATCGACCCCGACGACCATGTCGTACGCGAGATCCGTAGGCGCGTGATGCGCGACGAGACCACTCAATGGTTCATCGACGAGACCCGACAGCCGGCGCCGGCATCGGAGATCGCTGCCGCAATCTGGAAGATCGTGGAACTCACGAGCGTCGCTCGCTCCGGGGTATGGCATCTCCCCGGTGCCGAGTGTCTGACGCGTCATGAGATCGCGTTACGAGTGGTGAAGCGCCTTGGCGCGCGAGGTGAACTCGTGCGAGGCACCACCACACCACAGGGGGCGATCCGGCCTCGACACATCATGTTCACCGGTGCCCGCGCGAGTGCCACGATCGGCTGGAACCCATCGCCCGTACTGCACTGATCAGGCGTCCGAGGTCGATCGGCGCACACGACAACAGCGCCACACCGAGCAGCTCACCCCGAGCGACGAGCCAATCCCAGTCGGTGTTGCTCGCTACCCACCAACGCAACAAGCGGTGCCGCCGACCGTAGCGACCACCGCATACTCGACGGTGGGCCTCAACGGACTAGCGCCCACCCATAACCACTGGGCAAAATGCGCGGGTGGGCCAGATCGCGTCGCGCCGGAATATGGGTGCCGCACCGTCGGTCCTTGCGATCGCGATAGCCGCGCTGTGCAGTTCGTGCTCGACGAGCGCGTCCGCGGCGTGTCGCTCGGATAGCAAGCCACTCAAGCACCTCGTGCTCGGCGCGTCGGCGGTCCGCGGTGCGCAGCGCACAGGCCCGACAACGTTCGATCTCAACGACGGCAACGACTCCGCCTTGGTCGCCCTCGAGGATCGGCTCCACTGGGACCCGTCCCAGTTCATTCAGACCGAGCTGACGGTGGGCAAGGGCGCCGGAAACGGCGGGAAGGCGATCACGAGCGTCGCCAGGGATACCGACTCTGCCCGGACAGCGCGCCTTCTCGTGCATGACGGTTTCGACCATCTGCTTCCACCGTTCGGTTCGTTTCGCAACACCTCGATCCTGCCAATCGCCGTGCCCAAATCGCTGGGGCGCGGTGCGGTCGCAGTTCATGAAGGCCCGCACGGCGGCATCGATCAGGCAGCGGCCGCGGTCTGGGTGCGCGGGAAGCGCGTGCTCATTCTCGTTGTCGACGCGCCTCGAGTCACGAACCCCGATCAACTGGCGCGCAACCTTGCCCAACGGCAAGACCAGCTCGCTTGCGCATAGAGAGTGTTGGCGGGCGTGAGCGGGGTGGGACGGCACAGTTGGTTGCCTCGGCGATGAAGGAGCCCGACGCGGAGACGCACTGGCTCGACCAGCACCGCGACGTGGCTGAGGCAACCGTCGTCCGGTCCCTGGCTGCGCAAGTCGTTGCCGAGTACGGCGGTGATCTCAGCGGGATGCGGCGCGCTCTCGGTATCTCGAACGCGACCTGGGTCGGTGGTGGCGTCGCCGTGCGGATCGCGAACACGTCAATGGTCGACAGCATGGCCGCCGAGGTCGCGCTCGTGCGCGCATTGCCGTCCGAGGTCGGGCACCCGAAGATCCTCGGGGTGGGCACGATCGAGGGTCACGACTGGATCGTGACCGAGGAAGTTCGAGGCCAGAACCTGCACGAGGCGTGGCCCACGCTGACACCCGAGGAGCGGCGTCGAGCGATCCGCGAGCTGTGGGCGCGCGTGCGGGTCGTGCACGACGCCACGCCCTCGCTGCGTCTGCTCGTCGGATCGCATGCGGGGTTCATACCGGCAACAGCTGACGACGCCAGGGCCGCGGCCGATCGCGTCAGCGCTGCGTTGGGTCTACCGGATGTGCAGCAGTCGCGGCTTCACGAGATCACTGGCGACTATTACCGAGCCGCGCCCGCCGTCGAGCAGGTCGTCAATCACGGCGACCTCGCGCTGATGAACGCGCTGTGGGACGGTGAGGTGGTCGCCCTCCTCGACTTCGAGTTCGCCGTGCTGGGCCCGGTGGAGATCGACCTGTGCCGGTTGGTGTGCGAGGCCCTCGTGTCCGAGGATGGGCAGCGGTCCGACGACGACGCTGGCGCGGCCGCGTTCGCCATTGCAGCTCGTGAGCGGGATCCAGTCCACGGTCGCGCGCTGCTGTTGGGCGCCGCGGTGCTCGACCAGCTCCGCGACCTCGAGATCTGGCTCGGCCGCGACCGATCCGACGACCGGTTCGCAGATTGGCGCCCGGACCGGCTGCTCACCGGCTTGCTCGACGCGGACGGCGGTTACCTCCAACCCGCGCTGACATGAGTCGCGCGCCCTGAGTCGTGCGCGGCGACCTCGAGCCGGTGTCCGAGTACCCCGCGAGCGCCAGGACGACCCCCACAACGCCGCCCCCCAAGTGCAACAAACCGACGCAAGGCGGCTGCCGCGGTGAACCGCAAAGCCGCACCATACCGATCTGCGGCCAGCGCTAGCGAGAACGCTTGCAGTTCGGGGAATATGGGTGCGCATGCCTGATCGAGTCGTTCGTGGGCCCGACGACGATCCCAGCCTCAGTGATGAGCAACTGGTCGCGCAACGGAACGCGTGGTTCGAGAGGTACACGTCGACGCGCAATGTCTTCGCGCCACGCGGTGGCGGTCCGTACACGTGCCCGTGTTGCGGCCATCGGACACTGGCGGAGCGAGGCGGCTACGACATCTGCCGAGAATGCCGCTGGGAGGACGACGGTCAGGACGACCATGACAGCGGTGAGGTACGCGGCGGTCCAAACGGTCGTTTGAGCCTCGATGCTGCCCGCGAGCAATACACATCGCGAGGAGGCGTCTGCGAGCCCCACGCCCCACCTTCGGAACCCAGGTAGCCGCGCCTCGAACTGCGGCTCCGCGCTAGCGAGCGCGCTCGCGGAGCGGGCAATCTGTGCGCATGGTGAATGAGGCGATCCCGATCCTCTGCGTCGAGGACGCCGCCGTGGCCGTGCGGTGGTATGAGCGGCTCGGATACGTGAAGGAGTGGGAGCATCGGTTCGAGCCGACGTTGCCTGCGTTTGTGTCCGTCGCTCGTGAAGACGCGGCGCGGCTCTTCCTGTCGGAGCACCGCGGCGATGCGCGGCCCGACACACTTGTCTACCTGCGCGTGCCGAACGTTGACGCTGTCGCCGAGGAGTTTGGTGCCGAGATCGTCGATCAACCGTGGGGCCGCGAAGTGCATCTCACCGACCCCGACGGCAATCGTTTCCGCGTGGGGACTCCCCGCACATAGCTGCCGCGATGCCATGGCGGTTTGAGCGCACCGCTGCGCCGGCACGCTGTCGCGACACGACACGGCGATGGTCAGAGCTAGGTGACGAGCACCGCGTCCCGATCCGAAGGGGGTGCGGCCTCGTGCGACGGCGCGAGGCGCGTCCTTCGGCGGCGTCCAATTGCGGCCAACACGAGCGCGATCCCGACGGTGCTGGCCAGTCCGATGCCGGAAAGGATCAGCCGGTGGCGACCTCGCGGCACGCACGCGCCTGGACCGACTGACCATGCGGCATATGCGTCAACCCGCTGCACTGCGGGTTGACGCTCCCACTGGCGTTCTTGCGCGGCCCACGCTGCACGCTGAGCTTGTGTCCCGTAGGCGGGCGGCCACGAAGAGAAAAGGTGCTGTTGCACCGCGAGCAGATCGCTGGCTGACGGGGGCTGGCGATCGGCGTGCCAGGCATCCTTCAGCGCGATGCAGATCTTGTCCTGATGGACGACCGTGGGGTCGCCGGGCGTGTACTCGACCGCATAGGGCAGCAGAGAGGGCAGAACGGCGACGCCAAGAGCTGCGAGCATGACGAGATGCCCAAGCCTGGTCGGCACAGGACGGTATCGGCGTCACACGCGCTCAGCTTGACGGTGCGCCAACCGGTCCCGAACTGCTGCTCCGCGCCAGCTAAAAACGCCCGCGGATCGGGCAATATGAGCGGGGTGGGGTCTGACAAACTCGAAGGGCGAAACCATGAGCGTGCGGCGCGCGATCGAGGTCGGCTCGATCGTATGGGCGGTCGTTGCGTTGTCGTTCGGACTTGCAACCTTGGGCTCCTACAACGCCGACGCGCGTCTACTTGTGATCGCCGCGTCCGTTGTTGCCGCAGGTTCGGCGGTTCTTGCTTCCGTGAGCCTTGCTCACCACCGCGATCGCGTCGCTGGGGCGCTGCTTATCGTCTCAGTCGTCGCTCCAACTTCCTTCGCCTATCTGTTGAACCTCCCTGCACTAGTCGTCGGCTAGAGGTGCGGGCGTGATCAACCCAAGCCCACGTCGGCCGAGGCCCTGGGACGGCTGGCACCGATGGCGGCATAGGAGAGGGTCGCGTGTGTCGCCGTTGCGGCTGGGTTGTTTGCTCGGCGCCCTCGCTGCGATTTACGTCATCGTCGTGCTGACGTTGTTCGGCGCCGAACTCGCGAGCGGTGTCACTCGACTGCGGCTGTGCGGTCGGGCAGTCTGTGCGCCTTGGCCGAAGATGACGAACGCTGGATGCGCGAGGCATTGCGCGTCGCCGAGGCCGGTCTTGGGGTCGGCGAGCTGCCGATCGGCGCGGTGGTCGTTGTTGGCGAAGAGATCGTTGCTGAAGCCCACACTGCGGAGCGGCGCGAGCAGCGACTTCTCGTACACGCCGAGATGCTCGCCCTCGACAATGCCGATCATGTCCTCATCGGTCGACGGCGACAGGCGAAGCTCTATACGACGCTGGAACCTTGTCTGGGTTGTCTTGGAGCCGCGATGACGGTCATGATCGGGACGATCGTCTATGCCCTGGGTTCCGCGAGCGACGGCGCGGCGTCGTTCGCCGTCGAATGGGACAAGCAGCGCAGCACTCAAGACTTTCCGGCTTACGCGCTCCCATCGATTCGCGGTGACGTGCTCGCTCAACAGTCGCGTGCGTTGTTCGCCCGCTTCGTCGAGCAGGCCGAGGCCGGAGACCCACTAGCTCAATGGGCGCAGACATTGATCCGGTAGCACCGATCTGCCGCTCGGCGCTCGCCGTAACGCTCACGGATCGGGCAATCTGGGCGCGTGGAGGAACATCCCGTGACCGAGCTGAAGCACATCTATCGCGGCAAGGTCCGCGACATCTACGACGCCGGCGGCGGCAACTTGCTGTTCGTCGCGTCTGATCGCCTCAGCGTGTTCGATGTCGTGCTCGCGGAGACGGTGCCCGAGAAGGGCCGAGCGCTCACCGCGATCTCGGCGTTCTGGTTCGACGAACTGGCCGGTGTGCTGCCCAACCACGTGGTCGACCAGTTCCCTGACGTCCCCGAGGAATGGAAGGGTCGGGCCACCCTCGCGCGCCGCGCCGACATGCTGAAGATCGAGTGCATCGTGCGCGGTTATCTGTCGGGCAGCGCGTGGGAGGAGTACAAGCGGAGCGGGACCGTGAACGGCATGCCGCTGCCTGCCGGTATGCAGGAGAGCGAGCAGCTCGCAACGCCGTTGTTCACGCCATCGACTAAGGCAGAACAGGGCCAGCACGACGAGAACATCAACTTCGAGGACGCGGCGGCGATCGTCGGTAGGGAAGCGTTCGACCTGGTGCGTGACGTGTCGGTCGCGTTGTATCGCATGGCATCGGAGCTCGCGCTGACCAAGGGCATCGTGATCGCCGACACCAAATTCGAGCTCGGCTTCATCGACGGCGAACTGCACATCTGCGACGAGGCGCTGACGATGGACTCGTCGCGGTTCTGGCCCGCCGACCAGGTCACGCTCGGCGCGACCCCGCCGAGCTTCGACAAGCAACCCGTGCGCGACTACGCCGCCTCACTCGGCTGGGACAAGACCGCGCCCGCGCCGCGCATGCCCGACGAAGTCATCGCCGCCACCAGCGCGCGCTACGTCGAGGCCTACGAGAAGATCACCGGATTGCAGTTCTCGGACTGGCCTGGCTAATCATCTTGCTCGCGACCTCGGCCGACAACCAACCAGATCTGCCGTGCGGCGCTAGCGAGAACGCTCACGGATCGGGCGTTTTGGTCGGGTGGGCGTCGGCCTCAATGCCCAGATCGTCGCTACAGATACAGATACGAGTCGAGCCGGTGGTCGAGAACGTGGGACCGCCCAGAGATGCTCATCTGCCCTCGACGAACGGCGCTCGGCGCGGGCAATCTGGGCGGTCATGCCTACTCACCTCATGGAATCGGTGAACGCGGTTCGCATCGTTTCGTCACTACGCCGCGCAGGTGTCGAAGCAACGGTCGGCGGCGGCTGGGCCGTCGATGCGCTCCTATGCGAACAGACTCGGCAGCACTCCGACCTCGACCTCTGGGTCGCAGCGGACGGGCTGGAGGCGTTGACCAAGACCTTTGTCGGCATCGGGCTCGACCGCTTGTTCCCGTGGGGCGACGATCGACCTTGGAACTTCGTTGTGCACGATGGCGGCGAGCTTCGCGTCGATCTTCACTTCTACGAGCATCTGGCCGACGGTCGGGTCCACTATGGCAGCGTTCGCGGCGGCGACGTGTTCGACCTCGCGTGTCTACGCGGGCACGGGACGATCGACGACACCGCCGTGGTGTGCGAATCGCCAGAGTGGGCGTTGCAGTGCCACACCGGCTATGCGCCGCGCTCAGTCGACCGCGATGACGTGAAACACCTTTGCACGACGTTCGGATTCCGGCTGCCAGAGGCCTACCGTTGAACGCCCTGCTCGCCCCGCCGATCCGACACACGTTCTGCCGTCGCTGTTGGCAGTAGCGCTCGCGGATCGGGCAATGTGAGCGCATGCAACGTCGGCATTGGCCGGGTCTGGCGCTGCGGATCCGGGCCGACGCGGTCGGCACCGCACGGACGGCATTTCACATTCCGGGTGTGGCGCGCCGCGGCCGCGGAACCGACCGCATGGACGATCATCACGAGCGACAACGAACCCACAATGCAGACCGCCGGATCGTGGGGTGTCGTCGCGATCGCTTCCGCCGGTGCCGCGGGCACGGAGTCGACGTTCACGTTCGACAACCTCGTGATCACGTCGGTCTGAGCGCCGACGCCGCACCCCCGCGCGCAACTCCCTACGGCACCGACACCTTCGACTCGCAGTTCGTCGCGCTGTCGTTGCCGGGGCCGCCGTCGCAACGGTCGTGGCCGGCTCCGCCGTCGAGATGGTCGTTGCCGCTACCACCGCACAGCGCGTCGTTGCCGCCGCCTCCGGAAAGCGTGTCGTTGCCGCCGAGCCCGAGGATGCCATCAGCGCCCGCGGTGGGCGCCATGTACCCGGACGACGAAGAGTCGTTGCCGTTTGTGCCGACCCGATCGACCACGACGCCGTCGCAAGTCACGTACTCGTAGGCGCCGATGTCGCACCGGCCGCCGAGCATGCGCGGGGCGCCGCGCTCGTCGGTCGCGCCGCACGCATTCGCAGCCGGATCACCAGCGTCCATCGACGTGCCGCCATTGGTCACCGCGTACGTCGCCAACGTCGCGATCCGGCCTCCGTTGAACGCCGCGGTGCTCGCGACCCCGGGGCTGAACGGCGACGTCTTCGTACCGAAGTGGTCCCCGGTCGAGGCCGTGAGGCCGCAGCCGACCGAGTCGCCGATGATGTTGTAGCCCTGGGACGTGAACAGCGGGGTGAGCCCGTTTGCGTCGAGGCAATCGGGGCTCAAGGTGCCCGTGTGCCCGCGTGTGTTGTCGGTGTTGCGGGCGACGATCGTGTCGTGCAGGAAACCGCCAGTCGGACAATTCGCGTTCGTCTGGTGCGCGACGATGCCGCCGCCTCGCATCCCGGCGGTGTTGTCGACGATGGTCGTGCTGGCGAGGCGCGCCTCGCCGTTGGTCATCGCGATCCCGCCGGCAACGCCGGAGTTCGATGCATTGTCGGCGATCGTGCTGTTCGTGATGTTGGCCTCGCCGCAGTCCTGTACGGAGATGCCACCGCCGCTGATGAAGCCGTCGTTCCCGCCGACAGCCGAGCGGTCGAGCTGGAGCGAGCCCGTGGCGGCGATCGCACCGCCGATCGAGGTCTGGTTGCCGAACAGGCTCGAGTCGGTAATCGTGATGCTGCCGATGTCGCCGTAGATCCCACCGCCCGAGTCGCTCGAGCCGGCGCCTCCGGCGACGTTGTCGGCGACGCTCACGCGGTTCAAGGTGAGCTGCCCGGCAACGTAGATCCCACCGCCGAAGTCGGGCGCCGAGCCCGGCAACGTGTTGTTGCTCACGGTGCCGCCGTTCATCGTGAGCGACGCGCCCTTCTCCACCATCACGCCACCGCCACGCAGCTTTCCGTCACTATCGGCGTGCATCTGCTTGCCGTCGTTCAAACCGATGTTGTTCGTCGTGACCGCGGCGTCGTCGACGATGTCGAGCACGCGCACGCCGGTGGTTGGACCCTGCGCGTCGACTGTCGCCTGCGCGCCGCTGCCGGTCTTCGTGATCGTCACCGAGTCGGTCACGACGAACGGCTTCGCGATGGTGAAGTTGTAGGTGCCCGCGGGCACGAGGATCGTGTCGGCACCCGGATTCGCGTCTGCGAGTTCTACCGCGTCACGCAGCGAGCAGTGCGTCGACGACGGGCAGCTTCCCGAGTCGCTCGTGGTCGTGACGGTGATCGTGATCGCCGCGGCCGGACGGGAGGCCGGGCGCGACGCGCCCGTCGCCTCAGTTCCCATCGTGACGCAACCGACCACGAGCAGCGCCGCCGCGCCCCCGGCACAGAACAAAGATCGGACGTTCATGGGCGCTCCAACGTTGACGGCTTCGCGTTGAGCGCCTTGTGGCCGGTCGAGCCACTACACCCGGCGCCGAGGCTCACGAAGGCCGAGGCAGCGACGACAATGCTGATCTTCGGCACGATCATCGATTGCCCCATGCTGATCAGCCTAGGGTCATGCAACGTATGACTGCCCCGAGCTGCCGCTCGGTGCTCGTCGACATCGATGCACTCGCCCGCGCAATGACCGCCGTGCCAGGGGCCGAAGCGATCCACGACCTACCGCGACCACCTGCTTGACGCTTTCACAGATCTTCGTTGCGTCGATGAGGTGTTCGCCTTCCAGCAAGTTCGCTATCGCGCACGCCACCCTGGAGCCCGAAGTCGAACACTTCCAGCCCGACCGCCCTGACGACTGCATCATGCAACCGTCGACCCACGAACACACCAACACGTAGCCGCCGCCTGGCGACGTATCGCTGTCAGTTCGAGGTTCGGTCGACCGAATCGGCGGTTAGTGCTCGGCGCTGAGGATGGCCGATGCTTCGCGTAGTCCGTAGAACACGATCACGAAACCTGCGACGGGGTCGGCCCACCAGGTGCCGAAAGCGGCGTTGAGTACGAGGCCAAGCATGACTGCGGTCGCGAGGAGCCCGTCGATGAATGTCACGCGTCCTTCGGTCTGCAAGACCGGATTGCTGAGTGCCGCGCCGGTCCGAGCCTTCGCGGCGGCGAGTGCGAACATCACGGCGGCGGTCACGGCGGTCCAGCCGATGCCGAGTGGACTGTGCTTTGGGTGGTGTCCCACGACGAGCACGTAGACGGACTGCGCGGTGATGTAGGCGGCGAGGAGTACGAACGCGACGCCGATGAGTCGCAGTGCTCGCCGCTGGCGGTCCTCGCCGGTTCCCGACAGTTCCCAGAGCACGACCGTGCTCGCAGCGATCTCGACGAGGCTGTCGAGCCCGAAACCGGCAAGCGCCACCGAGCGCGCACGTACCGCGGCAATGGCCAGCACGACGACGCCGACGACATTCCAGGCGAGCGTCACACGCTCCAACACGACACCGCGCCGGTACAGCCGCTCGATCTCGGCCGATACCATCGCGACAGCGTACGAGGCACATGATGGACTGAGCACGATGTTGCAAAGCGTGCTCATCGTTGCGGCGTGCCTGGTCGCAGTGTGGCTCGCGTTCGTCGCGTTCGTGTTCCTCATCCGTCCCGACGGGACCTCCGTGCGCGACGCGACACGGTTGCTTCCCGACACGCTGCGGCTCGTCCGCAGACTCGCCGCGGATGGCACGATCCCGCGACGAACGCGATGGCTGCTCGGACTGCTCCTGATCTACCTGGCGTCGCCGGTCGACCTTGTCCCCGACTTCGTGCCAGTCATCGGCTTCGCCGACGACGCAATCATCACAGCCTTCGTACTTCGTCACGTCATCCGCAAAGCCGGACCCGACAAGCTGCAAGCGCACTGGCCAGGGTCGCACGACGGGCTCGCAGCGCTGGCTCGATTGCTGCGACTTTCCGAACCCGGCGACTAGTGCCGAACTGCCGGTACGCGCTGGTCGTAACGCTCGCGGATCGGACGTTCTGAGCGCGCTTCACCGATTGCGGAGCCGCAGATGGAGCGATTTCGCACGTGCGATTGCGTGCGATGTGACGCACGCAACCAGCACGCAGAGCCAACAGGCCTACATCGCCAAGTGCCACAACGACAGCGTCACGCACATGCCGATACAGCAGACCTCGGGGTTCAGGATCAACTGACCTGCTCGCGTCGCGGGTTGCGCTGTACCGAGGCAGGGCGCACATAACTGCCGTACCGCACTGGCCGTAACGCTCGCACTTCGGGCATGCTGTGCGGGTGCGTCGAGGGGCCGCGGGCACGCTGTTCGGCGCTCTTGTGCTCGCCGGTTCGATCGTCGCTACTCGGGCGTCGGCGGTCTCTCACCCGACCACGGGCACCACGATCACGGTCACGACGACCGCTGACGACAACACCGTCGATGGCAACTGTTCGCTACGGGAGGCCATCCGGGCTGCGAACACCGACACGGCTGTCGACGCCTGCTCGGCCGGCAATGGCGCGGACACGATCACACTGGGTTCGGGCACCTACGACGTGACCAGCGGCGTGCTCGGCACAAAGTCCGACGTCACGATCGTCGGTGCGGATGCCGGTGCAACGTTCGTGGTGGACGGCACGGGAGGGGAGTGTTCGGCATGCAGTCAACTGTTTCTGGTATCAGCTGGCGGGCGGCTGGCGATGTCGGGTGTGACTGTCGAACACGCGAGAACAGCGTTCCGTGTCCTGGGGACGCTGGAGCTCAGCGACAGCACTCTGAACAGTGAAAACGAACATTGCCGCAGCATTTTCTTCGACAGCGCTGGGGCGATCCAGAACGAGGCTGTCACGCGACTTCAAAACGTGCATATCGCACGTACCCCCAACGCGATCTACAACGGCAACGGAGCGACTTTCGTCGGCAACGGTCTGACGATGTTCGGGAACGGTCACTGTGGGGCGGAAGTCTCGATCGAGAACCTCGGTGGCATGACGCTCACGAACGCCACGTTCGATGCCGACATCGACGATGCGGAAGCTTTCTGGTCGATCCAAAACGTGAATCCCGCCACGCTCACGATTGACCACAGCCGGTTCCTGCACAACTTCGGTGGCGTCGCTGGCGCGTCGGTGCTCTGGAACGATGGCATCGCGTCGATCACCGATTCAGCGTTTGACCACAACGCGATCCTTCCGATCTACAACGCCAGGCAGCTCACGCTGCGCCGCGACCGCTTCAGCACCAACCACGCCGAATCCGATGAGCCGGGCGCCGTCGACAACGCCGGCACGGTCGGCGGCGTCCTGATCACGGCGACGACCGTCGACCACAACATCGGCGGGATCGGAGGCGGAATCACCAACCGTGCAGCAAGCCACGCGACGCTTGTCGACGACACGATCACCGACAACACGGCGTTGCGCGAACCGACGTCGCGACTTGGCTTGCTCCCTCCGGGCGGCGGCATCACGAACGAAGGCGTGATGATGGTCCGCAACGTCACCATCGCCCGGAACCGTGTCGTCGGCTTCAACGCTTCGGAGTACCACGCGGGAGGCGTCGTCACGCTGCCGAACGCCTACACCGCGCTCTCGAATTCGCTCGTGTCTGACAATCATTCCGCCGCGCCGGTCGTAGCCCAAGACTGCTTCGGTGCCATCCACTCGCTCGGCTACAACTTCATTGCCGACCCGACCGAGTGCTTCATTGGCGCGACGACGACAGGGAACGTCGTCGGTTCCTCGGCCCTCCTCGAACCACTCGACGACTACGGCGGGCCGACGATGACATCACTCCCGCAGTGGAACAGTCTCGCTGTGGACAGCGCGAATCCGGCAACACCGAACAACAACGACGCGACGACATGCACGGTGTTCGACCAGCGCGGCGTCACCCGTCCCCGCGACGGCAACGGCGACGGCGTGAGTCGATGCGACATGGGCGCGGTCGAACGCTGACAGCAATCCTGCGCGTCCGACCTCTCGCGCATAACTGCCGCTGCGGCGCTTCGCAGAACGCTCGGGGATCGGGCAATCTGTGCTCGTGCATCTCGATCGAGACCCCACGTCCGACGCGAGGGGCCCGACGCTACGGACACAACGCCTGGTGTTGCGGCGTTGGCGCGTCGAAGACCTCACACCTTTTGCTGATCTCAACGCCGATGCTGACGTGATGACGCACATGCAGAAGACCATGACCAGAGACGAGAGCGACGCCTTCGTGGCGCGCATCGAGGCGGAGTTTGACGACTGCGGCTTTGGCTTTTGGGCCGTGGAGGTGCCGGGCCACTCGCCGTTCATTGGCTTTGTCGGCTTGCACCGGGTGCAGTTCGACGCTCCCTTCACGCCTGCCGTTGAAGTCGGATGGCGCCTAGCCCGCGAACACTGGGGCTACGGGTTCGTGACCGAGGCGGCTCGTCGTGCAGTTCGCTACGGGCTCGAAGATGTCGGTCTCGACGAGATCGTTTCATTCACCAATCCGGCCAACATCCGCTCGTGGAAAGTAATGGAACGCCTCGGCATGATCCGCGATCCGGCGTCGGACTTCGAGCACCCCAACGTTCCAACGGGCCACTGGCTCCGCCCCCATATCTTCTACAGATTTCCGCCTGCGGCCCCGTCGCCGTGGCGCCCGATCTGCCAGTGAGTATGGATGAGCGCCGATCCGCCGTTACGCGCTAGCGGGAACGCTTGCGAATCGGGCAGTCTGGGCTCCGTGGTCGACACCGACGCCCGAGAAGGGGCTGAATCACTGAACCCTCCGCCCGCGCTCATCGGCGAGCGCATCGTCGTGGACGGGATGACGGGCGCTGGTAAGAGCACGTTCTCGCGTGCTCTGGCCGCTAAGACTGGCTTGCCCCTCGTCCACCTCGACCTCCTCTACTGGAAGCCGGGTTGGTCCAGGCCGACCCTGGACGAGTGGAGGGAGAAGCAGCGCGAGCTCCTCGCTGGCGACGCGTGGATCGCCGACGGCAACTATCCCGAGACGCTCCCGCTTCGGCTTGAGCGGGCGGACACGATCGTTGTCTTGGATACGCCATGGTGGCAATGTGCCGCCCGGGCGTTCAAGCGCGGAGTACGACGGCCGGCAGGTGCTCAGATGCCCGACGGTTGCGAAGATTCCGCGGCTCAACGCCTGGGCGACGAGTGGCGAGGCGCGCTCAAGTGTTGCCGAAACCGTCAAGCCGAAGCCGCTCATGCGGTCGCGATGGCCTCGCAGCACGGAGCGCACGCCCGCCTTTATGCGCTGCGATCGAAGCAGGAAGCCAACGACTTCCTCGCCCACCTTGCTGAGTGAAAGCTGCAGTTTCCGAAGGCGTTTCGCAGAGCGCATAGCTGCCGAGATGCGCTGGCAGGGGTGCTGGGGCTTCGGCCAATGTGTGTCGGTGGGAACCTCTCGCTTGCTGACGGCGTCGGCGCTTCCGTGAAGAGATTCGCGGCGCTGGTCGCGCTGGTCGCGTTGGCTGCGGCTTGTAGTTCATCGAGCCGTGCACGGGCGCCGACACCAACGGAGTCAAGTCCGGCTCTGACCTCGGCGACGCGAGTCCGCAGCTCGACGACGAGTACTGCTCCGACGGGGATACTGAGGGTGAAGGTCATCACGACACCTGCACCCACGCTGGGGCGCCCATGGGGAGACAAGGGGTTGCGGCAGGCTCAGCACGGTTATGGAGAGGTTCGGCCCTCAACGATCGATAATGGTGGCGACGAGGGCGGGACGGTTGGCCAGGTTCGTTGGCTGTCGTGGGGCGGCGAGCGTGCGATTGCCACGGCGATCGGCAACTACGTTGCACCGGGCAAGTTCATGTATGAAGCGGTTCCGGCGCGCGCGACCGTGGTCGCGTTCAACCTCGGCACATGCCATGACGCGCCCGCGTATCTGTCGATCGAGTGGTACTTCCCGGAGCATGGCGAGTCCTTCGACCCTGCGAAGTCGTGGAACATCTGCAACGACGGACCGCGCCCGTAGCCGCTCCGATCTGCCGTTCGGCGCTGGGCGTACTGGTCGCGGATCAGCCAATCTGTGCGGGTGGGTGATCGCTCGGTTGAGTCCGCACCGATCGTGGCGACCGGCGTCAGTCGTGGCAGTAGGAGGGCGTACGTACGAGTCGCAGCCCTATCGCTTGCCGTAGGCGTCACCGCTCTCATCGCTGTCGCTCCGTTCGGTACGAAGCATCCGGTGATGTGCGGCGCTCGCAACCGAGATGTGTCAATCAGCGCCGCGCCGCTGTGGCTGTGGGCTGTCGGCGTGGGCGCGTCGGCACTTGCGCTCGTGCTGGTGTCCTACGCGCGTGGCGTGGCCGTGCACCGCACACGCATCACGCTTTGGCTCTCGCGTGCGAGCACCGTGTTATTCCTGCTCGGAGCAGGTGCGTTCGCAATCACGCACATCGTGCTCGGTAGCTGCGCGAACTGAGCCCGGCGAGACAACGCCGCACCTGGCTGCCGATCGGTTCTGCGTGAGCCCGACGTAGCCTCCCATTCGTGGAGGCGATGTGCGACGTGTGCGGTTGCGGCATCGGCGACGATGACGCTGCACGGGGGTACCTGACAGCCCAAGCAGCCATGCTGAGCGGCTATGCGCTGGGTGCCGCTGCGCGCGTGGTCGAGGTGACGAAACTCAACGAAAACCATGCCAGAGTGCGCGTCGACACGGACCCGTCGCACCCGTATTCGTCGATCATTCATCGCCACGCCAACGGCCGGTGGACCGAGAGCTACGGCACCTCGGGCAGCGCGCTGATCGGCGCATAGCTGCCGGACTGCGCGCTCGACGTTCGGCTCGGATCAGGTAGTCGGAGCGTTCGACGGCGGCAAATCGGACCGCGTCGCGATGGTGAACCGATGAGTTCGCTCGGTCCGCGGCGTCTGATGGGTGACAACTGCCGTCCCTGTCGGCGGCGCGACTTCAACGACGATGTTCGGAGATTCCGCTATGGCGAAGTTCATCACGATTGGGTACGGCGACGAGGCAGACTATGAACGCACGGCGCCCGACGTTCGAGACTCGGCCCATGCTCACGACGAACGACTCGTCGCCAGTGGCGTCCTGATGGGTATCGCTGGCGCGCCGGTCCAGGTGCGCAACACCGACGCTCGCGGTGTCACGACGGTGCCGGGCGCATTCATGCGTTCGGATCTGCCGATTGCCGGATTCGCCGTGATCGATGCAGCCACGATCGACGACGCAATTGCGCTCGTCGCGGGAACTCCATGCTCGGTGGCGCGCGGCGTGGTTGAGGTGTGGCCGCTCGAGGGCGTCGCGGCATGATGACCGTCAGACATCGATATCGCGCATAGCCGGCCCCGTCTTCAGCGACGCACCCAACTAGCGCCACGGCGCCGCTGCGGCCCTAGCGAGAACACCCGAGGATCGGGCAATCCGTACCGGATGGAGCGCGGTGGCATTGAGCCAGTCGATGACGAGGACAGTTTCGAAGCGTGGCAGCGCACGACTGACGACGACGACGGCGACTTGCTACTGGTCACCGCCGAGCGACCGATACCGGATCCCATCTTCGCTAGGCGTACCCGGAAGCGGCGAGGTTCGTCGGCTCAGTCCGCGTTGGCGTTGCAGACTGAGGGCCGCGTGCACAGGCCATTGCTTCGGACGCCCTCGATACGATTCGGCGCAGATGGGCGCCACGCCTTCACTGCCACCAGAGCCGACGTTCATGTCCGGACTCTTCGAGGGCACGGCTGAGGACTACGACCGTTACCGCCTTCCGTATCCGGACACGCTCGTCGAGCTCATCCGCGAACACGTACGTCCGGACGGAACCGGACGGTTGATCGATCTCGGCGCAGGAACGGGACACGTGGCGCGCGCATTGCGACCATGCTTCGCCGACGTGATGGCCGTCGATCCCGAGCCGGACATGGTGGAGTACGGACGCGCTCGCAGCGCACGCGAGGGTGACGGGATCGAGTGGCGCCTCGGTCGTGCCGAGGACGTCGACTTCCCAGCGGCGAGCATCGATGTAGTTGCAGCAGGGAACGCATTCCACAGGTTCGATCGGCCTGAGGTCGCGAAGAAGGCGGCAGCATGGCTCCGGCCCGACGGGGCGATCGTGCTCATGTGGAGCAACTCGTTCACCGATCCCGCATGGGTTGAGAGCGGTCAGCTACAGGCGGAGATATCGCGTGTGCTTGCTGAATGGCAAAGGCGGTGCGGCGCGGATGCACGCGTTCCGGCTGGATGGGAACGCCACGCATACCCGGACGAAGCCGTTCTGCGCGACGCGGGGTTCCCTCGCGTCGTCGCGTGCAAGGTGACGGTTCATCACACATGGACCGTCGACACAATTATCGGATTCCTGCGCGGAACCTCCGCATGGTCGCGCTCGGCGATGGGTGACTTCCACGACGCCTTCGAGGCGGACATGCGTAAGACCTTGCTCGGCGTCGATCGAAGTGGGCGCTACGAGCAAGACGTCAGCTACGGGGCGCAAGTAGCGAGGCGCCAGCTGTAGTTCCTCGTCCAGCCGCCCGTCACACGCCAAAACTGCCGCTCGGTGCTGGCGAGAACGCTCGCGGATCGGGCATTATGGGCGCTTCGGACCCCTTTCGCGGGGTCTTGGTATTACGGGTCGGAGGACGCCGTGCGGGTCTCGAAGTCTGTGGTTGTGGTCGCGTGTGCGGTGGTCGTGAGTGCGGGTGTGTCGGCGGGTGTGTCGGCGGCGGTGTTGTCGCCGTCGGTGGTGAGTCCGACGACGTATTACGCGTGCCTGAAATCTGGGGCGTTGACCAAGGTGGGGACGGTCGCGCCGACGTGTACGGCTCCAGCGGTCAAGATCTCGTGGTACGCGGCGTCGAGTACCGATTCGCAGGCGCAGGTATCGGCGGCGATCTCGGCGGCCAATGGTGGCTTGTGTGTGGTGCCGCCGTCGGGGACGGCGAACGCGGATTTGCATGGGTGCAATCTGTCGGGCCGGAACCTGACGGGCTGGTCGTTACGGAGCGCGAACTTGAAAGGCACGAACCTCGCGGGCGCGACGTTGACGAACACGACCTTGAACAACGCGAACCTGTGGGGCGCGGACCTGCTCAACGATTCGTTCGCAGCCGCGACGGTGAACGGCGCGAACTTCACCGGCGCCAATCTCGCGAACGCGGACTTTACGGGCGCGACAATCGGCTGTTCATGTACTCAGGTGACGTATCTGAACGGTACGAACCTGACCGCGGCCACGTTCACGAACGCGCACTTCAATACAGCGTCGCTCGTCAACGCGGACATGAGCGGTGCGGTCGGGTTGAACAGCGCGACGTTCATGAACACGATCTGTCCCGACGGCATCAATAGCGACACGCTTGGCGATACCTGCGTCGGTCACGAATCACCGCTCACCGCACAGGTGCACGCCGCGACGACAAGCAAGTGCACGATCGCGACGCTGTGTGTACCTGCGGTGTTGAACTTCTCGGGCGGTAGCTACGGCTTCGACGTCCCGATCGGGATGGCATTCGATGGCAGCCACATCTGGGTCACGAACTACGACGGGAACTCGGTGACGGAGTTGAACGCGTCGGATGGTTCGTGGGTGCGGACCCTGTCGGGCGGCAGCTACGGCTTCAACAGCCCGTACGGGGTGGCGTTCGATGGCAGCCACATCTGGGTCACCAACTACTACGGGGACTCGGTGACGGAGTTGAACGCGTCGGATGGTTCGTGGGTGCAGACCCTGTCGGGCGGCAGCTACGGCTTCAACACCCCGTACGGGGTGGCGTTCGATGGTAGCCACATCTGGGTCACCAACGGGGACGGGGACGCGGACTCGGTGACGGAGTTGAACGCGTCGGATGGTTCGTGGGTGCGGACCCTGTCGGGCGGCAGTTACGGCTTCGACCGCCCGTACGGGGTGGCGTTCGATGGCAGTCACATCTGGGTGACCAACCTCATCGGGTCCTCGGTGACGGAGCTGAACGCGTCGGATGGTTCATTGATGCGGACCCTGTCGGGCGGCAGTTACGGCTTCGGAAGCCCGGTCGGGGTGGCATTCGATGGCAGCCACATCTGGGTCACCAACGAGGACGAGGACTCGGTGACCGAAATGCCCGCCGGATAGCAACCGACGCGCTCCGATCTGCCGATCTGGGCGGCCGGCGTACACGATGAATTTGGCCGATCTCCTACACGGAGCTAGCGGGCGCGGAGGCGGGCGAGGCCCAATCGGTAGTGGATGTGCGCGCCCTTCATGGCCTGTTTCGCGCGGCGTCGTAGTCGCGTCGCGGGACGCAGGCGGATCCAGGTCATGCCGCCGAAGTGGCGGTAACACGACGGCCAGTCGTCGGGCATCGTCGACACGGTCATGTCGTGCGCGAGTAACTGCGCGTAGAAGTAGGCAGCGGTGTCGTAGGCCAGCCGGCCTCCGGCGCGGTCAGGGTCTTCCACGTTGCAGTAGCCGAAGCCGGCGTTGTGCAGCGTCCGGGCCTTGGCCACATCCACGAGCATCAGCCATGGCGTGGGGCGGGGTGCCCAGCGCACGGGCGCGCCCTTGGGGTTCACGTAGCTGCGTTCGTCGAAGTGGATGCGCGACGTCACGAGCGTCGCGCCGTCACGCTCGGCCACCTGCACGAGATCGGCGAGCCAGCCGGCGCGCAGGAACTCCATGTCGGAGTCCACGAACACCGCGTAACGGCTCGGGCATTCGGCGAGCCAATGGTCGAGCCATTCGGCGTGGCGCCTCCCGCCCGGTGCCTCTTCGAGCTCCAGCCAGCCGTCATGCTCGAACCCTTTGAGGCGTTCGAGCGAGCCGTCGGTGGATCCGCTGTCGCCCACCACGAGGTCGTAGGGGTGGCCGGCGAACTTGCGGATCGTGCGGATGCACAGCTCGGTGGCCGCGGCAGTGTTGAAGGTCGCGACGTGCACCCGAACGTCACGAGCCATCACGAAAGATCGTGGCAGAACCGTCGCAGGGTCACAAACCGATCGTGAACGGTCCGCGAGCCGGTAGTGCGCGGTTACATTCATCGCCCCGTGGCTTCGCGATCGGTCGACCGAGCACGCCGCGGTGTCGGTATGCGCGCCGACGGCGCCGCGAACCGTGTGCGCACCGCGTGGGGCCGCCGTCACCAGCATGCTCTCGTGCTCGGCGACTCGCACGCGGCGGTGTTCCGCCACCCGTCGTGGCGGCAGGTGCCGGTGCGGTTCGACGTGCACGCCGTGGGCGGCGCCACGCTCACCGGGCTGGGCAAGGTCGATTCGGCGTCGGGAGCGCGCAAGCACTTCGACCGCACGGTCACGTACGCGCAAGCGTCGCGGCGCCACCCGATCGCGATCGTGATGCTGCTCGGCGAGGTCGACTGCGGGTTCATCCTGTGGCGGCGCCATGAGCGCACCGGCACTCCGCTCGACGGGCTCGTGGAGCAGGCGGTGGCGAACTACCGGCAGTTCGTGGTCGCGTCGCAGCAGCTCTCACCGGTGGTGGTGCTGTCGGCGCCGCTGCCCACCCTCGTCGACCTCACGAACATCGGCGACTATGCCGGCAAACGACGCGACATCAAGGCCAGCCGCGCCGAGCGCACCGCCCTCGTGCGCACCCTCAACCAGCAGTGTGGCGAGATGGCACGCGACGTGGGCGCCACATTCGTCGACCTCGACTCCGCGTCGCTCGGGCCCGACGGCGAGGTGAGCGAGCTGCTCGTGGGCATCGACCCACGCGACCACCACTACGACCAAGTCGTGTACGCGCGCCTGCTCCAGCGCGCGCTCGCGCCGGTGCTCGGCTACTCGCTGCGCACTGATCCACTCCCGCCCGCGGAAGGCGACTGAACGTTGGCCGACACTTCCCGGCGCCTCCGCGTGAAGCCGAGCGCGCTCGTGAGCCGGGTGCGCACGATCACCGCGCACCCGGCGAACGCGCAACATCGGGCCGCGAGCCTGTGGCGCGTCGCGCGCTGTGAGCTTCGTGCTCGCGCCACCGGCAAACCGGTGACGGTTGCGATTGGCGATCATTCGCGTATCGCCGCGCATCTGCACGCCGGCGGGTCGTGGCGCGCCGTGCTCGCCAACCCGCCCGACTGGAACGAGATGCAGGCGTGGCGTGCCCACCTGCATCGCGACGACCTCTTCGTCGACGTCGGCGCGCACGCGGGCGTGTACACGTTGTGGGCACTCGACCTCGGCTGCGCGGTGGTGGCGGTGGAGCCGATCGCCGAGCTCGTGGCGCAGCTACGCGCCAACCTCGCCCTCAACGGCTACCCGGCCGACGTGCGCCAGCTCGCGCTCGCGGCCGAGCCGGGCACGATGACGATGTCGGGCCCCGACCTGCTGCGCCGCCACCTGTCGATCGGTTCGGGCGACGCTGCCACCGACAACGGGTCGAGCGCTGCCGCCAGCGCCACCGAGAAGGGCGCCGAGGTGGTGAACGTGTCGACGCTCGACACCGTGCTCGGCGACCGTGTGGCCGCGGGTGTGAAGATCGATGTGGAGGGCGCCGAACGGCTCGTGCTCGAAGGCGGCTCGCTCGCGCTCACCGAGAAGCGCATCGGGTTGCTCCAACTCGAGTGGAACGACTGCTCCCAGTCGCTGCTCGGCGAGACGCGCGATCCGGTGCGCGTGCTGCTGCGCGACGCCGGCTACGAGTTGCTGCGGCCCGACGTGAACGGCGCGCTCCAGCCCACCGACGGCGCGGGCTACGGCGCCGACTTGTTCGCGCGCCCGGCCTGACTCTGGTTCGACTCGTTCGGCTGACCCGTGCCGCGCTTGCGCTGGAGCGCGGCCGTAGCGCGCTTCCACAGGCCGATCGGTGTGTTGAGCCACACCTGCATGCGCTCGCTCGTGTCGAGCGGCTGCTCGTGCACGTAGTCGGGTCGGTAGCGGTCGGCGAGCACGCGGCGGTAGTCGTCGACGGTGAGCGGGCCGTTGCCGTTGCGCGGGTCGAGATGGCCGAGCTTGGCGAAGCAGTAGTCGGGGTCCTCGGCGAAGCGCGGGAAGGCGAGCAGCGTGTGCGGCAGGTCGTACTTCGTGACCGTCACGATCAGCTGGGCGAGCCATTCGGCGATCGCGGCCCGTTCGGCGCCGGCGCGCTTCGACCG
>DASXZO010000039.1:0-32861 GCA_036501845.1 Acidimicrobiia bacterium | reverse complement strand
TCGACCGCTTCGTACTCGGTGCCGGTGTGCGCGCTGAGGCTCTGCGGCGCGGTGGGCTTGCTGGCACCGAGTGCTGCAGCGCTGGAGCTGTACGAACCGGTACCGACGACACTGACCGCGGCCACTTGGTAGGTGCAGCTCACGTTGGCGCCACAGCCGGCGTCGGTGAACGTGGTCGACGACGGTGTGCCCACCGTGGTGTAGCCCGAGCCGGTGTTGCGCTGCACCACATAGCTCGTGACTGGCTGACCACCGTTGTTCGACGGCGCGTTCCAGCTGAGGTCGACGGCGCCGAGCGTGGTGCCACTGCTCTGCGCGCCCAGGGTCGTGGGCGCCCCCGGAACATCGGCACCGGTCGTCTGCGCGTTCGTGCTGTACGGGCCCTGGCCGATCGAGTTGACGGCCGCGACTTGGTAGTTGCAGGTGGCCGATGCGCCGCACGCGCCGTCGGTGTACGACGTGACGTTGCCGAGCGTCACGATCGTGCTGAAGCCCGAACCCGAGTCGCGCTGCACGACGTAATGCGTGATCGCACCGGTGCCCGTCAACGGCGCCTGCCAGTTGAGGTTGACCGCGCCACTCGAAGTGCCTGGAACTGCGGTGAGATTCTGCGGCGCGCTGGGCGCGCTCGCGCCGGTCGCCGTATCACTCGTGCTGAACGCGCTCGTGCCGACCGCGTTCACCGCCGCCACCTCGTACGAACAGGTGTTGAGCGTGCCGCAACTCGGGTCGGTATACGACCCGGTGGTGCCGATCGTAGCGATCGTGTTGTAACCCGACCCGGTGTTGCGCTGGATCACGTAGTTCGTGACCGGTTGGCCGCCGTTGTTGGCCGGCGCGGTCCAGCTCATGTCGACGGCACCGCTCGTGCTGACACTCGTGCTCGCGCTCAGACCAGTGGGCGCGTCAGGCACGTCGGCGCCCGCAGCCGTCGAGGTGTTGCTGAAGCCACTCGTGCCGATCGCGTTGGTGGCGCTCACCTCGTAGGTGCACGAGACCCGCGCCCCACAGGTGACGTCGGTGTAGGTGAGCGTGGTGCCGGTCACCGATGTGAGCGCCGCGAACGAACCGCTGCCGATCTTGCGCTGGATGTTGTAGTGGGTGACTGGGTGCCCGCCGAGAGTCGCCGGCGCCTGCCACGACAGCGCGACCGCGCCGCTGTCGGTGCCCGTTGCCGCCGTGAGGTTGCGCGGTACGCCGGCACCGTTCGCGCCCGTGTCCGAGTCGGTGTTGCTCCAGTCGCTGTTGGCCACTGCGTTCGCCGCGGCGACGCGGTAGTTGCACACCACGTCAGCACCGCACGCGAGGTCGGTGTAAGTGAACGTGCTGGACGACGGCGACGCGATTGTGGTGAAGCCCGATCCCTTGTCGCGTTGCAGCACGTACCCGGTGATCGGCGACGTTCCCACGTATGACGGCGGCTGCCACGCGACATCCACCTCGCCGACGTTCGAACCCGATGTAGCCGTGAGGTTCGTGGGCGCGGCGGGCTCACTCGCGCTGTAGGCCTGCACCACGGCCGAGAGCGTGCTCTCCAGCCCGGCGTTCACCACCGGGTTCGGGTGGTTGTAGACGAAGCCGAGGCGGAAGCTGCACAGCAACGCCCACCCGCAGTCGTCGGTGACGGTGGTGTTCTTCCCGGGGTTCAGTCCGGTGTCGACCCAGTCGGAGTCGCTGGCGCACGTACCGGTTGTGCACACCAGCACGGTGTAATGACCGTTGTTCGGCAGCAGGCCGCGGTTCGGGAACCACGTGAGCACGACCGTGTGCGGCGTGGTGCCCGTGACCGCCGTCGCGTGGTACGGCGCGTACGGCGTCATGAACTTGTGCCGCCAGATGCTCCATCCGTCGGCGTTGTGGGCACGGATGCGAACCGCGCAGGTCTCGACGCCCGAGGGGCACGTCGGCGAGTACGACAGCACCGGACCGACGTCGATGATCGGCTTGTTCACCCAGTCGGAGGCCGCGGGCCCACAACCGGGATAGCCGTTGCAGATCTGCACGTCGTAGTCGTCGATCGCCAGACCGTTCGTGTCGGGCTGCAGCCACGCCATGTTCATCGTGGCCGAGCCGGAACCCGGCGACAGCGACGCGACTGTGGTGTTGAGGGTCTGCACCTCTTGGGGCACGCTCATCGTCGCGGTCTTGACCGCGCCGAACGGCCCGAAACCCTGGCTGTTGTGCGCGCGCAACTTGTAGGTGCACGTCTGCTGCGCGCCACAACCCCACGCGACCGCCGTGGGTGAAGGCGCGGTGATGTTCGTGGGCCCCTGCGTCCACGTCGCGCCGCCGTCGCTGCTGTAGTCGTAGCTGTAGTAGTCGATGGCGTAGCCACCGCTGAGCGGCGCACCGAAGTGCATGTAGGCCTCAGCCGGGAGCGGCCCCGCGTTCACCGCGAAACCCTTCGGAGCCTTGGGCACCGACCACGTGACCGTCTTGATCGCCGACGCCGGACCGAGACCGTTGGCGTTGCGCGCGTAGATGCGGAACTTGCAACTCGCCGACACCTGGGGGCACAGCGTTCCCGCCAGTGAGAAGGTGAACGGGCTCGCGAGGTATTGAGGGCCGACCCACGTGACGCCGTCAGTGGAGTAGCTGTAGTCGTACTCGGTGATCGGCGATCCACCGTCGGTGGTGGGCGGGCCCCAGTGCAGCGTCACCTGCGCGGCACCTGGCCCGGCCTGCACGAGGCCGAGGCGCGCCGCACTGGGCACTGCCGCAAACGCGGGCACCGCGAGGATCACAGACGCGACAAGCACGCCCACTGAAAGCGCGCCGAAACGCCGCAAACCGCTTTTCCGCCAACACGCAAGCACCAAGTGCCCCCCAGGGACTGGAGCAATCGTCGGGCGAAAGTAGCCGGAAACCACGGTCGGCGTCCATCTTCCACGCCGGATTTTCCGCCGGAATCTCGCGGGGCCCGCGCGGAGGCGAGTCAGCCGCCGATCTGGCTCATCGAGCGCGCCGGGCGCACGAAGTCGTCGTGGCCCACCGAATGACCGGCCCACTTCGTACCGACCGCGCCGGTGATCGCGGCGACGAGGCGGTCGTCGAGGTCGTGGGCGTCGAGACCTTCGGGCCCGCGCAGCTCGGTGCGCAGGTCGGTCTCGTCGATGGCAAAGAGACAGGTGCGCAGGCGGCCCTCGGCCGTGATGCGGACGCGGTCGCAGTCGCCACAGAACGGCTCGGTCACCGTAGGGATCACGCCCACGTCGCCTCGCCCGTCGGCGTACTCCCAACGCTGCGCGGGCTCGCTCGCGCCGACCGTTCGCTTGATGGGATGGACGGCGTCGATGCGCTCGAGGATCTCGCCGGCCGGCACGACCCGCTCGCGAGTCCACTCGCCACTCCCGTCGAGCGGCATGAACTCGATGAAGCGGATGCCTACGCCGCGGTTGCGGCCGAACTCGGCCAGCTCGACGACCTCGTCGTCGTTCACTCCCCGGATCACCACTGCGTTCACCTTCACGGGCGAGAGGCCGGCGTCGAGCGCCGCATCGATTCCGACAAGCACACGGTCGAGCTCGTCGCGACGAGTGAGGGCAAGGAAGCGCTCGCGCCGGAGCGAGTCGAGCGACACGTTGACCCGGTTGAGGCCGGCCGCGGCCAGATCGTGCGCGAGCTCGCCGAGCTTGACGCCGTTGGTGGTCATCGCCAGGTCGACGTCGAGCCGGGCGAGCATCTCGACGAGCCGCACCACGTGCGCCCGGACCAGTGGTTCACCGCCGGTGATGCGAATCGCCTCGAAACCGAATTGGCGCACGCACACCGCGGCAACCCGAGTGAGCTCCTCGTACGACAGCACCTCGCTGCGCGACAACCACTCCATGCCCTCTTCGGGCATGCAGTAGGTGCAGCGGAAGTTGCAGCGGTCGGTGATCGAGATCCGCAGGTCCTTCACCCGGCGCGCGAACGGATCGATCAACGGGATCGGCGCGGTCCGAGTCACGCCCGCAGGCTAGGACCGAGATGTTTTCTCTGTTCCTCGTGGCACCGGGGTCGGTTTCGCTCTGGCTCCCCGTCGGCGCAGCGACCATTCTCCTGCCGACGGATCACAGCCCCCCCGGGGTGCGACGACCCAACCCAGCCCGAAGGGTCGTCGCAGCCGGCCACGAGGCGGTGCCTCCACTCGCTCTTGTCGTTGCGGAGACCACGCTGAACGCTCGATGGACACCACGAACGGAGCAATTTGTACCACGCTGAGTGGCAGTGGGCAAGAGGAACCATTTGCGGTGAACAACGGCACAAGACCAGGTAGAAGCCTTGCCACTGGCACGGCGCGGCCGCACGATGCCACCAACGGTGGTCGCCTGCTCCCATTGGGTGTCCACTGCACGGGTGTCGGTCATCCCCTTCCCGACACCCGACTTCGCAACGGGCGGACACTCGAGCCGGGCTTCATGCCCGGCTCGAGCGCTGTCGCTGTCTATTGCTCCAGTTCAGCCGCCCGTGAAGAATGAGCCCGGCGTACCGGGCAACGGTGGGGCGAGGAGCATCACTTGCACGGGGTCGCCGGCGGCGACGCCGGTGCCGTCGGCGAGGAGCGCGAGGCCATTGGCGCGCGCCATGCCCGAGAGCACGTTGCTGGCCTGGAACCCCGAGCGGGCACAACGCAGCGCGCCGGAAGCGTCGGTCCACACCTGGACGCGATCGAGGTTGAGCTTGCCGTCGCGCCGGCGCGCCAACGCCTGGTCTGCCGTCGCGCTCACCACGGGTCGATCAGGTGCGCGGTGGCCCATCATCGAACGCAGCACCGGTCGGGCGAACAATTCGAAGCTCACATGCGACGACACCGGGTTGCCGGGCAGACCGAAGATCGGCACCCGCACATCGCCGCGTTGCACCGACGCGAACGCCAGCGGTTTGGCCGGCTTGATCGCCACCTGCGACCACTCGTAGCGGCCGCCGCGCGTGCCGGCGACGCGCTCGATGGCCACCTTCACGAAGTCGTAGTCGCCCACCGACACCGCGCCGCTCGTGAGCAGGGCGTCGCACTCGTCGACCGCCGAGTCGATGGTTGCGAAGATCTTGGCCTCGTCGTCGCCCACGATCCCGAGGTTGATCGGCGTGCAGCCCGCTTCCGCGGCGAGCGCCAGCAGCATCGGGCGGTTCGAGTCGCGGATCTGGCCCGGCGCCAGCGCGCCCGAGGCAACGATCTCGTCGCCGGTCGACAACACACCCACCCTCGCACGCGGCACCACGCGTACTTGCGTGACGCCGAGGCTCGCCAGCACGCCGAGGTGCGCCGCGCCGAGCTCGGTGCCCGGGGTGAACACCACGTCGCCGGGGCTCACGTCGCCGGCCGCTGGGCGCACATGGTCGCCGCGAGACGCAGCCGCTTCGATCAGCACGCCGCGATCGCCGTCGGGCTGCGTGCGCTCGACCATCACGATGGCATCGGCACCGTCGGGCATCGGCGCGCCGGTCATGATGCGGATCGCCTCGCCGGAACCGACCGCACGCGTCGGTGCCGTACCGGCGGGGAGCTCCCCCACCACCTCGAGCCGCACCGGATGCTCGGTCGAGGCACTGAGCGTGTCGCCGGCGCGCACCGCGTAGCCGTCCATCGCCGTGTTGGCGAAGGGCGGTACGGCGTCGCGCGCCACCACTTCTTCCGCGAGCACCAGACCGTGCGCGGCGTCGAGCGCGACGGCGGCCGGCGCCAATTGAGTGAGTTCGGCGCGCACCAGCGCGCGTGCGGCGTCGAGCTCGATCAAAGAGAGCTACTCCACTCCCACTCGGAGCCGCTCACACGATGCCGTAGCGCTCGACGATGTCGGCCAGCATCTCGCGTACCTGCGGCGCGAGGTCGTCGCGCCCGAGCGCGATCTCGACGTTCGCACGCAGGAAGCCGATCTTCTGGCCGATGTCGTGGCGCCCGTATTCGAACGTGCGGCCGTAGACGGTCTGCTCCTTCAGCAGCAACGAGATCGCGTCGGTGAGCTGCAACTCACCGCCGCGTCCGGGCTCGATGCGGTCGAGCGCGTCGAAGATGTCGGGCGTGAGCACGTAACGGCCGAACACTGCGAGGTTCGACGGCGCCTCGGCCACAGCCGGCTTCTCGACGATGCCCTGCACCTCGATGAGGTCGCCGTCACGCGTGCGGGCGTCGACACAGCCGTACGAGCTGATCTCTTCGGGCGCCACTTCGAGGAGCGCGAGCACGCTGCGCCCGTACCGCTCGTGCACGTCGAGCATCGACGAAAGCAGGGCTGAGTTGTCGGTCATGATGTCGTCGGGCAGCAGCACCACGAACGGCTCGTCACCCACGTGCTCGCGCGCCACCGACACGGCGTGGCCGAGACCGAGCGGGTCGCGCTGGCGTACGTAGTGAATGTCGGCGAGATCGTTCGAGGCCTGCACGTCCACCAGCAGCTCGTCGCGGCCCTGTTCGGCGAGCAGGCTCTCGAGCTCGAAGTTGCGGTCGAAGTGGTCCTCGATTGCCCGCTTGTTCCGGCCCGTGATGATCAGGATGTCGCTGACGCCGGCCGCAACCGCCTCTTCCACCACGTACTGGATGGCCGGCTTGTCGACGACGGGCAGCACCTCTTTGGGCGTCGACTTCGTGGCGGGCAGGAACCGGGTGCCGAGACCGGCAGCCGGGATCACCGCCTTGCGGACGCGCTTGATCGTGGGGCTCATAGGGCAGTCATCTCCGGCTCATCCGCCTACGTCGTGTCAATCCCCTCGGCGCGCCCGGACGAATCCTAAGAGACCGCAGCGGGGGTCCCTAACGGGTGTGGGGCTGGAGGTCGTGCTCTGCGTGCGTGACCAGCCGGCGGATGTTGGTGGCGTGGCGCGCGACCAGCAGCACGGCCACGGTGGCCAGCACCGCGATCTCCCACCCTGCGTAGCCGAGGGCGGCGATCGTGCACGGGAACGCCACGATCACCACGAGCGAGGCGATCGACGCCTTGTGGCTGACTTTGGAGATCACGATCCACACCGCGGCGAGGGCGAGCACTTCCAGTGGGAACAGCACGAACAGCATCCCGCCCGCCGCGGCCACGCCCTTGCCACCCTTGCGGCCGAACGGATACGTATGCCCGACGACCGCGGCGATGCCCACCACGTAGGCGCCGGGCCGGCCTCCAGCCGCGAGGCCGATACCGGCCGCGGCTGCGCCCTTGGCGAAATCGGCGAGCATCACGACGGCGCCGGCCCGCCAGCCGAGCACGCGGATCACATTCGACGCGCCCGGGTTTCCCGAGCCCTGCTTGGTGATGTCGACTCCGCGGGCCCGGGCCACGAGCACCGCGCTGGGGAACGTGCCGAGCAGGTATCCCACGGGAACGAGCACGACCACGAGCCACATGCGGAGAGCAGTCTCGCGCCGGACCCACCAGTAACCCGCGAGTCACGTCCAGGCGGTTTCTCGACGTCGCCCGACGCGGTACGATTAGCACTCTGGTGCAGTGAGTGCCAGCACCATTCTCCGCCAGACCGAGACCCGAGCGACCAAGACCTGAGCGATATGCCCACCTACGAGTACGAGTGCAGCAAGTGCGGCGAGCGCTTCGACGTCTTCCAGACGTTCGCCGAGGAGCCGCTCAAGAAGCACCCGGGCGCGTGCAAGGGCAAGGTCGTGAAGGTGATGTCGCCCGCCGGCATCGTGTTCTCGGGCAGCGGTTTCTACAAGACCGACAGCCGCGACTCGTCGCGGTCGAAGTCCAGCTCCAGCTCCGAGGCCAAGAACGGTTCCGACTCCACGTCCACCAAGACCGAGTCGGCCGGCAGCTCCTCGGACAAGAGCAGCGACTCGTCGAGCAAGTCGTCGGACTCGGCCAAGTCGGGTTCCAGCGGCGGATCGGGCGACGGCAAGAAGCCCGCCGCCAGCAGCGCCTCCAGCTCGTAGCGCAGCCCGCAACATCCAACTCCTCCCCCAATCCAGCACGCTCTCGGGAGGAGAATCATGGTCAGGAGTCCCCGCGCGCTCGCGTTGCGCGCAGCGGCAGTGGTGGTCGCGGTGCTCACGGCGCGCATCGTCGCCACCGACGTGGGCACGATCCATGCCCAGGCCCACTCGCTCGGTCCGGTACGCAACGTGGTGATGGCGCGCCACACATTGCTGAAGGGCGAGATCGTCGGGCGCGCCGACATCGACGTGGTCGGCCGCCACACCGGCCAGGAACCCCGCGACGTGCTCACCGACCCGGCGCGCGTGATCGGTCGAGCGATCACCGTTGACGTGGCGCGCGGTGCACCGGTGTTGCGCGCCAACGTGAGTACCGGCGGCGCCGGGACGAGCGGCGCGCTGAGCGCCGACGAACGCGTGGTGCGCGTCGTCGACGCCAGCGGTCTCACACCCGAAGTCGGCGCGGTCGTCGACGTGTACGCGAGTTCCGGCTCCACAACGGACGCGAGCAACGGCGGCAGCGACAACGGCGGGGCCCAGCTCGTTGCGCGCGGTGCGCGCGTATTGCGTGTTGATCATTCGTCGACCGACGTTCCGAGTGCGCATGCGTCTTCGTCTGCCTCCACAACCGGCATGCTTCTTCTGGTCAAGGCGTCCGAAACTGCCGATATAGCCTCCGCCGTCGCCGACGGCGTGATGACCGTCGCCATCGCACCAGTGGAGGACGCGTGCTGCGCCGACCCCTAGCGATCGTCGCCGCGTGCGTGGGCGTCATCGCGTTCGCGTTGATGCTCGCCGCGCCCGCGGCCAGCGCGAGCACGGTGCATCTCACTCCCGCGCAGACACGCGCCGCGCGCCACGAGCTCACCGCCACAAAAGCAACGGTGCTCGGCATCGTCGAAGGCGTCACCGAGTTCCTGCCGATCAGCTCGACCGGTCACTTGCTCTACGCCGAGCGGCTGATGCACGTGGGTGACAAGCCCACCACCAAAGACGCCGCTGACACCTACACGATCGTGATCCAGCTGGGCGCGATCCTGGCGGTGATCGTGGTGTTCTGGGGGCGCATCGTCGAGATCTTCCAGGGCTTGCTCGGACGTAGCGCCGAAGGCCGCCGGCTGCTGATGGTGCTACTCATCGCATTCCTGCCCGCGGCCATCATCGGCTTCGCGTTCGAGGACAAGATCAAGGACCACCTCCTCGACCCTGGCCCAGTCGCGGCTGCGTGGCTCGTGGGCGGCCTCGCCATCTTCGCCATCGGCACACGGCTACATCGCCGCGGCGCGACGTCGGGCAAGCCGCTCGAGGCGATCACCAACCGCGACGCGCTCATCATCGGCTTCGCCCAGGCCCTCGCACTGTGGCCGGGCACGAGCCGCAGCCTGGTCACCATCCTCGCCGCGTTGCTCCTCGACATGAGCCTCGTGGCCGCGGTGGAGTTCAGCTTCATCCTCGGGCTGCTCACGCTCGGTGCCGCAACGCTGAAGGACCTCGCGACGAACGGCAAGCAACTCACCGACGTGTACGGCACGTTGAACCCGACGATCGGCTTCGTGGTGGCGTTCGTGTTCGCGCTGATCGCGATCAAGTGGATGATCACGTACCTGCAGCGTCACGGCCTCGAAGTGTTCGGGTGGTACCGCATCATCGTGGCGGCCGCCGGCATCGGTCTCATCGTCGCCGGCACTGTCTAAACCCCCGCTCGCATGCGCTCGCGCCCCCAGGGGCGTCTGGACGCTCGCTCCGCTCGCCGGCGCGCTGCGCACCGATCTCGCTCCTCCGTCGCTCCTCGGCTGCTCCGCTCGCCTCGGGATTCCGTTTACTCGCCGCTGAGGGTCATGTCGTCGACGGCGATCGTCGTGCCGACGGCGCCGCCGGGTAGGTAGACCGCGTCTGCTCCGACGGCCCGCACGGCGAGAAGCATGCGCGGGATCGTCGAGGCGATCGTCACCTCGCGCACCGGCTCGGCGAAGGCACCGTCGCGGATCACGAGGCCCTCGGCGCCCACCGAGAAGTCGCCACTGATCGGGTTGGTGCCGGAGTGCAGACCGTGCACCGCCTGCACATAGAAACCGTCGCCGACGTCGGCCACGAGCTGTTCCGGCGTGCGATCGCCGCAACGGAGCCGCAAGGCGCGCGTGCCCACACCGGGGGTGGAGCGGTAGCCGCCGCGCACCGCGCTCGCCGTGGTTGCAGTTCCGGCGCGCCGCGCCGTGTACGTGTTGTGCAGGAAGCCCTGCATCACGCCGTCGGCGAGCAGCACATTGCGGCGGCACGGCACACCTTCGGCGTCACGTTCGGCCGCACCGAGTGATCGCGCGTCGGTGGGGTCGTCGGCAAGCTCCACGATCGGCGCGGCAACCGTCTCGCCGGCACGATCGGCGAACAACGACCGGCCTTTCAACATCGACTCGCCGTTGAACGCTGCCGCCACCAGACCGAGTATCGACGAAGTCACGAGCGGGTCGAGCACCGCGGTGATCCGCCGGCTCTTGGCCTTCTGCGCGCCGAGCAAACGCGTCGCGCGCTCGTGCGCCATCGCGACCACTTCGTCGGCGTCGAGGTCCTCGAACGTGCGGCCGGCCTTCACGCCGTAGCCGGTCTGCACACCGGTGCCGTCGTCGGCCATCGCGAACAGGTACGCGCTCGCGTGAGTGCGCCGCTGCGACATCTCGACACCGGTCGAGCTCGCAAGCGCCCAGCACATGGCGACGTCGCCGTAGCCCGCCGACTCCACACCGGTGATGCGCGAGTCGGCGGCCCGCAACTGCGTGTCGAGTGCAATCGCGAACGCCACCTTGTCGTCGGTAGCCACCGACGCGAGGTCGTCGCGCCACAGGTCGAGGGTCACTGCCTCACCGGCGGCGTCGGCCGGGGTTGCAAGCCTGATCGCCTCGTCGGGCTCGGCAAAGCGGGCGTTGTCGCGCGCCGCCGCGAGGGCGTCGTCGATTACATCGTCGTCGAGCGAGCCGGCCCACGCGAATCCCTGACGTGCGTCGCGCACCACGCGGATGCCGATGCCGCTCGACGTGGCGACCGTGAGCGAGTCGACCTGGCCGTGCACGACCTCGATGTCGGTCTCGCGACCGCGCGACGCGTAGGCCTCGATCTCTTCGCCGCTTGCTGCTCGCGCCGCGACGCGCCGGCAGCGATCGAGAAGTTCCTGCGGGTCTTCGGGGTTCACGCCGCGGTACCGCCCACGGTCATGCGCGCGACGCGCAGCGTCGGTTGACCCGACGACACCGGCACACCCTGACCGCTCTTGCCGCACGTGCCCGTCCACGTGGCGAAGTCGTTGGCGATCGCGTCGACGAGCCGCAGGGTCTCCGGGCCGTTGCCCACGAGCTGGGCGGCGCGCACCGGCCGGGTGATCTCGCCGTGTTCGATCAGGTAGCCCTCGGTGACGCCGAACACGAAGTCGCCCGTGGCCGTGTCGACCTGCCCACCGCCGAGCTGCACGCAGTACAACCCGTATTCGGTGTCGCGGATGATGTCGAGCGGCTCACTCTCGCCCTGCGGGAGGTACGTGTTGGTCATGCGCACCATCGGCAGGTTGCGATACGTCTCGCGGCGCCCGTTGCCCGACGAGACGCGCCCGTGCTTGCGGGCGCGCACCTGGTCCCACATGTAGTCGGTGAGCACGCCCTTGTCGATGAGCACGTTCTGGTGCGCCGGGTAGCCCTCGTCGTCGATGGCAAACGTGCCCCACTCGCGCGGGTACGTGCCGTCGTCGATCACGGTGACGAGCGGCGATGCCACCTGCGTGCCGACGAGGTTCTTGAACACCGACGCGTCGCGGTCGACGAGATCGGCTTCGAGGCCGTGCCCGCACGCCTCGTGGAACAGCACGCTGCCCGCCCCCTTCGCCATCACCACGGGAAGCTGCCCGCTCGGCGCGGGTACCGCGTCGAGCAAGGTGAGCGCGCGGCGCGCCGACGTGCGTGCGATGTCCTCGACCGAGATCTCGTCGTAGAGCTCGAACCCCACGCTGCGTCCCGGGCCCTCGCTGCCCGTCTGGAGTCCGGTGTCACCCGACGCGACGCTGTGCACGGAGAAGCGCGTGCGGCTCTGGTCGTCGGTGGCGAGCAGCCCGTCGCTGTTGGCCACGAGGATGCGCCGCCGCCCTTCGGCGTACGACGCGCTCACCGATTTGATGGCGCCTCCCGTGCTGCGCGCCGCGTCGTCGGCCTGGCGCAGGAGCTCGAGCTTCTGTTCCTTCGGCACCGATTCCGAGGGGATCTCGATCTCGTGCGCGCGCAGATCCTGGCGCTCGCCGAGCGCGATCGTGCGCGGCGAGCCGCTCCCACCCCGCGCCGCGCCCGCCGCCGCAGCGGCGGCCTCGCGCAGTCCCGCCTCGCTCAGGTCGGCGGTGTGGGCATAACCGGTGGACTCGCCGACGATCACCCGGATGCCGGCGCCACGATCGCGGCCGCTCGTGAGCTCCTCGATACGGCCGTCGTCGTACCGCGCCGTCGACGACGTCCGGTCCTCCGCGAACACCTCGGCAAAATCGCCGCCGCCGTGCAGGGCGGCGCCGAGCACCCGTTCCAAAACCGCGCTCTCGATCACGAGTCACACCGTACCCACGGCATCGGCGCGCCGAGAGGGGTGCCGGTTCGGTCACAACTGGCAGGTCACGGGGAGGTGTTTGGGTGGGTTTGCGTGTGGGTTTGTAACGTACGGCTATGCGGATCGAGCCGGGCGCGAGCGGGGTCGCAAAGCTGAGCGTGACCGGCTCCGACACTGCGATCGCGCACCGCTCCGGTGACGTGCCGGTGCTCAGCACACCCCGCATCGTCGCGTTGGTGGAGGAGGCGTCGATCGAGGCGGTGGCGGATCACCTGCCCGCGGGGTACACCACCGTCGGCTCGGCCGTGCAGCTCACGCACCTCGCGCCGGTGGCCGAGGGCGCCCATGTCACCGCCGAGGCCGTGCTCGACTCGATCGAGGGCCGCCGCCTGATCTTCAAGGTCACCGTCAACGACGACCGCGGCCTGGTCGCGGCGGGCTACCTCACACGAGTCGCGGTCGACCGCGACCGCTTCCTCGACAAGGTGCGGGGCTGATCACCCCACCCTCTCGTCGCGCTCGAGCGACACAAGGAAGCGGTCGAGCGCGCTGAACCAGGCGTCGGGGTTCTCGAACTGCGGCGAGTGTCCGGCATTCGGGATCACCGCGAACTGCACGCCCGCGATGGCGTCGACCATCGCGCGCGACGGCTTCAAGAACGGTTCGTCCTGATCACCCACGATCACGAGCACCGGCATCGTGAGCGATCGCATCGCGTCGAGATCATCGGGCTGGTTCGCCATCTCCCGCGCCATCGCGGCCCACATGATGTGCGACGTGTCGTCCCATTTGCGGTCGCAGAACTCGACGTAGCCGGGGCGCTCCTTCAGCACGCGCTGGTACGCGGGCGTGTCGAGGGGCGCGGTGAGATCGAGCAGCGCCTTCAGCGCATCTTTGCCCTCGTTGATCGCCACGCCCGCGCCGATCTCGATCAACTCGGGGTCGAACCCGGGGATCGGGCCGGGTGAGGTGTCCATCATCACGAGCGCGCTCACGAGATCGGGCCGTTCGACGGCGATGCGACGCACGAGCATGCCGCCCATCGAATGACCGAGGAGCCGATAGCGGTCGAGGCCCGCTGTGTGGGCAACGGCGAGTGTGTCGGCACGAAGCCGCTGGAACGAATAGGCGTCGAGCTCGGTAGGCGCGTCGCTGGCGCCGTGGCCACGGTGATCGAAGGTGACCACGGTGTGATGCCGCGCCAAGCGGTCGCGATGATCGGCGAAGTCCTCCTTGGCACCGCCGAAGCCGTGCACCATTACGAGGCCCGGACCAATGCCTGCGATCTCGACGGCCAACTCCACACCGTCGTCGACCGTGACCCGAAGTTCGGTGACCCGTACTGGGTTCGTGGCAGTCATCCGATCCGTTCCCGTGCCCTGCTCGCTTCCGTGGCGGGAGCAATCGTCGCGCGCGGCCTGGGAATCGGGCCAGCGGGGGCCCGTTCGCGAGGGGTATTGCCTCATAGTCTCGTCGTGATGTCGGACCCGAAGCGGCGCGCCCGGCTGCTGCTGTGGCTCCGAATCGTCCTCAGCCTCGGTCTCCTTGCCGTCCTCGTCATCAAGAGCCCCGAGAAGAAGTTCAGCGGGATCATTCCGAGCGACAATCACGCGCGCACCATCACCTTCCTCGTGCTCGCGCTGGTGATGGCGCTGACGGGCGTGGTCTTGCAGTCGTGGCGCTGGCAGTGCGTGTTGCGCCTCTACAAGTGCGAGATCCCGCTCCGCAGGCTCATACGCCACATGCTCGTGGGCCTGTTCGTGGGCAACGTGCTGCCGTCGACCATCGGCGGCGACGTGATCCGCGTGTCGCGGGTGGGCGTCGACACCAATAGCAGCGAGATCGCGTTCGCGTCGGTGGCGCTCGAACGCATGACGGGATTCATCGCGCTGCCCCTCCTCGTGGCGATCGGTTTGGCCCTCAAGCCGTCGCTGCTGTCCGAAGAGCACGCCTGGTTGGCGCCCGTGATCGCGCTCGGCACGCTTGCCGTGCTCGGCCTGATCGTGCTTCTTGCTGCGCACCCGCGTTTCGGAGGCCGGTTCAAAGACCGCGAGAACTGGACCCGGTTCGTGGGTGCCTTGCACAGTGGCGTCGACGACGCCCGCGCCAACCCGCGCCAGGCGCTGGCGATCATGGGCGTGTCGATGCTCTACCAGGCGTCGGTGATCATGTCGGTGGTGTTCATCGCCACCGCGATCGAGATACCGGCACCGGTGATCGCGATCATCGCGTTCCTGCCCGCCGTCGCGATGGTGCAGGTGCTGCCGATCTCGCTGTCGGGGCTCGGCGTGCGCGAAGGAATGCTGGTGTTGTTCCTTGTGCCGCTCGGAGTGGCGCGCGACAGCGCCATCGGGCTCGGGCTCATGTGGTACGCATCGTTGCTGATCGTGAGCGTGCTCGGCGCGCCGGCGTTCGCTGCGGGAAAACGCAAGCGGATGCCCGCGGCTCCGCGCAGTCCCGCTCCGGTCGGCACCGAATCATGACGATCGCACCGCCAACCACCCACTCCGACCAGCCGCGCCGACGGTCGTGGCCGGCTGCGCGCGTGCTCCAGTCGGGCCACGTCATCTACTGGTGGGGCGAGATCATCGCGATCCTCGCCTACTACGGGATCTATTCGGCGATCCGCGACGCGAGCGACGCGCAGACGTCGCGCGCGTTGGAGCACGCGAAACAGGTGATCCACCTCGAACGCACGCTCGGCATCTACCACGAGCTCGGCATCAACGTGTGGGCGGCGGGCGTTCGTCCGCTGATCATCGTGTGCAACTACTTCTACGGATCGTTGCACTTCGTGGTGACGATCGGTGTGGCGATCTACCTGTTCCGTAAGTGGCCCGACGACTATCCGCGCTGGCGGAACACGCTTGCCATCGCAACGGGGCTCGCGCTGATCGGCTTCTACTTCTACGAGCTGATGCCGCCGCGCCTGCTCGACACCTACAGCCATGGTTTCGGGTTCGTCGACACATTGGCGAAGTATCCGACGCCGTGGTCGTTCGACTCCGGCGCGGTGAGCAAGCTCTCGAACCAGTTCGCGGCGATGCCCAGCGTGCACTGTTGCTGGGCCGGGTGGTGTGCGTGCGTGCTCGTGCCGCGAGTGAAGTCGGTGGGCGCCAAGATGCTCTCGGCGATCTACCCGCTGTGCACCGTGTTCGTGATCGTGTCGACCGCGAACCACTACTTCCTGGATGCGCTGGGCGGTTTCACGATCCTCACCATCGGCTATGTGGTGGCCCGTCTCTTCACCCGGGCCGGTGCCGCGCCGTCGCGGTCGCCGTCGCCGCCTTCGCTCGTGGCGGCGGGCGCACCATCGGCGCCGCCGGATGGCGCACCGTCGATCGAGGCCACTGGCTGAGCCGGCGCGCCGGGTGCGTTGGTGGCGCCGATCGAGCGAACCAGCGTGAGCACCATCGAACGGACGGTGCGGTCGGCGAGCGAGAGGTAGCCGTCGCGCGCGGTCACGAGCGCGAGCCGGCGCGGCGGCATCTCGGCAATCGCGTACGTGCGCAGCACGTCGGACTCGGCCGGTGCGGCAGTGGCCGGAACGATCGTGATGCCCGCGCCCGCGGCGACGAAGTCGGCGATGAGCCGGACGCCCTCCACCTCGACGGGCACCTGCAACTCCACGCCGGCAACCCGTGCGGCCTGGTCGATCTCGGCGCGCAAGGGGTTGCCGAGCGGCGGCAGGATCATGCGGTGTCGGGCGAGCTCGTCGAACGGCACGGGCCCGGGGCCGAACACGAGCTTCCGGGGCACGAGGGCAACGAGGTCTTCTTCGAGAAGATGCTCCACCCGCAAGCGAGCGTCGCTGATCGGCTCGGTCACCACCGCTTGGGCGAGCTGGCGCTCGGCCACCTCGACCGCGAGCCGCTCCGACGCCGCCTCGTGGATGAGCACGTGCACGCCGGCGGCCCGCGCTTCGAGCGTCGCGACCACCGCCGGTGCCAGCCAGCGGCTGATCGTGCCGACCACGCCGAGTGTGGCGTGGCCCACTTCGAGGCCGCGCAGCATCGAGATGTCCTGGCGGAGCGCTTCCATCTCGCTGCGGATGCGCCGGGCCCGGTCGAGCACCACGTCGCCGAACTCGGTCGGTTCTGCGCCACGGCGGTTGCGCACGAGCAGCGCCACGCCCAACTCGCTCTCGAGCTGGCGCACCATGTCGGACACGTTCGACTGCACGGTGTGGAGCACGTCGGCCGCGGCGGTGAACGACCCCCACTCGTCGATGGCGAGCAGCGCGTCGAGATGCCGGAGTTCCATCAGCGGCTCATTCCCAGTCGGGCCGCTGGTCCAGCCGCTGGTCGGGCCGTTGGTCGGGCGGCCACTATGGGGCGACTTGTCTACTATCGGTCAAGGTGATGGACTCTATCGCTTTGAACTGTTGGACAGATAGTGTTGTGAACGGCTTCACTAATGGGCAGATGCACTGACGCCACGCCGACCAGGCCGCGCAACGAAGCGCTCGGCGAGCGTCTCGGGAGGATCCAATGACTGACACCGCAACCAATCCGGCGCTCATCTTCGGGGGCGTCCTCGAGTGGACGGCCGACGCAGCGTGCGCAGGCCAGACCAAGCTGTTCTTCGCGCCTCCGGGCGAGCGGCCCGAGGCCCGGGCCGTGCGCGAGTCGCAGGCCCGCGCCGTGTGCCGCAACTGTGAGGCGATGTCGGAATGTCGCCAGTGGGCGCGCCAGAGCCGTGAGTACGGCTTCTGGGGCGGCGAGTCGGAAGAGGAGCGCGCCGCCGCGGGCTACCGCGTCGACATGCCTGTGGGTCGCGTCGCGCGTTACCCGCGTGGCAACGGCGCACCGGTTGCGCCCCGCGACAATCGCATCGCCAAGAGCGCGTAACTCCGCTCGGATAGCGCGGCAACGCGCGGCACCGTAGATTCCCGTTCGTGGCCGACACCGCGAACGATGGCGTCGATCTCGAACGCCTGAGCCCGTACTTCGCCGAGCACGTTGCCGGCGCTACCGGCGCGCCGCTGCACGCGTCGCTGATCTCCGGCGGCCGTTCGAACCTCACGTACTTCATCGGCGACGGCACCACTGAGTGGGTGCTGCGCCGGCCGCCGCTCGGACATGTGTTGCCCACCGCGCACGACATGGCGCGCGAACACACCGTCATCACGAAGCTCGCCGGCACCGACGTGCCCGTGCCGCGGGCACTCGCGTTCTGCGAAGACAACGCAGTAAACGGTGCACCCTTTTACGTGATGGAGAAGGTGGCCGGGCGCATCGTGCGCACCGACGCCGACTTCGCCATGCTCACGCCCGACGACGCGCGTCGTTGTAGCGAGGCACTCGTCGACGTGCTCGCGGCCTTGCACCGCGTCGACTACGCCGCTGTCGGGCTCGCCGAGTTCGGCCGGCCCGACGGCTTCCTCGAGCGCCAGGTGCGCCGCTGGGGCAAGCAATGGCAGAGCTCCAAGGAAGCCGGCTGCCCCGACAACCCGGCGATCGACGAACTCGCCCGGCGCCTCGGCGCCGCGCTCCCCGACTCGCCGCCGCCCACGATCGTGCACGGCGACTACCGGCTCGACAACACGATGCTCGACAACGACGACGCCGGTCGGGTCGCGGCCGTGCTCGACTGGGAGATGTCCACGCTCGGCGACCCGCTCGCCGACCTCGGCCTGTTTCTCCTCTACTGGGGTCGCGGCGAAGCCCAGGTGGTGGCCGCGAGCGCGGTCATCAGCCCCTCCAAGGGCTTCCTCGACCGCGACGCGGTGGTGGCGCGCTACGAGGCCGCCACAGGTCTCGATCTGCACAACCTCGACTGGTACGAGGTGTTCGCGTCGTACAAGCTCGCCATCATCGTGGCCGGTATCCACGCCCGCTACCTGATGGGCATGACCCGCGGCGAGGGCTTCGACCACATGGGCGCGATGGTCGACGCGCTCGCTCATGGCGCGCTCGAGTTCGCGTCGCGCTCCGAGATCCCGGCCCTTCGCGCCTGAATGCGGGCCGGGGCAATACCAGTGACGCGCGTGGCGCCGTAACCTCAGGTTGCTGTGAGCGAAGAGGCCCCGCTGCGCGACCTGCGCGATCCGGCGCTGGTCGCCGCGTTCGAGGGTTGGAACGATGCCGGCAACGCCGCGTCGGACGCCCTGCGCTTCCTGCTGCGGGCCTTCGACGCCGACGAGGTGCGCGAACTCGATCCGCAGGAGTACTTCGACTTCCAGGCCGCGCGGCCGCACGTGGAGATCAGCAACGGCGTGGTGCGCACCTTGCGCTGGCCGAGCACGCGGATCTACACGGCGCGGGTGGCCGGTGGCCCGCGCGATCTCGTACTCGCACTCGGGATCGAGCCGAACCTGCACTGGCCGCAGTTCTGCCACGAGATCCTCGGCACCGCGCGCAGCTTCGGCACCGCGTTCGCAGTCACGCTCGGCGCGCTCCTCGGCGACACGCCGCATACGCGCGACACCCCGATCACCGGCACCGCGAGCGACCCGGGTACCGCGCGCCATCTCGGGCTCCAACGCTCGCGCTACCAAGGCCCCACGGGAATCGTCGGCGTGCTCTCGGACGCGTGCAAGCGCGAGGGCTTGTCGTGCGCGTCGTTGTGGGCTCCGGTGCCCCACTACGTGTCGAGCCCGCCGAACCCGAAGGCAACGCTCGCGCTGCTCGAGCGGCTCGCGCAGTTGCTCGACCTACCACTCGACCTCCGCAACATGCGCGTGGCCGCTAACGGCTGGGTGGAGCAGGTGAATTCGGTGATGGAGACCGACGGCGACCTCGTCGCCTACGTGCACCAGCTCGAAGCCCGCCACGACGATCCCGCCGGCGCCGCCGATGACGATGACGACGTGAGCGACGACGATCTGTTCGCCGCGCTCGATGACGTGATCGACACCGACGAGGACGATGCCGACGACGAAGACGATGACGACGACGTCTTCGACGAGGACCAGTTGCCGAGCGGCGACGCGCTGGCCGCCGAGTTCGAGCGCTTTCTCCGCCGCCAAGGCGAAGAGGGCAACCCCTGACCGCCCGGCGCGATCAGTTCAGGAGGTCGCGGGCAACGGCTTCCCAGAGCTCGGTCGACATCTTCAACGACTCGACGTCGACACGCTCGTCGTTGCCGTGGAACATCGACGCGTAGTCCTCGAAACTCAGCCGGCGCGAGAACAGACCGAAGCCGTAGGCGGTGGAGCCGGCTCGCCGGAAGAAACGCGCGTCGGTGGCGCCCACCGTGAGGAACGGCACCAGAGCCGAGTCGGCCACCATCGCACTGGTCACGCGATCAAGGCAGTCCCACAATGGCGTGTCGGCGGGTGACGACGTCGATTCGTTGTCGTCGAACGCGCTCACGTGCACCGTGGCGCGCAACTCGCCGAGCGCTTCTTCGAGCATGCGCTCGACGTCGCGACCGGTCTGGCCAGGCAGCGTGCGAATGTCGACGTCGATGCTCACCTCGTCGGGAATCACGTTCGTCTTCGTGCCCCCGCTGATCACCGTGGGTGCGAACGTGGTGTGCGTGCACGCGTGGGCCTGGCGCGCCAGCCCCACCGGGAGCTGGCCGCAGAAGTCGTAGAGGCGCGCCTCGTCGGTGAGCGGCTCGGCGATCTCGGGCGGGAACACGCCTTCGATGAAGCGCCGCCAGGTGTCGTGCACCACGGTGGCCGGGCGATACTCCGACAGCCGGTGCACCACCTCGGCCGCGTTCACCAGCGCGTTGTCGGTGCGGAACGGCTGGCTCGCGTGCCCCGGCGTGCCCGGCACTGTGATGCGGCACCAATACGAGCCCTTCTCGCCCACGATCACAGGGAGACGGGGTCCTGCCGCGCTCGGCACCTGGAAGCCGCCGGCCTCGGTGATCACGTAGTCGGCCATCACCGCGTCGCGCTCGTGGTCGACGAGATGCCCCGCGCCCCACGTGCCGAGCGCCTCTTCGTCGGCGACCGCGAGATACACGAGCGTGCCCTTCGGCGTGAAGCCGCTCGCCGCGAGCCGCTTGAACGCCACCGCCATCGACGCCGTGAGGTTCAACATGTCGACTGCGCCGCGGCCCCAGATCTCGTCATCGACGCGTTCGCCACCGAACGGCGCGCGCGACCAACCGTCGGGGTTCGCCGGCACCACGTCGGTATGGCCCATCAGCAGCAGCGTCGGTGCGTTCGGATCGCTGCCTTCGATGCGCGCGACGAGGCTCTCACGCCCCGGGCGAGGTTCGTAGCGCTCCGTGTCGAGCCCGGCGTTGCCGAGGTACTGCGCGAGGACGTCGACCGAACGGGCCTCGTGACCCGACTCCTCATGGCCGTCGTTCACGCACTCGTTGCGGATCAGATGAATGAGGAGGTCGGCAACCTCTTCGCTGGGATCGTCGCGAATATCGGGCACGCGCCCGTTCTATCGCGGCGTCGATCAGTTGCGCGGGGCCACGCGGTATTCGAGATAGCCGTCGCTGTCGCGCCAGCTCTCGGCCAGACCCGCATGCACCATGTGCTCGAGGTGGGCGAACGTCTCCGACTCGGCCATCGTGCCCCAGTGCCGCTTCGGGAAGACCTCGTGCGACAGGTCGGTGACAGTGGCCGGTCCGAGCGCAAGGCCTGCGTCGCGCAGCATCTCCATGCGCTCGGCGTGGTGGTCCTTGATCGCTTCGACGCGCGCGGGCACGTCGTCGAAGGGCTTGCCGTGTGCAGGCAGGCCTTGCGCGACACCAGGCAGGCGGGCGACGAGGTCGAGCGTGGCGAGGTACGACTTCAGCGAGTCGCCCTTCTGCACGCCCGACACGTGCGGCGTGATCGTGGGCAGCACGTGGTCGCCCGACAGCAGCGTGCCCGTCTCGGGATCGAACAGGCAGAGGTGGTCGACGGTGTGGCCGGGCGTGTGGATGCACCACCATTCGCGCCCGGCGAGCGTCATGCGATCGGCGTGGTGCACGCGATGCGTAGGCCGCGGCGCGTCGAACAGGAAGCGCAAACCGCGGATCACGAGCCGACGCTTGAGCGGCGGTCCGTTGTTCGGCGCGCCCCACGGCGTGGTGCCCTTCCACGGCTTCGACGTGGTCTCGATCTCGTCGGTGTCGTCGTGCACCACATCGGGCACCTGGTCGATGGTGGGGATCTCGTCGGGGTGCACGTCGGACGTTTGCGCGAACATCGCTGCTTCGAGCTCGAGTCGGCGCGCCGCCTCTTCGCTGAGCGCGCCCTGCGCGGTAGTGGGGCCCTTCACCGTCCACGTCGAGAACGCGTGGTGTGTGACGAGTCGCGCGCCGGCTTCGCGCGCGAGACGGCCGGCGCCGCCGAAGTGGTCGGGATGTGAGTGCGTGACGATCACCGTGTGCACGCGCTTCATCGGGATCCCGGCATCTTTCAGCCGCTTGCGCAGCGCGCGCCACGACTGCGGGCCGGGGAGGCCCGGGTCGATGAGAGCGACGCCATCGCCGTCGACCATGCCGTACATGTTCACGTGGCCGAGGCCGGGCATCCAGATCGGCAGCTGCATGCGCAAGATCCCCGGCGCGACCTCGATGATCTCCTCGGACGCCGGTTCTTGCTCCGACTTCTTCGGTCGAGGCGGCGGTTGGTCGTTCGTGTCGTCGGTGCCAGTGGTCACCGCGTTGGTCATGGTTCCAAGGGTACCTGGGCGCCCGCCTGGGCTTTCATGGCACACACAGCTGCGTGACCGAAACGCCACATACAGGGGTACGGTGCACAAGGTGATGGACGCAGTCGACGCCACGCACGATCAGCACTTGCGACCGATCGAACGGCGCATGCGCAAGCTCACGGCCGCCGGCGCCGACGACGTGGAGATCGCCTGGCGCTTCCGGCGCACGCCACGCACGGTGCGCAACGTGCGCGACTGGTCCCAGCTCCCGCGCCAGGCCGATGTCCAACCCGCCACCACCCGCGACGGCACGGAGCTCACAGCGATCGAGCGCCGCGTGCTGCGGTGGCGCGACGACGGCGTAAACATCGACGAGCTCGCCGCCCGCTTCCGGCGCCGCCCCGCGTATCTCGAGCAGGTCGAACAGATCGCCCGCTACAAGCGCGGTCACTGAACGGTCGCCAAGAGGCGGTCGGTGGGTTCCTGCGCCATTTCTCCCTGCATAGGGGGTTTTCGGGATCGGAAAAGAGCGAGCAACTACGTTCCCTTCGCGTGACGGAACGGATCGCGACCGCGCTCTGGAACACCACTCCTGCCCTGTTGCTCGCGCTCGACGCACAGCTCGGCGCGCCTGTGGACAGCTACGTGAACGGCAGCCAGACGTGGCTCACACCCGACGGCCCCGAAGTGAGTGGCGAGGGCGAGATCATGGTCGAATGGCGGCTCCATCCCGTGGCGAACTACGCCACGCCACGCGGCGCCTCGCATTACGACGTGTGGGAGACCGTGATCGCCGCACTGTCGACGGGGTCGGGGAACGACGATGCGATCGAGATCGGCGACGAACGCCGGCGCATCGACGAGCTGTGGGGTGGCCTCGAATGTTTCGCGGCCTACGACGACGACATCGAGCCCGGCCCGCTCGCAACCGCAGCCGGCACCGCGCTCGGCATCGCGCCCGATCGCTACGGCCTCGTCGACCACCAGGCCATCGGCGACGCGTGGGAACAGTCGCACGGCACGGTCGACATCGCCAGCCTGCTCCGCGACGCACTCTCCGACTGACGCGCCTTACTCGCTGCCCTTCCACACAGGCTCACGCGGCGGGTCGAAGCTGCACGGACGCTGCTCGCCGTTGATTGCCGCGAAGGCGAGATCCACCCAGCGCTGCGCGCCCGCGAGCGGCTGCGGCAACGATTCGCGCGCGTAGAAACCGACGGTGCGGGTCTCGAGCGGATGGCCCTGCAGCTCGCCGCCGACCATGCGGCAGTGGAACACCAGCGTGTAGAGCGGGTGGCGCGAGAAGCCGAGGCGCAGGCCGTCGAGCACCGCGATCAGCGCGACCGGCTCGCATTCGATGCCCGTCTCCTCGTGCACTTCTTTCATCGCCACCTCGGACGGCGAGTAGCCGATGTCGGCCCAGCCGACGGGATACAGCCACCACCCCGAGTCGGCGCGCTGGGTGAGCAGGATCTCGCCCTGGTCGTTGCCCACCACTGCGGCCACCGCGGTGCGCGGCGTCTGGTATCCCGCCACGCCCATGCCCACCGTCGACAGCCACTCGTCGTAGAGCTGCTCCGACGTGAGGTCGGACATCACGGTCTCACGTATGTCCGACGCCACATGCAGCACCTCTTCGAAGCGCTCGCGTTCATAGAGGCTCTGCGTGAACCCGAGGCCGGTGCGGGCAATACCTGCGAGCGCCTCCGACCAGCGCAGGAGGTCAGAGGCGTTCGGATGATGCTCGGGTTCGGCTTCGCTCACGTGCCGATCCTACGGGCCGGGTATTGCCTCCATTGCGACGAGCCGAGGCGAGCGGAGCAGCTCAGGAGCGAGGGACGAGCGATATGAGTGCAGAGCGGGCCGGCAAGCGCCAGCGAGCGTCCAGACGCCCCCGGGGGCGCGAGCGCAGGCGAGCGGGGGTCAAAGTGCGTCGGGGCCGATCTCGCCGGTGCGGATGCGCCACAGCTGGTCGATTGGCTGCACCCACACTTTGCCGTCACCGATGTTTCCGGTGCGCGCGGTTTCGATGATGCGATCGGCCACGTCGAGCGCATCGTCGTCGTTGCAGAGCACCTCGATGCGCACCTTCGGCACGAAGTCGATCCGGTACTCCGCGCCGCGGTACACCTCGGTGTGACCGCGCTGGCGCCCGTAGCCCTGGGCCTCGCTCATCGTGAGACCCGGGATGCCCGACGCCTGTAACGCTGCCTTCACTTCATCGAGCTTGAACGGCTTGATGATCGCGACGACGAGCTTCAACGGTCCATCCCTTCGTTACAGCGTCGAGATCGCATACCCCACCTCGGAGTGCTGGGTGAGGTCGAGCCCCGACTCCTCGTCCTCTTCGCTCACGCGAATGCCTCCGGGCATCAGCTTGTCGAGTGCCTTGATGATCACGAACGTCACGGCCGCGGAGTAGGCGATCGTGGCGACGACCGCGAGCGCCTGCTCACCGAGCAACGACAGACCGCCACCAAAGAACAATCCGTTGGCGCCGAGCGCGTTCACCGACTTGTCGGCGAAGAACCCCACGAGCAGGGAGCCGGTGATGCCGCCGACGAGGTGCACGCCGATCACGTCGAGCGAGTCGTCGAAATGGAAGCGGTTCTTGAGGTCGATGGCGAACGCGCAGATCGCGCCGGCCAGCGCGCCGATGTAGATGGGCGCGAGGCCGCCGACGAAGCCCGCGCAGGGCGTGATCGCGACGAGTCCCGCCACTGCACCCGATGCCGCGCCGAGTGTGGTGGCGTGACCGTGGCGGATGCGTTCGACGAGCAGCCACGAGAGCATCGCGGCCGCAGCAGCGAGATGCGTGTTCACGAATGCCTGGCCCGCGAGCAGCCCGCCGTCCTTCGTGGTGAGCGCCGAGCCGGCGTTGAAACCGAACCAGCCGAACCACAGGATGCCGGTGCCGAGCAACGTGAGCGGCAGGTTGTGCGGCGGCATCGGATGTTGCGGCCAGCCGCGCCGTCGGCCGAGCACGAGCACCACCACCAGCGCGGCAATGCCGGCGTTGATGTGCACCACGGTGCCACCGGCGAAGTCGAGCGCGCCGCGCCGGAACAACCAACCCGTCGGCGAGAACACCCAGTGGGCCACTGGCGTATACACGAGCACCGACCACAAGCCGATGAACCACACCCAAGCGCTGAACTTCAGTCGATCGGCGATCGCGCCCGTGATCAACGCGGGCGTGATCACCGCGAACATCGCTTGGTAGATCATCAGCACGATCGGCGGCACCACGAGGGCGTACGGCCCCACATAGCCCGGCACGTGCGACACCTTGGCAATGTCGTGCAGGCCGAAGAAGTCGGCGTTGCCGATCCAACGGTTGCCGCCGCCGAACGCGAGCGAGAAGCCGACGATCGCCCAGAGCACGCTCACGAGCCCCAGCGCGAAGAAGTTCTGCATGAGCATCGCGAGCACGTTCTTGGCGCGCACCATGCCGCCGTAGAACAGGGCCAAGCCGGGCGTCATGAACATGACGAGCGCCGCGGAGACGAGGACCCAGGCCGCCGAGCCCGAGTCGTAATGCATGTCCAAGCCCCCTCGCCGTCAGCAACGGGACAGTCTCCCGTCAGCTGCGGTTCAGCAAGCTAGAGGATCGGCCCAGCCCGATCCACTCAACCGGCGACGATGTCGCCGCTCATGTCGTCGACGATGCAGCCTTCTTCGCGCAGCCAGGCGATGGCGTCGTTGCGCGCATCCTCGGCGCCGCCGAGCTCCATGATCATCCAGCCGCGGTCGTCCTCGACGTTGGCGCGGCGGATGTTCGGCACCACATCGAAGCGGGTGACGATCTCGTACACCATCGGCCGCGGCACATTGGCCTCCGGGAACGACACGAACAAGCGCTGCTGGCTCATCGCGGTCAGCGCTCCACGAGGCCGACGCGAGCGAACACCGTCGCGGGATCGTCGAGCAGCGACACGATGAACGGGCCGAACTCGGCATAGCGCGCCGACGCCTCGTCGAAGCGCATCTCGTGCACGATCTCCTTCAACACCGCGGGATCGTCGGCGAGGAGCGTCACTCCCCACTCCCAGTCGTCGAGACCGGTTGCGCCGGTGATGAGTTGCAGCACGCGCCCGGCATAGGTGCGCCCGACGCGTGCGTGACCGCCCATCAACCGCTTGCGCTCGTCGAACGGCAGGTCGTACCAGTTCGCACCGACGTCGCGGCGCTTGGTCATCGGGTAGAAGCAGAGCGCGGCCTTGCGCGGCAGCTTCGGATGGATGCGCTGCTCCTGGTAGTGGTCCATGCGTTCCTGCCATGCGGCGAGACGCAGCGCCATCTCGGCACCGTCGGTGATGTCCTCGTCGCGCTCGAGGCGCGCCCGTTCGTCGTCGGCGGTCGAGGTGTACGGCGACAGCTCGGTGAGCGACACGAACGACCAGGTGAGCGCGAACGGCCCGCCGAGGAGCTCGTGCTGGAACTGCTGCAGCCGTTCGAGATCGGGCCCGAACGCCATCACGCCCACGTCGGCCTTGTGGCCGAGCGCCGCGCCCACGAGCACCTGGTGCCCATCGGCCTCGAGTGAGGCGATGGCGTCGAGCGCACGCTTCACGCCGCGCGGATCCGATTCAGCTCGCGCCCGGTCGACGTGGAGATACAGATGCAGCACACCCCACCCGACTGACGGCGTGACACTCACGCTCGTCAGGCTAACTGGTGCTCTGGCTCAACGAGCTGCCGAGGCCGCCGGTGAGCGCGGAGAAGTCGCGCACCTCCGAGGGCGGCGGGGCCTGCACGTTCACGGGCGTGCCGAAGTCGTAGAACTCCATGCTGACCGATACCGACTCGTTGACCGTCGTCGTGCCCGTGGCGACCGACAATGACGGAACGTCCATTGCGAAGCGACGCACCATGTCGTGGCCGTCGATCCAGACGTTCGCCACGAGCGGTGTGTGCAGCTTGGCAATCGCGTCGATGCCCTTCTGCGTCACCGCACGCAGCGCCGGTGCGAGCCTCGCCAATCGCTGCTTGTCAGCCGCGACGATCTTGGCGGGGTCGAGCATGGCGCGGTAGTGCGTGGTGGAAACGCCGCGTACCGTGTCGGTGCCCACGGCGGTCACGCCGCCCTTCGAGGCCGCGCGCAAGTAGTCGAGGTCGCCGGTGTACTCCGCCGGCGTGCCGCTCCCAGCTCCGAGCTGTCCGGTATCGAGCTTCAGCCACTTGACGTTGCCGAGCAGCGAACCCACGTTCATCCCGAGGCTCTTCGACAGCGCCGACACGAACGGCGCCATGTCCATGTACATGGTGCCGTCGACGAGCCGCACTTGCACCTCGGCGTTCGTGGCGGCCTGGGGCAGCAGCGAACCGAGGTTCATCGTGAACTCGGCGCGCGAGCCGTCGAAGGCCTGCACGCCGTTCATGTCGAGCGTGACGGCATGAGGAAGCTGCGGGCTGGTGACGCCGATCGTCATGGCCATGCGCGCGGTCTTGGCCTGCGAGGTGGCGGCGGCAGTCGCGGCCACGAGCTGGTAGGGCTGGCGCACCGCTACGGAGGGGCCGTGCCCGCTCTTGGTCGTGCTCGTGCCGCACGCGGCCGCACCGAGCACCACGACGAGTCCAGCTACCCATGAACGCCGCATCATCAAGGGGTTTCCTCGGCAGCGGGACGGCCAAACAAAAGGGCGGCCCGAAGGCCGCCCTTTGTGAAGCTGTTGGTGGGTCGACTCAGAAGTCGCCCATGCCGCCCATGTCGGGCATGCCACCGGGCATCCCGCCCGCGGCGGCCGGCGGCTCCGGCTTGTCGGACACGACGGCCTCGGTGGTGAGGAACAGCGCGGCGATCGACGCAGCGTTCTGCAGCGCCGAGCGAGTGACCTTGGCGGCGTCGATCACGCCCGCCTTCACGAGGTCCTCGAACTCACCTGTGGAGGCGTTGAGGCCGTTGCTGCCCTTGAGGCTCTTCACCTTCTCGACGATCACGCCACCCTCGAGACCGGCGTTCACCGAGATCTGCTTGAGCGGCTCCTCGAGCGCACGGGCAACCAGCTTGGCGCCGGTGGCCTCGTCGCCCTCGAGCGTCTCGGCGAGGTCGAGCACCTTGGCCTGGGCACGGAGCAGGGCGACGCCACCACCGGCGACGACACCCTCTTCCACCGCAGCCTTGGTGGTCTGCACCGCGTCCTCGATGCGGTGCTTCTTCTCCTTCAGCTCCACCTCGGTGGCGGCGCCGACCTTGATCACCGCAACACCGCCGGCGAGCTTGGCGAGACGCTCCTGGAGCTTCTCACGGTCGTAGTCGCTGTCGGTGTTGTCGATCTCGGCCCGGATCTGGTTGATGCGGCCCTGGATGTCGACCTTCTTGCCGGAACCCTCGACGATCGTGGTCTCGTCCTTGGTGACCACGATCTTCTTGGCCCGGCCGAGCAGCTCGAGGCCGACGCCGTCGAGCTTGAGGCCGACTTCCTCGCTGATGACCTCGCCGCCGCAGAGGATCGCCATGTCCTGGAGCATCGCCTTGCGGCGCTCACCGAAACCGGGGGCCTTGATGGCCACCGACTTGAACGTGCCGCGGATCTTGTTGACCACGAGTGTGGCCAGCGCCTCGCCCTCGACGTCCTCGGCGATGAGCACGAGCGGACGGCCGCCCTGCATCACCTTCTCGAGCACGGGGAGCAGGTCCTTGACCGCGCTCACCTTGGTGGCCACGAGCAGGAGGTAGGCGTCGTCGAGGACGGCCTCCATGCGCTCGGGGTCGGTGACGAAGTAGGGCGAGATGTAGCCCTTGTCGAAGCGCATGCCCTCGACGAGGTCGAGCTCCATCCCGAAGGTCTGGCTCTCCTCGACGGTGATCACGCCGTCCTTGCCGACCTTCTCGAGCGACTCGGCGATCATCTCGCCGATGCTCTTGTCGGCCGCGGAGATCGCCGCGACGTTGGCGATGGCCGCCGGGTCGGTCTCCACCTTCTTGGCCGAGCTCTTGATCGAGTCGACGGCGGTGGACACAGCCGCCTCGATGCCCTTCTTCAAGGTCATCGGGTTGGCGCCCGCGGCGACGTTGCGCAGGCCCTCACGCACCATCGCCCACGCGAGCACGGTGGCGGTGGTGGTGCCGTCGCCGGCGACGTCGTCGGTCTTCTTGGCGACTTCCTTGACGAGTTCGGCACCGATCTTCTCGAACGGGTCCTCGAGGTCGATCTCCTTGGCGATCGACACACCGTCGTTCGTGATCGTGGGCGCGCCCCACTTCTTCTCGAGAACGACGTTGCGGCCCTTGGGTCCGAGCGTGACTCGGACCGCGTCGGCCAGCTTGTTCATGCCCTGCTCGAGCGAGCGGCGGGCGTTCTCGCTGTACGCGATCTGCTTCGGCATACGTGCAACCCTTTGCGGTGGAGTTCCAGACTGGTTGGCACTCAAGATAGCAGAGTGCTAATCCAGATTGGCACTCGACGGTCGAGAGTGCAAGCTGGAACTCCTCCACCCCCGCTCGCTGGCGCTCGCGCCCCGAGGGGCATCTGGACGCCCGCTGCGCTCGCCGGCTCTCTACGCACCGATATCGCTCGTCCCTCGCTCCTCGACTGCTCCGCTCACCTTGGCCTGCCCAAGCCCGCTCGCGTACCGGTAGGTTCCACCTGCAATGGCCGATATGCACGATGCGACTGAGGAGTACCTCGAGAACATCCTCGAGATCGAGGAGGAGGGCACGCGGGTGATGCGGGCCCGGCTCGTCGAGCGCCTCGGCCTTTCCGCCGCAGCAGTCTCCGAGACCGTGGGCCGCCTCGCCGACAACGGCTACGTGGAGCTCGCCGACGACCGCACGCTGTCGCTCACCAGCAAGGGCCGGGTGCTCGCCACCACGATCGTGCGCCGCCACCGCCTGGCCGAGCGGCTGCTCGTCGACGTGATCGGCCTCGAGTGGGAGAAGGTGCACCGCGAGGCCGACCGCTGGGAACACGTGATCTCCGACGACGTCGAAGAGAAGTTGATCGCGCTGCTCGGCGATCCCGCCACCTGCCCGCACGGCAACCCGATCCCCGGATCGCTCCACAGCGCGCCCGAGGTGTCGACCCTGCCGCTCTCACAGGCCGCGCCCGGACCGGTCACCGTGCGCCGCGTGAGTGAGCGCATCGAGATCGACGACGTGGCGATCCAGCTCGTTGCCGACGCTGCCCTCACGCCCGGACGCGACGCCACCGTGACCGCCAGCGACTCCAGCGCGGTGCAGGTGCACACCGCGTCGGGCGACTATTCGATTCCTGTCGCGGTGGCCGAGCAGTTGTACGTCACGGCCAACTGACGATCGTCAGCCTCTAACCACCCGCGACTGCGGGCACGATGCTGAGCACCTGACCGTCGGTGACCGCGGAGTCGGTGCCGTCGAGGAAACGGATGTCCTCGTCGGCGAGGAACACGTTCACGAAGCGGCGAAGCTTGCCGGCGTCGTCGAACAGTCGCTCGCCGAAACCTGCGTGCGTCGCGTCGAGGTTCTTCAACACCTCGTTCACTGTCGCGCCCTCGCACGGCACCTCGGATGCGCCGCCCGACAGGTTGCGCAGTTGCGTGGGGATGCGCACCGTGACTGCCATCAGTTCTCCTCGATCGTGAACGCGCCCTGGAACGCTTCCAGCGTGGGCGGGATGGTCGCGGTGGGCCGCACGACGTCCTGCACCGCGTCGAGCGTCTTGAGACCGTGCCCGGTGATGTACACGACGACGCGCTCGTCGGCTCGCACGACGCCCTCGCGCGCGAGGCGCGCAAGCGTTGCGATCGTCACGCCGCCTGCCGTCTCGGCGAAGATGCCCTCGGTGCGCGCGAGTGTCTGGATACCGGCGACCACCTCGTCGTCGCTCACCGCCGCCATACCGCCACCACTGCGGCGCACCACGTCGAGCGCGAAGTAGCCGTCGGCGGGATTGCCGATCGCCAGCGACTTGGCGATCGTGTCCGGCTTCACCGGCTTGATCGTGTCGCTCTCGGCCACGTACGCCTGGGCCACGGGCGAGCAACCCTCGGCCTGCGCGCCGCTCACGCGCACGTGAGGCTCCTCGTCGAGCAGACCGACCTTGAATAGCTCGGCGAAACCCTTGTCGATCTTGGTGAGCAACGAGCCACTCGCGACCGGCACCACCACATGATCGGGTGCTTGCCAGCCGAGCTGCTCGGCGGTTTCGAACGCGAGCGTCTTGGAACCTTCGGCGTAGAACGGCCGCATGTTCACGTTGGCGAACGCCCACGGATACGTGCCGGCGAGCTCGGCGCACAAGCGGTTGACGTCGTCGTAATTGCCGTCGACGGCGACGACGTTGCCGCCGTACACCGACGTGGTGATGATCTTGCCGGCCTCGAGATTGGCAGGCACGAACACGTAGCTCTTGAGCCCCGCGTGCGCGGCGTGCGCAGCAACGGAGTTGGCGAGGTTGCCGGTGGACGCGCACGCAACCGTCTTGAAGCCCAGTTCGAGCGCCTTGCTCAACGCCACGCTGACGACGCGGTCCTTGAAGGAGTTCGTGGGATTGAGCGTGTCGTTCTTGATCCACACTTCGCCGAGCCCGAGCGCTTCGGCGAGCCGATCGGCGCGCACGAGCGGCGTGTAGCCGGCGCCGAGGTCGACGGCAGTGTCACCCGCGACCGGGAGCAGATCGCTGTAACGCCAGATCGTGTGCGGACCGGCCGCGATCTTTTCCCGGCTGATCGACGCGCGGATGGCGTCGTAGTCGTAGACCGCTTCGAGCGGTCCGAAGCACCACTCGCACGTGTAGATCGCGGCCGTCTCGTAGAGGTGACCGCACTCTCGACAACGCAAACCCTCGATATAAGCCATTGACCTCGGTTCCTTCCGTCTCGTCGCGCTCGTCGTGAGCACCTCGAGCGGGATACCGCTGTCGGCTCTCTCATCGATCAGGCATTGGCACCTGGCAGACGTGTCGATTGCACACGAGTGCTGGTTGCCGCGGCGTCAACGGGCCTGTCCCTCAGCCGCTCTGGATGAGCGCGTGTTGCCTTGTATTACTGGCCAAGCAATCTACCAGGAGGAATAGTTCCACCAGCAAGCGGGTTACCGTGGCCCGGAATGGCTCCGACGGTATCGGTCTGCATCCCAGCCCGGGACGAGGAGGCCACGATCGGCCACATCGTGGGCTCGGTGCGGCGCGATCTCGTGGAGCGGGTCGGGCTCGTCGACGAGATCATCGTGATCGACGACAGTTCGGTCGACGAGACCGCCGCGGCGGCCCGCGACGAAGGCGCCACGGTGATCGCCGAGTCGGCGATCCTGCCAACGCTTCCCACCGGGTCGGGCAAGGGCAACGTGTTGTGGAAGTCGCTGCACGTCAGCCGCGGTGAGATCGTGTGTTGGGTCGACGCCGACATCCGCAACTTCAGCTCCTACTTCGTGAGCGAGCTGGTCGCACCGTTGCTGCGCTCACCCGACGTGCAGTTCGCGAAGGCCTATTACGAGCGGCCCTATCACGGTGAGCCGACCGGCGGCGGCCGCGTCACCGAGCTGATGGCGCGCCCGCTGCTCTCGCACCTGTTCCCCGAGCTCGCCGACATCGTGCAGCCACTCGCAGGCGAATACGCAGGACGGCGCAGCGCGCTCGAAGCGGTGCCGTTCGTGCAGGGCTGGGGCGTCGAGATGGGCTTGCTCATCGACGTGTGCGCGCGCTTCGGACGCGCAGCGATCGCGCAGGTCGACCTCGGTGTGCGTGAGCATCGCAACCGTCCGCTCACGGAGCTCGGCGCGCCGGCGCTCGCGATCCTCGTCACCGCATTGCGGCGGGCCGGTCTCGAACACGACGACGCCGCAGTTGCCGAACTCCTCGGCTTCGACGAGTCGGCGACACCGCGCCGCCGCGCGGTCGCAGTAGCCGAGCGCCCCCCGATCATCGAGATCCCCGAATACCACGGGCGTCGTAAAGCGTCGG
>DASXZO010000038.1:0-7923 GCA_036501845.1 Acidimicrobiia bacterium | reverse complement strand
TCGCTGAACAGCTGGCACCAGATGCGGCTCGCGTCGAGGATCGTCGGCAGGAAACGCTCACGCTGCTCGGCCGTGCCGTGCTGCAGCACCGTGGGGCCCAGCAGGTTCACGCCGATTCGTCCCACGAGCTCGGGCGCGCCGGCCCGGGCGAGCTCTTCGGTGACGATGTAGTGCTCGATCGCGCCGCCGCCGCGCCCGCCGTACTCGCGCGGCCAGGCCACGCCTACCCAACGGCCGCTCGCGAGCGTGGCCTGCCACTCGCGGCCGAACGCCACCTCTTCGGCGAGCGTCGCGAAGCGCGGCGGGAGTCCTACGCCGTACTCCCACGGGAGATGTTCACGCAGCCAGGCGCGGCACTCGTCGCGCAGCGCAGTCTCGTCGGCCGTAGGAGCGAGATCCATCGGCTGCGCACGGTAGTCAATCCGTGTGGGGCTTCTCCCAGACGGAGACGTGCATGCCGCTCTTGCTCGTGAACCGCGAGCGATCCCAACCGCCGACGCGTTCGCGCAGCCGGAGCCCGGCGATGCGAGCCATCAGGTCGAGCTCGGCCGGCCACACGTAGCGGTACGCGCCGGAGAAATGCTCCCAATGGCCGTCGGCCATGTACCAGTGGTGTGACCACTCGATCTGGTCGGAGAGCTCGAACTCGTCGACGCACACATGGGTGGGGCTGAGCTCGGCCACATGGGAGCGATCGCCGGGAGGCAACCGCTGCAACTGCGGGATGCCGACCTCGATCACGAACACGCCTCCGGGCTCGAGGTGCGCCGCGGCGTTGCAGAAGATGTCGACCTGCTCGTCCTGCGTCTCGACGTTGCCGATCGTGTTGAACACCAAGTACACCAACCCGAACGCGCCGTCGACCCGCGTCGTGGCGAAGTCGCCGATCGTCACGTCGATTCGTTCGCTGCCGGGCTTCGAGCGCAGACGGTCGACCATCGGTTCCGAGATGTCGATGCCGTGCACCTCGACCCCGCGGGCGCTCAACGGCAACGCGATCCGGCCAGTGCCGATCGCAAGCTCGAGGGCCGGGCGACCGCGGGCGAGGTCGGCAAGGAAGTCGACGGTGGGCTCGACTACGGCCGGTTCGAACATGACGGCCGACGTCTCGTCGTACACCGCCGCTGCTCGCGCATCGAACTGAACCTCGGTCATCGCGACACTGTCGCACGCGGTGCCGACCTTTCGCCCGTGAGTTTCCGTAGCGGGCATTGACGGGCGAAAGGTCGTCAAGCGCCGTCTGGCGAAGATCGTCAGCGTAAATGCATGAGGCCGGCGCGTGTGGGGGTGAAACCGCACGCGTCGAAATAGAAGGGGATGAGGTGGTCGTCGAAGTCGACGTGTAGGAATTCACAACCAGCGGTCGCCGCGCCGTCCCGCGCGTGTTGCACCAGCGCCACCCCGACACCGCCACGGCGTTCGGATTGCGCAACCATCATGTCCTGCAGCCACGCGTGCACGAGCCCGTCCCACAGCACGTTCACAAAGCCGGCAAGTGTGCCGGCATCTGAGCGTGCCGTCACCCAGCCGAGGCTGTGCGCTGCGACCTGCTCCACCCAGTTCCATTCCGAATCGCTGAATACGCGCGTCTCGAACGCCTCCGCGTGCAAGGCGTTCGCTTCGCGACTCTCGAAATGACCACGCCACTCGTACGTCACTGCCATGCCCCCATTGTCCCCGCGGCCACCACACCGAGCCCGATACCGTGGACGCGTGCCCGACGACATCGACTTGCCGCCGAGCGCCGCCGACGACCGAGAACTGCTGCTCGAGTGGCTCGGCTACCTCCGTGGCGCGGTACTCCGCAATGTCGAAGGCATCGACGACACGCAGGCGCGCTGGACGCCCGACGGACGACTCATCCCATTGGTCGGGATCGTCAACCACCTCACCAGGGTTGAATGGCGCTGGATCGAGGGCGGTTTTCACGGAGCCGCCGTCGATCGGCGCGCCGAAGAGTTCCGGCCCGGTGACAAGTTGACCCTCGCGGCTGCGATCGCGGCCTACCGCGAGCGCGGCGATCGCACCGATGCCGCGGTGCGGGCGCTGTCACTCGACCAGCCGTCGCCCGTGCAGAGTTGGGCCGACGGACACGATCTCCGTTGGGTACTGATGCACTTGATCAACGAGACGGCGCGCCACGCCGGCCACGCGGATGCCACGCGCGAGCTCCTCGACGGGACCACCGGCGAATGACGAGCGACGGTACGGGGTCACTGCGCGTCTCCGTGATTGGCACGTCGGGGTCGGGGAAGTCGACGTTCGGCAAACGGCTCGCTGAGCGCATCGGCGCCGAGTACGTCGAACTCGACTCGATCTTCCACCAGGCGAACTGGACGCCGCTGGCCGACGACGAATTCCAGGAGCGCGTGCGCGCCCGCACCGCCGGCGAGCGGTGGGTGGTCGACGGCAACTACGGCGTCGTGCGGCCGATCGTGCTCGAACGGGCGACGACCGTGGTGTGGCTCGACTACCCGCGCCCACTCGTGATGGCGCGGGTGATCAGGCGCTCCGTGGCGCGCGGCGTGACGCGCCGTGAGCTCTGGAACGGCAACAAAGAAGATCCGCGCGAGTGGATACGCGCCGACCACCCGATCCGCTGGGCCTGGTCGCAACATGGCCGCAAGCGAATCGAGTACACGGCGCGCTTCGCCGAACCACAGTACGAACGGCTCGACGTGCATCGCTTCCACCACCCGCGCGACGCCGCGCGGTGGCTGGCGTCGATCGGTTGATCTCAGGCGGCAGAGGGGAGCGTCGACGCGGGCTCGCGAGCGGCCCCACCGTGGCAACGACGGGAGCGACCGCAGTGAGCGTCGCGCGGCGAATCTGCACTTGTGGTTGTTGTGGTTCCCCCACCGCGACGCCGACTACCCGCGCTGGTCGATCGGCACGTAGTGCCGTTGGGTCTCGCCCGTGTAGATCTGGCGCGGCCGACCGAGCTTCGTCTTGGTGTTCTCGTGCATTTCTTTCCAATGCGCGAGCCAGCCGGGCAGCCGACCGATCGCGAACAACACGGTGAACATGTTGGTGGGGAAGCCCATTGCTCGGTAGATGATTCCCGAGTAGAAGTCGACGTTCGGATACAGCTTGCGCTCCACGAAGTACTCGTCGGTGAGCGCGGTCTGTTCGAGCTCGAACGCGATGTCGAGGAGCGTGTCGTTGACGTTCAGCTCCTTCAACACGCGGTCGGCGCTCTCCTTCACGATGCGCGCGCGCGGGTCGTAGTTCTTGTAGACGCGGTGGCCGAAGCCCCAGAGCTTGAACGAATCGTTCGGGTCCTTGGCTCGAGCGACGGCCTTCTTCACGTTGCCGCCGTCGGCCTCGATCGCCATGAGCGTCTCGATCACCTGCTGGTTGGCGCCACCGTGGAGCGGACCCCACAGGGCGTTGATACCGGACGAGATCGACGCGTAGATGTTCGCGTCGCCCGACCCGACCAGCCGCACCGTGGATGCCGAACAGTTCTGTTCGTGGTCGGCGTGCAGGATCAGCAGCTGCTTCAGCGCGTGCACCACGACCGGCGATACCTCGTAGGGCTCCGACGGGACGGCGAACATCATCGTGAGGAAGTTCTCGATGAGGTCGAGCTGGTTGTTCGGGTAGAGGAACGGCTGGCCGATCGACTTCTTGTAGGCGTACGCCGCGACGGTGGGCAGCTTTGCCATCAAGCGGATGATCGAGAGCTCCACCTGCTCGGGATCATGCGGGTCGTTGCTGCCTTGGTAGAAGGTGGACAGCGCGCTGGTGACCGACGACAGGATCGCCATCGGATGCGCGTCGCGCGGGAAGCCGTCGAAAAACCGCTTGACGTCCTCGTGCAGCAGCGTGTGGTGACGGATCTTGCGGCTGAATTCGTCGCGCTCGTCGATCGTGGGCAGGTTGCCGTAGATCAGCAGGTAGGCGGTTTCGAGGAAGGACGGCTCGTCGTGGTCGGCCAGCTCGGCGATGTCGTAACCGCGGTAGCGGAGGATCCCGAGATCGCCGTCGATGAAGGTGATGGCCGACTCGGTGGAACCGGTGTTCATGTAGCCGTAGTCGAGGGTGATCAGGCCCGTCTGCGCCCGCAGCTTGCTGATATCGACAGCCTTCTCGTGCTCGCTGCCCTCGACGACGGGGAACTCCAATTGCTTGCCCGCATACGAAAGATTTACCCCGTCGCTCATCTGCGCTCCTCTTCGCGCGGCGTCCGCGCGTCTCTGTCTTGTCGTCACCCGGAGGCTACCGAGTCGGTGGTCGCGGGTCGGGGCGCTCGTGCATGCGTTCACGTGCCTTTCACGAGTGGTCTTTCCCCGGCCGAGAGCGCGTGTCCCAGGTTGCGTAAAGTCTCCCGCCGCACCTGCCGAGCGACCGCGAATGCATTCGCTCTGACTGCGACAACCGGAGCGAGGGACGGCCTACCGGCCCGTGAGCGCAGCGAACAAGAGGTAGTAGTGGACTTTGAGCTGTCCGAAGATCAGGTCGCATTGCGCGACGCCGCGACCGATTTGCTCGACAATCGCGCCTCGCTCGCCGCGGTGCGCGCGCACACCGAGAGCGACGCGCCCTACGACACGGCGTTATGGGGCTCGATGGTCGAACAGGGGTGGCTCGGCGTCGCCATCCCAGAGGCCGACGGTGGGCTCGGGCTCGGTCTGGTCGAGCTCGCGGTGCTGCTCGAAGCGCTCGGCGGACACTGCGCGCCCGCGCCCTATCTGCCGACCGTGTTGGTAGCCGGGGCATGCCAGCGTGCGGGTCTCAACGGCGCGGTCGAGGCGTTGCTGTCGGGCGACTCGATCGGGTGCGTCGGATGGACGCGCCGTGCCGGCGCGATCACGGCCCGGCGCGGCGGCAACGGCGACGGTGATACGTGGATGCTCGACGGGCGCACCGACCCGGTGCCGTACGCACCCGTGGCGAACGTCGCGCTCGTTGCCGCGACCGTCGACGGCGGCGACGGCGCGGCGGCCGAACCGGAGCTGTTCGCGGTGAGCCTCGACGAGGTGGGTCGTCCGCAGCGCGAGAGCGCGATGGACGTGACCCGCCCGCTCGGTTGGCTGCGTTTCGACGGCACTCCCGCGCAACGTGTCGGTGACGCTGCGCACGCCCGCGCGTTGCTCGATCACGGCGCCGCGCTCACCGCGGCCGAGATGCTCGGTGGCGCGCAGTCGGTGCTCGACATGGCGGTCGACTACGCCAAGGACCGAGTGCAGTTCGGCCGCCCGATCGGCAGCTTCCAGGCCGTGAAGCATCGCTGCGCCGACATGCTCGTGGACGTCGAGGGCATGCGCTCCACCGCCTACTGGGCCGCGTGGTCGCTCGGCCACGATCCAGCCGACGAGGCATCGGTGGCGGCGAGCACCGCGAAGTGCTGGGCCAGCGACGCGAGCAAGCGGGTCATGGCGAGTGGTCTGCAGGTGCACGGCGGCATCGGCTTCACCTGGGAGCACGATCTCCACTTCTTCATGAAGCGAGCCCAGCTCGACCAGCTCGAGTTCGGCGACGGCTCCTTCCACCGCGCCCGCCTCACGGCCCTGCTGCGTCCAAGAGTCGAACGCGGCGAAAGCGTCGTCTGAACCACCCTGGTCCTTGGGAAACGGTGTTGGACGGGCGGTGAACTTCCTGGTCAGGTCGTCCGTATTCTGTTCCTGAGATGGATCGCCGAGGAGCGCTGGCCACTGACCAGGACGTACGCGACGTCTATGCCGCCCACGGGGGCGAGCTGTATCGCTTCGCGCGCCGTGCCCTCGGTGACGCCGGGCTGGCCGAAGAAGCCGTCCAAGAGGCGTTTCTGCGGGCTTGGCAGGCGGCCGACCGTTTCGACGACCGTCTCGGCAGCTTGCGCACCTGGCTGTTCGCGATCCTGCGCAACGTGGTGATCGACCTCAGCCGGGCCCGGGCGGTGCGGCCCCGGCTCGCCTCCGCCGACCAGGCCGAGGCCGAACCAGGGCTCGACCTCGCCAGCGCCGAATCGATCGAGTCAGTGCTCGTGGCCTGGCAGGTGGAGGAGGCACTCGGCAAGATCACGCCCGATCACCGTGCCGCGCTCGTGGAGGTGCACACGAAGGGTCGCTCGTACGCCGAAGTTGCCACGGAGTGTGGTGTCCCGGTGGGCACGATCAAGAGTCGCGTGTTCTATGGCCTCAAGGCCTTGCGGCTCGCGCTCGAAGAGCTTGGTTGGAATGATGAGCGCTGAAGCCTGTGCAGACCGTCGCGGCGCGCTTGGCGCGGCCGCCCTGGGTCGACTCGACGAACACGAGCAGCTCGCGCTGCAAGCCCACCTCGACGGTTGCCCCGCGTGCCGCGAGGAGCTGGCCGAGCTGCGGTCGACCGTCGAGCTGCTCGACACCGTCGACGTCGCGCATCTTGGCGGCCCGAACCGGCGAGCTCCGCTCACCCTCGGCGACGATGTGGTCGAGCGCGTGCGCGACGCGCGGCTCGAGCACACGACGCACCGCTCACGTCGCCGGGTCGGCACGGTTGCCGCGGCCGTGGTGGGCCTCGCCGCCGCGCTCGCCGCCGTGGTGGGCGTGTCGATGCACAGCGGACCTGCAGGTCACGTTGCGGCCGAGCGCACTGTGTTGCTGCGCGGCCAGGACGCCAACGCGAAGGCCACGATCATCCAGGCCCGCGACGGCACCGATGTGTCGTTCCGTGGCCGGCTGCGCGACGCCGCCGACAGCACCGACCCCTATTGGTTGTGGCTCACCGACGCATCAGGTCATCGTCTCGCCGCGGCAACGTTCCGCGACGGCAAGGACGGTTCGTTCTCGATCCGTGGCCACGGCGCGATCCCGTACAGCTCGGTGCGGCGCGTGTGGGTGACCGACCAGCAGAACCACGTGGTGCTCGACACCTCGTGGTCGGCGGCTACGAAGAGCTGATCTGCGCCGCCCGGGCGCGCAGCGCGGCCCGGTCGGGTTTCCCGCTGGCGAGCACGGGCAGCGCGTCGAGCACGATCACCCGCTCGGGCGTCTTGAAACGCGCCAGCCCCTCGGCGGCGCACCAGCGCGCGCACTCGGCGAGATCAAAACCGTCGTCGGCCACGACGAACGCGCACGCCCGCTCGCCCATGAGGTCGTCGGCGATGCCGACGACGGCGCACTGGCGCACCGCGGGGTGGCGTTCCACCAGCTCTGCCACTTCGGTGGCCGAGATGTTCTCGCCGCCGCGGATGATCACGTCGTCGAGCCGGCCGCGGATCGCGAGCCGTCCGTCGGCGTCGATCGTGGCCAGGTCGCCGGTGCGATACCAGCCGTCGCGCGTGAAGGTGCGCTCGGTGTCGGGCGCGTCGAGGTAGCCCGCGCACACCTCGGGCCCGCGGATGAGCAGTTCGCCCGCGTGCTCGTCGGTGTCGGGGGCGTCGATGCGCAGTTCGCACGGCGGGATGGCGCGTGGCGCGTCGTCTGGCGCGCCGGGCAGCGCGGTGGCCACCGACGGCGCTTCGGTGGATCCGTAGGTGCGCTTCACCACGGTGCCCAGCCGTTCGCTCGCTTCGGCCACGAACGCGTCCGACACGCCCGCGCCGCCGCTCGACACGAGCCGCAGCGATTCGACGCGTGCCGGGCTGAAGTTCGGCGACTGCATCAGCGCGACGAAGAAGGTGGGCGGCCCCACCATGAACGACACGCGCTCGCGCTCGATGAGGTCGAGCGCGGCGTCGGCGTTCCAGCGGCGCATCAGCACCGTCTTGAACGGCACCGCGCCGGGGAGGGTGACCGCGTTCAACAGACCACTCACGTGGGCGAGTGGTGCCGGCATGAGTACCACGTCGTCGGGTGTGAGGCGGTGCACCGCGGCCATGCCGGTGGCTTTGTAGGCGAGCGTGTCGCTCGTGTGCAGCACGCCCTTGGGCGCGCCGCTCGACCCGCTCGTGAACAGCAACGCCGCCAGCTCCCCACCGCGTAGTTCGCGCAATTCCTCCGGGCGTCCTGCGACCCCGCT
>DASXZO010000037.1:0-4768 GCA_036501845.1 Acidimicrobiia bacterium | reverse complement strand
GGCTCGGCGCGCGCAGCCGCCCACTGGTCACTTACATTTGTGTACGTATGTAAGTTCGGGTAGCGTGCGGCACGTCGAGCAGGGGGAATCGTGAGCACACCGTTGGTTTGGCAAGACACCGCAGATCGCCTCACGGCGGCGCTGCACCTCACCGTCGCGCCGATTGCAATCACGTTCGAAGCGGAGCCCTCGGCCACCGCACCGTTCGCCGATTCGTCGGTACCGATGCCGCAGCCGACCGCCGACGGCAGAACTGGCCGGGTTGCCGCCGGATGCTTGTTCTGGGTGCACGCCCTCGAGCGCACGTTCAGCACGCGACCGGACGATCACGCGAACTGCAGTGTCGGCAGCCTGACACATGGCCTCATCGACCTGGAGACGGCGGCACAACGCGCCGACGTCGGAGCGCTCGTGGAGGCCGGCTGGGTGACGCCGGAGATCTTTCCGATGATCCCGACGGTCGCGAGCCGGCCCGAAACGATCGTCTACGGACCTCTGCACGACGCAACCATGCAGCCCGATGTGGTGCTGGTTCGCGCCAACGCGCGCGGCGTGATGACGATCGGTGATGCGGTGGGCGACCTCGTGATCGAGGGCAAGCCGCAGTGCCACATCGTCGCGATCGCCAAGGAGCAGCACCGTCCGGCGGCCAGCGTGGGATGCGCGTTGAGCCGAGCCCGAACCGGGATGCGTGCCGACGAAATGACGTGTGCGTTACCCGGCTCGCGACTCGTCGACATCGTTGGCGCGATCGAACAGGCCGCATTGGTGGACGCGACCGTCGCGCGCTATGCCGCGACGGACGCCGAGCGGTTTGCGGCCGTTCGATGAGTGCGGCGCTGCCGGAGCTGTCGGATCGCAACCTCGGTTGGCTGCGCTACCTCTACCGCAAGGCGACCACGCCAGACAGCTGGGAACGAGACGGGCAACCGCACGATCATTGGGACAACCTCAGTGATGCGCCGATGCTCTGTTACCACCGGTTCGATCTGATCGACTCCACGTACGCCGTCGCGCTCATGGCCGACCGCACGCCCGCGTGGCGCGAGGTCTACGAGCGGATTCTCGACGAGCTGATCTTCCGCCACACCGGATGGTGGGCCGCCGAAGACTGGCTCACCCAGATCGGTGACGACCCCGACCGCGCGAACTATCCCGACGCCTACCGGATGCTGATCCCCGCCGCCCACTGGGGCAACTACAACGTGCCCGGCTGGACTGCGAACGGCATCGAGCCGTGGGGTCTGCAGTGGGACCCGATCGGCGCCGACGGCAACCTCTTCTTCAAGGGCTTCTTCCTCGTGATGCTCGGACTGCACCGCCGCGTCACGGGCAACGCGCGCTGGGACGCGCCGTTCGACATCGTGCGCGACGGCGAGCACACCTACACGTGGTGGCACACCAAGATCGCCGAGCACCTTGGCGCGCAATGGCGCGCCCATCCGGAAGGGTGTCACTGCGAGAACACGAAGATCTGGCCGTATTGCCTTGCCGGCGCAGGCTTCGGACTCCAGCTCGCCGATCTCGCCTTTGGCACCGACCATCACGGGGCCTTCGACATCTGGTGGGAGCACGCTCGGCGCGAGTACCTCCATCTCGATGGCGACGAACCACCCACGATGGTCACCTTCTATTACGACCCGATCATCGACGAACATCTCGAACTTCCTGCGATTGGCGGCGCGATCCCCGCGATCTATCTCGCGCCACAAGTGCCCGACGAGGCACGCCGGTTGTGGGACGCGGCCCGCGCCCAACTCGGTCTGCTCGACGTCGACGGACCGGTCTCGGTGATCGGGCCGCGCTTCACCGCAATGGCGCTGCTCCTTGCTCGAAACTGGGCCGTCACCGATCTTGCCGACGCGCTCGACGCGGCGTGCGCCGAGCACTACCCGCCCACGTGGGACCGCGAACGCGGGGAAATCACGTGGGACTTCGATCTCGGCGAAGCACACCCTCGTGGTCAGTACAACGCCATGATGGCCGCGGCCGACGTGATGACCGAAGGCGCGTGGTGGCGGCTCGCCAACGTCTCGTCCGCCGCGCGCTTCGACGAACCGACGGTTCGCGACGTCGACTTCCCTACCGTTGCGCTCAGCCGCGCCGAGTGGGATCGCGCGTCCCGCCAGCTCCACCTGACCCTGCGCGCGATGAACGACGGCGTGGTCGGACGGCCGACCGCGATGCGGGTGACCGGATTGGGCAACCCGAACGCGTTCACCGCCCGTGCCACCGACGGGGCGCAGGTGGCTACGGAGGTCGAGGGCAACGACCTGCTGGTGCACACGCACGTGGGCGCGCATTCGATCGTGGTCGCGCCACACTGACTGCGATGCGCGAGACCACGTCAGCGAGGAGCGCGGGCGCCGGGCGCGAGCGGCGCACCCAGGTCGACCGGAGCGCAGCGACGAGGGCGGCGCTTGCCGACGCGACGGTCGATCTCCTCGTCGACAAGGGCTGGGCCGCAGTCACCGCGATCGAGGTTTGCACACGCGTCGGCGTGACCCGCGGTGCGTTTCACCATCACTACGAGAGTCTTCCGTCGCTCCTCGCCGACGCGTTGCGCAGGCTCTACTCGGAGATGCTCAGCCGCCGCAGGCCCGCGCCGCGCGACGTGATCGGGCTCGTCAACACCACGTGGGCCGCAATCGGCAACCCGCGCTTCAAGGCCGTGATCGAGGCGTGGCTCGCAATGGCCAACGATCCGAGCCTTCGGGGCGAGATCGGCCCCGTCGTCTCGGAGTTCGCAACTCTGGTGAAGCCCGACGCGATCACATCGATTCTCACCAACGCAGAACGTCGCGACTTCTACATCTCGGCGCGCGAGGCGATGCTCGGCCTCGCGCTCGGACGCGCAACGAATGGCGGGCGGCCGCTCGGGCACGAACGCCGCGTCATTGCTCGCCTTCGTGCCGAGGCCACCGCGCTCGACTCGTCACATCGCTGAGCGTCGTACCGCGCCTACGAAAGTGCGTCACGCAGCGCGGCGACGCGTTCCGGGACGACACGCCACCACATCCAGCGCCCGCGTTTCTCCCCCACGATCAACCCGGCTTCGGACAGCGCCTTCGTGTGGTGGCTCACCGTCGGCTGCGAGCGCGCGAGCGGACCCTCGAGGTCGCAGGAGCACACCTCGTCGCTCGCGGCGATGAGGCTCAGCAAGCGCAGGCGAACCGGGTCGGCGAGCGCGGCGAAGGTCGACGCAAGCTCGGCCGCCTCGCGCTCCGACAACGGCTCGGCGAGCACCGAGCCGCAGCATCCCGTCGTCTTCGCTCGCGCCCGAGGCATCGCTGACTCCCTCACAACCCATTGACATATGTCGATCTATTCCGTATCGTCATCAATCGACAGTTGTAAATCTATCGCAGGAGGCGGACGATGTCGCGCGTACAGCTCGCTCTCAATGTGTCGAACCTGGACGAGGCAATCAGCTTCTACTCGAAGCTGTTCGCCACCGAGCCCGCGAAGGTCAAGGCCGGCTACGCGAACTTCGCGATCACCGAGCCACCGTTGAAACTGGTGCTCATCGAAGGCGTCGGCGAGCCCGGAAGCCTGAACCATCTCGGCGTCGAGGTCGAAACGACCGACGCCGTCACCGCCGCGAACGCACGGCTCACTTCCGAGGGCTTGGCCTGCGCGGCCGAAGATCAGGTGAGCTGTTGCTACGCCGTGCAGGACAAGGTGTGGGTGGACGCGCCCGACGGCGAGCCGTGGGAGATCTACACCGTGCTCGCCGACGCCGAGATGCCGAACGGAGAGCTGCGTCCGGCCAACGTCGACGACGCGCTGTGTTGTGGCTCGGCAGCAGAGTCGGCCGCTCGCTGCTGCTGATGCTCGACCGCCAACTCGCGCGCCAGGCCACCGCCGAGGCACTCGGCACCGCGCTGCTCGTTGCGATCGTCATCGGGTCGGGCATCTACGCGCAACGTCTCTCGCCGAACGACGCCGGCCTTCAGCTGCTCGAGAACTCGATCGCGACCGGCGCAGGGCTCGTGGCGATCATCGTTGCCTTCGGTGCGGTGTCGGGCGCGCACTTCAACCCCGTCGTCACACTCGCCGATCGGCTCCTCGGCGGCCTCGGCACCGGCGCAGCCGTCGTGTACGTGGTCGCGCAGATCGTGGGCGGGTGTATCGGAGCCTGCGTCGCCAACCTCATGTTCGGACTCGACGCGGTGAACATCTCGCACCACGCCCGCACCGGCGGCGGCCTCTGGCTCGGCGAATTCGTCGCCACGCTCGGGCTGCTCCTCGTGATCTTCGGCGCCGTCCGGTCGGGACGCTCGAGCGCCGCCCCGTTCGCCGTCGGCGGATACATCGCCGCGGCCTACTGGTTCACCTCGTCGACATCGTTCGCCAATCCTGCCGTCACGATCGCCCGCACACTCAGCAACACCTTCGCGGGCATCAGCCCGGCGTCGGCGCCGGGATTCATCGTGTTCCAGATCCTCGGCGCGCTCGCAGCAGTGGTCCTCGCCAAGTTCCTCTACCCCGACGTTCCCGCCACCGAAGTAGTTGTCCCCCACGAGCACGCCGGCCCGGCCTGAAATGTGTACGCCCAGCTGCAGATCAGGCGCGCTCGGCGACGGCCTTGACTCGCTCCAGGGTACGGAGCATGTCGCGCTCGTTCCGGCGCTCGCGCAGCACTCCGCCGAGCGGGCGCCACACCTTGGTGAAGATGTTGTCGCCGAGATCGAACGACTCGGTGGCGACGGTGCCGCCATCGTCGGTGGGCTTGAATTCGTAGCGCCACACATTCATGCGCCGCTCG
>DASXZO010000036.1:0-162036 GCA_036501845.1 Acidimicrobiia bacterium | reverse complement strand
CTATGGCCGTCAAACGACGCATAGCAAATGACGCATATCAGCGGTAGGCGTTGGCCTGGATGCTGTAGAGGTCTGCGTAGTGGCCGCGGCGAGCCATGAGGTCGTCGTGGCTGCCCACCTCTACGACGTGCGCGCCGTCGAGCACCACGATCAGGTCGGCCATGCGCACGGTCGAGAAGCGGTGTGACACCAACACCGTGACGCGGCCGTGCGCGCCGGTGGCGTGGGCCGCACCCGCGAAGCGCTCGAAGAGCGCGTGCTCGGTCTCGGCATCGAGCGCGGCGGTGGGCTCGTCGAGCATGAGCAGCAGCGGCTCCTCGCGCATGAAGCCGCGGGCCAGCGCGAGCTTCTGCCACTGGCCGAAGCTCACCTCCACACCCGCGTCCCACGTAGGTCCGAGCTGGGTGTCGTATCCGAGCGCGAGGCGGTCGATCACGTCGACGGCACCGGCGCGGTCGACGGCGAGCTCGGCCGCGGGCCGGTCGTCGAGCCGCTCGACCTCCCCGAGCCCCACCGTGTGCTGCACGAGGAATTCGAATCGGAAGAAGTCCTGGAAGGCGCCGGCCAGCCGCGTGCGCCACTCGTGCGTGGGGATGCGCCCGATGTCGACGCCGTCGGCCTCGATACGGCCGCTCGTGGGCGCGTACATGCGGCAGAGCAACTTCACGAGCGTGGTCTTGCCGGCGCCGTTCTCGCCGACGAGTGCGACGACCGCGCCGGCTGGGAGGTCGAGGGTCACGTCGTCGAGCACGACCCGCTCCGTGCCGGGATAGCGGAACGACACGTGGTCGAAGCGGATGCCGTGTTCGAGCGTGGCCGGTGCGTGCGCGTCGGCGCGTGCGTCGATGGCGGCGGCGTAGTCCTCGAGCCAGGTGAGCCTGCGCGACGAGTCGAGCCAGATCCCCCGCAGGAAGCCGATCTCGCCGACGGTGGCGCCCACATACTGCGAGAGCCGCGCGCCGGCGACGAGCACGAGGATCACCTCGGCCGGGCTCGCATGGAGCCCCGACGTCACGAACACGATCGCGCCCACGTAGGCACCACCGAAGATCGCCCATGCGAACGTGTGCCATGCCGCCGATGCCCAACGGGCTGCGGCCACGTCGCGATACCAGCGCTCCCAAGCCTCGTTGCGGTGGTCGGCCAGGTCGTGCGCGGTGCCCGCGACGCGGATCTCCTTGCCGGGTGGCGCGGTGGTGCCGAGTACGAACAGGTGGCGCGCGAGCCGGTTGCTCGATGCCACGCGTTCCTCGGTGGCGCGCTCGATCCCAGGCCTCCACGACGCCGAGAACACCGTGGGGATGGCGAACACCACGAGCAGCACGAGCGCGGGGTGTATCGACATCAACAGCACCACGGTGATGGCGAGGCGCACGATCCAACCGACGGTGGAGAACAGCGACATGAACAGGTGGTCGAGCGCGAACACCTGGTCGCGAAGCACCGACAAGCGGTCGACGTATTCGGGTCGCTCGTGGTGCTCCACCGTTGCGACGGTCGCCTGCAGCTCGGCCACGTGCGATTCCAGCGCGATCGCAACCCGGTCGCGGAAGCGTCGCTGCACGCGGTCGAACACCACCTTCAAGAACCAGGTGAGCGTCGATGACATCGCCAGACCGACTGCGGCCCACACGATGAGCGAGCGGTGGTGATCGGATACTCCCTTGGTGAGCAGCGCGAGCCAGAGCGCGATCAGGGCGTCGGGCAGCGCGGTGAACACCACGAGACCGAACGACGCGGATAGGCCCCGAGGTTCGGCGCGATACCCGAGTTTGGTGGTGCGCCAGAGCGAGCGGAGCGACGGCGGGAGCTGGTCGGCGGCCAAGTCGTCAGGAGAGGGTGTCATACACCACCTCCTCGCCGCGGTCGTCGTATTCGGTGGCGTTGGCCGCGCCGGTGAAGCGGGCCGCCTGCAGCTCGAACATCGTGTGGTACCGGCCGCCGAGCGCCATCAGCTCGTCGTGCGTGCCGAGCTCGACGACGCGGCCGTGCTCGAGCACGCAGATGCGGTCGGCGTGGCGCACGGTGGAGAAGCGATGGCTCACGAGGATCGTGGTGCACCCTCGCGTCGCGGCCAGGATGCGTTCGAAGATCTCGGCCTCGCCGCGCACGTCGAGCTGCGCGGTGGGCTCGTCGAGCAGCACGACGCCCGCGCCGAGCCGCACTGCGCACAACGCTCGCGCGAGCGCGATGCGCTGCCACTGGCCGCCCGAAAGGTCGATGCCGCCCTCGTAGCCCCGGGCCAGGATCGTGTCGAGCGACGCGAGGTCCGCGGCCCCGGCGTCGGCGAGCGCGGCATTGACGACGGCGTCGTCGTGGTCGTCCTCGTCGTTGGCATCGCCGGACGCCTCGACACGGCGCGACCGCACGTTCTCGCGCAACGAGAGCTCGTAGCGCACGAAGTCCTGGAACACTGCGGTGACGCGCGGGCGCCATTCGTCGATGCGCAACTCGCAGAGGTCGACACCGTCGATCTCGATGGCGCCGCTCTGCGGGTCGTAGAGGCGGCACAGCAGCTTGGCGAGCGTGGTCTTGCCCGCGCCGTTCTGCCCGACGATGGCGAGCGAGGTTCCCGCTGGGATCGTGAGGTCGAAGTGTTCGAGCACCGGGCGGGCACCCGCCTGGTAGGCGAAGGTCACGTCGCGGAAGCGGATGTCGCGTGCTGGCATTGCGGCGGCGTCGCGCGTGCCGTCGGCGAGCGCGCCGGCCGTCGCCATCGCCGCGTCGAGGCGCAACACCGCAGCCACCGGCGCGGCCGCGCCGTCGAGCGCCCAGCTCAATCCGCCGAACGCGATCGCGCTCGTTCCCACTGCGGCCTGGAAGAACACCAACGCCTGGGCGAGTGCCACGGTGCCGTTGGCGGTCTCGTTGGCGAGCACCAGGAACACGAGCAGATTCGCCGCGACCACCAGCACGAGACAGCCGAGCACCGAACGCTCACGCAAGCGCGTGGCCTGCCATTGCAGCTCGTAGAGCCGCCGCCGCCGGCTCCGGAAGCGCTCGACCACCCACGGCGCCAGTCCGAACAGCCGCAGTTCCTTCGCCGCCGGCGAGTCGACCGCGAGCCGGTACGCGTACTCGGCGTGGCGCTGCGCGTCGCGCACTTCGTCGGTGTTGCGGTCGCGCCACACCGCGCTCTCGCGCAGCATGTAGTGCGTGGCCGTCCACGCGGCCACCAGCACGAGGGGCGCCCACCACTCGAACGCGAACAGCACGATCGCGGTGCCGATCCCGGCCACGATGTCGACGAGGCCATTGGCGATGAAGTCCATGGCGATGGTGAGCGGCGGCCCGGCGATGCCGAGGTCGAAATCGCGCGCCATCGTGAGGTCGTTCATCAGCGTCGGGTCCTCGAGGTGGCGAAGACCCGGCGGCGCGACACATGCGCGGAGCAGGCGATCGTTCAGCCACGACGCCGACCGGCTGCCGAGGTTCGCACTGACGGCCTGGTGCACGGGCGTGACCACCTGGTAGGTAACGAACACGATGCCCACGAACACGAGCGGGCCGGCGAGCGAATGATGGTGCTGCACCGCGTTGATGAGCACGCCCGAGGCGATGGCCACCACCGGCGCGAGCAGACCGCGTAGCAACAGCAGCGTCCACCATGTGGTCGATAGTGCGGGCGCGGCGCGCTGTAGCGCACCGAAGAACTTGACCTCCTGGCGTTCGCGCAGCCGGCTCACAGGTCCGTAGAATGCCACGGCGGTACAACTGGGTGCGCCGGGAAGTCTGGTCGGCAACGTTCAATCGGAGCTGACCATGGCGCGTTCCCGACCCGAGGCTGCAGGCACGCAACCGGCGCTCCGGCACGTGGTGGCTGCGTACCGCGTGTCGGTGGTCAGCGTCGCGTGGACGGTCTGCACCAGCGCAATCGCCATCGTGATCGGAGTGTCCGGCAACGCGGCCGTGTTCGTGGCGCTCGGCGCGGTCGGCCTCGTCGACGCCGTGGGGTCGATCACCCTCGGTGTGCACTTTCGCGACGCGCTGCGCAACGCCACGCTGTCGGAGCGGCGTGAACGGCTGGCACATCAAGTGGTGCTGGTGTGCCTCGGAGCGGTGGGCGCCTCGGCAGTGGTCATCGGCGTGCTTCGCTTGGTGCAACACGACCGGGGCGGCGATCCACCCGTGGGCGTCGTGCTCGCCGTGGTCTCGATGGTGGCGTTGTTCGTGCTCTCACGGCGCAAGGTGCGGATTGCCGCGCTCGTTGCCAGCGACGCGCTCCGCGCCGACGGACACCTTTCTGCGATCGGCGCGGCGCAGTCGGCCGTCGCGCTGCTGGGAACCGCGGCGATACGCGAGCTCTCGTGGACGTGGGCCGACGCCTTGGCTACCGCAGTGGTCGGTGCCGTGGCAGTGGCCTTGGCCATCGCCGGGTGGCTCGGTGTGGAGTAAGCCCGATCAGTTGCGCACGTCGAGCGCGTCGCGCACGGCGAGCGCAATCTCGTCGAGCGTCGCGACGTCGGCGAGCTTGCGACCGGAGCGGTCGCGCACGTAGAACGCGTCGAGCACCAGCGTGCCCATCGTGTTGACGCGTGCCGTGCGAATGTCGAGATCGAACTCCGCGAGCGCCGCAGTCACGCGGAACAGCACACCGACCCCGTCGACGGTCTGCACGTCGATCACCGTGGCGGTGTCGGACACGTCGTTGTCGAACGTCACGGTGGTGCGCGCGTCAGGCGGCGGCTTGGAGCGACGCTCGTAACGGCGGGCACGCTCGCCGACACGAGCGCGGAGCGCGAGCCCGTCATCGAGCGCGCGAGCGAGGTCGTCGACCACTCGGGACCAGTCAGGACCGTCACCGAACGGATCGACCACCGAGAACACCGAGAGCGCGCGACCGTTCTCGTCGGAGAACGCGTCGGCGGCCGCCACGTCGAGGCCGTGCAGTGCGAGCACGCCGGCGATACGGCTGAAGCCGCCGGGCCGGTCGTCGGTCATCACGCTCAACGTGTCGCCGGTGCCATGGATGTGCGTGCCCGGTTCGCCCAGCGCGCGCAGTTGCTCCGGGGTGGGGAAGGGTGCGATGCCGAGCGCGATGCCGTCGGCCGACACTGCGTCGCCGCTGCGCAACATGCGGTCGGTGCGTTCCACGAGGAGCGCGACCAGGCGCACCTTGGCCGGTCCCCATGCGGTCGGTCCGGTTGCGAGCGAATCGGCCTCGGTGAGCGCGGCGAGCAACGACAACATGTCGACGTCGCCCACGAAGGTCGCGACGTGGCGGATCGTGGCCGGATCGTCGAGGTCGCGGCGGGTTGCCACCTCCGACAGCAACAAGTGGTGCTCCACGAGCAGGCACACGGTGTCGATATCGGCGGGGCCGTAGCCCATTCGCTCGAGGATCGTGCGCACCAACGGGATGCCCAGCGCGATGTGGTCACCGCCCGTGGTGCCCTTGCCGATGTCGTGCAACAGGCCCGCGAGCACGAGGAGGTCGGGCCGGTTGACGCGACCCGCGAACCGGGCCGCATTGGCGGCGGTCTCGAGCAGGTGCCGGTCGACGGTGAAGCGGTGATAGGCGTTGCGCTGCGGCTTGCAGCGGACGGCCGACCACTCGGGCAGCAGCGCGGTGAGCGCGCCGCTGCGATCGAGGGCTTCCATCGCCGCGATCGCGGGCCGGCCGGTGAGCAGCAGCGACACGAACAGCTCGCGTGTGTCGTCGGGCCAGCGCGGTCCCGGTGCCACCGAGCATGCCGACACTGCGGCCAGCGCGTCGCGGTCGATCGTGGCGGCTTGCTCGATCGCAAGGTTCGCGACGCGCAACGCGAGCGACGGGTCGTGTTGCGGCAAGCGCGCCGCGTCGGCGTACACGCGGTGGCCGCGTAGCGTGATACCGGGTCCGAGCGTGACGGCGCGCGGCGCGCGGCCGCCGATGCGACCGCGCTCCGGATGCATGACGCGCTGCCACACGTCGTCGCCGATCCAGGTGATCGTGCGCGCCGCGGTGGCGACGCGGCCCATGAGCGCGTCGGCGTCGGTGTCGCCGAGCACCTCCGCGAGCACGTCCTGATCCTGCAGCGCAACGACGTTGCTCGGGCGGCCGGTGAGGCGCTGCAGCTCGACGCGCACCGCGAGCAGCACCTCGTACGCATCGGCGAGTTCCTTGGCGTCGCCCGGCGCCAAGATCGGATACGCGGCCTCCAGCCAGAGCAACGAGTGCACGTCGCGCAGGCCGCCGCGTCCCTCTTTGAGGTCGGGTTCGAGCGTGAAGGCCACGTCGTCGACGGCCGCGTGGCGTTCCACGACGCGCGCGGCGAGCTCGGGTACTCGCCGCTTCGCGAGCTTCTCCCAGCGCGCCCGCGCGCGCGAGGCGAGATCCTCGGCGAGCGCGACGTCGCCGGAGACGAGTCGCAGCGACAAATACGCGGTGCCGGTGTCGAGGTCGGAGCTCGCGAGAGCACTCAGCTCGTTGACCGTGCCCACCGCGTGACCGAGTTTGAAGCCTGCATCCCAGATCGGATACCAGATCTGCTCGGCGATGCGCGCGATCTCGGGATGGCCGCGATGCAGTAACGCGAGGTCGACATCGCTTTCCGGGCACAGCTCGGCGCGACCGAATCCACCCACGGCGACGAGCGCGACGTCGTGGGTGCCGAGTTCTTCGAGTTGTGCCGCGAACATCGTCCGCAACCACTCGTCGACGAAATCGCTGTAGCGGCGCGCCCACTCGCTCCCGGTGATCGACCGGTCGGCGAGCAGCGGCGCGCGGTCGAGTTTCCCGGGTTGCGCGGTCGGCACGGACGCGAGGCTACGGGGCGCCGGGCGATGTCATCGTCCCGTCATCGTCAGACAAACGGCGTTCACACACGACACATTTTCCCGAAACGGGGTGTCCGTACCTTGCGGAACCATGATCAGACAGCGGTTACGCAACATCCGTGCCTTCAAGGAACGCGAAACGCGTCGAGCGTTCGCGCTGCTCCTCGGGGCGAAGATGACAGGCATCCTGTTGCTCCTTGCCATCATCAAGGGCTTCATGATGTTCGTCGACACACCAGTCGGCGCAGCAGTGTCGTCGTCGACGCACAAGCCGAACGACTTCGTGAGCCCCATCAACACGGTGTGGGTGTTGGTGACCGCGTTCCTCGTCTTCTTCATGCAGGCGGGGTTCATGGCCCTCGAAGCGGGCTTTGCCCGGTCGAGGGAGTCGGTGAACGTGCTCATGGAGTGCGTGTTCGACACCTGCCTGTGCGGCGTCTTGTACTGGGCCATCGGTTTTTCGTTCCAGTTCGGCATCGGGAACGGGTTCATCGGGCACCAGTACTTCTTCCTGCACAACTACCCGGCCGCGTACGGCGGCACCGGTGTGGCGTTCCTCGCGTTCTTCTTGTTCCAATTCGCGTTCGCCGACACCGCGTCGACCGTCACGTCGGGCGCCATGGTGGGTCGCACCGGATTCAAGGGCGACATCATCTACAGCATCATGGTGTCGGGCTTCATCTACCCGATCTTCGGCCACTGGGCTTGGGGTCCGGGCGGTTGGTTGCAGAACCCGAAGGGCTTCCTGTTCAAGACCGTGTTCCACACCAGCGGCGCGAACTTCCGTGACTTTGCCGGCTCCACGGTGGTGCACACGGTGGGCGGCATGATCGCCCTCGCCGGCTGCATCGCCCTCGGTCCTCGTATCGGCCGCAAGTTCAAGCGCGACGGTGGCGGCCCAATGCCGCCGCACGACCTGGCGCTGGGTGCGCTCGGTGGCGTGATCCTGTGGTTCGGTTGGTACGGCTTCAACCCGGGCTCGACGCTGTCGGCCATGGACTGGGAAGGCATCGGCCGAGTGTCGGCGAACACCACACTCGCGGCGTGTTCAGCCGGACTGGTTGCGGTGCTGTTCGTGTATCCGAGATCGAAGACCTGGGACCTCGGAATGTCGGTGAACGGCTTCCTCGGCGGCCTGGTCGCGATCACCTGTCCGTGTTACTGGGTGTCACCGGCCGGAGCGCTGTGGATCGGCGCGATCGCAGGCATCATCGTGCCGCTCGGCGTCGACTTCATGGAGTACATGCGCTGGGACGACCCGATCGGTGCAGTCGCAGTGCACGGCTTCGCCGGGATCTGGGGCACGTTGAGTCTCGGGTTATGGGCAACGGGTGCCTATGGCATCCCCACAGCCGACGGCACCGATACGACCACCACCGTGAAGGGGTTGTTGTACGGCGGTGGCTGGGGTCAGTTGAAAGCGCAGTTCATCGGCAGCGCAACCTGTGTGGTCGTGGTACTCGGAGTATCACTGATCATCATGTATGCCGTGAAAGCGATCAGAGGCAGCTGGACGTTGCGAGTGTCCGAAGACGGTGAGCTCGAAGGGCTCGACATCCACGAGCACGGCACGCCCGCCTACCACATGGAGTTCGGGCAGGGAATGTCGTACAGCACGCCGAGCGGTCTGCCACCGAGCGGTATCCGTCTCGATAGCCCGTCGGGCGACAAGATCGAGGAGCCGGTCTGATGGCGTACTTAGTGACTGGGATCATCAAGCCGTTCAAGCTCGAGGAGGTGAAAGAGGCACTTCGAGGCGCCGGCATCCTCGGGCTCACGGTCTCGGAGGTGCAGGGCTACGGCCGCCAAGGCGGCAAGAGCGAGACGTGGCGCGGCACCGAGTACAAGGTCGATTTCGTCCCGAAGGTGAAGATCGAGGTGCTCTGTGAGACCGGCGACGCCGACAAGGTGATCGACATCATCGCTGCGCACGCCCGCACCGGAAAGATCGGCGACGGCAAGATCTGGGCCGTCGATCTGGCCCGGGTCATGCGCATCCGCACCGGCGAGCGCGACGGTGACGCCTTGTGACCTGATCAGCCCGTGAAGCGCATCGCGACCGCTCAGCATGACGGCCTGCTGAGCGGTCGCGTAACGCGCCGTTCACATAGTGGGCTCGCGCCCGAAACACATGACTCTTACCTTGCAACGAACGCACACGACCGCGATCGGTCGGGGCATGCAGGGGAGGGTCCGTGTACGTCGTGTCTGTCGTGCTGCTCGTGGGCGCGCTGCTCACGCCAGCGGTGTATCGCTGGCGCCGGCGCAAGGCTGGGCTTCGCGCTGGTGAGCTGACGCAGGTGTATCGCCGGCGTCTCGTGAGGGCGCTCGTTGCCTCGCTCGTGTTCTTGATCCTCGGCCTCACGGGCCTCGCCGGCGTGGCCAGCGCGTCGAACGGTGACAAGAACGGTGTGAAGACCGGCACCGACAAGACGAGCGTGACGGCGATCGTGCCGGTTGGCACCCCGCAAGATCAGGTGCTCCCGACGGTGACGCAGCAAGTGGCTCGCGACCACCTTGCCATCAACTACGCGTGGCTCACCGTCGGCGGCATCCTCGTCCTCTTCATGCAGGCCGGCTTCGCACTCGTCGAAACCGGCTTCACGCGCGCGAAGAACGCCGCGCACACGATGATGATGAACCTCGTGATCTTCGCGCTCGGCGTCGCGGGGTGGTTCGTGTGCGGTTACGCGCTGATGTTCGGCGCAGTATCGAATCCGGGTTTAGGGATCACACCGCTCTCCGGATCTCTTCATGTCGGGCACTGGAATTTGATCGCCCACGGAGGCTTCTTCCTCGGTGGCCACGCCTACGACGTGGGCATCATGGGCTTCTTCTTCTTCCAACTGGTGTTCATGGACGCCACGGCGACGATCCCCACCGGCGCAATGGCCGAACGTTTCAAGTTCTCGGCGTTCATCGTGTGGGGCCTGTTCGCATCGATGCTGCTGTACCCGGTGTACGGCAACTGGGTGTGGGGCGGCGGATGGCTGTCGCAACTCGGTGTGTTCGGCCCGCAGTGGGGGCACGGCGCACTCGACTTCGCCGGATCCGGCGTGGTCCATGCGATGGGCGGTGTCGCCGCCTTCTGGGGCGCGAAGATCCTCGGGCCTCGCATCGGTAAGTACGACAAGAACGGCAAACCTCGAGCGATCCCGGGTCACCACCTGCCGATGGCGTTCCTCGGCACGATGATCCTGCTCGTCGGATGGATGGGCTTCAACGGCGCGTCCACCTTCGCGGCCACCGATTTTCGCTTCATGGTGGTGATCGTGAACACGATCCTGGCGTCGGCGTTCGGGTTGCTCTCGGCGATGTTCACGATGTGGTGGAAGTACGGCAAGCCCGATCCGTCGATGACGTGTAACGGACTGCTCGCCGGGCTCGTCGCGATCACCGCGCCGTGTGCGTACGTGGCGCCGTGGGCCGCGATGGTGATCGGTCTCGTCGCCGGCGTGCTCGTGGTGGTTGCCGTGGTCGGCGTCGACCAGTGGTTCCACGTCGACGACCCGGTCGGTGCGGTCGCAGTGCACGGGGTGAACGGCCTGTGGGGCGTGCTCGCGCTGGGCCTGTTCGCCGACGGCACGTACGGCTTCGGCTTCAATGGGGTGAGCGGACCGGTGAAGGGACTGTTCTACGGCGACGCCGGGCAATTCATGGCCCAGCTCACATCGGCGATCGTGCTCGTGCTCTGGTGCTCGCTGGCGACGATCCTGTTCTTCGTGATCGTGAAGCGCACGATCGGTCTGCGGTCGAACGAGGCCGACGAGATCGCCGGGCTCGACCTTCCCGAGATGGGCGCGCTGGCGTACCCCGACTTCTTGCTCCACCGCTCCGACGCGGGGCATGTTGTCGAGGGACCAGCCACGGTCTCTGCAGGCAGCGGCGCGAGCTCTGGAACGGAGAGGTCATGAAGAGCGTGATTGCAGTCATCAAGCCGCACAAGCTCGAAGAGGTGAAGGAGGCCGCGCTCGCCGCCGGCGCGCACGGCATGACCGTCACCGAAGTGCAGGGCTTCGGCCGCCAGCGCGGCCACACCGAGGTGTATCGCGGCGCGGAGTACAAGATCGACTTCGTGCCGAAGGTGCGGATTGAGATCCTTGCCGATGATTCCGATGCGCTCGACATCGCCGACGCGGTGGTGAAGGCGGCGCGCACCGACAAGATCGGTGACGGCAAGGTGTGGGTCACGCCTGTGGAGCACCTCGCCCGCGTCCGCACCGGCGAGATCGGCCCCGACGCGCTGTAGGCAGTCGTTGCAGGCCCTTTTACATGCTTCTGGGTGCAGCAGCCCCGCTCTGGCGGGGTGACTGCACCCAGAAGCCGCGTTGTCAGCCCGCGCCCGCGAGTCCTGCTTGGGTCATGTACTGATTGAGGTCGAAGTAGTCGCGCCACGCCGCGATCTTGCCGTCGACCACTTCGAACGTGCCCATCACCGGCAACTCGATCGTGCGGTCGGGTTGCACGAACACGTCGACGCGTTCGGTCATCACCACGTTGCCTGTAGTGGCAAGGTTCTTGACGCGAAACTCGATTCGCTCGACGCCCGTGGTGAACATCGACATCATCGCTCGGATCGCGTCGACACCCACCACCGGATCCACCGGGATGTTGTGGTACACCGCGTCGGGCGTGAAGTAACCGAGCAACTCGTCGATGTCGAGGCGCGTCCATGCCGCGCAGAAGTCGCGGACCGTGTCGGTTGGTGTGCGGGCGTCGGTCATGCCCGCCAGTCTGGCGGCCCCGTCAGTGCGCGTGCCAAAGCGTCTCGGTGACACTGTCCGAGAACGTGTTCGGTGTCTCGACGAGGTGATCCCGATAGAGCAGCAGATCGGCATGCCCGTCGCCGTTGAAATCGGCGGCGGTCGGGAGCACGAAGTCGTCTTCCGAGTCGGCAGCTGTGACGCTGTCGGCGGCGTGGGTGAAGCCCGATGCGCGGCCGAACCAGGTGTGGTGGTGCCCGGTTTCGCCGTCGTACCAGAAGATGTCCGTTTTGCCGTCGCCGTTGTAGTCGGCAGCGACCGGGAAGTACTCGCCGCTGACACTGACGGCGGCACCGTGCACGAAGCCTGACCCCGTACCGCGCCAAAGCGCGTCGCCACCCGGACCTGGCGCGTACCAGAAGATGTCGGCGCTGCCGTCGCCGTCAAAGTCACCAACGACGGGTTCGTACGCGCCATACACGGTCGCAACGGTGGCGTTGGTGAAGCCGGCCGCAGGCCCCGCACCGTGCCAGAGCTTCGTGTGGCCGGGCGCATACCAGAGAAGGTCGTCCTTGCCGTCGCCGTTGAAGTCGCCGATGGATGGCGGTTCGATGAGGTAGATGCGCGTCGGATGGGACGGCGTCACTGCCAACTTGTTGCGCGCGAACTGCGCAACACGTTCGAGCCGATTGCGTTCGAGCGGGAACGGGCTCGAATCGTCGACGAACGGCGCCGTCGACTTGGTGCCGACATTGAATCCGGTCACTTTGCCGTACCACACGACGTTTGGTGGACGCGACTGTTGCGTCGTCTCGAGCAACGAGAAGTACACATCGGCGCGGCCGTCACCGTTGAAGTCGCCGACCAGCGGTAGGTACTGCGTGATCTCGATGTGGAACGGCGGCTCGATCGAGATGGTCGACTGCGGCGGTGTCGGGATCGTCGGGCCGCCGAGGAAGCCGGCGTTCCCGGGACGCCCGTACCACACACTCGACGAGAAGCCACCGACCGAGCCGTCCGGGGCGTACCACAGCACATCGGCGCGGCCGTCGCCGTTGAAGTCGCCGACCACCGGTTCGTAGTCACCGTTCACGGTGATGGCCGGACCGAGCTCGAAGGCGTTGGCCGTGCCGTACCAGATCGCGTCGGGACCGTCGCCCTCGCCGTAAATGAGCTGATCGGCGCGACCGTCGCCGTTGAAGTCGCCGACCAGCGTGCTGCCTATTTCGAACGCCTCCTCGTCAATGTTGAGCGACGTGTCGAATGGTCTCGCTTCGGCCGGGTGCGCCGCCGCTGCGTCGAACAGCCCGAGCGGGTCCTCGGGCGGCGAGTAGGTCTGCACGAGCGAGAACGGTCCGAGCGCCTTGGGCTTGTCGCACGTGGTGGCGGGACCGAGTGGGAACGGCCGCGCCCAGAGCTCGGGGGTGATCGCGAGCCGCGACTGCCCGAGGTTGCCGAGGCAACTCGTCGTGTCGCCCGGGCTCAACGGCAGGATCTCCTCGCCGTCGTACACGTACTCCGACAGCGAACCGACGATGCGGAACGCCTTGTGCGCCGGGAAGTCGCTGGCGGGGTGGGCGGCCACGTAGCCGGCGGCGACTGTGGAGACGGCCTTGTTGCCCTCGGCGCTGTAGGCGCGGGCGTCGCCCGACGAGAGGGGGAGCGAGGCACCGAACCACGAGATGTACTCGGCGCTGCCGCCGTTCTCGTGGAAGCGGGTGCCGTCGGTGAGCGGGGGGTCGTTGGGCACCACGCCGGTGTGGGTGCGCGGCACGGCCGCGTGGGCCGTCGACGTGCCCGCCGCGAACACGTTCGCCATGCCGATCGCCGCACATGCGGCCACGAGCACTCTGGCCCGAATCCTCATGCCCCGACTCCCTTGTCCACCGAACCCAAAACCCCGAAACCCGTCGAAAACGCTGGGCCAGAGTGTGACAGAACTCGACGTGGGGAGCGAGTATGTCGGCGACGGCCAAACCGACCACGCGAGGAGACCCATGGCGGTGCAGCTCAAGGCGGGCGACCGATTCAAGAGCGGGGTGTGCGACACCCAAGTGGTGGTCGTGCGCGCGCCCGCCGACCCCGTGGAGCTCGAGATCGGCGGCCACAGCGCGCTCCCGATCGATGCCGATGCGCCGGCCGGCGCGTCGCTCGACCCGGCGCACTCGAACGGCACGCAGGCCGGTAAGCGCTACGCCGACGAGGAGCTCGGCATCGAGGTGCTCGTCACCAAGCCGGGTGCAGGATCGTTGTCGATCGGCGGCGAGCCCCTCGGGTTGAAGGAAGCCAAGCCACTCCCGTCTTCGGACTGACGGCGACGTCAGGTTCCTCGGTAGAGTCGGCGGGCTATGCGGATCACCATCGACGCCGACGTCTGTACCGGGCACGGGCGCTGCTACGTGCTCGCGCCCGACTTGTGTGAACCCGACGACCGCGGTCGTGGCGTGGTGAGCCGCGCCGACGTGCCGCCCGAACTCGAGGACCAGGCGCGGGCCGCGGCGGCGAACTGCCCCGAGCGCGCCGTGTCGCTCGAGAACTAGCGGCGTTCGAGAAGCGTTGCGGAGCGCGCCGTGAACATCGTGATGCTGCTCGAGATGGCGTCCGACGCCATGGGCGATCGGGTTGCGGTGGGCACGCACGAAGGCGGACTCACCTACGCCGACTTGCTCGACCGGGCGCGCCGCGCCGCCGCGGTGGTGAACGCGTCGCACGCCGAGCGGCTCGGCCTCGTCGACGTCAACTCACACGTCGTGCCCACACTTCTGTACGCGGCCGCGATCGCGGGCGTGCCGTTCGCGCCGGTGAACTACCGCCTGGCCGACGATCGCCTGCGCGAAGTGGTCGGTCGGCTCGCGCCCGCGATGGTGATGTGCGCCGACGAGTGCACGGAACGACTGTCGGGCATCGAGCTCGTCGGTCTGCAGACGAGCGCCGACTTCGTGGCGTCGATTGCCGACGCCGATCCCAAGCCCGACGCGCACACCGACCCCGATCAAGTGGCGGTGTGGTTGTTCACGAGTGGCACCACGGGCGCGCCGAAGGCCGCGTTGCTGCGCCACCGGCATCTCGTGTCGTACGTGCTGTCGACCGTGGAGTTCATGGCGGCCGATCCCGACGAGGCAACGCTCGTGAGCGTGCCGCCGTATCACATCGCCGGCATGGCCACGATCCTGTCGAACACGTACGCGGGCCGCCGCATCGTGTACGTGCCGCAGTTCGATGCCGACGAGTGGGTGGCGCTCGCCGAACGCGAAGCGGTCACGCACGCGATGGTTGTGCCCACGATGCTCGGCCGCATTCTCGACGCCATGGCCGCACGCGGCACCACACTGCCGGCGCTGCGCCACCTCTCGTACGGCGGCGGGCGCATGCCGGTGCCGGTCATCGAGCGAGCGATGGATCTGCTGCCGCATTGCGGGTTCGTCAACGCGTACGGCCTCACCGAGACGAGCTCCACGATCGCGGTGCTCGGACCCGACGATCACCGCGTCGCGTTCGCGAGCGACGAAGAGCACGTACGCGCCCGTCTTGGGTCCGTCGGGCGGCCGCTGCCAACGCTCGAGCTCGAGATCCGCGATCCACACGGGAAGCTCGTCGCGGTCGGCGAGACGGGTGAGATCTACGTGCGCGGTGACCAGATCGCCGGCGAGTACGACGGCCGTAGCGCGCTCACCGACGACGGTTGGTTCCCTACGAACGACGGTGGGCGTCTCGACGTCGAAGGCTTTCTGTATGTGGAGGGCCGGCTCGACGACGTGATCGTGCGCGGCGGCGAGAACATGTCGCCGGGTGAGATCGAAGACGTGTTACTGCAGCATCCGGCCGTGTCCGACGTGGCGGTCACCGGTGTGCCCGACGACGAATGGGGCGAGGTGGTCGCGGCCGTCGTGGTACTGGAGCCGGGCGCCGACGTGAGCGAAGCCGAGCTCCAGGAATGGGTGCGCACGCATCTGCGTTCGTCGCGCGCGCCGGCATTCGTGGAGATGCGCGCCGAGCTGCCCTACAACGAGACGGGCAAGCTCTTGCGCCGTGTGCTGCGCGAGGAGCTCGCCGCGCAGGTTCGGAACACACCGTGACAAGCGCCGCGCCGCGCTTCGATCTGTCGGGCAAGGTGGCAGTGGTCACCGGCGGCAGCCGTGGCCTCGGGCGCTCGATGGTGCGCGGCTTTGCCGAAGCCGGGGCCGACGTAGTGGTGGCGTCGCGCAAGGCTGAAGCGTGCGAGGCGCTCGCCGCCGAAATTGCCGAGGCCACGGGGCGGCGCGCGCTCGGCGTGGGTTGCCACGTGGGCAAGTGGGACGAGTGTGACGCGCTCGTTGCGACGACGCTCGAGCAATTCGGCCGCATCGACGTGTTCGTGAACAACGCCGGAATGTCGCCGCTCTACACCGACCTGGCTGCGGTCACCGAGGATCTCTACGACAAGACGCTCGCGGTGAATTTGAAGGGCCCGTTCCGTCTGGCCACGCTTGCGGCTACGCACATGCGCGAGGCAGGTGGTGGATCGATAATCAACGTCGGCACGATCGGCTCGTTGATCGCGAGCCCGAACGAGCTGCCGTACGCGTGCGCGAAGGCCGGGCTCAATGCCCTCACCGTCGGGCTCGCGGAGGCGTTCGCGCCCACGGTGCGCGTGAACGCGATCCTGCCGGGTGCGTTCGCCACCGACATCACCAAGGCCTGGACGCCCGAGATGCGCGACGGCAAGTTCGTGCCGCTGGGCCGGCTCGGCGAGCCCGACGAGATCGTCGGCGCGGCGCTCTACCTCGCGAGCGACGCGGCGAGCTACACCACCGGCTCGATCCTCCGCGTCGACGGCGGCGTCGCCCGCAAGGTGTGAAGGCCGGCACCGTGGCGACCCACCCGTTCCGTTTCGGTGCCGACATGCAGCAGCCGATTCCCGGCCGCTCATGGACCGATTCGGCGCGTCTCGTCGAGGACCTCGGCTACTCCACGTTGTTCGTTCCCGACCACTTCGACGAGGGTCTCGGCCCGATCGCGGCCATGACGGCGGCCGCGGTGGTGACGAGCACGCTGCACATCGGCGCGCTGGTGCTCGACTGCGACTTTCGCCATCCCGCGGTGCTCGCACGCGAGCTGGCCACCATCGACCTGCTCTCCGAAGGCCGGCTCGAAGTGGGGCTCGGCGCCGGTTGGAAACGGCTCGACTACGAGCGGTCGGGCATCGCGATGGATGCACCAAAAGTGCGGGTCGACCGGATGATCGAGCACACGCGCGTGCTGCGGGCGCTGTTCGGCGCGGAGCCGTGCACGTTCACTGGTGAGCACTACAGAATCACCGATCTCGACGGCACGCCGAAGCCGTATCACCCCGGTGGGCCGCCGTTCCTCATTGGTGGCGGCGCGCGCCGTTTGTTGCGCTTCGCGGCCCGCGAGGCCGACATTGTGGGCGTGAACGCGTCGATCCATTCCGGCGAAATCGACACGGCCGCAGCCCACGACGCCTTGCCGCAGAGCATCGACGAGAAGATGCAATGGGTGCGCGACGCGGCCGGGAATCGCTTCGATAGCATCGAGTTGAATGCCTGGCTGTCGGTCGCCTCGGTCACCGATCGGGCTGGTGACCTTGGCGAAACTCTCGCCCAGGTGTTCGCGTCCACTCCCGACGAAGTGCTCGCGTCGCCACTCACCTTGATCGGCTCGACGGACGAGATCATCGACCGTCTGCACGAGCGTCGCGACCGATGGGGTTACTCGTACCACGTCATCCCGCACGACAAAATCGAGGAATTCGCTCCGGTGGTTGCCCGCTTGAAAGGGGAGTGAAAGCACCTATGTGAGTGGCCTGAGAATCACCGTATCGTTGCTAGCCTGCGTAGCCCATGTGGGGACTCCTATCCACTCTTGAAAGAGGTGTCGATGCCCCGCAAGAGCACCAAGATGACCGACGCGCACAAAGCTGCGCTCGCGGCCGGTCGAGAACAGAGTCGCGCTGTGCGTGACTATCTCGAAGCCATCGAAGCGGCCAAGCCGCGGCGAGGTCGCAAGCGCACTCCCGCGTCGATCAAGAAGCGTTTGACCACTATCGAGGGTTCACTTCCCGACGCATCGGCGTTGCAACGACTCTTGCTCACGCAGGAACGCACCGACCTCGAATACGAGCTCGAGAACCTCAGCGAGGCTGTCGACCTCAGCTCGTACGAGAAGGGCTTCGTCAAGCACGGCAAGGCGTACGCCGAAGCCAAGGGAATCAACTACGCCACGTTCCGCAGTGTCGGTGTGTCGGCCGACGTACTGCAACGTGCAGGGATCACACGCTCCATGTGATGGTCGTGGGACCGCGAGCCGGCATTGGCGGCGCTCCTGCTCGCGGTCCCATGCGCCAGATCTCATAGAGCTCAGATCTGTTGTGTGGGGCGTCAGCTCTTGTCGGGCTGGCCCTCGTCGCTGACGTAGTACCACTTGCCGCCGATACCTTGACCGTTCTCCTGGCCGGCCTTGGTGTCACCGGAGTACGTGTACACCGGGTGGCCGTTGACGACGAGTTGCTTCGTGCCGTCACTGCGCGTCAGCGTGGTGAACGTCAGGCCCGACATCGTGGGAAGCGCACCGGCGACCGCCACAGGCGGCCACACGGAGTCGCACCCCGTGGCGCACGCACTGGTGGTTGCCGTGTCCGGGCTGAACGCGTAGAGCGTGAAACCCTTCGCGCTGACGAGGTTGTCGCCGTGCACGGTGACCAGTGCGGCCGTGGTTGCCGGTGCAACGGTGGTGGCGGGCGCGGGGTTGCCGCCATACGGATTCGAGGCGCTTGTCGAAGCGGTTGTCGAGTTCGAACTGCTCGCCGCGGCGCTCGTGGTGTTGCTTGCCTTCGAGCTACTGCTCCCGCAGGCCGCACCGGCCACCACGAGAAACGCGATCACACCGACATGACGGACACGCATATGGACTCTCCCTCCGGACTGCTGTCGCCCGTCGATACGGAAGGGCTGCCCGAAAGGTTCAGAATCCTGGCGATCACCCCATGTCGGGCAGGTTCACCTCGAGCTGTCCGGTCGTCATCGCACCGAGGAACCCGCCGTCCACGTGGATCGCCTCGCCGGCGACGTAGCTCGAATGCGGGCTGTTGAGGAACAGCAGTGGCCAGGCCTGCTCCTCGGCCGTCGAGCGCCGGCCCGCGGGCCCCACGAACGCGTCGATGAGGTCCTTGCCGTTCTGATCTTCGAAGAACGGCATCATCGCCGTCTCGGTCGGACCAGGATTCGTGCAGTTCAAACGAACGCCGAGCTTCATCAGTGCTCCGGCCCGCCACGCGACCCATGCATTGATCGCCTTTTTGGAGAACAGATATCCCTGGAGAACCTTCTTCGGATTTTCCTCGACCCACTTCTTGGCGTCGTCGAAATCGTCGATCGCGACGAACGGAATCAGCGTCTCGAGCTCCTGCTGCCAGCCGAGGCCGGCGTTCGACGCCACGCACGCCGCAGCCGCGCCGTGTGACATCTTCGGCACGAGGCCCTCGATGAGGCGGCGCGCGCCGATGTAGTTCACGGTCACGGTGTCGACGTCGGAGAACGGCGCGCCGGGGAGGCCCGCCACACTGAACACCGCGTCGACGGGATGGTCGATCGCGGCAACCGCCGCGTCGATCGATGTCGCGTCGCGCAGATCGATCAGCCGCGAGGTCACGCCTTCGAGCTCCGTGGGCTTCACGTCGAAGGCCGTCACCTCGGCCCCGACTCTCACGAGCAGCGCCGCAGTGGCCGCGCCCATGCCCGATGCGGCGCCGGTGACGATCACCTGCTTGCCCGCGTAGCCCAATACGTCGTCCATCGCCCGGTCTCCTCGGTTCAGTGTGGCGCTCAGCCCATCACATGGCGCGGCGGCGAAGCCATTGCAGGAGGTCGTCCGCCGGGAGCGGGCGGCAGAGATGAAAGCCCTGGGCCGCGTCGCACTGCAGATCGGCAAGGCCGTCCCACACCGGCGCGGCCTCGACGCCCTTCGCAACCACAGTGAGCCCGAGCGCGTGTGACGCCGCGATGATCGCCGCGGCGAGACGCCGGGAACCGCCGCTGTGGTTGAGCAACCCCTGCACGACGGCGCGATCGAGCTTCACCTCGTGGGCGCGCAGCCCCGGGAGCATGGTGAGCGACGACGGTGCTCGGCCGAAGTCATCGACCGAGAGACGCACGCCGAGCCCGGCGAGATCGTCGAGCACGACGCGCGCACGATCGAGCGTCGGCACGCTCGCCTCCCGCAGCTCGAGCGTCACCTTGGCGGCCGGCAGCCGTCGCGCTGCGAGCAACGCAGCGACGCGAGCAGGGAAGCGGCCGTCCACGAGGTTGGCCGCCGCCACGTTCACCGCAACGCCGACACGCGCGTGGCCATGTGCGCGCCAGCGGCGCGCGTCGTGCAAGGCCTGATCGAGCACGTAGTCGGTGAGCCGGCCGATCAAGCCGCTCTGCTCCGCGCCGAGGATGAACCTCGACGGTTCGATCATGCCGAGCTGGGCGTGATGCCAGCGCGCGAGCGCTTCCACGCGCACCACCGTGCCGTCGAAGCGCGCGATCGGCTGGTAGTGCACCACGATCGCGCCGCTGGTGAGCGCCTCGTGTAACGCGCTCGCGAAGGCGAGATGCGCGTCGGACCGTGGGTCGTGGGCGACGTCGTAACGCGCCACGCCGCGGCGCGCCCGCTTCGCCTCGTACATCGCCACGTCGGCGCGGTGCAAGAGCGCGGCGGTCTCGTCGCCGTCGTCGGGCGCGATGGCCATGCCGATACTTGCCTCGATCTCGACGCGCACGTCGCCGAGCCGAACTGGCCGGGCGAGTTCACGCCGGATGGTCGTGGCTCGCTCGTACGCCTCCTCGCTGTCGCGCACACCCGGGAGCACCACTGCGAACTCGTCGCCGCCGAACCGGGCACTCGTGTCAGTGGGGTCGAGCGAGCGCTCGAGCCGGGCCGCCAGTTCGCGCAACAGCGCGTCGCCCGCGAGGTGACCGAGCGTGTCGTTCACCTCCTTGAATCGATCGAGGTCGAGGAGCAGCACAGCGAGCCGCGTGCCGTGTGCCAGGTGGCCGTCGATACTGCGCTCCAGCGCGCCCCGGCTCGCGAGGCCGGTCAGCGGATCGCGCGGGCCGGCCTCGCTGCGTGCCAATCGAAGGTCTGTCTGCATTGGTTCCCCCACCTCGTTGGCATGCGACATCGGCTGGCGCGGCGGCCGTCCTGATCGTCCATCCGCATGAACTCGGCTCGGGCCGGCCGCGATAATGGTGTGTGACCGCGGTGCAGGCTCCGCCCGAAGCGGTGGCCGCGCCCCGTCGGCCGATCACCGTTGCCGGGCCATCGGTCCACGACCCGCGGCTGTGGATCGCGAGCGTGGTGATCACGTTGCAGGTGCTGGGTCAGACGCTGCTGCACTTCGACGTGTCGATCGCGCAGATCCTCGTATCGATCCTCACGTGCGCGCTCATCGAAGTGGTCGTCACGTTCGTGCGGCGGCATGCGCTCATCTGGCCGGCGAGCGCCATGCTCACCGGCAACGGCATCGCTTTCGTGTTGCGAGTGCCGGGAACCCAGCACGGCGACTGGTGGAGCATGCGCGGTGCGTGGATCTTTGCCGGCACCGGCCTGATCGCGATGTTGTCGAAGTATCTCGTGCGTGTGCACGGCTCGCACATCTTCAACCCGTCGAACATCGCGCTGGTGATCGTGTTCCTCGTGCTCGGACCGAAGCACGTGGAACCGCTCGACTTCTGGTGGGGCCCGGTGTCGTGGGGGGTGATGCTGGCGCTGTGCGTGATCGTCGTCGGCGCGGTGGTGATCCTGTCGCGGCTGGGCATGCTGCGCGTCGCCCTCGCGTTCATCGTGCCGTTCGCGATCGTGCTCGCGATGGTTGCGGCGCTCGGCCACGACATGACCGCGCACTGGCACGTCGGTCCGATGGGCGGCGCGGCGTTTTGGTGGGTGCTCGTCACCTCACCCGAGGTGTTCGTGTTCGCCTGCTTCATGATCACCGACCCGAAGACCGCGCCCACCACGAGTACCGCGCGCGTCGTCTACGGCGTGGCGATCGGCGTGCTCGCCGCATTGCTCGTGGCGCCGCAACGCACCGAGTACGCCTCGAAGGTGGCGGTGCTCGGGTCGCTCGTGATCGTGTGTGCGGCGCGTCCGGTGATCGAGTGGTTGATCGCCCGCCGCCGCACCGCCCGGGGCGTCGTTTCGGTCCCCTCTACGGCCCCCAAACGGCGCCCGTCGCGCCGTCTGGGGGTGATCGTGGTGGCTGGCCTGGCGTCGGTAGGTGTCGTCGCCGCCGGTGCGTACGGCGCTGATACGCCTGGCCATACCCACACGGGGTTGCCGGACCAGGTCGCGGGCTCCCACGCCCGGCCCGGCCTCGTGCGCATCCCGCACATGCCCACAGTGAGCGTGGTGCACGACCAATTGTCCGAGCAGATCGACGCGGGCACGGCCCGGGCGATCGCGCATGACGTGGCCGACGACTTCGTGATCCAGGAGGAGGCCGAACGTACGAGGTCGGTGGCGCTCGCCATCGAGTCGGCCGATCGGTCGCATCTGCAATCGCTGCTCACCGAGATCAACGGTCACCGCAACACATCGCTCACCGTTGCCGACTACGACGCCGAACGCCTCGTGGTGTCGGTGGCCCTGCGGCCGGGGCAGGCCGCGCCGGCGATCCTCACGACCACGCGAGTGCGTGAGCGCGACCTCACCTACGACCCCCGCGGCAAGCTCGTGCGCGCCACCAAATGGCGCAGTGGTGTGGTCACGTACGAGGCGTGGTGGTCGGGCGAGCACTACGTGCTGGTGTCGACGATCCCGCCACCGGGCTGGCACGCGCCGAACGTGTGAACAATTCTGATCACCCGGAATCTTGCGAAGCGGCCGGTCACAGCGCCGGCAACCGGTGTTGATCACCAAATCTTCGCATCCTCGGCGAATCTCAACGGTTGCCCTGTCGTAGTAGAGGGAGTGGCCGGTCCTAGCGTGGTGCCCTTGACCAGCGTCTGGGATCGCCCCGGCTACAGCTTCCGGGCCGATGACGTCGCGCCGCTGCCGATCGACACATTCGGTGATCCCGAGTGGTTCGCGCGCGAGCAGCGCTCGGTGTTGCGGCCCGGTGGCGGCATGCTCTACGTGGGTCACGACGTATTACTGCCGGGCAAGGGCTACCGGCGCGCCGACGGCGACCCGCGTGTGGTGCTGACGCGCGACGAGTGCGGCGATGTGGGCGCGGTCGCGAACCTCTGCACCCATTCGCTGCGGCCGCTCGTGGGCGACGACGAACTGCGCGACAAGTCGTGCATCACGTGCCCGTTCCACCAGTGGTCGTTCCGCAAGGACGGTTCACTGATCGGCGGCCGCGACATCACGTTCGGCAACGGTGCCGAGGCCGACGCGCTCAAGGAGCAGCTCAGCCTTTCGCGCTTCGAGGTCGTGTCGTGGCACGGCTTCCACTTCGCGATCGACGCGGCCCGGCGCGCCGAGTACGAGGCCGACCTTGCGCGCATCGATGCCGACTTCGCGGAGCGCGGGCTGTCGGAGCACCTCGACTTCGACGGATGGAGCGTGTACGCCACCGACGATGCCGAGTACCACGCCGACTGGAAGACCTTCCTCGAAGTGTTCGGCGACTGCTACCACGTGCCGCCGTACCACGAAGGCCTGGCGTCGTTCACCGATTGCGCCACGCTCGACTGGACGTTCGGCCCGAACTTCCACGTGCAGTTCCTCGATATGCACGCCGACCGCGGCAGCGGCTCGGCCATGTACACGCAGTGGCACCAGGGCCTCGAGCGCTACCACGCGGCACGGGGCGAGGCGATGGGCGACTTTGCGGTGGCGTGGGTCGGCCTCTACCCGAACATCATGATCGAGCTCTACCAAGGCCTGCGCGTGCTGTCGATCGTGATCCCCACGGGGCCCGACACGCACGTGAACCGAGCGCATTACTGCGTGCCCACCGACATGGAGATGCTGGTTCCTGGCTTGCCCGCGGCGATGAAGACCGCGTTCGACGAGACCGGTGCCGAGGATGGCGTGCTCATCGAGAGCCGCTACGAAGGCGTGTGCACCGCGCGAAACCTCGACCTCGACGTGGTGCCCTACCACACGAATCTCACCGGCCTCGCGCCCGAGGCGGGCACGGCGCACTTCTACGACTGGTACCGGCGCGAGATGGCGTCGTCGTTCGCGGGCCGAGGCGCGTAGACCCGGCGAGCAGTACCGTCCGGGCTCATGCAGCTCGAGATCGATGACATCCAGGCCGCCGGACTCGACCGGGCCAAGGTGGAGGACCTCGTCGACCGGGCCCAACGCGAGGTCGACGAGGGCCGTTTGCCGTCGTGCCAACTCGCGCTGGCGCGCAACGGAGTGGTGGGCGCGGTCACCACGATCGGCGCGCCGGCCACGTCGCGCTATGTGATCTTCTCGGCCACCAAAGCAATCGTGGCGACGGCGATGTGGATCGTGCTCGACGAGGGCGCGGTGAAGATCGACGAGACGGTGGCGCACTACATCCCGGAGTTCGGCGCGAACGGCAAAGACGCGATCACCGTGGAGCAGGTGATGTTGCACACGTCGGGCTTTCCGCGTGCACCGCTCGGTCCGCCGCGCTGGGACACGCGCGAAGGCCGGTTGGAAGCGTTCGCGCGCTGGCGCCTCAACTGGGAGCCCGGAACCCACTACGAGTACCACCCGACGTCGGCGCATTGGGTGCTCGCCGAGCTGATCGAGCGCACCTCGGGTGTGCCCTACACCTCGTTCGTCGCCGAGCGCGTGCTGGCGCCGATCGGGCTCGAGCGCTTCCAGCTCGGTGTGCCGCTCGATGAGCAGGCCGACATCTGCGAGCTGGAGAAGGTGGGTGAATTGGTGAGCGCCGACGAGCTCGAAAAGGCGATCGGGATCCGCTCGCTGCCGGTCACCGACGTGACCGCCGAGGCGTTGCTGCAGTTCAACCGACCTGAAGCGCGTGCCCTCGGCGTGCCCGGCGGCGGCGGCGTGTCGAATGCCACCGACCTGGCCTGCTTCTACCAAGCGCTGCTCGCGGGTTCGCCGCCGCTGCTCTCGGCCAACGCGCTCTACGAGTTCACCGTGCATGTGCGCAATCACCTGAAGGACTACATGGGCACGTCCGCGAACCGCACGCTCGGGCTCGTGGTGGCCGGCGACGATGGCCGTTCACAGCTGCGCGGGATGGGCCGCACGGTGTCGCCGCGCGCATTCGGGCACAACGGCGCCGGCGGTCAGATCGCGTTCGCCGACCCCGACACCGGCATCTCGTTCGTGTTCCTCACCAACGGCCTCGAGCAGAACATCCTCGTGGAAGGGCGCCGCACCACCGCGATCGCCAGCCGCGCCGCAGCCTGCGCGGCCACCTAATCGCGTCCCGGGTGCAGCAGCCCCGCTTCGGCGGGTCTTCTGCACCCAGAAGCGCGGAACTTCGTTACGCTGCGCGGCATGCGCGTGCCGCTCACTCTCAACGATTTCATCGACCGAGCCGAGCGGGTGTACGGCGCCCGCGTCGGCATCGTCGACGAGCCCGATCAGCCGGCGCCGAGCTGGGGGACGCTCACCTGGCGCGACGTTGCAGCACGGGCCCGCGCCCAGGCAGCAGGGCTCGACGCGCTCGGCATCGGCGAGGGTGAACGCGTCGCGATCGTGTCGCACAACGCCGCGCGAATGATGACGTCGTTCTTCGGCGTGAGTGGGTTCGGCCGCGTGCTCGTGCCGATCAACTTCCGTCTGAACGCCGACGAGATTGCCTACATCGTGGAGCACAGCGGCGCGTCGATGTTGCTCGTCGACCCCGAACTCGACGAGAGCCTCGCGGGCGTCGACGCCAAGCACCGTTTCGTGCTCGGCGCCGAATCCGACGAGGCGCTGTATGCATACGACCGCGAGCCTCGGGCGTGGCGCGACCCCGACGAGGACGCAACGGCCACGATCAACTACACGAGCGGCACCACAGCGCGACCGAAAGGCGTGCAGATCACGCACCGCAACGCGTGGGTGAACGCCACCACTTTCGGCTGGCAAACCGGTGTGAACGATCGCGATGTGTATCTGCACACGCTGCCGATGTTCCACTGCAACGGCTGGGGCATGCCGTACGCGGTGACCGGCATGGGCGGCACCCACGTGGTGTTGCGCAAGATCGACGGCGTGGAGATCCTGCGCCGCATCGACGCGTACGGCGTCACGTTGCTCAACGGCGCGCCGGCCGTGGTGGCCGCGGTGCTCGATGCCGCTGCGCAGTGGGACGGGCCGATTCCGGGCGCGGGTCGCACGCGAATCGTCGTGGCCGGAGCACCGCCGCCCACCCGCACGATCGAGCGGGTGGAGACAGAGCTCGGGTGGGAGTTCATCCAGATCTACGGGCTCACCGAAACCGCGCCGTTGCTCACCATGAACCGTCGCCGCGCCGAGTACGACGACCTCTCGCCGTCGGAACGGGCGGCCAAGCTCGGACGCGCCGGCGCGCCCGCGCTCGGCGTGACGCTGCAGATCGACGCGCAGGGCGAAGTGCTCGCGCGCTCGAACGTGGTGATGGCCGGTTACTGGGAGCAACCCGAGGCGACGGCCGACGCCATCGTCGACGGCTACTTCCACACCGGCGACGGCGGTGCGATCGACGACGAGTACTACTTGTCGATCCTCGACCGCAAGAAGGACGTGATCATCTCGGGCGGTGAGAACGTGTCGTCGATCGAGGTCGAGGACTGCGTGTTCTCGCATCCCGAGGTGGCGGAAGTGGCGGTGATCGGTATCCCCCACGAGAAATGGGGCGAGACGGTGATCGCGCTCGTGGTGTGCGCGCCGGGATCGGCTGTGACCGAGGACGACATCATGGCGCATTGCCGCGAACGCCTGGCGCACTACAAGTGCCCCACGAAGGTGGAGTTTCGCGACGAGCTTGCCCGCACGGCAACCGGCAAGCTCCAGAAGTTCAAGCTTCGTGCGCCCTATTGGGAAGGCCGGGAGCGACTGGTCAATTGACCACGAAGGCGCACCGGCGCACGTTCGTCGCACCGTTCCACATCGATCTCGGCGCCACGCTCGCCACGCTCGGCCCGCTCGCGCACGGCACGCGCAACCCCGCGTTCCGGCTCGCAGCGCGCGACGCCTGGCGCGTGCAACACACACCGTGCGGTCCCGCGACCTTGCATCTCCACGTGGGCAGCGACCGTTGCACCATCGACGCAGTCGCTTGGGGTTCCGGAGCGGAGTGGTCGGTAGCGCAGGCGCCCGATCTCGTGGGGATGGCCGACGATCCCGATGCCTTCTGCCCGCGTGACCCGCTCGTGCGCGCGCTGGTCGACGAACACGGATCGGTACGGCTCGGCCGCACTGTGGCGGCGTACGACGTTGCGACCGCGGCGGTAATCGAACAGCGCGTCACCGGAGTGGAGGCGCGACGCACGTGGTACGCGCTGGTGCGGCGGTACGGCGCGCCCGCACCCGGCCCTGCCGGCGCGCAACCAAACGGTCTGCGCCAGTTCCCCGCGCCCGACGTGGTCGCGCAGCTCGGCGACGGCGCGCGCCGCGCGCTCGACCTCGAAATGCGGCGCGGCGTAGCGCTCAGCGCAGTCGCGGCCGACGCGCGCGGGCTCGATCGCGCCGCTGCGCTCGGACCAGCGGCGCTCGACCGTCGCTTGCGCGCGATCCCCGGCGTGGGCCACTGGACGTCGGCCGCGGTGCGAGCGGCTGTGCTCGGCGACGCCGACGCCGTACCTGTGGGTGACTGGCACATTCCGCGCGCCGTCGTGGCTGGGCTCACGGGCGAACGGGTGCCCCGGCACGAGGCCGACGCGCGGATGCTCGAGCTGCTCGAGCCGTTCCGCCCCCATCGCCACCGTGTCGTTCGCCTCGCGCTCGCGGCCGGAGGGCTCGGCGGGCGGCGTGCACCGCGGGCCGAGATCCCCGATTTGCTGAGAAAAGACGCCCGCGGCCGCCCGTACCGAGTGCGCCGCACACTGCGGTTCGCGTAGCGCTCGCCTCCCGCGCCCTCGCGGCCCGGCTGTACTGTTTGCATTCGTCGTGCACGCTCCCGGGGGGACGCATGAATCCACGCAGCTCGCTCAGCTTGCGCAGCGTCACGGTGCTGGCGTTCGCCGTTGCGCTGATCGCCGGTTGCTCGTCGTCGGCGAGCAAGTCGTCGGGTGCGTCGTCTGGGGGCTCGACGACCAACCCTTCTGCGGCCACGGCGAAGCCAAAGGCTGCGGTCACGGCGAACTCGTCCACCTTCTATGGCCGCAAGGTGCTCACCCAGACCGCAACCGGGAAGTCGCCGTGCGAAAAGGCGTCGCCCACGCCGGCGTCGCCGGGCGAGGTGGGCAATGGCAGCGGCGGTTCGTCGAGCAACGACGACCCCGACTCGCACGGCCCGCGGGGGGAACTCCAGCAACTGCCCGTGTCCGCGGCCGACCAAAAGGTGCTCACCGAGCAGATGGCTGCGGCCAAGTCGGTGGTTGCGGAGTACCCGACAGTCGCGTCGGCCGAGAAGGCCGGTTACCTGGAGTCGACGGTGTACGTGCCGTGCATCGGCGCGCACTTCACGAACCTCGGCCTCGTCGACCAGTTCGATCCGGCCAGGCCGTCGGAGCTCCTCTACGACGGCACCAAGCCGGATTCGCACATCGTCGGACTGAGCTACCTCGTGTGGCACCCAGATGGTCCGCCGCGGGGCTTCGCAGGCCCGAACGACGTGTGGCACCAACACAACGCCAACGGCGGGTTGTGCTTGCGCGGTGGCTCGGTGGTCGGCGGCGAGGCGATGAGCCCGAAGACGTGCGAGCTGATCGGCGGCCAGAAGTCGGCCAAGCTGATGGCCAACGCGTGGATGGTGCACGCGTGGGTCGTGCCGGCGTGGAAGTGCAGCTGGGGTGTGTTCGCGGGTGAGTGCCCGGCGCTCGGCGGCACCACCGGCGGCACCGCCTCGAGCCCGATCAAATAACCCCTGGGGTTACTGGTTACTGCAGCGGCGAGTAGCGGCTGGTGCGCAGCAAGCGGCTTTCCCAGTCGTCGCGCACCTGCAGCGCGTCGTTCATCCACGTTCCCGGCGCCTTCACTTCGGGCGGTAGGTCGCGAGTGAACAGCGCGGTCAAGCGCTCCGGGTAGAGCACGCGCTGCCACAGCACCACCTCGCGCCGGCGCGGCGCGCCGAGTGCGGCCTGGAACACCGCGGCGAGCTCGAGCAGCGATCGTTCGGTGCGCTCCTGGAGGCTTGGCGCGTAGTGCGTGCGCGCCTTCTCGAGGTAGTCGTCGAGCATGGCCTCGTGCGGCCAGGCGCTGTCTTCCATGAACAGTTGCGCGGCGCGCTCGGCGCCGTCGGTGGGTACCTGGTCGAGTTCGGGCAGCGGCGGCGACCACGTGGCCGGGAGCAACAACTTGCCGCGCACTTCGTGGCGCAGCGTGTCGGCGTGCGCGGCCCACGACCGCAGATCGCCGTCCTGCACGCGCCGGGCGAGTCGCTCGTAGGCGTTGCCGTCGGCCAGGAGCGTGACGGTCACGTGCAGGTACGCGCGGTTCGTGCCGAACGCGAGCTTGAGATGCCAGCCGAGACGGGCGTCGTCGCTCTTGGCGAGCGCGGCCATCCATCCGTCGCGCACATGGAGCTCGAACTCGTCGTCTTGACCGCCGACGAGTTGGTGGACCTCGTGGAGCAGCAGCATGACGCGCAGTGTCGCACGGCAATCGGCGGTGAGGCCAAAGCGGCGCGCTGAGCCGAACCGAGCCGCGATCAGTTGCTTGTGAGCGCCTCGACGAGCTGGCCGAACGCGCGGTCGGCGAGCGTTTGCAGCTCGGCGTCGGTGCGATCCTGGATCGGGTGCGCCACGAATACGCGCGCCGGGTCGGCGCCGAGTGCTTCGGCCTGCGCGGCCGCCGCACTCACGAACTCGCTCGACGCCACGAACACCGCGGGCACGCCGACGGATTCGAGGTTCACGGTGTCGTGCACACTGCACGACGTGCACGAGCCTCAGTCGGCCAGTGCCTCGATCACCACGTCGCATTTGGCGGCGATCTCGTGGCGCAGATCGATCGGGGCCGGCTTGGTGAATGTCGGTTTGGCGAAGCGTTCGACGTCGCAACCGTGATCCGTGAGCAACGTCTCGAGCCGGTCGAGGAACACGTCGCCGCGCGGCTTGCGGATGTCGAGCAGCCCCACGCGCGCGCCGCGCAGAGACTCGGGTCGCAATGCTCGCGGCCGTGTGGTCGCCGATACCAGCTCGCCGGTGGGATCGAGGAGCTCGTGCCCGGTCATGCCACCACTTCCTTCGTGACGATCTCACTGCCGATCGCGCCGCTGGCCCAGCCGCCGATGACCGCGGAGAACATACCGGCCTCGCCGCCGGCGTGAACGATGACGAGTCCGCCGTCGCGGAACTTCGGCATCACCGACGACTCGAACGCCGCGGGCAGGCCCTCGGCGATCCCGCCCGCGCCGCGCACCAGCTCCGATCCTGGGATCTGGAGCTGCGCCATGATCTCGTCGCGCACGCGCGCCTTCGACCAGCCCGCCTCGCGGTACACGCGCGCGTGCTCGGGCCCCACCACGAGCATGGCGTCCCACGCGATCACGGCCTTCGGATGGCCGACCGTCCGCAGGCATGCCGCGAAAGTGCGGCTCAACGACTCGGGTGTGCGGCTGAGCTGATCGGCAAGTCCCTGCACGCCCGACGCCGCGAACAGCGTGATGGCGCTGGCGTCGCGCGCCAGTCCGGCCCGTTCCACATGCAGCGGTTCCCACGGCGAATCGTGCTCACGCTCGGCGAAGCAGAACGTGTACTTGCCCGGGTTGCCGAGCGCGGCCCGGTCGATCTCGCCGGGGCGGCCGCCGCCCACGTTGCGGATCACGAGTTGGAGCGCGCGGCCAATCGTCGCGTTGGCCCGATTGCCCTGCCCGAGCGCGTTGACGCCGCTGTTCATGCCAATCGCGCGCGCAAGAGGACCGTTCACGAGCACGAGCGGGCCCGAGAACCATGTGGTGCAGAGCAGCCCGTGCGCGTTGAACTCGTCGGTGCACGCGGCTTCCACCGCGGTGAGCACTACCGGCAAATACTCGGGACGGCAGCCGGCCATCACCGCGTTCACCGCCACCTTCTCCACCGTGCATTCCACGAGATCGGGCGGCACCGTCGCAACGATCTCGTGCGGATCGCGCGTCGTGCCACCGAGCATGCGCGCGACGCGCTCCGGCGTGGGCGGCACCACCGGCAGCCCGTCGGTGAAGCCGCGCTCGAACAGGGCTTCCATCTCGTCTTCGCCGGCGCCGAGATCGAGCCTGCGGCTTTGCAGCTTCGGAAGCATCTGTGCGACCGCGCGCTGGTCGGCGATCTCGGGGTCGTGCGTGCGGGAGCCACAGCCCGGCCGAAGGTCGGGGAGATCGGCACCGAGCCCGTCGACACCCGCGACCGCTTCCCATTGCGAACGCGACCAGCCGACGGTGCGCGCCACCTCGATGCCCGCCGACCACAACAGCAACGTGGGCACGGTGTCGATGTCGAGCGCGAACGACACGTCGAGCTCACGGTCGTCGCGCGCAGAGATGGCACCGAGTTCCTCGGGAAACTCCGGGTCGTCCTGGCTGAACACGGCCACGAGCGCGCCGGCATCGGCGAGCCCACGCAGCACCGGCGCAACCATCGTGCACGTGGGGCAGTCGCGTTTGACGACTGCGATCAGACCGTCGGGCAGATCGGCCAGAACGTCAGGCGTGCCCGGCACGCGGCGAACACTACGACGCGTCGAGGTGCTCGATCACGTAGTCGATGCAGCTCGTGAGGCGGGCGACGTCGTCGGGGTCGATGGCGGGGAAGAGCGCGATCCGCAGCTGGTTGCGGCCGAGCTTGCGGTAGGGGTCGACGTCGAGGATGCCGTTGGCCCGCAATGCGGCCACGACGCGCTCGGCGTCGATCGACTCGTCGAAGTCGATGGTGGCAGTCACGTTGCTGCGAGCCGCGTCGGCCACGAACGGCGTGGCGTGCGGGTTCGCCTCCGCCCAGCCGTACACGATGCCGGCCGACTCGTCACAGCGCTGCGCGCAGCCTTCCAGGCCGCCGATGGCCAGCATCCATTCGACGGTGTGCGCGATCAGGAAGAGCGTGGCGAGCGCGGGTGTGTTGTAGGTCTGGTCGAGCCGCGACTGCTCGAGTGCGATGCCGAGGTCGAGCGATGCCGGGCGCCAGCGGTCGCCCGCCGTGATCTTCTCGATGCGCGTGACCGCCGCGGGCGAGCAGAGCGCGAGCCAGAGGCCGCCGTCGCCGCCGAAGCATTTCTGCGGCGCGAAGTAGTACACGTCGAACTCTTTGGGGTCGACGCGCAGGCCACCCGCTGCCGACGTGGCGTCGACCAGTACCAGCGCGTCGTCTCCAGTGGTGCCTGCGGGCCGCCGCACCTCGCACGTCGCTCCGGTGGATGTCTCGTTGTGCGGGAAGCAGTAGGCGTCGATGCCGTCCGCGGCGCGACACGGTGCCGGCACCAGGCCGGGCGCGGTGTCGATGATCTCGGGGTCGTCGAGGTGTGGAGCTTTCTTGGTGACGGCGGCAAACTTCGACGAGAACTCGCCGATCGTCACGTGCTGGCTGCGCCGTTCGATGAGTCCGAAGCTCGCCGCGTCCCAGAACGCAGTGGTGCCACCGTTGCCGAGCAGCACCTCGTAGCCGTCGGGCAGCGAGAAGAGCTCGCGCATGCCGTCGCGCACGCGCCCCACCACCGCGCGCACCGTGGGACGGCGATGGCTCGTGCCGAGGAAGGCCGCCGACGTGTCGGCCAGCGCGAGCACGGCTTCGGGCCGCACCTTCGACGGGCCGGAGCCGAAGCGTCCGTCGTGCGGGCGCAGCGTGTCGGGGATCACGATCTCGGCCACCGCCCAAGGCTATGAGGCACGCCGCGCCGACCACGAGCGGAATCGCGCGGCCGGAAATCGGCGAGGCGCGGCTACGCCACGAGCTTGATCGTTCCTTCGAGCCGCACGTCGGTGGCCGACGATCCCACCATCACCGTGAACGAGCCGGGTTCGGCGGCGAAGTGCATCGCCTCGTCGTAGAACGCGAGCTGCCGCGGTGCAATCGCGAGCTCCACTACCTGTGAGGCGCCGGGTTCGAGCGCCACCTTCGTGAATGCGCACAGCTCGCGGTCGGGGCGAGCGAGGCTCGCAATGTCGTCGCGCAGATAGATCTGCACGGTCTCGATGCCGGCCCGGCGGCCGGTGTTCTTGACGCGGCAGCGCACCTGGATGCCGTCGTCGAGCCTTCGGCCGCCGAGTTTCAGCCGGTCGTACTCGAACGATGTGTACGACAGGCCGTGTCCGAACGGGAACAGCGGCGCGCTCGGCGCGTCGGTGTAGTCACCGAGCATCATGCTGCGCCCGCCTCCCGCGCGGTGATCGTGATGGATGGGCACCTGGCCGGCCGAGCGCGGCACGGTGATCGGCAGCCGCCCGCTGGCGTCGCGGTGACCGCAGAGCACGTCGGCGAGCCCGTGACCGCCCTCCTCGCCCGGGCACCACGCCACCACCAAGGCGCTCGCGCGTTCGGCCACCTGCGCCAGCGCGTGCACGCGGCCGCTCACGAGCACGACGACGGTTGGTGTGCCGGTGGCGAGCACCGCGTCGACAAGCCCTTGCTGCGGGCCGGTCAATCCCAACGATGTCGCGTCGCGGAACTCGCCGGTGGTCGAGTCGTGGGTCAAGCCGCTGCGGCCGCCTACGCACACCACCGCGACGCGTGAGGCGCGTGCCGCCTCGACGGCCGCGGCCACGCCGCTCGTGTCGTGGCCGTCGAGGGCGCAGCCGCGCTCGTACCGCACATCGGCGAACAGCTCGCGCAGCGCGGCGAGCGGCGTGACCGACGGTGGGTAGTACGGGCCTGCGGCCATGGTTCCTTCGGCGACAGTGCTCGGCAGGATGCCACGGTCCTCGGCTTGGTCGGTGAGGAAGCCGATCTCGGCATGGGCCGGGTACGAGTAGTCGCCTTGCAAGAGGCGCACGTCGTCGGCGCACGGGCCGATCACCGCGATCGGCTCGTTGCTGCTCGCGTCGATCGGGAGCACGCCGTCGTTCGTGCACACCACCACCGACGCGGCAGCGAGCTCGCGCGCCAGCGCGCGCTGTTCGGGCGTGTCGTACACGCGGGCCGCGATCGCGTCGTCCACGTAGGGCTGTTCGAAGAGACCGAGCTTCAACTTGAGTGCGAGCACGCGGCGCACCGACCGGTCGACCAGCGCCACTTCCACGTCGCCGCGTTCGATGAGCGTGTGCAGGGGGTCGCCGTACGCGACCGTGTTCGGCAGCTCCATGTCGAGGCCGGCACGGAGCGCGACCTCTCCCGCGCGCCCGAGATTGGGTGCGATGCGGTGGTGACCGAGCAGCAGGCCGATGGTGAAGTAGTCGGCCACCACCACGCCATCGAAACCGAGCTCGTCACGCAACAGCGCGGTGAGGATCGCGTAGGACCCGCCGCATGGAAGCCCGTCGACCGAGGCGTACGAGTTCATCACTGTGGCGAGGTTCGCCTCGGCGATCGTGGCGCGGAATGGCTCTGCGAACACTTCGCGTAGCTCGCGCCCGCCGAGGTGCACGGGCGCATGGTTCATGCCGCCTTCCGACAATCCGTAGCCGAGGAAGTGCTTGCCGGTGCATGCCACGCCGCCGCGCAGGTCGTCGGTCTGCATCCCCCGCACATACGCGACGCCCATGCGGCTGGTGAGGTGGCGCGACTCGCCGTAGGTCTCCTCGGTACGGCCCCACCGGGGATCGCGAGCGATGTCGAGCACCGGCGCGAGGGTGTGGCGAGCGCCGACCGCGGTCATCTGCTCGCGGATCACGCGCGCCATCGCGTTGATCAACTCGGGATCCCACGTGGCGGCGAGCCCGATCGCTTGCGGGAACTGCGTGGCGTCGCGCGCGCAGAAGCCGGCGGTGCTCTCCTCGTGGATCACTGCGGGGATGCCCGCATTGGTGTGCTCCACGAGGTGACGCTGAATGGCATTCGCCAACTCGGCACGAGCGGTCGGCCGCAACCCCGTGGTGGCGCCGATGCGGGTGACGGTGCCGATGCCGTTGGCGAGCACGCGCGCCGCTCGCTGGGCGGAGAACGCGTCGGCGTCAACGAGGTCGGTGATCCACGCGCCGCCGAGCTGGGCGAGCTTCTCGCGCAGCGACAGTTGCGCGAGCAGCCCGTCGACCCGATCTTCCACGCCCGCCGGCACGGTGCGAACCTAATCGGATTTCGACGTCATCTCCGCGTGCCAGCGCGGGTGCTCGTGGCGAGCCCAATTGTCGGGCACTTTCCCGGTGAACATCCCGCGCATCGACGACGGGCGCGAGAGCGCCATCGCGATGTGGCCGATCGTCACGATCAAGATCGCCAACGCGAACCAACGGTGGGTGAAGTCGGCGCCGGCGACGAACGAGTGCGAGAAGTAGGCCGGCCAGCGCAGGAAGGTGCCCGTCGCCGGCATCACGAAGAGACACGCGCCGACGAACACGGCGTTGAGCTTCTGGCCCGGGTTGAACTTGCCGACGCGCGCCGAGCGGCGAGTCGACTTTCGCCACCAGCGCGCGTCGTCGGCCGTCCAGCGCGAGATGCGGTGGAGATCTTCACGCAATTGGCGGCCGATGTGCGTGGCGATGCCGAGCAGTACGGGGAAGGGCAGCGCGTAGCCCACGTAGGTGTGCAGCTCTTCGACGCTGCGCTTGTTGCCGATCCAGCCGGTCCCCGGCGCACCGGCGAGCGTGTAGCCCGTCGCGAGGAGGAACAGGAACAGCGCGCCGTTCGTCCAGTGCACGGCGCGCTCCACGCGGTCGAAGCGCGAGAGCAGCTGCTCGGGCGCGGGCCCAGGCCCAGGCGCGTCAGCTCGTGGGGTCGTCGTTGCGACCATTGCTCTTTCCCACCCACCCGTCGACGTCGTAGCCGAAGCCTTCCCAGTAGCCGGGCTCCACGCGGTCGACCACTTGAATGCCGTTCAGCCATTTGATCGACTTGTAGCCGTACATCGGCGCCACATACAGGCGAACCGGCCCACCGTGTTCCCTCGAGACCGGCTTCTGATCCATCTGGTATGCCACGATCACGTCGGGCCGCCGGGCCTGGCCGAGGGTGAGGCTCTCGGTGTACACGCCGTCGAAGCTCGTGAAGCGCAGTGCGCGCGCCGACTTGTGCACACCTGCCTCGTCGAGCAGGTCACTGAGGCGCACGCCGGTCCAATGCACGCCGTGCACGCGCCATCCGGTGACGCATTGGAAGTCGCTCGTGATGTGCGTCGGCGTCTTGCGCACCAAGTCTTCGTAGCGCAGCGTCATCGGCCGATCGACGAGGCCACTCACCCGCAGCGTGTATTGCGCTTCGGTTTCCTTCGGATACCCGTCGGTGATCGTGTAGATCGTCCACTGGTCGTGGGGCACGATGCCACCGACGATGCCGCTCGGGTCGATCGACGAGAGCTTGTCGGTGACCGTGTTCACCGCGTTTTGAAGATGACTGCCGATGGCGATTCCCGCGACGCCGGCTCCCGCGAGACCGATGAACACGCGACGCCCTACGGGCTTGCTCGGTACGGATCCTTCGGGTTCGAGCGGCGCAGTCTTTGCCTTCGGGGCCTTCTGCTCGGTCATGCCTGTGCGGCGAGCACCTCGTCGAAGCCGCGTTGCAGCTCGCCGAGCAGCGCGGAACCATCGGGAACTGCGGTGGTGTCGCTCACCACACCGATGCAACATGTATCTACGTGCGAGAGCAGTGTGACGTTCACCGCGGCACCTGAGGGCGGGCCGAACGCGTAGAGCCGCTCCACCTCGGCGCCGCCGAGGTACACGGGCATCGGCGCGCCCGGCACGTTCGACGTCACGAAGTCGACGCATTTCAGCATTCCGCCGAAGAGCGCGGTGGTGGTAGAGGTGGGCAGACGGTTCAGCACGCCGGCGAGCGTGTCGGTGAGCGCCAGCGCCGGCTCTTGCCGCCAGGCACGAACCAGCGCGCCGACGGCGTGCATGCGCTCCACCGGGTCGACGATGGCGGTCGGCACCGCGAACCGCGCCGGGGCGAAGTGATTGCCCGCCGCGCTGCTGCCTTCGTGACGGATGTTGATCGGGATCGTCATGCGCAGCTCGTCGACCTCGGTACCCCGAGCTCCGTGGTACTGCGCGAGGCCACCGATCACCGCGGCAACGAAAGCATCGTTGAGGCTGCACTCAGCGCGCTTGGCGGCGCGGCGTAGATCGTCGAGCGACACGTCGAACGCGTCGAGACGACGGCCGAGGCCACGACGGGTCATCAGTGGCGACATCGGCGAACTTGCCGGGGCGACCGCGCGGCCCACCGAACGCGCCGTGTCGACTGCGCGCACCGCGCTCCCGAACGGATCGCGCGCTGCGCTGGTGACCGTGTCGAGCGCGATGGTGGGCACCCGGCGGGCGATGCCCATGAAGCGGCGCGTGGTGTGCGCGATCGAGTCGCGCACGAGCGCACCGCCCTCGAGCGCCTCGGTGGGCGCCTGACCGTGGTCGCGCTCGTGCACGGAGATCGTGTTGCCGCCACCTGGGTCGAGGTCGACGAGTTGCGCGAGCAGTTCGACACCGCCGACGCCATCGGTGACGGAGTGGTGCACCTTCATCACCACCGCGGCCCGTCCATCGTCGAGACCCTCGACCACGGTGGTCTCCCACAGCGGACGGGCGCGGTCGAAGCTCGTCTGCGCGATCGGGCCGACGAAGTCGAGGAGCCGGCGTTGGTTGCCGGGAGGCGGCACCACGATCCGGCGGAGATGGAAATCGAGATCGAAATGCGGGTCGTCGGCCCAGCGTGGGGGACCGATTCGCATGGGCGGCGTGAGCACCCGCTGGCGCAACCGGGGAATCGTGTGGCTCGCTTGCTCGTAGCGCCGACGCAGGCGTTCGAAGTCGGGCGGGGCCTCGAGGATCGCCACCGCCACGATGGTGGAGCGCAGCACCGGGTCCTTTTCGATGTTCCACATGAGCGCGTCGGAGTCGCTCATATGCAGGTCGAATTGGCGTCCTGGGCCGATGTCGCTCACCACTTCACGCTATCCACGGATATTGATTCGTGGTCGCGGTCCCTTCGAGATGGGTCGTCGTTACACTTTTCTTCGTGGCTCGTGGGGAACGTCCACCGATGGCGCCCTGGAAGGTGTTCGCGATCGTCTTCGCCGGTGCGATCACGCTCGTGGGTGGAGGGTGCGCGGCGCTGATCGCGAGAGCCGGGACCTTCGACCTGAGCAATCTGACGCTCGGCAGTGGCATCCATCTCAACCTCCAGTTGCATGTGCCCGATTTCATGCCCAAAGCAACCAAGGCCGAGCTCGCCGAGGCCGCGACCACGGTGCCGCCCACCCACGCCGACTGCGTGGCCTACCAACGAGTCGGCGACGCGGGGACCACCGCGGGCGAGTTGAACTTCGCCGACCCGAACGCGCACTTCGGCGCGTACCGCGCGCGGCTCTTGCATGTGTTGTACGTGTACGACATCGATCTGCGTGGCGCGATCGCGCGCGCTCACGGCCCCTTGCGCACGCTTCTCGTCAAGGCCGAACACGCGATCGCTGCAGGCCTCGTCCAGCTCGACCACGCGACGACGCCGCGCCAATACGACGCCCTCAGCCAGGCGGGGAACGGCTACGACGAGCTCACGGTCGCGCAACAACTGCTACTCGGCCACTGTGGTCGCGGCGTCGAGCCCAATGCCGATAAGGCGCTCAATGCGACGGGCGACCTGGGTCGCTTCACCACCACGACGCGCCCTTCGTGACAATCACCGGAAAGTCGTGATCGCTCGGGTAAGCCACTAGGCGTGCGCGCTTGGCAAGTGACGAAGCACGGCTCGCCGGTTGACGCGCTCGAGCTGTTGGACGTGCCGTCGCCGGAGCCTGGTGCTGGTGAGATCCTGATCCGCACCACGGCGAGCGTGCTCAACTACAACGAGGTCGACGGGTGTTGGGGCCGCTATCTCACGATCGACCCGCCGCTGCCGTACACGCTCGGAATGGAATGCGTCGGTGACGTGATCGCCGCGGGACCAGGCGCGCAAGCATGGATCGGGCGGCGCGTCACCGCGACTGGGCGTGGCGCCATCGGTGCCCACGCCGAACTCGTGGTCGGCCCGACGGCAATGGCTTTCGACGCGCCCGCCGCGCTCACCGACTTCGAGGCGGCCGCGTTCTTCTATCCGTTCCACCTCGCGCACCTCGGCCTGTTCGAACGCGGTCGCCTTGCCGCGGGCGAAACCGTGCTCGTGCACGCCGCGGCAGGCGGCGTCGGCTCCGCTGCGGTGCAGCTCGCGGCGGCGTGCGGTGCCCGCGTGCTTGCGACTGTGGGTCAGGACGACAAAGCCAGAATCGCTCGCGAGCTCGGCGCCGATGTCGTCGTGAACTACCGGACCGGTGATCTGGTCGACCAGGTGCGCGAGGCCACGGATGGTCGAGGCGTCGACGTGTGCTTCGACGGTGTCGGCGGTGCCGTGACGCTGCAATCGCTCGCGTGTCTGCGGCGCGGTGGCCGTCATCTTGTGATCGGCTTCGCGAGTGGCATCGAGGCGGAAGAGGTGCCGATGGTGTCCGGGCGCGCGCTGTGCTTCGGCAACTTCGACCTGATTGGCGTCATCCTCACCTACGTCGATCCTGAGATCGAGCACCTCGTGCATCAGTACGCGCCGGTGCCCGTGCCCGTGCCCGTGTTCAACCCGCCGACCACGGAAATCGGCGCGCGCGTGCAGGCGCATCTCCTGGAGTTGCTCGATGCCGGCGCGATCCGGCCCATCGTCGGGCGCACAATCGGTTTCGAAGAACTGCCGCAGGCGCTCGAAGCCATGGAGTCACGAACCACAATCGGTCGCGTCGTCGTCGCGCGATAGCCGGATGAAGGCTTGGCGGGCTCGAGATCATCGACCTGGGCTGCGGCGAAGGACGGTTCTGCCGGATGCTTGCCGATCGCGGGGCGAAGACACTCGGCGTCGATCTCCAGCCCGCATTCGTTGCCTACGCGGACAAGAGGAGCAGCGACGAGAGTGGCACACACCTGCACTTCGTGCTCGACGACTACACCAACGAAGGCCCGCGGCGCGTTGCGTGGCGTTCGGGGCACGAGATCACGAACTTTCACCGAATGCTGAGCACCACTGTCAACGACTTCCTCGACGCCGGCTTCGTGCTCCGGCGGCTGCACGAGCCCGTGCCGAACGAGGAGCAACTCTCGCGATATCCCGAAAACGAGGACATGCGCCGCGTCCCGATCTTCACCGTCTACGACCTCGAAAAGCCGGCCTCGATGGATGTCGGCCACCACTGAGCCGCCCAGGCTTCCCAAGAGTCGAAGCCCGCCGGTGGAGGGTCAATGTGTTGCGACTCGAGCTCGTTCACATCGGGCGGTTGAAAGCCTTGCCGCCAGCCTGCGAGATCGGTTTTGGTCATCTCGAAGGTCGTCGCCGCGTCGGTGGAGGAGCGAGCGTGCACACGGCGCCATTGTTCGGCCTCGTCGACATCGAGATACACGAGCTCACTGGTTGCTCCTACGGAAGCCGCCAAGGCGCGTAGTGCCGAACGTTCGTCCTTGCCCCATACGCCGAAGTCGAGCACGACGTTCACCCCGATCTGCAGCGCGCGCAGCGCGATCCAGATCAAGCGGCCTTCGACCACGTTGCGCTTGCCCTCGGGCTGCACCTGTCCGAAGAGCGGGATCATCCACTCGTCGGGGGTCAGGCGCAGAGCGCCCCACTCCGATGCGAGCTCACGGGCGCGACTCGTCTTGCCCGCTGCGGGGAGGCCGACCATCACGAACATCGTGGGGCCGTGGCCCCGACCTGCCGCGGCGGTCTCGGGCATGGTCGGACGGTAATGGGCTCGTCCATCCGCACCGTCCACAAATTGCACCGCGCGCGTGCGCGAGGCTCAGGGCATGACGCATTTCAAGGTTGGCGACCGGGTGATCATCACCGAAGGCGACTTCAAGGGTGAGTTCGGAGCGATCACCGACAAGCACCTCGTGGGTGACGGTCTCACCGTGGCCCTCGAGAAGCACGGCAAGGAGATCAAGACGCACGAGGCGCACGTCAACAAGGTCGACGACTAGCGCGAGCGCTGGCGGCGGTCACTGGTTGATCGCGTACACCACGGTGACGTCGATGCTCAGCGACTGCTTGCCCGGCTCGATCGGCACCGAGGCCCGTGCCGCGAGTCCGGCGGAGTCGACCGCGAAGCTCTCGGGAACCGGCGAGTTCTCGTTGGTCTCGGTGATGGACTTCACGGCCGCGAGCTTCACGCCCGCTGCGGCCGCGAGCTGGCGAGCCTGATCGGCCGCGGCCTGCACGGCCTGCTTGCGTGCGGCGCGCACGAGGTGACTGGAATTCTGGATCGAGAACGACACGCCGCCGAGAGAGATCGCGCTCCCTGCGGCACGAGCCGCGGCATCGATCACCGCGCCGGCGCGTGACATCTGGTGCAGGTCGGCGCTCACCTGGTTCGAGGCGTTGAAGCCGGTGAGATGCGAGTGGTTGTCGTAGGTGGGGTTCACCGAGAGCTGCGTGGTCTGGATGTCGGACTTGTCGACGCCCGACGCGACGAGTTGGTTGATCAGCGCCTGCGCACTCGACTCCATGTCGGAGATCGCGGCGCTCGCGGTGGGGCGCTGCACGCTGACACCGAGCGACAGCGTGAGTGTGTCGGGCTCGCCCTCCACCACACCGTGGCCCGACACGCTGATCTGGCCTGGGGTGGAGGTGCTGCGGCTCGCGATCGGTAACACGGCGGGACGAGCAACTGGTGCAGCCGCGGGATGGCTGCTCGACGAACACGCGCCGAGCGCAAGCGCTCCGGCACCGATACACGCGATGGCGGTGTGACGAAATGTCACGATTGACGGCGAAAGCACGGGAGACCTCCTGGTCGAAGCTGTGCTCTTCGACGTTCGGAGCCGCCGATCGGTTCGCGCCGTCGTAACGTCAAACCTCGATGCGTGAGCGCTATGTAGTGGCCGACGGGTTGCGCGTGTTCTGCCTCGAGGCGGGTGATCCGAGCGATCCGCTCGTGCTGCTCTGTCACGGCTTCCCCGAGCTGGCGTTCTCGTGGCGGCACCAGATCGACGCGCTCGCGGCCGACGGCTACCACGTGGTCGCGCCCGACATGCCGGGTTACGGCCGCACCGACAAGCCCGACGTGGTCTACGACGTGGTGTTCCTCAACGGCACACTCGCCGCGCTCGTGCGCGCGCTCGGACACCACCACGTGGTGATCGCCGGCCACGATTGGGGCGGCATTCTCGTGTGGCAGTTCGCGCGGATGTTCCCCGACATCACCGCCGGTGTGATCGGTGTGAACACGCCCGATCTGCCCCGCACGCCGGTGCCCACTGTGCAGCTCTTGCGCTCGATCTTCGTCGACACGCCGATCTACATCATCCAGTTCCAGGAACCGGGCCTCGCCGAATGGGTGTTCTCTTGGGGTCGCGGCGCCGACGACTTCGTCGAGATGATCTTCCTCAACGAGATGTTGCGCAACCGCGATGCTTTCCCGCCCGACGTGCTCGACGTGTACAAGCGCGCCTTCCGGCCGGCTGGCGCGCTCACGCCGCCGATCGAGTACTACCGCAACATGGATCGCAACTGGGAGCTCTCCGAATCGTGGGCCGCGCGCAACATCGACGTGCCGTGCTTGATGATCTCCGGCGCCGATGACCCGGTGCTCACGCCGGCGATGACCATCGGCATGGAAGAGCGCGTGCCGAACCTCACGAGAGTGGTCATCGACGACTGCGGGCACTGGACGCAACAGGAGCGGCCCGCCGAAACGACTGCGGCGATGCGCGAGTACCTGGCGTCGCTCGACCGATGGTGATCGCGGGCCTCACCGAGAAATTGAAGGCAGTGTGCGGCTGCGGCGCGCATCACTCGACGCCGGCGTGGATGTGGTTGCTCGTGGGTGTGGCGGTCGTTGTTGCAACGTTCGCGGCGTATTTCGTCCGCCGGCTCGTGCGCGCGCACGGCTTCGGAACGCGTGGCCACCGCAAGGCGTCGCAGCGCGCGAACATCGTCGTGATCGTGATCGTCGGCGTGTTGTGCGCGGCGATCGGCTGGAAGCTCGTGCTCGTGGCCGCGCTCGGGGTGGCCGCCGTACTCGGCCGCGCCGCAACCCTCGGCGCCCGCGAGCACGAAGAACGCTCGACCACCCGGGCGTCGTAGAGCGTCGCTATTCGACGCTTTACGACGCCCGGGGAGTGAAGCGGTCGGTGAGGTCGTAGAACTCGGCTGGTGTGCGCGACAGCACGGACTCGAGCGTCGGGCGGTCGAGCGTGGGGTTCTCCTCCAAGAACTCCTCGACCGCATCGGGGTACGCGGCGTCGGGGTGCGGGAAGTCGCTCGCCCAGATCACATGGTCGGCGCCGACCGTCTCCACCGTGCGCGCCACCAACGTGTCTTCGGGGTCGCACGAGATCACGCACTGGCGCGCGAAGTATTCGGTGGCCGACAGTGAGAGCTGCTTGGTCTCGGTGTCGTGCATCCACTCGATGTGGTCGTCGAGCCGCGCCAGCCAGTAGGGGAGCCAGCCGGTGCCCGACTCGAGAAACGCGACGCGCAGCTGCGGGTGCCGTTCGAGCGCGCCATCGAGCATCAGGCTCGCCATCGCGGCCATCTGTTCCATCGGATGCGAGCAGAGGTGGCGCGCCGTGAAGCCGGGAAAACGGTCGGCACCGATCGTGGGGCCCGACTGCACGCCGAAGCCCTCGTGCACCGCGAGCACGAGACCGTTGGCCTCGAGCGCGTCGTAGAGGGGATCGAAGCCGCGGTCACCGAGGTTGCGACCGAAGACGAAGTTCGGCCGCACCATCATCGCCACGAGGCCGAGGCCCTTCGCCCGTTCCGCTTCACGTGCCGCCACGGCCCCTTCGCCCAGCACGGGCGCGATCCCGACGCCCGCGAGCCGGTTCGGCGCGTGCGCGCAGTACTGCGCGATCCAGTCGTCGTAACCCGCGCACGCGCTGAGGTGCTCGTCGGTGGTGATGCCGTCCTGGTAGGGCACAAACAACCCGACCGACGGGTAGAGCACCGCGGCATCGATGCCCTGCGCGTCCATCGCATGCAGGTACGACTCCGCGCTCCAGCCGCTCTCGAACTGTTCGGAGAGATCGGCGCCCCCGCACATCTCGAACGGCGTGTTCGGCGACACGTTGATCGGGTTGCGGTCGGCCCGCTGCGCCGAGCCGAAGATGCCGCCGGGCTCGATCACATGCCCGTCGCCGTCGACGACGTAATTGGGTGTGCGCGAGTCGCGTGTGACGGTCACGGGCGGCGGGCTGCGAGGCCGCCGTCGAGCGGGATGATCGTGCCCGAGATGTATGCCGCGCCCGGCGAGCACAGGAACGCCACGGTGTCGGCAACCTCGGCGCCGGTGCCGAGCCGCCGCATCGGAGAGTTGCGCGTGACCATGTCGATGATGCGCTTCGGGTCGCCGGTGCTCTCGGCCATCTTCATGAATAGACCGGTGTCGGTGGCCGACGGCGAGATCACGTTCACCCGCACGCCTTCGGGCGCGTGCTCGATCGCGGCCTGCTTGGCGAGGTTGTTGAGCGCGCCCTTCGACGCGCAGTAGGCCGCGTATCCGGGCGAGCCGATCGCGCCGAGCACGGAGCTCATGATCACTACCGAACCGCCACCGGCCGCGGCGATGTGCGGGATGGCGTGCTTCATGCAGAGGAACGGACCCTTGAGGTTCACGTCGATGACGCGCTGCCAGTCGTCGTCGCTGCATTCGACCACCGACGCGCGCACCTCGATCGCGGCGCTGCACACGAGCACGTCGACGCGGCCGTGGCGCTCGACGACCGCATCCACCATCGCCGCGACCTCGCCTTCGTCGGTGACGTCGACGGTCTCGGCCTCCACCGCGAAGCCCGCGGCCTTGAGGTTGTCGGCCACCTGCTGACCGGCGCGCTCGTCGATGTCGGCCACCACCACCGTGGCACCGTCGCTCGCGAGCCGCCGAGCAACCGCCTCGCCCAACCCCGACGCGCCACCCGTCACAATCGCAATCACATTGGCCTCGCTGCGCTCGGCGGCGAGCTCACTGCGCACACGTGTCGCTCCTCCGTCGCTCCCGTGCTGCTCCGATCGCCGCGCCCGAACGGGAGCAATCGAGCTGTGCCGAATGAGCGGTTCATCTCAATGCGCTCAGTCCGCCGTCGACCGGCACGATGGCACCGCTCGTGTAGGCCGAGCGGTCGCTCGCGAGGAACAGTGCTGCGTTCGCAATGTCGTCGGCCGTGCCGAGCCTCCGCATCGGCATGTTCGACGTGAGCATCGTGAGGAACTCGTCGACGTTGTCGATCCCCGTGAGCACCTTGCGAAAACGCGGTGTGTCGATCGATCCAGGCGCGATCACGTTGGCGCGGATCGTCGGGCCGTACTCGGTGGCGATCTGTTTCGTGAGCGCCACCAGACCGGCCTTGGCCGCGCCGTACGCGGCGTAGCCCTCGCTGCCGATCAGTCCGAGGGTGGACGCAGTGTTGATGATCGAGCCGCCGTCACCCTCGAGCATCGCCGGGATCGCGGCCCGGCATGCCCAGAAGATGGCCGAGAGGTTCGTGGCGATCGTGAGATCCCAATCGGCTTCGCTGCATTCGACGAGCCGCCCCGACATCTGCACCGCGGCGTTGTTGTAGATCACGTCGAGCCGGCCGAGGCGCTCCATCGTGGTGGCGACCATGCGGTTGCACTCGTCGCGCTCCGACACGTCGGCATGCATCGCGAACGACTCGCCGCCCGCCGATTCGACCATCTTGACGGTCTCGGACGCGCCTTCGTCGTTGATGTCGATCACCGCGACGCGTGCGCCGTGCCGTGCGAACAGCACCGCCGCAGCGCGGCCCTGGCCGGACCCCGAACCGGTGATCAACGCCACCTTGCCGTCGAGCCAGCGTTCGTCGGGCATCGGCCGTGGAACGTAGGCAGAGCTGACACGCGTGTCAACTTCCTACAGTGTGGCGCCGTGGCCGACCCCGAAGCCCTGTTCATGCCCGATGGCGACGGCTTCGTCGCCACCGAACTCGCCCGCGGCCCGTGGGATCCGAACGCGTTGCACGGCGGCCCAGTTGCGGCATTGCTCGCGCGCGCGGCCGAGCGCCACGACTCCGGTCCCGCGCATTTCGTGACGCGCCTCACCGTGGAGTTGTACCGGCCGGTGCCGATGGGACGGCTCGTGCTCGACGCGACGACGGTGCGGCCCGGCCGGCGCGTGCAATGGATCGACGTCACGATGCGCGCCGGCGATCACGATGGCCCAGTTGTGGCGGGCGTGCACGCGTTACGCGTCGAGCGCACCGAAACCGCGCGTTACGACGTCGGCCCGAGCGCGGAACCGCCGGGCGTGACCATGCCCTGCAGCCCCGACGATCTCCCGCCGGCGCCGTTGGGTCTCACTGGTCTTGTCGGTTTCTGGAGCGCCACCGAGGTGCGTATCGCCACGGGTGACTGGGAGCGCGCCGGACCGGGCAGCGGGTGGCTGCGCCTGCACGTGCCGGTGGTTGCCGGCGAAGAGCCCACCGCGATCGAACGCGTGGTGGCCGCGGCCGACTTCGCGAGCGGTGTGGGCAATCCGGTGCGCATGGCCGATGCCGGCACCATCAACGCGGAGCTCTCGGTGCACGTGCACCGGCCGGCGATCGGGGAGTGGATCGGCCTCGACGCGCGCGCATGGGCGCACGGCGAGGGCGGTGGGCTGAGCGAGGCCGTGATCCACGATCGTGAGGGTCCGATCGGCAGGAGCGCACAGGCGCTCGTGCTGATCGAAGCCGGTCCGTGGGTGGCGCGTGAACGTGAAGCGAGAGAGGCGCGTGAGCGCCGCGAGGCTCAGTCCTCGTCGTCTTCGTCGTCGTCGTAGACGTTGCGATCGACGTCGGCCGCGAGCAGGTCGAACTGGCCGTTGCGGAACACGATCATCGCCGGACGACCTTCGAGCGGCGGTCGCAGACCACCACGTGCCGTGTCGACGCGCACCGCGATCGTGCGGCGGCCCTTCGCAGTCGGGAGCGCGACCTTGCCGTCGGAGCTCCACTTGAACGCGCCGGCGGGAAGCGTGAGCGACTGGTAGGTGGAGAACTTCGGCTGCTTGCCGGCGCGGCGTTCGAGTGACTGCTCGACGCGCTCGGTGATCGGCGTGACGAAGGCGTCGTGCAGCTTGTTCTTCTCCACCACGTCCTTCACCAGCTCGCGCAGCTCGCGCCCGGCGAACACGTTGCGGCGCAGCGCCTCGGCGCGCGCCAGGTTGCTCACCTTGTTGGCGCGCTCGAGCGTCGTGCGGAGCAGCTCGTGCGTCGTGGGATCGGGGAGTATGTGGACGTCGTCGACGTCAGCCATGGGTGGCACCCGGTGAAGATCGGCGCGAGAGGGACAGTGAGCGCAGGCGGAGATTCAGGAGCGCTTGCCGGCCAGCGGACGCTTGCCGTGGTTCGCCTTCTTACGCTTGGCGTTGAGGCGGCGCATCTTCGACTTCTTGCTCACGGCCGAGCACGCTACCCGCTGACCCCCTCCGCCTCCGAACCGAATCCGTTTGGCAATTTCGCAGCCACGTTCCCAACGAAATTGCCAAACGGCCGGAGCGTCAGCTCGGAGGTGCGGCGAGGGCGGTGCCGGGTTGGTCGGCCAGCGCGAGGGCTTGGGCCCGGCGGTCGGGGTCGATCGCGAGCCCGGACATTCCGCCGACCAGCTCGATCACGAACCGTCCTTGCAGCGCCGTGCCGCAAGCGATCGACAGCGAGTAGTAGGGCTTCGTGAAGAAGAAGTCGAACGGAGCGCCGCCGACGCCGCGGCCGCGAGCCCCGAGGTGCGGCCGCCGATCAGCGAGACGGCGATCGGCGCAACGATGGCTGTGGCGACGCCGAACGACCGATGTCGTGGCATCGGACGCGACCGTAGAACCGCCCTACGGTAGAAGGCGATGGAGAACGTCGGACTCGTCGGCTGGTCGGACGCGGGATCGAACCTGTTGTTCAGCGCGCTCACCGGGCTGCCCGACCCGGGCGTGTTCGAAAAGGCGCTGGGCATCGCGCACGTGGCCGACGAGCGGCTCGCGCAGCTCGCGGTGATGTCGGCATCGAAGAAAGTGGTGCCGACCGGGTTCCAGCTTGCCCATATCGCGCTCCCGCCGGGTTCGAAGCCGGGGGAGGGCCTCGGTGCGAAGTTCCTCGGCGAACTGCGGAACTGCGACGCGATCTGCTTCGTGGTGCGGGCCCACGACGGCGCGATCGGTCCGGCCGACCCGCGCGGCGATCTCGAAGGCCTCGAGCTCGAGCTGGTGGTGGCCGACCTCGCGACCGTCGAACAGCGGCTCGACAAGCAGCGGCGCGCCGCCAAGAGCGGCGACAAGGCGATCGTGGCCGAAGTGGCGGCGCTCGAGCGCGCCCACGCCGCGCTTGGCGACGGCGTGCCGATCTTCCGGAGCGACCTCGATGCCGACGTGCGCGCGCAGCTCGTGCCGTGCTTCCTGCTCACGAACAAGTCGATGCTCCTGGTGCTCGGAATCGACGAGTCGCAGCTCGGCGACGCCGACGCGATCGCGGCGCCGTTCGGCGCCGACGCGCTGGCGGTGGCGATCGAGATCGAAGCCGAGATCGCGTCGTGCGCGCCCGAAGACCGACCCGAGATGCTCGAGACATTCGGCATCGGTGAGAGCGTGCTCCCGCGCCTGGCTCGCGCGGCCTACCACGCGCTCGGACGGCGCACGTTCCTCACCACCGGCGACAAGGAATCGCGCGCGTGGACCTTCCGCGCCGGCGCCAAGGCGCCCGAATGCGCCGGCGTGATCCATAGCGACCTGCAGCGCGGATTCATCCGCGCCGAAGTGATCCGCTGGGACGAGCTGCTCACGATCGGCTCGTGGGCCAAGGCCAAGGAACAGGGCAAGATCCGCCTCGAGGGCAAGGAATACGAAGTGCTCGACGGCGACACGCTCGAGATCCGCTTCAACGTGTAGCCCCACGGCCTGTCGCGGCGCGACGCGCGTGTAGGTCGCGCAAAAACGCCGTTCGGCGCCGTCAATTCGCCGTAAAGCCGGATGGAAAACGGCTGAGCGCGTCGTACAACCGAATCGTGACTACGTGGCGACGTGCGGAGAGCGTCGGTCGTGAGGTAGCCGGTGTGACCGCCGGCGCCGCGGGTGCCTTCTTGGTGGCGGTCGCCCTCGTGCCGTTCCGCGATCACATCCACAACGCCAACGTGGCGCTCGTGTTGGTGCTGCCCGTGCTCGCAGCCGCCGTGATCGGCGGAAGGTGGGCCGGAGCGGCGGGCGCAGTGATCGCGGCGATGGTGTTCGACTTCTTCTTCACCATCCCGTACCAGTCGCTGAAGATCAACAGTGGCTCCGACGTGGTCACGCTCGTGCTCTTCGTGGTGGTCGCGTTGATCACCGCCGAGGTCGGGCTCAGATCGCGCCGCGTCGAACGGAACGCGCGAGCGGCGCGCAACGAGCTGCAGCGGCTCTTCCGCGTGGCCGAGCTGGCCGCGCAAGGTGCCGAGCGCGAAGACATCGTGTCGGCGGTGCGCGCCGAGCTCATCGGCATGCTCGCACTCGACGATTGCGTGTTCGTGGCCGCGCCCAACGACGGCGACGACCGAACGTCGTGGTCGTCTGAACTCACGACGGCCCAGCTCGGCCGGCGCGGCGCGCTCACCGGAACAGTGCTGCGCTTCGACGGCGACGGCTTCGCGCTGCCCCGCAACGGCCTGGCCCTCCCGGTGTTCGGAGGTGGCCGCGAGCTCGGCCGGCTCCTGTTGCAGCCCGGCGACGAGTCGCACGCGTCCGCGGAGCAGCGCCGCGTGGCAGTGACGCTTGCCGACGAGCTCGGAATCGTGCTCGCGGGCCAATCGAACGACAGGTGAAAGGGGCCTCTTGTGGCCGACATCGTGTACGTAGCGATCATCGTGGCGTTCTTCGCGCTCGCCACCTTGTTTGTGCATGCGTGCGACAAGATCATCGGACCCGACGAAACCGCCACGGTGGTGAGCGGGCGCGAGCCCGACGCGGTGCCCGCGGAGTCGGATGGCCACGGCAACGGCAGCGACCCCGTCGTGGTCGGGGCGGGGTCATGAGTTACGACAACGCGCTCGGACTGATCCTGTCGATCCTCGTGGCCGCGTACCTCGTGTTCGCGCTGATCGCGCCAGAGAAGCTCTGATGAGTGGTTGGCTCCAGCTGCTGCTGATCGTCGCGCTGCTTGCAGTGTCGACGCCGCTGCTCGGCACGTATCTCGCCAAGGTGTACGCCAACGGTCCTGCGCCCGGCGACCGGGTGTTCGGCCCCATCGACCGCGCGATCTATCGCGTCACTGGTGTCGATGCGGAGCGGGAGCAGCGCTGGAACGTGTACGCGCTCTCGCTGCTTGCGTTCAGCGCGGTGTCGGTGCTGATCCTCTACGCGCAGTTGCGTGTGCAGAACCTTCTGCCGTTGAACCCGGCGAACCAGAGCGCGGTGCCCGCCGGACTGTCGTTCAACACCGCGGTGAGCTTCCTCACGAACACGAACTGGCAGAACTACGTGCCCGAGCTCACGGTGAGCCATCTCACGCAAATGGCCGGGCTCGCGTTCCACAACTTCGTGTCGGCGGCGGCCGGCGCCGCGGTCGCGGTGGCGCTCATTCGCGGACTCGTCCGCACGCGTTCGAACACGATCGGCAACTTCTGGGTCGACTTGGTGTGCACGTGCACGCGAGTGCTGCTGCCGCTGGCATTCGTGTTCGCGCTGGTGCTCGTCAGCCAGGGCGCGATCCAGAACTTCCACTCGCCGCAGAAGGTCAACACGGTCACGGGCCAGACCCAAACAATCACCCAGGGACCGATCGCGAGTCAGGAAGCCATCAAGGAGATCGGCGAGAACGGCGGCGGCCCGCTCAACGCCAACTCGGCACATCCCTACGAGAACCCGAACGGCCTCACCAACGTGCTCGAGATCTGGCTGCTGCTCGCCATCCCGTTCTCGTTCCCGTTCATGTTCGGCAAGCTCGTGGGCGACATGCGCCAGGGCTGGGTGGTGCTGGCAGCGATGTTCCTGCTCTGGATCGCGTCGGCGGCGCTGGTGATGACGTTCGAGAGCCGCGGCAGCCCGAAGATCGCGAGCGCGCAGGTCACCCAGTCGACCACGAGCGCGAACTCGGGCGGCGGCAACATGGAGGGCAAGGAGACCCGGCTCGGTTCGCAGGGCTGCGGTGTGTTCGTCGCCAGCACGACAGGCACTTCGACCGGCGCGGTCAACTGCGCGCACGACAGCCTCACCCCACTCGGCGGCGGTACCGCGCTCGTGAACATGATGTTCGGCGAGGTCGACCCCGGCGGCACCGGGTCGGGGCTCTACGGCATGCTGATCTTCGCGCTGCTGAGCGTGTTCATCGCGGGCCTGATGGTCGGCCGCACACCGGAGTATCTCGGCAAGAAGATCCAAGCCGCCGAGATGAAGCTTGTCGTGCTCTACATCCTCGTGGTGCCGCTCGCGATCCTCGTGTTCGCCGGCATCTCGATCGTGCTCAAAACCGCCACGTCGTCACTCGGCAATACCGGACCGCACGGCCTCACCGAGATGACGTACGCGTTCACGAGCGCGTCGAACAACAACGGGTCCGCGTTCGGTGGCCTCAACGGCAACACGCAATGGTTCAACACCACGCTCGGCATCTGCATGCTCGTGGGTCGCTACCTGTTGATGATCCCCGTGCTCGCGATCGCCGGCTCACTGGGCCGCAAGCAACCGGTGCCGGCTTCGGCGGGCACGTTCCCCACTGGCACCGCCCTGTTCAGCGCCCTCCTCGTGGGCGTGGTGATCGTTGTGGTGGGGCTCACGTTCTTCCCGGTGGTCGCGCTGGGGCCGATCGTCGAGCACCTCGTCGGAAAGTTCTAGGAGTCGGTGAGCGAGATGGCAACCGAGACCACACTCGAAGAGGTCCCCGAAGCGCCGGCTGCCGACCAGGCGGCAATCGGCTCGCATTCGAAGCGCAAGTCGGCGTCGATGTTCGAGCCGAAGATCGTGCGGCGCGCCGTGATCGACGCGTTGATCAAGCTCGATCCGCGTCAGATGGCGCGCAATCCGGTGATGTTCGTCGTCGAGATCGGCAGTGTGCTCACCACGTTTCTCGCGATTCGCGACACCGACGGCTTTGCCGCACTCGTCGCGGTATGGCTGTGGTTCACCGTGCTGTTCGCCAACTTTGCCGAGGCGGTCGCCGAAGGTCGCGGCAAGGCCCAGGCCGACACGCTGCGCAAGACGCGTTCGGAGACCGTTGCCTACGTACGTCAGAGCGACGGGTCGGTGAAGGCGACGCCGTCGACCCAGCTCCAGGTGGGCGATCTCTGCGTGGTCGACGCGGGCCAGCTCATCCCGGGCGACGGCGACATCGTGGAAGGGATCGCGTCGGTCGACGAGTCGGCCATCACCGGTGAATCGGCGCCGGTGATTCGCGAGTCGGGCGGTGACCGCTGCTCGGTCACCGGTGGCACGCGGGTGCTGTCGGACCAGATCGTGGTGCAGGTGAGCTCGAAGCCGGGCGAGACCTTCCTCGATCGCATGATCGCGTTGGTCGAGGGCGCGAGCCGGCAGAAGACACCGAACGAGATCGCGCTCAACATCTTGCTCGCGGGGCTCACGATCATCTTCCTGCTCGCGGTGGTGACGCTGCAGCCCTTCGCGATCTATTCGCACGCGCAGCAATCGATCACGGTGCTGGTCGCGTTGCTCGTGTGCCTGATCCCCACCACGATCGGTGCGCTCCTGTCGGCGATCGGCATTGCCGGAATGGACCGGCTCGTGCAGCGCAACGTGCTCGCCATGAGCGGTCGCGCGGTCGAGGCTGCAGGCGACTGCAGCACGCTGCTGCTCGACAAGACCGGCACGATCACCTACGGCAACCGCATGGCTGCGGAGTTCATCCCCGTGGGTGGCGTGAGCGAGCAGGAGCTCGCCGAGACCGTGTTGCTGTCGAGCCTCGCCGACGAAACCCCCGAGGGCCGTTCGATCGTGACGCTCGCCGAGGAGCGTTACGGCCTGCAGTCCCAGGAGATCGAAGGCGCCGAGCTCGTGGCGTTCACCGCGCAGACCCGGATGTCGGGCATCGACTTCGACGACCCAGGTGTGGGACATCGCGAGATTCGCAAGGGGGCGGCCGATTCAGTACAGCGCTGGGTGGAGGAGCAGAGCGGCCACGTGCCGCCCGACCTCGCGCCGATCGTGGAGGGCATTGCCACGAACGGCGGCACGCCGCTGACGGTTGCCGAGGGTCGCGACGGCAGTACGCGTGTGCTCGGTGTGATTCACCTCAAGGACACGGTGAAGCAGGGCATGCGCGAGCGCTTCGACGAGATGCGCCGCATGGGCATCCGCACGATCATGATCACCGGCGACAACCCGCTCACCGCGCGCGCAATCGCCGACGAGGCCGGCGTCGACGACTTCCTTGCGGAGGCCACCCCCGAAGACAAGATGGCCCTGATCAAGAAGGAGCAACAGGGCGGCTTCCTCGTGGCCATGACCGGCGACGGCACGAACGACGCGCCCGCGCTCGCGCAAGCCGATGTGGGCGTGGCCATGAACACCGGCACGCAGGCCGCCAAAGAGGCCGGCAACATGGTCGACCTCGACTCGAATCCCACGAAACTCATCGAGATCGTCGAAATCGGCAAGCAGTTGCTGATCACACGGGGGTCGCTCACCACGTTCTCGATCTCGAACGACATCGCCAAGTACTTCGCCATCATCCCGGCGATGTTCCAGGGCGTGTTTCCGCAGTTGAAGACGCTCAACATCATGCGGCTCAACAACCCGCACTCGGCGATCCTGTCGGCGGTCATCTTCAACGCGCTGATCATCGTGATGCTGATCCCACTCGCGCTCCGTGGCGTGAAGTACCGAGCGATGGGCGCGGCCGCGATCCTGCGGCGCAACCTGCTGATCTACGGCGCCGGCGGGATCGTCGCCCCGTTCGTCGGCATCAAGCTGATCGACCTCATCATCAGCGCGATGGGGGTGAAGTAGATGCAACGCCAGCTCGTCACCGGGCTGCTGATGACGATCGCGCTCACGGTCTTGCTCGGTCTCGTCTATCCGCTCGCAGTCACGGGCGCGTCCGAACTGCTGTTCAACCACGAGGCGAACGGCTCGCTCGTGAAGGACAAGGCGGGCACGGTCGTTGGCTCGTCGCTCATCGGCCAGCAGTTCGTCGACGCCAAGGGCAACCCCGAACCCCGCTACTTCCAGCCGCGCCCATCCGACTCGCTCGATTCGCCGTACAACGCCAACGGCAGTGCCGCGTCGAACCTCGGGCCGTCGAACCCCAAGCTCCTGGCCGCGGTGGAGGCCGACGCCAAGGCGTACCGCGCCTTCAACGGACTGCCGGCGAACTACGCCGTGCCGGTCGACGCCGTGACCTCGTCGGGCTCGGGTCTCGACCCCGACATCTCGCCCGCAAACGCCCGGCTCCAAGCAGCGCGGGTGGCCAAGGCGCGTGGCCTTACGCTTGCGCAGGTGATGGGAATCGTCCACCAGCACACGTCTGATCGTGCGCTCGGGTTCATCGGCGAACCGGTTGTCAACGTGCTCGATGTGAACCTCGCGCTCGACAAGCTCGGATAGCAGCGTGGCCCGAGGGCACTTGCGCGTCTATCTCGGTGCCTCGCCCGGCGTCGGCAAGACGTTCGCGATGCTCAACGAAGGTCGCCGGCGCGCCGCGCGCGGCACCGACGTGGTCGTCGGCTACGTCGAGACGCACGCGCGGCCGAACACCGCCGCGCAGGTCGGCGAGCTCGACGTGGTCCCGCGGCGACGGTTCGAGTATCGCGGCACGTCGTTCGACGAGATGGACGTCGACGCGCTGATCGCCCGCAAGCCCGCAGTGGCGCTCATCGACGAGCTCGCCCACACCAACGTGCCCGGCTCGCGCAACGAGAAGCGTTGGCAGGATGTGGTGGAGGTGCTCGACGCGGGCATCGACGTGATCTCCACCGTGAACATCCAGCATCTCGAGTCGCTCCACGACGTGGTCGAGCAGATCACTGGCATCGATCAGCAGGAGACGGTGCCTGACGGCGTGGTGCGGAGCGCCGACCAGGTGGAGCTCATCGACCAGACGCCGGAGGCGCTGCGTCGGCGCATGGCACACGGCAACATCTACGCCTCCGACAAGGTGGACGCCGCGCTCGGCAACTACTTCCGCGTCGGCAACCTCACCGCGTTGCGCGAGCTCGCGCTCCTGTGGCTCGCCGACAAGGTCGACGCGTCGTTGCTCGACTACCGCGAGCGCCACGACATCGACACCGCGTGGGAGACGAAGGAGCGCGTGGTGGTTGCGCTTACGGGCGCGCCGGGCGGCGACGACCTGATCCGCCGGGCTGCGCGCATGGCGCGCCGCGCCCACGGCGAGCTCATCGGCGTGCACGTGGTGCGCAGCGACGGCCTTCGGGCCGGCCACGCCGGTGACGCGGAAACAATCGCGCAGCGGGTGTCGTTGCTCGAAGAGGTGGGCGGCCGCTACGTGGAGGTGACGGGCACCGACGTGGCCGATGCATTGCTGCATGTCGCCACTGCGGAGAACGCCACGCAGGTGGTGCTCGGTGCGAGCCGCGAATCGCGTGTCACTGAAATGTGGCGCGGCTCGGTGGTGCGCAAGCTGCTCCGTAACGCGCGGGGGCGGCTCGACGTGCACGTGATCTCGAGCCCGAGTCTCGCCGACGAAGGTGGTGCGCAGGTGCGCACGTTCACCCGCCTGCCTCGCTTCGTGTCGGTGGGCCGGAAACGGCGCATCGCCGGGTTCGTGCTGGCGGTCGTCGGCCTGCCCCTCCTCACGCTCTGCCTCATCCCGGCGCGGCACTCGCTCGGTTTCCAGAACGCGATCCTGTGCTACCTGCTCGCGGTCGTATTGATCGCGACGATCGGCGGTGTGCTGCCGGCGCTCGTTGCGTCGGTGTTCGGCTTCCTCTTGCTCAACTACTACTTCGCGCCACCAATCCACACGTTCACGATCTCGAACGGTCGTGACGTGCTCGCGCTCGTTGCCTTCCTGGTGATCGGTGGCGTGGTGAGCGTGCTCGTCGACCTTGCGGCCGGGCGTCGCGCCGAGGCTTACCAGGCGCGTGCCGAGGCGCGCATGCTGGCGACGATGGCCGGCATCACCGTGGACGATCCCGATCCGCTGCCGCGCCTGCTCGAGCAGATCGGCTCGACATTCGCGTTCGACAACGTGCGGGTGCTCGCTCGCGGCGACGACGGCGCGTGGCACGTGGAAGCCCGCGCTCCGGGCGGCGAGCCGAGCACGATCGCCGGCGACGCGGCCGACGGGGCTGGCAACGCGCTGGATGACGCCTCGTTCGATCCCGAGCTCGCCGTCAACGTGCCGGGCGATGCATGCCTTGCCTGGTCGGGCCGCGGCCTCACGGCTGAGGAACGCGAGGTGCTCGCGTCGTTCACCACGCAGATCGCGCTCGCGCGCCACCGCCGGCTGTTGCAGCGCGAAGCCGAACAGGCGATCGCGCAGGCCCGCGCCAACGAGCTCCGCAACGCGCTGCTCGCGGCGGTGAGCCACGACCTGCGCACCCCGCTCGCGTCGATCCGCGCTGCGGCCACGAGCCTGCTCGCCACCGACGTGGAATGGCCCGAGGACGCGCGTGAGGAGTTGCTGCGCACGATCGACGACGAGGCCGCGCGGCTCAACGATCTCGTCGGCAATCTGCTCGACATGAGCCGTCTGCGCTCGGGCGAGGTCGCGACGCGGCCCCAGATCGTCGACGTGGAAGAGATCGTGGGCTCGGCGCTGGCGTCGCTGCGGCCGGCACAGGACGCGGTGGCGGTCGACGTCGCCGAAGGTCTGCCGTTGATGACGATCGACGCCGCGCTGTTGGAGCGGGTGCTCGCCAATCTGATCGGCAACGCGCTGCGGTGGACGCCCCCGGGTGTGCCCGTGCGCATCGAGGTCGCGGCCCTCAGCGATCGCATGCATCTGCGGATCGTCGACCGTGGCCCCGGCATCCCGGTGAGCGAGCGCGAGCGCGTGGTGCTCCCGTTCCAGCGCCTCGGCGATCAGCCATCGGGCCTCGGCGTGGGGCTCGGACTCGCCGTCGCCAAGGGCTTCATCGAGGCGATGGGCGGTGAGCTGCGTATCGAGGACACGCCAGGTGGCGGGGCCACGATGGTGGTGGTCGTGCCCATCGGCGCGCCGGTGACCGTTCCCGAACCCGTCGAGCCGCCCGAGCCCGTGCACCCGGAGCCGCACGAGGCGAGCGCGTGAGTCCCTGCGAGCGGGGGTGGAGGTGACCACCAAGATCCTCGTGGTCGACGACGAGGAGCGTTTCGCACGCGCGCTCGGCATCAGCCTGGAAGCGCGCGGCTACGAGGTGGTGGTGGCGGCCGACGGTGCGAAGGGGCTCGAACAGGCCGCGCGTGCCCACCCTGATCTCGTCGTGCTCGATCTCGGCCTTCCCGATCTCGACGGTGTGCGCGTGCTCGAAGCATTGCGGGGCTGGAGCAAGGTGCCGGTGGTGGTGCTGTCGGCGCGCGACGAGGAACGCGTGAAGGTGGCGGCGCTCGACCTCGGCGCCGACGACTACGTGACCAAGCCGTTCGGCATGGACGAGCTCCTCGCGCGCGTGCGGGCGGCGTTGCGGCGGGCGAGTGACGGTCACGACGAACCGACGATCGCCACCGCGGATTTCGTCGTGGACCTCGCAGCAAAACAGGTGCAGCGCGGCGACGGCGCGGCGGTGCGCCTCACGCCCACCGAGTGGCACGTGCTCGAGGTGCTCGTGCGCAACGAGGGCCGCCTCGTCAGCCAGAAGATGCTGCTGCAGGAGGTATGGGGCCCTGGCTACGAGACCCAGACCGAGTATCTGCGCGTGTACCTCGCCGCGTTGCGCCGCAAGCTCGAACCGGAGCCGTCACGCCCCAAGTACTTCGTGACCGAGCCCGGGATGGGCTACCGCTTCCTCTCCGCCGGTCTCGGCTGACGCGCCCGCACCGCGAGCCGAGCGCTCGGTGGTCCCATCACGATGACGAAATCGTCATTCTGATGGGACCACCGGGTTCGCGGCGGCGAGGGGGCGGTGGAGCCAGCGGGGGAGTGAGGCGTCGGGGAGGGTGTGCACGGCTTCGAACGGCGCGCCGGGCACGACGCGTGCCTCCACAGTGGTCGGTCCTTCGAGCTCGGGTGGCCAGGCCTCGGCGATGCCGATGATCGTGGTGATCGACGCGTAGCCGGCTTCCACCACTCCCTGGTCGGAGTCGGGCGCGGGCGTGGCGCCGGTGGCCTGCAACTCGAATTGCAGCCGTCCGTCAAGAGTCTCGGCGACTGCGGCGCGCGCCGCGCCGAACGCGGCGAGGCGCGCCCAGCGCACGCCGAGCACCGGCGCGCGCCCGGGCACGTTGAGATTGATCACCGTGCGCGGCGGTGCGTCGGCGAAACGATCGAGCACATCCACCGCGAGGTCGGCCGCGATCGTCCACGGCCACTGCCCGGTCTCGCGATCGGCGTCGACGCTCACCGCGAGCCCGGAGATGCCGAAGTTCTGCGCGGTGAGGCAGGCACCCACCGTTCCGGAGTGCAGGATCGACCGTCCGGTGTTGAGGCCGGCATTGATGCCCGACACGACGAGCTCGGGCGGATCGCCGAACGCCCCGAGGCGGGCGGCAACCACACACATTCCCGGAGGACCGTCGAGCGCGTAGGCGGGCACGTCGAGATCGACGACCTCCACCCGACGGGCGTCGAGGTGCTGGTCAGCGTGTACGAGACCGAGCGCTGCGCCCACCCCGCTGCGGTCGGAGTTGGGTGCCACGACCACCGTGTCGTGCCCGGCCTTGGCGATCGCGCGGGCCAACACGTGCAGCCCCTCCGACTCGATCCCGTCGTCATTGGTGATCAAAATGCGCATGTCCATTTGCCTCGCTGCGCTCGGCGGCGAGCTCACTGCGCACCCGGGTCACTCCTTCGTCGCTCCCGGGCTGCTCCGCTCGCCGCGCCCCTTCCACAACACTCGTCTCAGCGAGTCTCGCGCCGAGCCACACGGCGCGGTCGAGACGTCGTGTGAGCGACACGTGTTGTTCGCCGCCAGGTCACGCACCCGTTACGTGCCCGGGGCAAGATCTCCGCATGGCCCTGCGCATCGCGGCGTCTCCCCCCGCATCGCGTCGCAGCGTGGGGCCAAGCTCGAGTTGAACGACGCGGCTGCGGGCCTCCTGGGCGAGGAGCCCGCAGCACGTCGGCTCGCATGCTGAACTACCGCGATGGCCGAGGCGCCCACTCCTGGTGCGCTGGATGGCATCACCGTGGTCGATCTGTCACGAGTGCTCGCCGGCCCGCACGCCACGATGATCCTCGGCGATCTTGGAGCCGACGTCGTCAAGATCGAGCGTCCTCACGTCGGTGACGACACGCGCACCTGGGGACCGCCGTTCGTGGACGGCACCAGCACCTACTTCCAGGCGACGAACCGCAACAAGCGATCCATCACTGCCGACCTCACGACGCCCGAAGGCCGCGCGCCGATCCTTGCGATGCTCGACGGCGCCGACGTGCTCGTCGAGAACTTCAAGCCTGGAACGATGGCGCGTTGGGGGATGGATCCCGCCGACCTCGTGGCGCGCCACCCGCGTCTCGTGGTGTGCACGATCACTGGCTTCGGCTCCACGCCGGCGGCGCGGGAGCTGCCCGGCTACGACCTGCTCGTGCAAGGCGCGAGCGGCTTGATGAGTATCACCGGCGACGCCGACGGCCCACCCACCAAGGTCGGTGTCGCCGCGGTCGACGTGCTCTGCTCGCTGTACGTCACCATTGGTGTGCTCGCCGCGTTGCAGGAGCGTGAGCGCAGCGGTCGCGGGCAGCACCTCGAGGTGTCGCTGCTCGACTGCGCGCTCGCCGCGCTCGTGAACCAGATGAGCGGCTATCTCCTCGCCGGCCAGAACCCGACGCGCCTCGGCAACGATCATCCGTCGATCGTTCCCTATGGCGTGTACCCGGCTGCCGACGGCGACTTCATCGTGGCGTGCGGCAACGACCGCCAATTCGCGGCGATCGCCAGCGTGCTCGAACGACCTGACCTCGCGGCCGATGATCGCTTCGCCACCAACGGCGCGCGGGTGGCGCACCGTGACGAGCTCGACCCGGTGCTGCGCGCCGCGTTCGTGGCCCGACCTCGCGCGCACTGGGTACCCGAGCTGACGCGAGCCGGAGTGCCTGCCGGCGGGATCAACAGCGTCGCCGAGGCGGTGGAACTCGCCACCGCGCTCGGCGTCGAGCCGGTGGTGGAGCTGCATGACGACGCGGGCGTGTTCCCGTCGATCCGCTCGCCGCTGCGCCTCGCGCGCACGCCTGCGACCGTGCGTCGCCGGCCACCGGCACTCGGCGCGGACAACCCTGGCGACGACTGAAAGCGACCGCGCGCTCTTCGCTACGTTGCCGAGCGGCAGTCGATGGGAGCTCGCTCCGGTGGCATGGCTTGTTCGAGGTGACGACGTGTTGGCGGCGGCCGAGCTCGCTCGATCGCGCCGCGCCAAGCGCCGCGGACTGACCGGACGCGACGCGGTGGAGGGCGCCTTCGTGTTGCAGGGCTGCCGCAGTGTGCACACGTTCGGCATGCGCTTCCCGATCGACGTGGCGTTCTGCGACCGGTCGGGCCGAGTGGTGTACACGGCCACGCTGCGCCCCCGCCGGGTGTCGAAGGTGGTGCGCCGCGCGGCGTTCGTGATCGAGGGCCAAGCGGGTTGTCTCGACCGCTGGGGTCTGCGCGTGGGGGACGAGGTCGAGGTGCGTGCCTAGCCCCAGGAGCCCTTCGGGGCGCGAGCCGAAGGCGAGCGGGGGTGAAGAACGGCCGTGCGAGGACGAGCTCAGCGACAGCGGAGCGCTCGTCCTCGTAGGCACGCCGATTGGCAATCTCGGCGATCTCAGCCCACGCGCGGTCGAGGCGTTGCGCGACGCCGACGTCATCTACGCCGAGGACACACGGCGTACTCGCGCGCTCCTTTCGCATTGCGACATCCCGGCGCGCGATCGCCTCCGCACGTTGCACCGGCACAACGAGGCGGAGTTGTCGGCGGCGGTGGTCGAGCAGATCGCCAGTGGCGCGCGCGTTGCCTACGTGAGCGACGCAGGCATGCCGGGCATCAGTGACCCCGGCGAACGAATCGTGCGCGCGTGTGCCGACGCAGGCGTGACGGTGGAGTGCGTTCCCGGGCCCAGCGCCGTGGTCACCGCGCTTGTGCTCTCGGCGCTGCCGACCCAGCCGTTCACCTTCCTCGGCTTTCTCGAACGCAAGGGCCGGGCCCGCCGTGAGCAGCTCCAATCGGTCGCCGACGCCGGGCACACGACCGTGCTGTTCGAGACCGCGAACCGGCTCGCGGCCACGCTCGCCGACCTACGCGACGTAGTCGGTGGGGAGCGGCCGGCCGCGGTGCTGCGCGAGCTCACGAAGCTGCACGAGTCGGCGTATCGCGGCAGCGTCGACGAGCTGATCGCGATGATGGAGTCGGCCGTGATCGAAACCCGAGGCGAATGCGTGGTGGTGGTCGGCGGGCGAAGCGACGCCGAAGCCGTCGTGGCCGACGAGGCAACCGTCGATGCCCGGATTGCGGAGCTGGTGGCGGCCGGCCTCCGAGTGCGGGATGTGGCCGATGCCGTGCACGTGGAATTCGGGCTCGACCGGCGCGCCGCCTACGACCGCGCGGTGGCCATGTCGAAACGCAGACCGGCCCGCTGATCGCGGCACGCGAGAATGATCCTGTGGCCCAGCCCTTCTTCGTGACGACGCCGATCTACTACGTGAACGACGTGCCCCACATCGGCACGGCGTACACCACGATCGCGGCCGACGCGCTGGCCCGGTGGCGCCGCCAGCACGGCGACGACGTGTTCTTCCTCACCGGCACCGACGAGCACGGGCTCAAGATCCAGCGGGCCGCCGAGGCCCAGGGGGTCACGCCGCTCGAGTGGGCCGACCGCACCTCGGCTCGCTTTCGCGAGGTGTGGGAGCTGCTCGACATCTCCTACGACGACTTCATCCGCACCACCGAGCCCCGCCACTACCGGGCCGTGCAGGAGCTCCTCACCCGTATTCGCGACAACGGCTACATCGAGCTCGACACCTACGAAGGCCTCTACTGCGTGTCGTGTGAGGCCTATTACACCGAGGACGAACTCGTCGACGGCCTCTGCCCGATCCACGAGCGGCCGGTGGAACATGTGGTGGAGGAGAACTACTTCTTCCGGCTGTCGCGTTTCGGTGAGCGCCTCCTCGACTACTACGACGCGCATCCCGATGCGGTGCAGCCCGACTCGCGCATGAACGAGGTGAAGGGCTTCATCCGCCAAGGCCTGCGCGACTTCTCGATGAGCCGCACGTCGATCACGTGGGGTGTGCCGGTGCCGTGGGACGACGCGCACGTCACCTATGTGTGGTTCGACGCGCTCATCAACTACTGCACCGCGGTGGGGCTCGGCACCGATCCCGAACGTTTCGCGCGCTACTGGCCGGTGAACTACCACCTCGTGGGCAAGGACATCCTGCGCTTCCACGCGGTCTTCTGGCCGGCGATGTTGATGGCCGCCGGTATCGACCCGCCGCAGCACGTGTTCGCTCACGGCTGGCTGCTCGTCGGCGGCGCGAAGATGAGCAAGACGAAGGCCAACCAGATCTTCCCGGCCGATCTCGTGGCCGACTTCGGCGTCGACGGTTACCGGTATCACTTCCTCGCCGACCAGCGGTTCGGCCCCGACGGCGACTTCAGCTACGAGGCGATGGCCGCGCGCTACAACGCCGACCTCGCGAACAACTACGGAAACCTCGCGAGCCGCGTGCTCAACATGGTCACCAACTACTGCGACGGTGTGGTGCCGATCGAACGGGCCAACGGACCGCTGCGGGCCGCGGTTGACGCGGCCTACGAGCGCTGTGCCGCGGCCATGGATCAGCTCGACTTCTCGGGCGGTCTCGGTGCGGTGTGGGACGTGCTCCGGGAGGCCAACGCCTACATCGAGGCCTCGGAGCCCTGGAAGCTCCACAAGGCCGGTGACCAGGCCGTTCGCGGCGTCTTGGGCGACTGCCTGGAGGCGCTGCGGGTGGCCACGGTGCTGGCGGCGTTCGCGATTCCTCGGGCCACCGAGGAGCTCTGGACGCGCCTGGGCCAGACCGGCAGCGTGCGCGATCAGCTCCTCCCGGAGGCGGCGTCGTGGGGCCGGCTGCGCGACGGCGCCACGGTCACCAAGGGTGCCGCACTGTTCCCGCGTTTCGACAACGCCGGCGCGGACGCGCCGGCCTGACCGCGCCGGTCATCGGATGTGGGTCGACGCGCACTGCCATCTGCAACTCGAGCCGAGCCGTCACGGCGAGAGTGTCGATCCCGACGTGCTCGTCGCGGCCGCGCGCGACGCGGGAGTCGACTGGATGGTGTGTGTCGGTACCGATCTCGCGACATCGCGTGAAGCGGTCGCGCTCGCGTCGCGTTACGACGACGTGTACGCCACTGTCGGTTTGCATCCACACGAGGCGAGCCAGCTCGACGAGGAGTGGGACGAGCTCGTCGCGCTCGCGCGTGGTGGTCGCGATGCGCGCATCGTCGGGATAGGTGAAGCCGGTTTCGATCTCTACTACGAGCACTCGCCGCTCGACGCGCAGACCGACGCGTTCGCGCGCCAAATCGCGCTCGCGCACGAGCTCGACCTTCCGCTCGTGATCCACACGCGCGACGCGTGGGACGCGACGTTCGCGACACTGCGTGAGCACGGTGTGCCGCGCGGCACCGTGGTGCACTGCTTCAGCGGTGGACCGGCTGAAGCCGATCTCGCACTCGAGCTCGGATGCTCGTTGTCATTCTCGGGCATCGTGTCGTTCAAGGCCGCTGACGAGTTGCGCGCGGCCGCGGCGCGCACGCCAGCCGACCGCGTGCTCGTGGAGACCGACGCGCCGTATCTCGCGCCGGTGCCGCACCGCGGCAAGGCCAACCAGCCGGCCTACGTGGTCGATGTGGGGGCGGCCCTGGCGGCAGCGCGCGGCGAGGCAGTTGCCGACACCGCCCGCATCACCGCGCACAATGCCGCGGCCACGTTCTTGGGTCCCTGACCCGGTCCGACGTTCCCACACGGTCGAGATTGGCGGCCGGAGCGAGCGGGAATTACCGTGAATGCCATCTGCGGGCGGAGTGGGCCGCAACCTTGATCCTGCGCGGCCCACCAGCGGGTGCAATCCATCCCACGACCCGCCCCAGCCACGGGCACACGCAGGAGACGCACCAGCCATTTCCGACCAACTGTTGCTTCGCACGCCGCCTCGGTCGGTTTCGCGCGCCCACGGGCCCGCGTCGGCGACCCGGCGCGTCCATCGCCGGCACCTCTCACCGGCCACACGCGCCGCGCTCGGGACAACCAGCGAGCTGCAGATCGATCTCGGCGACCTTCTCTGGCTCGGCCTCGCCACCGCGCCGAGCGAACACGACGAAGCGCCGGTGCGCGTGCATCCGATCAGCGCGGTCATGCCGCGCGTCGGCAACGGCATCGAAGCGCTCGCTGCGATCGCGCCACCGGATCGCGATGTGGTGCATCCTTCGCTGCGAAGTTTCGGTGATTCCGCGGCGGGCTATCTGCGCGCGCGACGTTGGTGGCGTCGTTGGTATCTCACGCGTCAACTTGCGTACGGAATCTTGATCGCCGGTGTCGTCGCGGCAACGCCGGTGATTGCGTCGGCTACGAACAGCGCGAACGCGCGCGTTGCGAACGGCACGCGCAACGTCGATCGCACCGCCGCCGCGGCCGCAACTGCGGTGCATCGTGCGACGAAGAGCCACACTGCTCCCGCGGTCGTCACGCCGCTCACGGTTGCGCCGAAAACCTCGACGTTCCGAGGGTTGTGGGTGAACGGCATCAGCGGTCGTTGGTTCGTGCCGTATCCGGCACCGCCGAACACTGCATTCCTCGTGTGCACGCGCCATTTCGAGTCCGATACGGCCGGCGGCTACACCGCGATCGATCCCGCGTACGAGCACTTCGGTGCGTATCAATTCCTTCGCTCGACGTGGAACAACGTGGCCCGCGTCACCGGCTTCACGTCGCTGGTGGGCGTGAACCCCGCGTACGCGGCGCACAAGTACCAAGACTTCCTCGCGCTCTACCTCTACCGGTGGCAAGGTGCCAGCCACTGGCAGGGCCGCTGCGCCGGTACCTGAGCTGAGCCCGGGGTGGGCCAACTCCTCACGCCGGCAACGGTCCGCGCGCTGCTCGATGCCCACGGTCTGAAGCCGAGCCGCGCGCTTGGCCAGAACTTCCTGGTCGATCCCAATACCGCCCGCCGCATCGTGCGCCTCGCCGGCGGGGGTGAACGCGCGTTGGCGGGCCGGTCGGTCGTCGAAGTCGGCCCCGGCCTCGGCTCGCTCACGCTCGCGCTCGCCGACGCCGGCGCGCGCGTGGTGGCGCTCGAACTCGACCAACACCTCGTTCCGGTTCTCGCCGAGGTGACCTCCGGTCTTGATGTGCGCGTGGTGCACGGCAACGCGCTGTCGGTCGACTGGTCGCAACTACTCGGTGGCACGCGCACGTGGTCGATGGTCGCGAATCTTCCGTACAACGTTGCGGTGCCCGTGCTGTTGCGCGCGCTCAGCGACGCGCCGATGATCGACGACTTCCTCGTGATGGTGCAACGCGAAGTTGGTGAACGGCTTGCGGCCGCGCCGGGTTCGCGCGTCTACGGTTCGGTGTCGGTGAACGTTGCGTACGCGTGCGAGGCGGAGCTCGTAGGTTCGGTGCCGGCAACCGTGTTCATGCCGCGGCCGAAGGTGGAGAGCGTGCTCGTGCGCATGCGCCGCCGCGCGCAACCTCCCGTGCACGTCGACGATCCGGCGCGCATGTTCGTGCTCGTGCGCGCGGGTTTCGCGACGCGCCGCAAGTCGTTGCGCCAGTCGTTGCGTCGCGCGCTCGGCGAGCGCACCGACGCGGTGCTTGCCACTGCTGGCATCGAACCATTGACGCGCGCCGAGATGTTGGGCCTCGACGGGTGGGCCGCGCTCGCGCGGGCCGACGCCGAAGTGCCGTGAACGGCGCGGTCACCGAGCGCGCCGGCGCCAAGGTCACGTTGTCGCTGCGCGTGCTCGGTCGCCGGCCCGACGGCTATCACGAGCTCCGCGCGTTCGTCGCCATCGTCGACGAACCCCACGACGAGCTCTCGATCCTCGAGGGCCATCACGATTCAGAGCTGGTGATCGAGCCCGAGGGTGTCGCGCCCGCCGGTGAGGACAATCTCGTGTGGCAGGCCCGGGCCGCGCTCGGCTCCACGGCTGGGCTGCGGCTCCGCAAGCAAATCCCTACCGAGGCGGGTCTGGGCGGGGGCTCCGCCGATGCTGCGGCGGCGCTCCGCCTGCTCCGCACCACCCAGAGCGACGCCGAGCTGCACGAGATCGCGGCGTCGCTCGGCGCCGACGTGCCCGTGTGCTTCGGCGGCGAGGTCGTGCACATGACCGGGGTCGGCGACGGTATCCACCGCTCGGCGCCGGCCGGCGAGGCGCTCTTCCTCGTGCTCGCTACGCCGACGTTCGGTTGCAACACGGCCGAGGTGTACCGCGCGTGGGACGCGTTGGGTGGCCCGCACGCGTACGAGTTCGTGGAACCACCGCCGGCATGGGCGCAAGTGGGGGGAGCCAGCTGGCAGAACGATCTCGCACCCGCGGCGATCGCAGTGGAGCCCCGCCTCGTCGACTTTCGCAACGCGTTCGGCGAGCTCGCGCGCACGCTGCCGACGCTGTGCGGGAGCGGCTCCACGTACTACGCACTCGCACCCGACCGCGCGGGCGCGGAGCAGCTCGCACACGAGGTACGCGCCGAGCTCGAGACGCGATGCGTCGCGATCGCGACGGTGTCGTGACCACTGCGGCCGCACATCCCTCAGCGTCGACGGAGCAGCCGGCGGCCGCGTTGCCACTCGTGGCCGCGTCGGTGGCCGTGCTGATCTGGGGCGTCGGGCCGCTGTTCGTGAAGGCCACCGGACTGCCCGGCATCACCGTGGCCACCTATCGGCTGTGGTTCGCGATCCCCGTGATGTACGTGATCCTGCGCATCGGTGGTGGCCGGCTCACGTGGCCGATCATCAAGGTTGCCGCTCCCGCCGGCGCGCTGTTCGCCGTCGACATCGGGCTCGGCTTCTCGTCGTTCAACCACACGAGCATTGCCAACGCCACGCTCATCGGCGCGCTCACGCCCGTGCTCGTGCTGCTGTTCGCGGGCCGCATGTTCGGCGACCACCTCCGCCGCATCGACTTCCTGTGGTTCGCGCTGGCGCTCGCCGGCACGGCCATCGTGGTGCTCGCCGGGAGCGGCGGTGGCTCGAACTCGTTCTTCGGCGACGCGCTCGCGGCCGGAAGCCTGCTCGCATGGACCGCCTACTTCCTCTACGTGAAGCGCAGCCGCGTCGACGGAGTGCCCGCGTTCGCGTTCATGACCGCGGTCGTCGCCACCGCCGCCGTGGCCATCACGCCGTACGCGCTGTTTGCAGCCGACCCCGTCACCGCGTTCCACGGCACCGACTGGCTCTGGCTGTTCTGCCTGATCCTCGGGCCGGGAGCGATCGGCCACGGCTCCATGACCTGGGCGACGCGCTACATCAACGTCAACGTGACGTCGTTGATGACGCTCGCCGGGCCGGTGGTGTCCACCGTGGGCGCGTTCTGGTGGTTCCACCAAACCGTGAGCGCGGCGCAGCTCGGCGGCGGCGCGCTGGTGCTGTGCGCGATCGCGATGGTGCTCGCGGGCCACCACAGCACCGACAACGCCCCGCTCCCACTCGAAGCGGAGTAGGGGTGCGGCTGGGAGCTACTTGCCCTGGGTGCGACGCTGCCAGCGCGTCTTCTTGAGAAGCTTCTTGTGCTTCTTCTTGCGCATGCGCTTGCGGCGCTTTTTGATCAGACTTCCCATGGCGCCAGCGACGGTACCGGAGCACTCGTGAGGGCGGCGAATCCGCGCTCCGGGCGTGACTCGCTCAACTACGGTGGAGCCGTTCTATTCGGGGGTGGTGTAACGGCAGCACACGGGTTTTTGGTACCCGCAGGTCGGGGTTCGAATCCCTGCCCCCGAGCGCGGGGCGCGTGCGCGCCGCCTCGCCACCAAACGCACCGCACGTTCACAGCCTTTGGCCCGCCGTTTGGCGCAGCTATCGGCACGTCCACGGGAGGAATGCCGTGAGCCCGTACCGCCCGATCTCGGCGATCGTGCTCGCCGCGGGCGACGGCACGCGCATGCGGTCGCGCACACCGAAGGTGCTGCACACGCTGTGTGGCAAGCCGATGGTGCTCCACGTGGTCGACTCGCTATCGGCGCTGCCGCTCGAGCGCGTGATCGTGGTCGTCGGTCGCGGCGCCGACGCGGTGCGCAGCGCGCTGGCACCGCAGCTCCCCGACTCGATGCCGGTGGAGTTCATCGAACAGACCGTGCCGCGCGGCACCGGCGACGCGGTCACCGTGGCCCTCACCGCGGCGCACTTCGACGACCCCGACCGCGAAGACGACGTGATCGTGCTCGCCGGCGACCAGCCGCTGCTCCTCCCCGAGACGCTCGCCGCGCTCGCTCGAGCCCAGCGTGACGAGGACGCGGCTGCGGCAATTCTCACCGCCGAGCTCGACGACCCCACCGGGTTGGGGCGCGTGGTGCGCGACCGCGACGGCCACGTGGCCCGAATCGTCGAAGACGCCGACGCCACGCCAGAAGAACTCGCGATCAACGAGATCAACACGTCGATCTACTGCTTCAAGCGCAATTTGCTGGCGCCCGCGCTGCGCCGCATCACGTCGTCGAACGCGCAAGGCGAGTACTACCTCACCGATGCCATCGAGGTGTTGCGCGGCGCCGGTCACCGCGTGGTCGCCAGCGTGGCGTCGGTGGCCACCGAGGCGCTTGGCGTCAACGACCACGCGCAGCTCGCGTCGGCCGAGGCGGTGTTGCGCGAGCGCATCAACCTGCGCTGGATGCGCGAGGGCGTGTCGATCGTCGATCCCGCGTCCACCTACGTCGATGCCACGGTGGAGCTCGAGGCCGACGTGCGATTGCTCCCCGGCACGATGCTCGAAGGCCGCACGCGTGTGGGGGCGGGCTCGGTGATCGGGCCGTACACGCGGATCGTCGATTCTGTGGTCGGCTGCGACGTGGTGATCCAGAGCTCGGTGGTGCGTGAGGCCGAGGTCGGCGACGAGTGCCTCGTCGGGCCCTTCGCCCACCTGCGCGCCGGCACCCGCCTCGGTGCGGGTGTGCACCTCGGCGATTTCGTCGAGACCAAGAACGCCGAGCTCGGCGAGGGCGCCAAGGCGAACCATCTCGCCTACCTCGGCGACGTGACGATCGGCGCCGGGTCGAACATCGGTGCGGGCACCGTCTTTGCGAATTATGACGGTGCCAACAAGCACCACACCACCGTCGGCGACCGGGTGTTTACCGGCTCGAACTCCACGATCGTGGCGCCCGTGAAGATCGGCGACGACGCCACCACCGCGGCCGGCGCGGTGGTCACGGGCGACGTGCCGCCCGGCGCGCTCGTGCGAGGCGTGCCTGCACGGGTCGCGCGCGAGCAGTATGTACGTCCGGCGAAGCAGTCCGATCCGTCCGTACCACCCACCAGCCCGGACGAGTAGCCAGACCAGCATGAGGAGAAGCCATGGAGCGCGAGCTCGTCACCCGCAAGCATCTTGTGCTCGTGGCGGGCCGCGGCCATCGGGAGCTCGCCGAAGAGGTGGGCGAGCGGCTCGACATCCCGCTCGCCAACGTGATGGTCTCCACGTTCGCCAACGGCGAGATCTATTGCCGGCTCGGCGAGAACGTGCGCGGCTGCGACGTGTTCGTGTTCCAGAGCCACTGCGACCCGATCAACGACCGCATCATGGAGCAACTCCTGCTCATCGACGCGGCCAAGCGCGCGTCGGCCAAGCGCATCACCGCGGTGTGCCCCTACTACGGGTATTCACGGCAGGACCGCAAGGCCGAAGGACGCGAACCGATCTCGGCGCGCGTGGTGGCTGACATGATCACCGCGGCCGGCGCCGATCGTGTGGTGAGCGTCGACCTGCACACCGGACAGATCCAAGGCTTCTTCGACTTCCCGGTCGACCACCTCACCGCGGTGCCGGTGATCACCGACTACCTCGGCCCCACGCTGCAAGGCGAAGTCACCGTCGTGTCGCCCGACGCCGGCGGCGGCAAGCTGGCGCGCCGCTACGCCACGAAGCTCGAAGACCAGCACGGTCTCGGCGTCGACCTTGCGTTCATCGACAAGCGGCGACCCAAGGGCACGCACAACGTCGCGGTGGCCACCGAGGTGGTGGGTGAGGTCGCGGGCCGCACGTGCATCCTCGTCGACGACATGATCGACACCGCCGGCACCGTGGTGTCGGCCGCCGAACTGCTGATGTCGCGCGGCGCCGACGAGGTGATCATCGCGGCCACCCACGGCCTGTTGTCGGGCCCCGCGGTCGACCGCCTCAAGAACGGCCCGATCCGCGAAGTGATCGTCACCAACACCGTGCCGATCAGCGACGACAAGCAGTTCGACACCCTCAGGGTGCTGTCGATCGCGCCGCTGCTGGGTTCGGCGATCGACGCCGTGTTCAGCGACCAATCAGTCAGCGGCCTCTTCGGCGGCGACAACTTCTAACCCGCCCCACTTTTCAATGCGTTCCTGGTGCAAACAACCCGCTGGGGCGGAGGTGTTGCACCCAGAATCAATGCATCAGCGGACGCGCGCGCCCCACATCGATCGCGCGCTCGAGATCGTCGCCGTCGATGCGGTCGTGCACCGCGGCCAGCAAGCGGTCGTGGGCGCGGCTCTCGGCACTGCGCCGCCGTCCTCCTGAGCGGGCCACGTTCAGTGCGACCACGCGCACCCACGCAGGAAGCGACTCGATGACCAGGCCCCGCCGGTCCTGTTCCACGGCCCGGGCGACTGCCTCGTCCACCGCGTCCCGGCCCCGCTCGGCGTCGCCGCACACGAGGGAGACGGCGGCCACAAGCTTGGCGTAGTCCTGGCGATAGAAGTCGTCGAACCCTTCCACACCCTTACGACGCACGAGCCATCCTCGCCGGTTGTCAGGAGTGAAGCCGTTCGCGCGAGACTGTTCGGTCCCACGCCCCGGAACCCGAGGTACACACGCGCCATGGCCACCATTGAGACGAAGCTCGTAGCGACCGTGCGCGAAGGACGCGGCAACGGCCCGGGCCGCAGGGTCCGAGCGCTCGGGCAGGTTCCCGCGGTTGTGTACGGCCTCGGTGTCGACAACGAGGCCGTGGCGGTGAATGCCCACGATCTCGACAAGATCCTGCACAGCGTGAGCGGTGTGAACTCGGTGATCACACTCAACGTCGACGGCGGCAAGGACCAGCTCGTGCTCACCCGCCAGATCCAGCGCAACCCGGTGAAGGGTTCGCTCACGCACGTCGACTTCATCCGCGTGCGTGCCGACGTCGCGATCACCGCAGAAGTGCAACTCGCACTCGTGGGTGAGCCAGAAGGCGTGCGCGGTGGTGGCCTGCTCGAGCAGATGCTGTTCAGCATCGCAGTGTCGGCTCGGCCGGCCGACGTGCCCACCGGGCTCGAGTACGACGTGAGCGCGCTCGAGCTCGGCGACCAGGTGCACGTGCGCGACATCACGGTGCCGCCTGGGGTGGAGATCACGAACGATCCCGACGACCTCGTTGCCCAAGTGTCGGTGCCGCGCGGTCTCGCCGAAGAAGAAGCGGGCGAAGGCGCCGAGGGCGAAGGTGCCGAGGGCGAAGGCACAGCGGCCGAGGGTGGCGCTGCGGCCGAGGCTTCGGGCGAGAGCGAGTAGCGCGCTCGCGCCCACCGGCGCGCGGTGTCGCGATCATCCACATGCTGCGCGGCCGCGGCGAGCGCGCCGAACGAACCGGCACGCCCGCCGACCTTCTCGTGGTGGGGCTCGGCAATCCCGGCGACGAGTTCCGTCACACTCGGCACAACGTCGGCGCCGACGTCGTCGACATCTTGGCGCGCCGTCACCACGCGCGGCTGAAGGCCGACAAGCGCACGCACTCGGTGCACGACACCGTTGCCGTCGGCGGGCGGCGCATGCTCCTCGCGATCCCCACCACCTACATGAACGAGTCGGGCGCCGCGGTCGCGCCGTTGATGCGTCGCGCCGGCGTCGAGGCCGAACAGTTGCTGATCGTGCACGACGAGCTCGACCTGCCCCTCGCGGCATTGCGGCTCAAGGCCGGCGGCGGGCTGGCGGGTAACAACGGGCTGCGTTCGATCAAGGCGAGCCTCAAAACCGACGCTTTCCTGCGGGTGCGCATCGGCATCGGTAAGCCGGTGTCGAAGGAGCGCGGCGCCGACCATGTGCTGAGCCGATTCACCAAGCGCGACCGCACCGAGATCGACGTCACTCTCGAACTCGCGGCCGACGCGGTCGAGTGCATCCTCACCGACGGCATCGACACGGCGATGAACCGCTTCAACACCCGGTCGTAGCCCCTCACCACCGGACCGTTCAGCGAAGCGTCCTTGCTCTCTATAGATTATGGAGAGCGATGACCGTCGAATCTCCGCCCACCCGCGCCCATTGGGTCGACACCCGCCTGCGGCGCGAGATCATTTCGGGCGCCCTGCCGCCCGGCACCAAGCTGCGGGCCGAGCACCTGGCCGAGACGCTCGGCGTGTCGCCCACTCCGCTGCGCGAGGCGTTCCAGCGCCTGGCCGGCGAGGGGCTCGTGGTGATCGAGCCGCAGCGCGGCGCGCGGGTGGCGCCGATCGACCAGCACGACGCGCTCGAGCTCTACGACCTGCGCATCGTGCTCGAACCGCTGGCGATGCAGGAATCGATGGCCCACACCGACGCGCAGCACCGTGACGAGGTCGACGCTGCCTACGCGCGGCTCTCGGGCCCGTTCGACGATCTCGCGGCCGCGCTCGAGGCGCACCGCGAGTTCCATCTCGTGCTGCTCGGCCGCTGCCCGAACCGGCGCATGCTCGCCCTCATCGGCTCGCTCCACGACCAGAGCGAGCGTTATCAGGCCGTCGGCACGATCACCACGCCCGACCACCCGCTCGCCGAGTCGCACCGCGAGCTGTACGACGTGTTCACGAGCGGCGAAGGCGCGCGGATGGCCGCGCTCGTGGAACAGCACCTGCGCCACGCCCGTGAGCGCATCGCCGCGGCGGTCGTCGCGTGACTGCGGTCGACGACAAGAACAGCGGGAGCACGTTCCGTTCGTTGAAGTACCGAAATTTCCGCCTGTTCTTCATCGGCCAGGGCATCTCGCAGGTGGGCAACTGGCTCACGCTCGTGGCCCAGGCGCTGCTCGCGTACAAGCTCGGCAAGAGCGGTTTCGCGGTGGGAGTGCTCGCCGCCTGCCAGTTCCTTCCGGTGCTGCTGCTCGGCGCGTACGGCGGGGTGGTGTCCGACCGCACCGATCGCCGCAAGCTCGAGATGGTGGTGCAGACCGTCGCGATGTTCCAGTCGGTGGCACTCGCGATCGTGGCTGCCACGAGCGCGCACCTCGTGTGGCTCGACCTCACCGCGGTGGTGGGTGGCGTCACGATGGCGTTCGACAATCCGGCGCGGCGCACGCTGTTCGTCGAGCTCGTCGACCCCGAGGACGTGAACAACGCGGTGGGCCTGAACTCGTCGTTGATGACGAGCTCGCGGATCATCGGTCCCGCGATCGCAAGCATCCTCATCGCCACCATCGGCTACGCCGGTTGCTTCACGTTCGATGCGGTGAGCTATTTCGCGGTGCTCATCGCGCTTTCGATGATGCGGCCGTCCGAGATCAACAGCACGCCGATCGTCGAGAAAGCACGCGGCCAGATCAAAGAAGGCTGGGACTACGTCCGGCGCACGCCCGAGCTGTGGATCTCGCTGCTGATGATGGCCTTGGTCGGCACGCTCGCCTTCAACTTCCAGGTGGTGCTGCCGGTGTTCGTCGAGCGCACGTTCGGCGACAAGGCCGTGCTCTATGCCGTGCTGTTCGCAGTGATGAGCGTCGGGTCGCTGGTCGGCGCGCTCGTGGCGGCGCGGCGCGTCGCCGTCGACGTGCGCGACGTCGCGATCGCGAGCCTGTGGTTCGGCGGCGCGATGCTCGTGCTCGCGGTGGCGCCCACGCTGGTGTCGGCGTTCCCGTTGTCGCTCGGTGTCGGCTTCACGAGCATCACGTTCCTCACTGCGTCGACGGCGATCGTGCAGATCCGCGCCGAGCCGGCGATGCGCGGCCGGGTGCTCGCGCTGCAGGCGATCGTGTTCCTCGGCACCACGCCGATCGGTGGCCCGATCGTGGGCGTCCTCTGCGACGCCTTCGGCGCGCGCACCGGGCTCGTGGTGGGCGGCGTGTCGGCGCTCTTGGCCGGTGTGTACGGCGTGGTCCGCGCCCGCTCCATGACCGCCCACCCCGCGATGGCCTGACCCGCCCGCGGTACGGCGCTTCGAGCGGTTTCGGGGGACCGCTACCGTGAAGCATCGATGGCCGACATTGACCACGCGCCGCACGACGTGCTCGCGCAGCTCGCAGAGTCGGAGGCGCGCATGCGCGCCATCGTGACCCCACTCGCCGAGGTCGACCTCAGCCTGGCGAGCGCGCTGCCCGGTTGGTCGCTGGCGCACCTGCTCACCCACTTCGCCCGCAATGCCGACAGCCACGTGCGCCGCATCGAAGGCGCGCGGCGCGGTGAGGTGGTCGACCAGTACGAAGGCGGCGCCGAGGGCCGCGAGCGCCAGATCGAGGAGGGCGCAACCCGCGACGCGGCCAGCATCGTCGACGACACGATCGAGAGCTCGGTACGCCTCGATGCCGCGTGGTGGACGGTGAAGGGCGACGAGTGGCTCGGGCAGTCACGCGACGCCGGCGGCAAGATCCGGCGGGTGCGCGACCTGCCCGCGCGCCGGCTCCAGGAGGTGGAGGTACACATCCTCGATCTCGACCTCGGCTACGACCAGCGCGAGTGGTCCGACCTCTTCTTGGCGCTGTTCCTCGAGCCGATGCGCACCCAGGTGCCGTACCGCGTGCCCGACGGCCAACCGGTTCCCGCGCCCGAGGCCTTCGCCGATGTGTCGCCGCGCGACGAGCTCGCGTGGCTCTACTGCCGCCGTCAGCTCGCCGGATTCCCCGACCTGCTGGCGCTCGGCGAGACCAATAGCAACGCCCCTCGTGACTGACGTCGCGCTGGTCGACGCCACGAGCGCCGCCGCCACGGCGATGGCGCGCGCGCCGCTCGAAGGCCTCGCGCACCTGCTCGACGACGACACCACGCTGCTCGCGGCATCGGCCGGTCACGGCACGCCCGTGGCGGTGCCCGAAGCGGCACGACCGATCTTCACTGCCGCGCTCGCAACCGTGACCGCGCGTCGCCCCGTGCTGCTCGTAGTGCCCACAGCGAACGAGGCCGACCGCGTCGCCCACGACCTCACTCGGTTTCTCGGTGCCGACGCGGTCGAACTGTTCCCGGCGTGGGAGACGCTCCCGTTCGAACGCGTCTCTCCGGCATCGGAGACGATGGGCCGGCGGCTGCGCGTCATGTGGCGGCTGCGCAGCGGCGGCGACGAGCTGCCTGCAGTGGTGGTGGCTCCGGTGCGCGCGCTCGTACAACGGCTCGGTCCGCACGTCGAGGACGTGGAGCCAGTGGTGGTGCGGCGCGGCGACCAGATCGATCGCGACGAACTCGTGGCCCGGCTCGTGGCGTGCGGGTACCGCCGCGAATATCAGGTGGAGGCGCGCGGTGAAGTTGCCGTGCGCGGCTCGATCGTCGACGTGTACCCGGTCACCGCCGACCATCCGGTGCGCGTCGACCTGTGGGGCGACGAGGTCGATCGCCTCACCCACTTCTCGGTGGCCGACCAGCGCTCCACCGACGACGTCGACGAGCTGCGCGTGTTCCCGGCGCGTGAGTTGCTGCCCACCGAAGCCGTCCGCGAGCGAGCCGCGGCGCTCCTGCACACGCAGCCGTGGGGGAGCGAGCAGTGGGAGCGCCTGGCCGAGGGCCAAGTGTTCGACGGCATGGAGAGCTGGTTGCCCTGGCTCTGCGACGACGACCACGTGTTGCCCGACCTCCTCCCCGCGGGCGCGCTCGTGTTGCTGGCCGAGCCCCGGCGCATGCGCGATCGCGCCCAGGAGCTGCTCGACGAAGAGGCGAGCCTGGCGTCGGTCCTCGGCAAGACGTGGGGCGTCGACGAGCACGCGCTCACCGACTCGCCGAAGCTGTCGCTGCCGTTCGATCGGCTGCTCGAGCGCACGCGCGCCGGCTGGGTGCCGATGCTCGGCACGCCCGACGATCCTTCCACGCCCGCGCTCGCGGCCACGCCGTTCGACCCGGTGCGCGGTGACACCGACGCGCTCGTCACTCGCCTGCGCCGCCTGCGCGATGAAGGCATGCGTGTGTTCGTGTGCGCCGAGGGCACCGGGAGCGCAAGCCGTATCGCCGAGGTGCTCGGCAACGAGGGCCTCACGGTCGACGTGCACCCGGCGGTGCGCGCCAAGTCGCCGCTGCTCGCGCAACCAGGCGTGCACGTGGTGGTCGCGCCGCTCGATCGCGGCGTGGTGTTGCCCACGCAGCAGGCCGCAATCATCGCCGAGGCCGACCTCACGGGCCGGCGCCGCGTGCACCGCGCCGAGCGCGGCGCGCGCAAGGGCCAGGACTTCTACGAGGGGCTCGCGCCCGGCGACTTCGTGGTGCACCGACAACACGGCATCGGCCGCTACGACGAGATGGTCGAGCGCACCATGTTCGGGTTCACGCGTGACTACCTCGTGGTGGAGTTCCGCGGCAACGAACGCGTCTACGTGCCCACCGACCAGATCGGGATCATCCGCAAGTACACCGGTGGTGAGACGCCGCGCCTGTCGAAGATGGGCGGTGCCGACTGGGAGCGCACGCGAGCGAAGGCGCGCAAAGCGGCGCGCGAGATCGCGGCCGATCTCGTGATCCTGTATCGCAAGCGCCTGGCCACGCCCGGCCACGCGTTCGCCGTCGACACGCCGTGGCAGCACGAGATCGAGGAGGCCTTCCCGTACGAGGAGACCCCCGACCAATTGCGCGCCATCGCCGACGTCAAGGGCGACATGGAACAGCCGGTGCCGATGGACCGGCTCGTGTGCGGCGACGTCGGCTACGGCAAGACCGAGGTGGCGCTGCGCGCGGTGTTCAAGGCGGTGCAGGAGGGCATGCAAGCCGCGATCCTCGTGCCCACCACCTTGCTCGCCACCCAGCACGGCCAGACGTTCCGAGAGCGCTTCGCGAACTATCCCGTGCGCGTCGAGGTGTTGTCGCGCTTCCTCAGCGCACGTGAGCAAAAACAGGTGCTCGACGGTGTGCGCGACGGCACGGTCGACGTCGTGATCGGCACGCACCGGCTGCTGTCCACCGACGTGTCGTTCAAGCACCTCGGGCTGCTCGTGGTCGACGAGGAACAGCGCTTCGGCGTGCAGCACAAGGAAAAGATCAAGCAGTTCAAGGTGGGCGTCGACGTGCTGACCTTGTCGGCCACGCCGATCCCGCGCACACTCGAACTGTCGATCACCGGCATCCGCGACCTCTCGCTCGTGAACACCCCGCCAGAGGACCGCCAGCCGATCCTCACGTACGTGAACGAGTTCGACGAACGCGCCGTCGCCGAAGCGATCCGGCGCGAACTGTTGCGTGAGGGCCAGGTGCTCTACGTACACAACCGCGTGCGCGACATCGAACACGTGGCTGAAGACGTGCGCCGCCTGGTGCCGGAGGCGCGCGTCGCGATCGCGCACGGCCAGCTCGACGAAGGCAACCTCGAGCGTGTGGTCACAGCCTTCTGGGAGCACGAACACGACGTGCTCGTGTGCACCACGATCGTCGAGAGTGGCCTCGACATGCCCACGGTGAACACGCTCGTGGTCGACCGTTCCGACCTGCTCGGCCTCTCGCAGCTCTACCAATTACGCGGCCGTGTAGGTCGACGCGGGCAGCGCGCGTACGCGTATCTGCTCTATCCGCGTGAGCACGCGCTGTCGGAGGAGGCCTACGAACGCCTCAAGGCGATCGGCGAGTTCACCGATCTCGGGTCGGGCTTCAAGCTGGCGATGCGTGACCTCGAGATCCGTGGCGCCGGCAACCTGCTCGGCGGTGAACAGCACGGCCACATCGCGGCGGTCGGCTTCGACCTCTACGTGGAGATGGTCACCGAAGCCGTCGGCGAGCTCACCGGGGAGGTGCACGAGACGCCGGCCGATGTGGTGATCGACCTGCCGGCCGACGCGAACCTGCCGCGCGACTACGTGGCGCGCGACGACGTGCGGATGGAGGCCTATCGACGGCTCGCCGCGGCCACCACGTCGGAGGCGGTCGACGATGTGGAACGCGAATGGGAAGACCGCTACGGACCGTTGCCGACGCCAGCGCGCGCGCTCATCGACGTGGCGCGAGTGCGCGTCGCCTGCATCGCGCGAGGCATAAGAGAGCTCTCAGTGCAACAGGGCCGCGTGCGCATCGAAGGTTGGGAGATGCGCAAGAGCACCGAGATCCGCCTGCAACGGCTGGCGCCGAGCACCAAGATCAACGGCACCACGGTGGTGTTCCCGATCCGTGGCGTGAAGCCCAACGACGAGGCCGCGGCCATCCTCTCGGTGCTCGAAGAAGTGGACCCGCCGGTAGCATCGAGCACTCATGAGTGACGACGACGCCGTACCCGACGCCGACGAGGCCACGACCGACGCCACAGACGCGACCGACTCGACAGAAGCGGTCGACGCCGAGACGCCAGACGGCGCGACCGACGCGACCGACGCAACGACCGACGACGAAGCGACCGACAGTGCGTCGCCTGCGGGCGCCGGTCTGAGTGGGCGCAAGATCGCCGCGATGGTGGTGGGGGTACTGCTCGTGGCCGGCTTCGTGGTGGGCCTGATCGCGTCGAAGCATCAGAAGGACGACGAGGGCAACAAGGCTGGCGGGCCGGTCGCCACGATCGACGGCGTGAAGATCTCGCGCACTGCGCTCGACACCGAAGTGAACACGTGGGTGGCGAACAAGGCCTACGTGAGCGCGGCCAAACAACAGGGCGAGACGATGGTGGGCACCAACGGTCAGCCCACGCTCAGCTTCCAGCGGGACATCCTCACCCAGCAGATCGAAGACGTGCTCTTCACGCGAGAGTTCAATCGACGTCACCTCAAGGTGACGGCGGCCGAGAACAGCTCGCTGCAACAAGAAGTGTCGGGCAACGCCGCGTTGCAGAAATACCCGAAGGTGTTCCTCACCGCCATCGTGAGTCGCGCCGCGCGTGTGCAGGCGCTCGAGGACGCGCTCACCACGCCGCCCACCAACGCGCAGATCGAGGCCGCGTACGAGGCGCAGTACGGCTGCACGTCGGGCAAGGACGTCTCGCACATCCTCGTGGCCACGCTCGCCGAAGCGACCACGATCAAGGCGCAGCTCGACTCGGGCGCCAGCTTCGCCACCCTCGCCAAGTCGAAGTCGACCGATACCGGCTCGGCGCCGTCTGGTGGTGCTCTCGGCTGCCTCAAGCGCAACGAGTTCGTGAAGCCGTTCGAAGACGCCGCGTTCGCGGCCACGGTGGGTACGCCGACTGCGCCGGTCAAGTCGCAGTTCGGCTACCACATCATCTTGGTCACCGCGCACTCCAATGCGTCGACGCCGTCGCTCGCGTCAGTGCGCCAGCAGATCGTGCAGACGCTCGAGCAGACGCCGACGCAGTTCAACAACTACGTCGACTCGGCGTTCGGCAAGGCCAAGGTGACGATCGATCCTGCGTTCGGCATGTGGGGCAAGACGTCGAACGGTTACCAGGTGATCGCGGCCACCGCAGCGAAGCCGGCGAGCAAGGGGTCGGCTGCGGCGGCGAGCAGCGCGGCGAGCGGGCCGTTGCCCGTGGCCGACGAGCGCCCCCACAAGCGCTGAGGCCGGGGTGGCGCCGCGCGCGTGCTCGGTCATCGTCGTCGGCTTGGGGCCGGCCGGCGCCGACCTGATCGTGCCCGCGGCGCGTGACGCGATCTCTGCGGCAAGCGTCCGTTTCGTGCGCACGGCGCGACACCCGGCCGTCGACGAGCTCGCCGCGTCGGGCATCGCGTTCACCAGCTTCGACGACCGTTACGACACCGAGAGCGATCTCGATCGTGTCTATTCGTCGATCGTCGCGTCGTTACTCGACGCCGCGCGCGAGCACGGTCACGTGCTCTACGCGGTGCCTGGCAATCCCGCCGTGGCCGAGCGCACCGTCACGATGCTGCGCGCCGCGGTCACCGGAGCGGGCGCGACCCATCCCGATGTGGCACTGCGCGTCGTGCCCGGGCTGTCGTTCACCGATCTGGCCTGGGCGGCCGCCGGCGTCGACCCGCTCGACGGTGGCGTCGCCAGGGTGCTCGACGGTCGCGCGTTCGCGATCGACGCGGCTGGAGCCACCGGACGGCTGCTGATCGCGCAATGCGACACGACGCTCGTGCTGTCCGACGTGAAGCTTGCGCTGCTCGACGTGCTCGACGGCGACCATCCCGTGACGATCCTGCAACGCCTCGGCCGCCCCGATGAGCGCGTCGAACAGGTCGTGCTCAGTGACCTCGACCGCGTGGTCACGCCCGATCACCTCACGTCGGTCTACGTCGACACCGGTGATCGCGCGATCGGCGCCGAGCTCGAGCGGTTGTGGGAGCTCACCCTGCGCCTGCGTGGTCCTGGGGGCTGTCCGTGGGACGCCAAGCAGACGCATCACTCACTCGCGCGGCACACGCTGGAAGAGGCCTACGAGGTGGTCGAGGCGATCGATGCTCTCTCGCCCGACGCACCCAACGGCGCCGAGCCGTCGCAGTACGCCGCGCTCGAAGACGAGCTCGGCGATCTCCTCTTCCAGGTGATGATCCATTCCGCGCTGGCGCGTGAGGCCGGCGCGTTCACGGTCGCCGACGTCGCGGTCGCGGTGCACGAGAAGTTGGTGCGCCGCCACCCGCACGTGTTCGGCACGGTCGAGGTCGACAGCGCCGACGACGTGGTGCGCAACTGGGAGCAGATCAAGCAGATCGAGCAGGGCAAGGAGAGTCTCGTCGACGGCCTGCCCGAGGCGCTCCCGGCGTTGCTCTATACGCCGAAGCTGTATCGCAAGCTCGCCGTCGCCAATCTCGACCCGGCCGACCACGACCCGCGCTCGTGGATGCACGCAGCCGTCGACCAACTCGACGCGGCCGACCCGGCCACGTTCACCGCCGCGGTGGGCGAGTTGCTCGCGGCTGTGGTTGCGGTGGCGCGCAATGGCGACGTCGATGCCGAAACGGCGTTGCGAGGCTTCGCGTCACGGATGCGCGACGACTTTCGGGTGCTCGAACAGGCGCTGCGCGCTGACGATGTGGACATCGCCAAGGCCGAGCCCGTTGAACTCCGCGCGGCTTGGGAACGGATGCGCATCCGCGAACGTTGACCACCGCTGAGAGAGAATTTGCTTGGCGGCCGAGCGGTGCCTTGCGTCGCCGGAAGGTGGTCATATTTCATGGCAGTCGCGCTCGCCGTCGTCGCGGTCGTTGTCGTCATTCTCGTCCTGATCTTCATCAGCGGCTTCCGCGTGGTGCAGGAGTACGAGCGGGGCGTGATCTTCCGTCTCGGCCGGTGTGTGGGCGCGAGAGGCCCCGGCCTCTTCTACATCCTGCCGTTCTTCGACAAGATGCGGAAGGTCAACCTGCAGACCCAGGCCGTTGCCGTGGCGTCGCAACAGGTGATCACAAAGGACAACGTCACCGTTGGTGTGGACGCGGTGGCCTACTTCCGCATCGTCGATCCTGTGGCCTCGGTGATCAAGATCCAGAACTGGTACCAGGCATCGCAGCTCGTCGCCCAGACCGCACTGCGTTCGATCATCGGCCGGCACGAACTCGATCAGTTGCTCGGCGAGCGCGACCGGATCAACACCGAATTGCGGATCGCGCTCGACAGCCAGACCGAGCCGTGGGGCATCGCGGTCGAGAGCGTCGAGATCCGCGACGTGGGCCTGCCCGAGCAGATGCAGCGAGCCATGGCGCGCCAAGCCGAGGCCGAGCGCGAGCGGCGGGCCAAGGTGATCGCGGCCGACGGTGAGTTCCAGGCGTCGACCCGTCTCGCAGAGGCAGCAACCGCCATGGCCGTCAGCCCCGGAGCGATGCACCTCCGAACGCTGCAGACCATGTCGGAGATCGCGGTGGAGCACAACTCCACGATCATCTTCCCGATCCCCACCGAGATCCTCGGCCTGCTGCAAGGCGAGCGCGACACGCTCCTTCCCGCGGTGGTGCCTGCACCTGCGGCACCCCCGGCGCCGTCAGATCCGGGTTCGACGCCTTAAGCCCTCAGCGGGCACAGTTCCTGTCGCAACAAGGGCGCGCAATCCGTGCACGGCTTCGCCGTGCACGGATACGAACGCGTGTCGTGGTCGTCGACCGTGTGACCACAAACGTCTATCTTCTCCACACCAGCAACAGGAGCATTCGTGAGCATCATCGAGGACATCGTCGCGAGGGAGATCCTCGACTCCCGGGGCAATCCGACGGTCGAGGTCGAAGTCGAACTCGACTCGGGGGCCCGGGGGCGCGCCGCCGTACCGAGCGGCGCCAGCACCGGCGCGCACGAGGCGTCGGAGATGCGTGACGGCGGCGAGCGCTACCTCGGCAAGGGCGTGCTCCAGGCGATCGGTCACGTGAACGGCGAGATCCACGATGCGCTGTGTGGGGCGGTCGATGGTTCCGACCAGCGGACGGTCGACGAGTCGCTGTTGCTCCTCGACGGCACGCCCGACAAGTCAAAGCTCGGCGCCAATGCGGTGCTCGGCGTGAGCCTCGCGGTGGCGCACGCCGCGGCGATCGAGCACGAGGCGCCGCTGTATCGCTACGTGGGTGGCGTGAACGCGCACGTGCTGCCGGTGCCGCTGATGAACGTGCTCAACGGTGGCGCGCACGCTGACTCGAACGTCGACATGCAGGAGTTCATGCTCGCTCCGATCGGAGCGGTGAGCTTCACCGAGGCATTGCGTTGGGGCGCGGAGACCTACCACGGGCTGAAGAAGCTGCTGCACAGCCGCGGCTTGGCCACGGCGGTGGGCGACGAAGGTGGCTTCGCGCCGAACCTTCCGAGCAACGAGGACGCGCTGAAGCTTCTCGTGGAAGCGATCGCCGCGGCCGGGTACGAGCCGGGCAAGGACATCGCGATCGCGCTCGATCCGGCGTCGAGCGAATACTTCAAGAACGGGCGTTACGAGCTCGAGGGTGAGGGGCGCACGTTCACGTCGGCGGAGATGGCCGACCACCTCGCCGGACTGTGCGACAAGTACCCGATCGTCTCGATCGAAGACGGCATGGCCGAGGACGACTGGGACGGCTGGCGCGCGCTCACCGAACGCGTCGGGACGCGCGTGCAGCTCGTGGGCGACGACCTGTTCGTCACGAACACGGAGCGCCTCGCCATGGGAATCGAGCGGCGCGTCGCCAACTCGATCCTCGTGAAGGTCAACCAGATCGGCACGCTCACCGAGACTCTCGACACCGTCGCGCTCGCGTCGCGCCACGCGTACACCGCAGTGATGTCGCACCGCAGCGGTGAGACCGAGGACACCACGATCGCCGACCTCGCCGTCGCCACGAACTGCGGGATGATCAAGACCGGCGCACCGGCGCGGAGCGATCGTGTGGCCAAGTACAACCAGCTCCTGCGGATCGAGCAGGACCTCGGCGGATCGGCTCGCTACGCCGGCCGCGCTGCATTCGCAGGAGCCGCCTGAACATGTCGCAGTGGACGACGCGATTGCGCGTAGCCGTGGTGGCAGTGCTGGCCGCGCTTGCGTTGTTCGTGTTCGTGTATCCGACGCGCGCCTTGCTGTCGCAGGGCAACGACATCGGCCAGACCCGCCACGATCTCGCCGCGCTGCAGCAGCAGAACCGCACGCTCGAACTCGAGGTGCTGAAGCTCCGCACACCAGCCGAGATCGAGCGCATCGCGCGCCAGCGGTTCAACATGATCAAGCCCAACGAGCATCTCTACGCCGTCGTGCCTGCTCAGCCCGGCGCGACCAACACGACGACCACCGCGTCCACTCCCTGACGCGCATGTCCTGAGGAAGGCGCTGCGACGCCGCCCGTAAGCTTGGGTGGTGGGCACGCCAGCCGATGTCGAGATGGTCACCGAGCAACTCGGGCGCGCACCGCTCGCGGAGTTCGACGTGGTCGTGCGGCGGGCCGACGGGCGTCCCGTCGTGATCCGCAACGCGCCGTTTCTCGCCGACGGCACGCCGATGCCCACGCGTTTCTGGCTGGTCGACACCGCGCTCGTGACGTCGGTGGCTCGGCTCGAGTCTGACGGTGGTGTGCGCGCGGCCGAGGCCGCGATCGTGGCGGAGGAGTTGCGCGCCGCACATCGCGATTACGAGCACGAGCGCAACGGCGCCATCGCGCCCGGCACGCCGGGGCCGAGACCGAGTGGTGGCGTCGGCGGTACGCGTGAGGGCGTGAAGTGCCTGCACGCGCACTACGCCCACTGGCTCGCGGGCGGGCGCGATCCCGTCGGTGAGTGGGTGGCCGAGCGCCTGGCCGAGGCTCCGATCGCGGAGGTGAGTCGATGACGGTGTCACGGGTTGCTGCGGTCGACATGGGCACCAACTCCACGCGCCTGCTCGTGGCCGAGGTCGACGGCGACCGGCTGCACCCGCTCGACCGGCGGATGCGCATCACGCGCCTCGGCCAAGGCGTCGACGCGTCTCGCCGGCTGCATCCTGACGCGATCGATCGGGTCGTGGCCGCGCTCGACGAGTTCCGCGGCGCGATCGACGAGCTCGGCGTGTCACGCGTACGCGCCGTCACCACCAGCGCGGCACGCGACGCCACGAACTCGGCCGAGCTGCTCGATCGCTGCGAGGCGTCGCTCGGCGTGCGGCCCGAGGTGATCCCCGGATCCGAGGAGGGCCAACTCTCGTTCCGCGGCGCCACGCTCGAGATGGGCGATCCTGCGCCCTATCTCGTGGTCGACATCGGCGGCGGCAGTACCGAGCTGATCGTGGGCGTCGACGGGCCCGAATCGGTGATCTCGCTCGACGTCGGCTGTGTGCGTCTCACCGAGCAGTTCCTGCACGGCGATCCACCCGCGCCCGAAGAGCTGAGCAATGCCGTGGCGCACGTGCGCGACACCCTGAGCGACGCCGAGCGGGCGCTGCCGGGCGTGGAGGGAGTCAAGACGCTCGTGGGGCTTGCGGGCACCGTGTCGACGCTCGCCGCGATCGAGCTCGGTCTCGCCGAGTACGACCGCGACAAGGTGCACCACTTCCGGCTCCAGCGCGACATGGTGGAAGACATCTTCCGCACGCTCGCTACCGAGACGAACGCGCAGCGAGCACACAATCCCGGCCTCGACCCGGGTCGCGTCGACGTGATCGTCGGCGGCGTGCTGATCGCGGCATGCGTGATGCGGCACTGGAACTTCGACGAGATGCTCGTGTCGGAGTCCGACATCCTCGACGGCATCGCGCTCTCGCTCGCCGCCGCAACCTGACACCCCGAGCGTCGTTCGGGGTGCACCAGCCCCGCTGGGCCGGGCAGTTTGCACCCGGAATGCGGGTGTGAGTTACTCCGCGGGCTTGAGAATGGCCTCGCGGTAGTAGCGGAGCTCGGCCACCGACTCCTTGATGTCGTCGAGCGCGCGGTGCTGCTCCGACTTCGCCGGCTTGTTCTTGTAGGCCGTCGGGTACCAACGCCGGCACAGCTCTTTGAGCGACGACACGTCGATGCTGCGGTAGTGCAGGTAGTCGTCGATCTCGCGCAAGTACTGCGCGAGGAAGCGGCGATCGGTACCGATGCTGTTACCGCACAGGGGTGTGGTGCCCGCCTCGGGCACGTGCTGGCGGATGTAGGCCAGCGCCTGGGCGCCGGCGGTGGCGAGGTCGGTGGTGGACGCGGCGATCTCGGTGAGCAGCCCCGACTTGGTGTGCATCGTGCGCACGAAATCGTCCATGCGATCGAGCATCTCAGGCGGCTGGTACACCACCACGTCGATGCCCTCGTCGACGAGCACCAACTCGTCGTCGGTGATGAGACACGCGATCTCGACGATGGTGTCCGTGGCCGGCTCGAGGCCGGTCATCTCCAGGTCGATCCACACCAAGCGGTTGTCGTCGGCCGGCCGTGCCATCGCCTCACGATAGGGCGGATTGCGCACCTAACCTGCTCCTCGTGCCCCGGCGCACCGAGCATCCACAACTGATCGGCGCGCGCGTGATGCTGCGACCGCTCGAGCCGAGCGACTGGTCGGCGTGGCGGGAGGTCCGCATCCGCTGCCGCACGTGGTTGGAGCAATGGGAGCCGCGCGGCGATCCCGGCGCGGCCGACCCCACCATCGACCGCGAGGCCTTCCGGGCTCGGTGCAACGCATGGGATCGCCAGCGCCACTTCGATGCCGCGTACGGCTTCGGGTTGTTCCTCAGCGACGGCCGCCTGCTCGGTGAGGTGAGCTTGGGGAGCGTGCAGCGCGGCCCGTTCCAGACCGCCTACATCGGCTACTGGGTCGACGAGGCCGAAGCCGGCCACGGCTACGTGCCCGAAGGCGTGTTGCTGCTCTTGCGCTATTCGTTCGAATCGCTCGGTCTGCATCGCGTGGAGGCTGCGATCGTGCCGCGCAATGCCGCGAGCCGGCGCGTGGTCGAGAAGCTCGGCCTGCGCGAGGAAGGCATCGCCCGGCGCTTCTTGCAGATCCAGGGCGTCTACGAAGACCACATTCGCTACGCGATCACGCTCGAGGAATACCGCGAGCGCCAAACCGAGCTCCACGCCAAGTTCCTCGTGTCGTAGGAGCGAACGGGCGAGCTACGGCGTCCCGACGTATTGGCCGGTGCAGGCGTCGGTGTAGTTCTTGGGATCGAACTTCTGGCCGTGCTGCGGGAAGAACCACTCGACGGCGTTGTACGCCGGGACACCGGCGCACGTTCCGAGGTCGAAGGCCACAACGGTGGCGAGCTGCTGGGTGCCGTCGGCGACCACCTGGTTGGGGCCCACGTAGGTGGTGGTTCCAGTGGCGATGGCCTGTGCCGCGCCCCAGCTGGACCAGTGCACGCCGCTGACCAGTCCGGTTGGGTCGCCGCCGTTGTCGATCGTCGCCGGGCCCGCGCTGCCATATCCCTGCTGTTCGGGTGCCCAGGCCCGGCCGAGCACAGGGGAGCGAGCGGGCCGCGGCGTTGTGAGCGGTGGCGCGGTCGTGGTGGCGGAGAGAGTCGTCGTCGTGGAAGGCGCGAGCGTTGAAGTGCTCGTGCTGGGGGTTGGCGCACTGTCTGCGCTACGCGCCGACGGCTTGGCGACGCTCGAGCCGCATGCCGCGGTGAAACCGCCGACCAGAACCACAAGTGCGATCACGCCGAGCCGCGTCACGGTACGCATCATGCCGTTGATCGGCGCGCCGTGCTCGTCATACAGGCGTGTTGACGCCACACCGGCGCAATCGGTTCCATCGCGCCGGCGGATGCTCCGTGCGAAACTCTGACGTGACCGCGAAGGACGACGTGCGCATGAGCAAGTTCCTGGCGCTCGTCCTGCGCCATGATCCCGCGCGAATTGGCTTGGAGCTCGACGGCGATGGGTGGGCCGACATCGACGACCTCCTGCTCCGCGCGCGCCAACACGGGATGACCATGACCGAGCCCGACCTACGACACATCGTTGCCACCAACTCGAAACAGCGCTTCGTCCTTGACGACGCGCGTCGCCGGATTCGTGCCAATCAGGGGCACTCGATCGCGGTCGACCTTGGGCTGCAGCCGCTCGATCCACCCGATCGCCTCTTTCACGGGACGGCGCACCGCACCGTCGCAGCGATCGAGCGAGCCGGTCTGTTGCCGATGCAGCGACAGCATGTGCATCTTTCGGCAGACGCGGCGACGGCGCGCGTGGTCGGGGCCCGTCATGGTGCCCCGGTCGTTTTCGTCGTGAACGCGCTCCGGATGAATACCGACGGTCACGCCTTCTTCCGCTCGGCGAACGGCGTGTGGCTCGTTGCCGAGGTGCCTGCGATCTACCTCGCGCGGCTCGAAGACTCTGCGTGACCGGGGAGCGATTCGGCCGCGGGTGGCTTCCCTTGATGCGCTCAGTACGCTGGATTGCATGGTTGGAGTCGAAGCTTTTGTCGATCCGAGCTGCCCGTGGATGTGGATCACGAGCCGGTGGCTGAAAGAGGTTGCGCCGCAACGCGACCTCGAGATCACGTGGCGCTCGTACTGCCTCGAGATCCGCGACGACTACAGCGTGAACGCCGCGGTGCCCGAGCACATGCGCGAGGCCGCACTCACCGGGCACGCCATCTCGCACCGCATGCTGCGCATCTTCGAGGCAACGCGCTTGGACGCGGGCGAGGACGCAGTCGACGCGCTCTACACCGAGTGGGGACGGCACTTCTTCCAGCGCGATGCCGTGCGGAACGACGAACTGCTGGCCACGTGCGTGACCGCGTGCGGGCTCGACGAGCGCCTCCTCGACGCGGCCGGTGACGAGAAGTGGGACGTGGCGATCGTCGAATCGATGGAGGTCGCCTACGAATACGGTGGTCCGAAGACGCAGACACCCACCATCGTCGTGCGCTCCGACCCGCCCCACGGATTCAAGGGTCCGGTCATGTCGCCCGCACCCACCGGCGATGGCGCGCTGCGGATGTGGGACGCGATCCAAGTGCTCGCGCAAGAGCCTGGCTTCTTCGAGATCACCCGGCCGCGCCGCAACGCGCCTCGCGTCGAGCACACGTAGCCGCGAGGTCAGCCGCCGCTCGCGAGCGCGAGCTGGAGTTCGACCACCCAGGTGTCGCGCGGGCCATCGCAATCGAGGTAGATCTCGCGCGACTCACCAGTCGAGTGCTCGCCGGCCTCCGACACCCAGGCGCGGAACGCGCGGAACCCACCGTTGAAGTCGTCGCCGTACATCACTGTGGTCGCGGCCCGGGTGAGACCGGAAGCTCGTACGTGGTGGCTGCGCCGTGGTGGCGCACGTCGCCGGCCACAGGAAGCGCAGCCGTGAACTCGATCGGGCCGCTATCGCGCTCGACTGCGATCGACGGAGGCACGCGGTCGATGCCGATCCCGCGCAGAGTGGAGTGCAAGCGGGGCCACAGGCGTGCGTGGGCCGCGCCGATGTCGTGCGTGCACTGTCCCGATCCCGAACACAAGGTGCATCCAACCAGGTGACGCGGCGGAAGAGTCAAGGCCTGGTCGGCTGGGGCACGCGAGAATGCGCCGTGCGCATCGGAATCGCTCACCACTATGGCTGGGCCGTTGCGGTGACGGCATCGAGCGATCACAGCGTGGCCGACCGGCGCCGGATCGAGCTGATCGAGCCCGGTCTCCCCGCGGCGCCGGTGCACCACGAGGGCGGGGCGCATCCGATGCACCGGACCGGGCCCGTGCTCGACGACGCCGCGCTTGGCGCGCTGGTGGCCGAGGTGCGCGCCTCCGTCGTTCGTGCCAGCATCGCCGCGCTCGACGAGCTCGCGGCTGCGCTCGCGCAAACCGAAGCGATCGCGTCGATCTCGGTGCGCGCGTGGCCCGGCGATCTTCCCGCAGACATCGCCGCGCTGCGCCGGCCACCCCACGAAAGCCGGGCCGATTCAGTGATGTATTGCGAGGTGCTGGCCGAGGTGGCGCAGGCGCGCGGATGGGACGTGCAGCGTTACGACGCCAAGAAGGTGGAAGCGCAAGCGGGCGCGCTCCTCGGTGCTCGGGCCGACGACGTGCTGAACGGTCCGCGAGCGCGGTTCGGCGCGCCATGGTCGAAGGACCACCGAATCGCGCTCGCCGCCACCGTCATTGCAGAACGGGCTTGACGGCTTCGATCAAGAACCGGCTCGCGGTGGTTGCAAAGCGGCCGTCACGTTCGATCTGTTGGTGGAGCCGGCGGAGTTGCTCGCGATACCGATCGACGCTGAAGTCGGGCACGATCCACACCACGACGCGCAGGAAGTAGACGACCGCGCCGATGTCGTAGAACTCGGTGGCGGGTTGCTCCGACCGAAGTGTTCTCACCACGAGCCCGGCGCGCTCCGCCTCGGCGTGCGCCGATTCAGGCGTGCGCTCGGAACCGGTTGGCAAAGGTCCCATCAAGTACTCGGAGAGCGCGCGCAGGCTGTAGGGACCCACTTGTTGCGACAAGTACGTGCCGCCCGGCGCGAGCACACGCGCGATCTCCGACCACCATGTGGCAACGGGGTGACGGCTCGTCACGAGCTCGAACGTGTTGCTCCGCAAGGGCAGCAGCCGTTGTCGCGTTTCCGGCCATACGAGATGTGCACCGCGTCGCCTGAGGTTGTGGCTCGCACCAGCGACGTTTGGCGCGTACGACTCGGTGCCCACCGTGAGCGCCGCAACGGTGGGCAACGCCGTGATCATCCCGCCGCTTCCCACCTCGAGGTCGAGCATGCTCGTGACCGCGCGCGCTCGTTCGGCGACAAGTTCGAAGTAGTGCCACGACGGCCGCGCCTCATGGGCGCGGCCGGCGAGCCATCGGAAATCCCAACCGTCGATTGGCGTACGCGCGGCCTCGCCCACGAGATCGTCGAACGAGCGAGACACGGCTCGAATCATGGCGCGTCTCGCACTTCGCCACAGACCCGTTCGAGCGCGCGCAGCGTGGGCATCAGGAGGCTCATGGGCATCATCGATGGTTCTGGGCGACTCGTTGCGCGCGGAGTGTGGGCGCGTGACTGCGGCGGAATGCGGTCTCGCTAGCTTCTGCGACTCGTGCCGGTTCGCGTGACGTCTCGCAAACTCGCCGCGCGCCGACGTCGTGCAGTGCGCAGGGTCGCGACGCGACGCGTCTCGACATGCCTGTTGCTCGCCGCGGCATGCCTGCTCGGCGGCCAGGTCGCGCTGCAGCACTCCGCCGACGCGAGCGTGCAGAACCTCTGTACCGGCTACGCCAGCTGCATCGCCCAGGGCTTCACCACGCACGGCTACGACCAGCACAGTGGCACGAGCTATTGGGGCATGGACGCGGGGCACAACTGCACCAACTACGCGGCGTACGTGCTGAGCGTGGTGGATGGCCTGCCCACGCAGAGCTACCTCATCGGACACGGTGACGCCTACGAATGGGGTCCGGAGGCCCAGGCGAACGGCTTCGCGGTCGACGACACGCCGACGGTCGGTTCCGTCGCGTGGTGGAACCAGAGCGCGGTGCCGGGCTCTGGGCACGTCGCGATCGTCGAGCAGGTGGGCGCGGGCTTCATCGTGGTGTCGGAAGACGACTTCGGCGGCGACTTCCACTGGGCGAAGATCGGGCCCGGCAACTTCTACCCGACGGCATTCATCCACTTCCTGAAGCCGAAGGCACCACCGCCGCCGCCCGTACCGCTCGACTACAACCACGACCGCGTTCCCGACGTGTGGGCCGTGAAGCAAAACGCCACCGGCACCGGAACGACCGAGCTCCACGTTGTCGACGGCGCGCACCCGACCCACTTCCTGCTGCAAACCGGCACCGGATTGGGGTTGACCGAACCGGAGGACCGTTGGGCGTTCGCCGTCGGCGACTACAACCGCGACGGTGTGCCCGACGTCTGGGCGATCAAGCGCGATGCGACCGGCAGTGGCACGACCGAGATCAACGTGATCGACGGTGCGCATCCCACGCATTTCTTGTTGCAGACGGGCACCGGATTGGGGTTGACCGATCCTGAGGGGCGTTGGGCGTTCGCGGTGGCCGATTACAACCGCGACGGTGTGCCGGATCTTTGGGCGATCAAGCGTGACGCGACTGGTACTGGCACCACCGAGATCAACGTGATCGATGGTGCGCATCCCACGCATTTCTTGTTGCAGACGCGCACGGCGTTGGGGTTGACCGATCCTGAGGGTCGGTGGTCGTTCGCGGTGGCCGATTACAACCACGACGGCGTGCCGGATGTGTGGGCGATCAAGCGCGACGGCACGGGCACCGGTACAACGGAGCTCGATGTGATCGACGGCGCGCATCCCACGCGTTTCCTGCTGCAGACCGGCACCGCGCTCGGGCCCACCGATCCCGCGGAGCGTTGGTCGTTCATGGTCGTGGATTACAACCACGATGGTGTGCCGGACGTGTGGGCCATCAAGCGTGAGGCGACGGGCACCGGTACGACGGAGCTCGATGTGATCGACGGCGCGCACCCGTCACACTTCCTGTTGCAGACCGGCACCGCGCTCGGCCCCACGGAGCCGCAAGACCGGTGGTCGTTCGCAACCGGCGGCTGACTCAGAACGTCCGTCGGTACATTCGGACGGGATAGTCGTCGACTTCCGCGACCTTCCAGAACTCGAAGCCGAGCTTGGCGATCACGTTCTGCGACGGCGCGTTCTGTGAATCGATCATCGCGAGGATCTCGCCACGAAACCACCCGGCCGCCGCATCGAGCAGCGCCCGGCCGGCCTCGGTGGCGTAACCCATTCCGCGCGCCGCCGGCACGAGCCGGTAGCCGTACTCGAGGCGCTGTGCGCCCTCGAACGGAAACCAGGCCGCGCCGCTGTAGCCGATGATCTCGCCCGACTGCCGTTCGACCACCGGCTGCTTGGCGAAGGCGAGCCCGTCCGCCGTGCGCAGCATCTCGTCGAAGCGCGTGTTGGCCGACGCTTCGTCGTGCACGCCGGCCGAGAACTCCATGAACACTGGATCCTGGAACAGGGCGACGAAGCGGCTGCGGTCGGCTTCGACCGGCACACGGACCTCGAGGCGCTCGGTGATCACCGCACGATTCTGACCTCGGGCGCCTTTCGACCGCAGCCGATTTCGACCGGGCCGCGGTTACTTCTGGCCGAACCAGCCTTGGCCGAAGCTCCACGTCTGGTGCACGAGCTCGCTGCGCACGGCGGCGTCGAAGTCGGGCTGCCACGGCGCCAGTCGCAGCGTGTCCTTCGCGCGTGCGGCGAGCGACTTCGGCACTTTCCCGGCGCGGCCCGCGAGCGCGACTGCCGCGTCGACGAGTTCGGCGTCGGGATGCACCGACCACGCGAGGCCGCGGGTCGCGGCCTCGTCGCTCGACAGCACCGCGCCGAACAACGTCATCGCGAGCGCCGTCTGCGGGCCGACCGCGCGCTCGAGCAACCAGAGATGCCCTCCGCCCGGGTGCAACCCGATGCGCAGGAAACGCGCGTCGAAGCGTGCCGAGGCACTGGCCATGCGCACGTCGCATGCCAGCGCGAGGTTGAGGCCGGCGCCGACCGCAGGCCCGTTCACCGCCGCGATCGTGGGCAAGGTGGAGCGGTGCACGCGCAGAAATCCTTCGTACACCTGGGCGATGTCGCCGCGCTCCTCGCTACTGCTGTCGCCACTCGCGTAGCGGGCGAGCGCGCTGGTGTCGCCGCCGGCGCAGAACACCGTGCCGGAACCGGTGATCACCACGGCGTGCACCTCGTCGTCGGCTTCGAGCGCGTCGAACGCGGCCACGATCTCGCCCACGAGTTCGGCACTCAGCGCGTTGCGGCGCTTCTCGTCGTCGAGCGTGAGCAGCGCGACGTGATCGTCTCGCATCTCGCGGCGCAGGAACACGGCGGTCTCCTCTTGGTGACGGCTCAGGGCTGGGGCTACGGGCTACGGACCACGGCCGACGAGTGCCGGAAGAAGTCCTCGATCTCGCGCTCGTACTTGTACGGCGTGGGGTTCTTCTCACCCACCGCGCTCTTGAGCCGCAGCCCGCGCGCGAACGCCTCGATCGCGCCGGCCGTGGTGTGGCGATACCGAAAGCCCGCGCGCTGGAAGCGCGTGTTGTCGAGGCCGCGACCGAACCGCAACAGATCGAGCAGCTCCGGTGGCATGTTCAGAATGCGCGCCACCCGCAAGGGCTCGGCCGCCCAGTTGGTGAGCACCGGCGGCAACGCCACGCGCCGCTTCGAGACGATCTTGCACACCTCGCTCCACGGCACCACACCGTCGCCGGCGACGTTGTACACGCCGGGCACGTCGTGCACCGTGGCGTACATGAGCGCGCCGACCACGTCGTCTTCGTGCACGAACTGCAGGCGCGGGTCGAAGCCGAAGATCTCCGGCACGATCGGTAGCCGCAACGCCTGCACGAAGGGTGTGTCGAGATTGTCGCCGAGCACGTTGGCGAAGCGGAACAGCGTGACGCTGATGTGCGGGTTCTCCTCGGCGAAGTCGCGCAGGAACGCCTCGACCTCGATGAGGCTGCGCTCGACGTTGGTACGGGGTGGGCCGCTCCGCTCCATCTCCTCGCGGATGAAATAGGCATCCCGCTGGTGCGCGCCGTACACGTAGCCGCTGTTCTTCACCACCACCTTGCGCACCGAGCTGCCCGGCGCGCCGGCCGCGGCGAGCAGGTTCATGGTGCCGATCACGTTGATCTCGTGCACGCTGCGACCCGACGCAGTGGTGGAGTCGACGATGAGGTGGGTGTGGAGCACGGTGTCGATCTGGGTGGCCCGCACGATGCGCTCGAGAATCGAGTACGTGGTGTCGGCGCGCACGAACTCGGTGCGTTCGAGCGGCACGCGCGGCTCGCGATTGTCGAGGCCGACCACCACTTCCACGTCGTCGCGCTCTTCCAGCTCCCTGGCGAGCTTGCCGCCCCAGAACGTGGAGAGACCGGTCACGAGTACGCGCACCTCAGGCCGCCCTCATCCGAACCACACCGACTTGCGTCGCCGCAGCAGGTCGTACAGCGCGTCCTGGATCAAGCGGCGGATGCGCTCCGACTCCGCCATCACCCGGCTGCGCGAATAGCGCTCCTGGCCCGGCTCCACGTCGAAGTACACCGGCGGCAGCACGCGCACACGGAACTTCGCCGGGAGGTAGGTGGCGAGGCCGAGCGGGCCGAACATCAGCATGTTGGCGGTGACCGGCACGTAGGGAAGTCCGGTGAGCTTGGCGAGCTGGTGGCTCTTCCACAGGATCGGCATCGACTCTTCTGCGCCCATCACCGCGAGCGGCACGATCGGCACGCCCGCGCGCATCGCGATCTCGACGAAGCCGCCGCGACCGAAGCGGCGCAGCTGGTAGCGCTCGCTGTAGAGCTTGCCGGTGCCCTTGGTGCCTTCGGGGAACACGAGCACCAGCTGACCTTCGTCGTGCAGTAGCCGGTAGGCGTTGTCGGGGTTCGCAGTCACACCGCCGACGCGTGACCAGAGCGTGCCGACGACCGGAAGCGTGCGGAACAGATACTCGGCGAGCCCGTATACCGGACGACCGAGTTTGGTCTCGATCCCGTGCATGATCGTGGGCGCGTCGGACGGGATCGCACCGGCGTGATTCGATACGAGGAGCGCGCCGCCGTCGACTGGCAAATGCTCGAAACCCTCCCAGTCGGTGCGGAACCAGTAGCGGTCGAGCGGGTCGTACACGGTGCGCACGAGCGAGCGCAGCTTCTCGCTGCGACCCCAGTGGTCGACGTCGCTCTTGCGGATCTCTTCGTCGCTCGGGATCGGCGTGACGGTGCCCTCGTCGCGATCGGTCGCGGGCTCGTAGCGCTTCGGGAGCGGCACGAGCGTGCCCGATCCGAGGATCTCGGTGGCCGTGAGATCGATCGCATCGGTCGTATCCGTCGCCGCAGTGGGCTTGCGAGTTTCCGCCACGGGCGCCACTACATCAAGCCCGTGGCCGAGGTGCAAACCATTGGGCCGTCACCGGGAGAGATGCCCGGTTCGGCCCGCACTGTGACGCGGTGCGGTCGTGGTGTGCCGCGCTCGTCACCGGCGTGACAAACGGCCCACCATGGTCGGTTTCGCCACACTGCGGATCGCGTTGTCCGAGGGTGCTGTCATGCTCGTCGTGTGAGTGCAGTGCGAGCGGAGACGGGCCGGCCGCCGGCGGTGCTCTTCGCGCACACCGCCCGGTGCCTCGGGCTGGCTGCTCGCGCCGCGGGCCTCACAGTGCCCGCCTTCCGTTCACCGCCGCGGCACCCCGCGCTCGTCCGCTCCATCCGCTACCTCCGCGGCGGTGCAGTCGTGGCGATCCGGCTCCAGGGCCGCACGCCTGAGCAGATCGAGACCGACATGGTCGACGGCGTGCTGGCGGCCAACCGCCTCAGCGGCGAGGCCGCGCATCGCATGCGCGCCACCCTGCTCGGCGCGTTGCACCATGAGGCCGGTGCCGCCGCGGCGTAGCGTCACCTGCAACCGCGGCCTTGCCCGGGTGGCGGAACGGCAGACGCAGGCGGCTTAAACCCGCCGACCCCATCTCGGGGTGTGAGGGTTCGAGTCCCTCCCCGGGTACTTCTCATTCAGTCCCTCCCCTGACGGCGCACTTTGCGCGCACTAGTTACCGCAGGGGAAATGGGATGTCACAAAGTCACAGCGTTCAGATTCTTACGCACCTTTCGTCGACCACTTGCGGCGCCTTTCGCGGTGTCGACGCGGTCAGCCGTGGCGTCACGCGCCGTCAACTCGTCGATCTCGCCGCGTCGGACGTCATCCAGCGAGTCCTGCCCGATACGTACCGACTTGCGGCAGTGCCTCGTTCGCGCCTGCAGCGGCTTCAAGCTGCGCTGTTGTGGGCGGGACCCGCCGCGGTAGGCGCTGGCGAATCGGCGGGCGGCGAATACGGGCTCGAGGGTGTGCTCGCCGACCGACCCGAGCTCGCCGTTCCTCGCAGCTTCGGTAAGCGATGCGCTGGCGTCACGACCACGCACACAGATCGCGCTGACGCACTCATGGTGCGCCGCTACAACGGCGTCCGGATCACCGGTGTCGAGGCGACGATCGTGCGGCTGGCACATCTGCTCGATGGTGAGGCACTCGAGATCGCCTTCGAGGACGCACGCAGGCGCAAACTCACGAGCATGCCCGCGATGACGGCCTACCTCGATCGGCATGCTCGGCGGGGACAGCGAGGTGTCGCCACACTGCGCGCCCTGATGCGCGAACTCGATCCCACGCATCCGTCGCGTTCGACGCTCGAAGTCAAGACCCGCCGCCTGCTCCGAGCCAATGGCATCAACGATTTCGTGCGCGAGTTCCCGCTCGAGGGCTACTTCTTCGACTTCGCATTCCTCGCGCGCAACACGATCCTCGAGACCAACGGCAAGCGTTGGCACGACGATCCGGTCGACTACGAATACAACAACAAGAAGTGGAGCATCCCGGGCGAGCACGGCATCAAGCTTGTGTTCGCCACGTGGCACAAGGTCACCGCAACGCCGGACGACTTCATCGAGCAACTCCGCAGAACTCTGGCCGCGTGAAGCGAACTTCGCTACCTTGCAGATCGTTGTCGTCCACAGTGGGCTCCCTGGGTTCAGGGTTCGACGACTTCGGGGCCTCGCCGGGCCAGCACGTCGGCGGCCTGCGCGACCAAGGTGCGCACGACGTCGCCCGCGGGCTCGCGCGCGGTCACGAATCCGGATGCCTCGCCGGCCCACGTCGCGGCGGAGTAGTCGGCGACGCTCGCGACGGGCCCCGAGTCGGAAACACGATCACGCAGTGCGTCCTCGCGACCGTGCCACTCGTCGACGAAACCTGTGTGGAGCGCGCGTCCGGCGACGCCGTCGGGCCACGGGATGCCGCGAGCGATGTCGAACACCTCGGTGAGGATCGTTTCGCCGCCGCCGGCCGCGAGCACGCGGGCCTTGTAGTCGTCGGGCACGCCGCATTCGTCGGTGGCGAGGAAGCGCGTTCCGATCCACACGCCGTCGGCGCCGAGCACGAGCGCGGCCGCGACACCGCGGCCGTCGGCGATTCCACCCGCCGCGAGCACCGGGACCGGCGACACCGCGTCGACCACTGCGGGCACGAGCGGGAGCGTCGACATCCGTCCGGTGTGCCCTCCGGCTTCGGTGCCTTGCGCGGTGATCGCGTCGACGCCCGCCTCGGCGGCGCGCTTCGCCTGGTCGACACTGCGTACCTGGCAGATCACCACGGCACCCGCGTCGTGCGCCGGCGCCACGAACGGTGCGGGGTCGGCGAACGAGAGCGCGATCACCGGCACGCGCTCACGCAGCGCCACGCGCATCAACTCGAACGCGTTCGGCAGGTGACAGATGAAGCCGGCACCGAAGGGCCGATCGGTGTGGTCACGAGCGACCCGGATCTCGTCGAGGAGCCACCGCTCGCCGCCGAAAGTGGTGCCGCCGATCATCCCGAGCGCGCCGGCCTCGGACACTGCCGCGGCGAGCCGCCCGGGCGCATCGCCACCGCCCATTGGCGCGTTGAGGATCGGGTGCTCGACGCCGAATAGGTCGCAGAGCCGAGTGTGGATCACGCGCCAGCGCCAGTGCCGTGACGGCTGCCGTCGCCGTCGCATCCAGGTCGGTGCGGCTCCGACTCGAGCGTGCCGCAGCAGTCACGCACCTGGTCGAGCCAGCAGGCCGGGTCGCCGCCCGCCTGGGTGTCGCTCCCCCCGCCGTCGACGTCACGGTCCATCGCCATCACGTTGTAGTACCCCGGTACGAACAGCCTATTGCGTCAAACCAGGTTGGTTTTAGAGTGGACGGCATGGAGCGAGCCACGTTCCGCGCCGCCGTCGAGGGCATCGCGGCCCTCGACCACCCGGTGAGCGACTCGGTATACCGGTTCGTGCGCGACCACGAGGGCTGGGTCGGGCGCGACGAGACGGCCGCGACCGTTGAGCTCGCCCGCTCGGTGGCCGCGTTCCATCTCGACAAGCTCGTCGACGCGGGCCTGCTCGAAGCCGGCTTCGAACGCACGTCGGGTCGCAGCGGTCCCGGAGCGGGACGGCCGGCGAAGCGCTACCGGCCGTCTCCGAACACCGTGGCCCTGTCGATCCCCGAGCGCCGCTACGACCTGGCCGGCTCGTTGCTCGCCGAAGCAGTGGCCAGCGCGGCCCACGACACACGTGATGTGCGCGACGTGCTGTCGCATTCGGCCCGCGCCCGCGGCCGCGAGGTGGGTGAGGATCGCGGGTCACGCGCGCCCTCGGCCTCGCGCCGGAAGTCGCGCAGGGAACGCGAGAACACACTCGTCGAATTGCTCGAAGTGCAGGGCTACGCGCCGGTGCGTGCCGGCGACACGATCGCGCTGCGCAACTGCCCCTTCCACGCGCTGGCCAACGAACAGCGTGAGCTCGTGTGCGGCATGAACCGGGAGTTCCTTGCCGGCGTGATCGACGGGCTCGGTGACGACGGCGCGTTCGACGCGCGGCTCGACCCGCAGAGCGGTTACTGCTGCGTGCGGGTCGAGCCCCGCTGACGTCCGGCTACGAAAGCACGTCGACGCCGCTGCCCGCGGGGTGCGCACCAACTTCAGGTTGCGCACAGCACACCGCGGTCTCAGGTTGTCGCCGCTGGGGCGGGTCGACGATGCGCGTGTCGTCGCGGCAGACTGTTGGCGTGATTCGTTCTCAGCTTCGTCGTCGCCCGTTGCTCGCACTCGTCGCGACTGTCACGCTCGCCGCGGCCGCAAGCGGCTGCGCGCTCACGGTGAGTCCGCCCGGACCCGCGCCGTTGCGTTATCGCGACCCGGTGTTCAGCACGGTGAACGTCACGTCCAACATCGCCTACGGCACTGCTGTCGACCAAGAGGGCAACACCGACACGTTGCAACTCGACATGTACGCGCCGAAGGGCGACACCGAGACCAGCCGCCCCGCGATCGTGTGGGTGCACGGCGGCAGCTTCTGTTGCCTCGACAAGACGTCGCCCGAGCTCGTCGACGAGGCGACCACGTTTGCCAAGGAGGGCTACGTCAACGTCTCGATCAACTACCGCCTCTACCCACAGGGATGCTCCGCGGGCGGCGTGACGGCCGGTTGCATCGAGGCGATCGTGCAAGCCACAAACGACGCGCAGACCGCAGTGCGCTGGTTGCGTGCCAACGCCACGAAGTATGGCATCGACCCGTCGCGCATCGCGATCGGTGGATCGTCCGCGGGCGCGATCACGGCGATGAACGTGGCCTTCGCAAGCACACAGTTCGATAAGACGGGAAGCAACCAGGGCTACTCCTCGGCAGTTGGCGCGGCGATGTCGTTGTCGGGCGCGCGTCTGTATGGCACCGTCGACGCGAACGACGCGCCCACGCTCGACTTCCATGGCACGGCCGACCCGCTCGTGCCGTATGCCTGGGCGGTGAGCACGCAGAAGGCCGCGCTCGCCGCGGGCTTGCAGTCGTATCTGGTCACGTGGCAAGGCGACGGTCACGTGCCCTACGCGCAGCACCGCGACGAGATCCTGCTCTTCGAGTCGAACTTCCTCTACTGGGAGCTCGACCTCGCCGATATCGGCACACCGCTCACGGCCGCGGGCCGAGCCCGAGCAATTGCTGGTATCGAGAATCCTTTGGGAACGAGCACACCGTCGAAGCATCCTTCGGCCTGAGGATCGTGACGCCTTCGATCTTGCCGGTCGCCACGTAGCCGTTCGATCGTAGGAAGTCGGCGAGCTTCGTGAAGTGCGCGATCGGATAGCGCGCGTAGCCGCGGATGTTCGCGGTGGAAGTGTCGAGCACGAGCGCAGGCGGGCACTCACGCAGGCGGCGCAACATCAGGTCGTAGGCGCCGGGAGTGGCGTACGACAGCGTGGCCTTGCCCGTGGGCCGGCCACCGGAGCGCCCGGTGACGAAGTCGCTGAGCACGAGCGCGCCGGCGGGCGGCCGGTCGGATTCCCAGTACACCTCGGGGAACGAACCCCACACGAGGATCGGGTCGTCGGGCTGTGTGGTCGTGCGCACGTAGTTGGCGAGTGGCGTGGCGTTCGGCAACGTGCGGAAGGTCGACGGGGTGAACGCGGCCGCGACAGCGAGCACGGTGGGTATGGCCACGCCCACCGCGGCCCACGTCTGGATGCGACGCGTGGCGGCCGCGAGCAGGGGCGCGGTCAGCAGTACGAGCGGGGGGAGCGCCTGGATCCAGTAGTGACCGAAGAACCGCAGGCCGGCCGCCTCGGCGATGAGTGCGCCGCCGAGCCACAGCCACAGGTCGAGCTGCTCGATCCGCGCGCGCCGTGACGCGTGCACGAACGCGATTACCGCCACGACCACCGCGGCAACGAGCGTGACGTGCAAGCCCACAAACGTGCCGAGGCTCGCGAGGTAGTCGACGACGGCGCGGCTGAGCGCTTCGCCTTCGCGTAGGAAGCCACCGTTGCCCGTGAACGTCCAGTGCCAGAAGCCGCCGAACGGCACGTAGAGCGCGACGCTCGCGATCGCTGCCGCGGTGCCCAGCAAGAACCAGAAGGCGTCGCGCTTGCGACCAGCGACCACTGCTCCAACGGTGCCGCCTACCGCGCCGATGATCCACGTCTGGCGGCACAGGACGGCGACACCGAGCGCGAGCCCGGCCATGAAAGCCGTCGAGGATCTCCCGCGTCGAGCGAGCACCACGGCGATGGCGCCGGGCAGCAGCGCGAAGTGCGAATAGTTCGCGCTCTGGCCGTCCACCGGGAAGAACGCGACCACGCCCGCGATCGTGAGCACGAGCGCCCACCACGCCTCGGCGTTCCCGTGGCGCCTGCGCATGTCGAGCGCGAGCACGAGCCCGGTTGCCGCAATGGCGAGCGACGCGAGCGCGTGCGGCCAGCGCAGATCGGTGGTGTCGGTCGCTTTGAACGACGCCGCATAGAGGATCGGTACGAGCGGCGGCTTGCGGTCGGTTGCATCGGTGTAGAGGGTGCCGCCGTGGTTGACCGCGATGGCCTCGGTGGCAATTGCGGCCTCGTCGGGATCGAAGAGTTGGTGCGTGAAGCCGGGCAGCCGTAGCACGGTGGTGAGCAGCAGCGCGGCGACGGCGAGCGCGCCGAGCGAGCCCGCGATCCGCTTGCCCGACACGACGCCGAAACTACCCGTACCGCAGTACATTTCTGCGTCGTCTATGACTGCGCCGATCCCATTCGCGCATCGCGGCGGAATCGACGGTGGTCATCCCGAGAACTCGCTTGCCGCGTTCGCCGACGCGCTCGCGCGCGGCGCGGCCCTCGAGACCGATGTGAGGCTGTCGAGCGACGGTGTTCCTGTGCTCGTGCACGACGCGCACTTCTCTCGCGGTGGCGTGCCGTACCCCGTGCGCGCGACGCGCGCCGCCACGCTTGCGCGCCATGGCATCCCGAGCCTCGCCGATCTCTACCAGGTGCTCGGCACGCGCTACGACGTGAGTGTGGACGTGAAGAGTCGCGCGGCGGCCCGCCCTGCGATCGACGTGGCCCGTGATTTCGATGCGCGCGCCTCGCTCTGGCTCGTGCACGGCGACCTCGCCACACTCGGCGAGCTGCGCGTGTACGACACCGACGTTCGGCTCGTGCACGAGGCACACCCGCCGGGAGGCGGCGATCTGGTCGCGGTGGCCGATGCTCGGGCGCACGAGCTCGCGACGCGCGGCATCAACACCGAGAACCGGCATTGGGGGTCGTGGACGCGTGCGCAGGTCGATGCCATGCACACGCACGACGTGTTGGCGTTCGGGTCGCTCGTGCACCGCACCGACGAGCTCGCCGACGCCGCGTCCCGTGGTCTCGATGCGCTCTACAGCGATCATGTCGACGCGCTCGTCGCTGCGGTGAGCGGAGACGAGGAGTGAGTCCGGCAATGCGGGCCGTGCTGTTCGATTTCGGATACACGCTGTTCGGGCACGAGCCCGGGCCCGCGGTGGTGCGACGAGAGGCCGCGGCCCTCGGTGTGGCGGTCTCGGCCGAGGAGGCCGTGAGCATCTGGGGCGACATCGACGCCGCGGCGAGCACGCCGGCCGAACTCGCGCGCGGCCGCGACCTCGATGCTGCGGTGTGGCGTAGCCGCTGGCCGGTGATCTACGCGGCGCGCGACGCGCAGGTGGCGGGGCTCGGATTCGCGCTCGACCGCGCGTTCCACGATCCCGCGCAGTGGGTGCCGTACGCCGACAGTGCGAGCGCGCTCGCGACAGCCCGCGCCGGCGGTCTGCGCGTCGGCGTGGCGAGCAACACCGGCTGGGACATCCGCCCCGTGTTCGCCGCGCACGGGATGATCGATCTCGTCGACGCGTTCACGCTCTCGTACGAATGCGGCGCGGTGAAGCCTCAGCCGGAGTTTTTCGCAGCCGCGTGCGCCGCGCTCGACGCGGCGCCGTCGGCCACGGTGATCGTCGGCGACGACCCCACCACCGACGGCCGCGCGCGCGAGGCGGGACTTGCCGGCGCGTACCTGGTCGACGCGTCGACACCACTCGGCGCCCCCCACGGTCTCGATAGTGCCGTCGCGTCAATCCTCACGCCCAGGTAAGCCCCCAACACCGTTCTGGGTGCAAAACGCCCGCTGGAGCGGGGTGGGCGCACCGGGAACGCGAGAAGGGGGTGTTACTGGTCGGGGGCGGCGGTGCCGTGGCGGCCGGCGCCGGCGGCGAAGCGGGCCGCGCCCGCGATTGCATCGCCGGCCTCGAGCGCGGTGAGGCCGAGCACGTACTCGTTGTGCAGCGCGTCGTCGAGCGACATCTCCCACTGCTCGTACGCCGAGCGGCGGTCGGTGCGCAGACAGCGCTGCGGCAGCGCCGCAATCTCGTGCGCGAGCGCGCGTGCGGTGTCGAGCGCGGCGCCCGGTTCGCACACCCGGTTCGCCAAGCCGATCCGCAGCGCCTCGTCGCCCTGCACGCCGCGGCCGGTGATGATCATGTCGAGCGCGGTGCTCATCCCGATGAGGCGGGGGAGCCGGATGGTGCCGCCGTCCACGAGGGGCACGCCCCAGCGCCGGCAGAACACGCCGAACGTGGCATCGCTCGCGGCCACGCGCAGGTCGCACCACACCGCGAGTTCGAGTCCGCCTGCGACCGCGTAACCCTCCACCGCCGCGATCACCGGCTTGTCAACCAGCATGCGCGTCGGACCCATCGGCCCGTCGCCTCGCTCGACCACACGGTTACCGGTGCCCTGCGCGATCGCCTTGAGGTCGGCGCCCGCGCAGAACGTGCCCCGGGCGCCGGTGAGGATGGCTACGAGCGCGTCGTCGTCGGCCTCGAAATCGCGGAACGCCTCGGCGAGGAGCGCTGCAGTGGGCCCGTCGACGGCGTTGCGCGCGTGAGGCCGGTCGATCGTGATGACCGTGACTGGACCGTCGCGCTCGACGTGTACTGCTTCTGTCGGGGTTTCGCTCATGATGTGACTCGGTCTCGTGTGGCGATGAGATGCGCGGTGTCGTTGACGCTGCCCACCGATCGGACGCCCGCACGCGACGCGACGACGCGCGACATCGACGTGTACACCGGATCGAACCACAGCAGCCGGTCGAGGCCGGCCACGAGCGCGAGCGCGATGTTGATCACGCCGCCGTGGCACACGGCCACCACCCGCTCGCCGGGGTGCTCGCCGATGATGCGATCGAGCGCGGCGCCAACGCGGGCCCGGAACACGTCGGGGGCCTCACCGCCGAAGTCCTCCCAGCGGCCTTCCACCATCGCACGGAACCGCTCGTCGTCGGTGGGCATCTCCTCGATGGGGATGTAGTGGTCGGCGCGTGCGTCGTACTCGATCAGGTCGCCCGCTTCCTCGGGTTCGAGCCCGCACGCCTTGGCGATCGGTGCTGCGGTCTGCACCGCGCGCCGCTTCGGGCTCACGATCAGCGCATCGACGCGGTCGAACGCGAGCCAGGCCGCGAGGCGTTGGCTCTGCTCGCGCCCGCGCTCGGTGAGTTCCGGATCGGCGGGGGCGCCGCCGGTCTCGTGCGAGTCGATCCGCACGGGTTCGGCATGACGTACGAGTATGAGTTCCATCCCTACCTCCGGCTCGTCGCGGCGCGTTACAGGCTTGCGGCGCGAGCGCCGAGGTCGATGCCGACCACTGCCGAGAGCTCCTGCAGCGCGGCGACGGGTTCGACAACCTTGATCGTGGTCATGCCGAGCTCGCGGGCCGGCTTGAGGTTGATGCCGAGATCGTCGAGGAAGGCACACTCGCTCGGGTTCACGCCGAGCTGATCGCATACGAGCGCATAGATGCGCGGGTCGGGCTTGCGCAGGCCGACGCGGGACGACTCCACGACGGTGTCGAACAGCGACACCAGATCGGTACCGCCACCGAACGCGCCCACCCGTTCGCCCCCTTCGGCGCCGCGATCGTCGGCCCAGTTGTTGGTGAGCGCGCCGACGCGGATGCCGTGCTCGCGGAGCCGCTGGATCGCGTTCACCATCTCGGGCCGGGCACCCGACATCTCGCCGATCGTCGACATCACCTTGAAGGTCGAGATCGTGTGACCGAGCTCCGCGGCCTCGGCGTCGAGCGCGGCGCAGAACTGCGCCATCGTCAGTTCGCCCCGCTCGAGTGCGGCCCACGCTCCGGTCTCGCTGCTCACCCGCACGATCGCCCGCGTGGTGCCCACGTCGAGGCCGGCGCGCCCGTCGTACACGTCGAAGGCTTCGAACGGTGATGGGAACACCACACCGCCGAGATCGAAGATGACGGCGCGAATCGGGTGTTCGGCGCTGCGTCCCGACCGGTCGGCGCTCGTGTCGCTCATGTGGCGAGGTCGTCGGCCGAGCGCAGTTCGGCGTCGCGCTTGTCGACGAACGCCTGGCGCAGCTCGTCGGAGTCGCCGTAGAGGTTGAGCTCGAACGTGTAACCCTGCTCCATGCGATAGGAGCGCTTCACGTCGACGGGATCGATCATGTTGATCGATTCCTTGGCTCGCCGCACCACGAGTGGGCTCTTGGCCGCGATCGCGTTGGCGATGTCGAGCGCGGCGCCGAGCAACTCTTCGGGAGGCACCACGCGCTCGATCGCGCCATAGTGCTGCAGTTCGGGCGCGGTCGCGGTCGCGCCGGTGAGGAACATCGCGCGCATCTTGTGCGGCGGCACGAGGCGCGCGAGATGGGTGGCGGTGCCGAGCGCGCCGCGGTCGATCTCGGGCACCGAGAACGTCGCATCGTCGGCGGCCACGATGATGTCGGCGTTGCCGGCAAGGCCGATGCCGCCACCCAGGCAGAAGCCGTTGACCGCGGCGATCACCGGAACCTCGCAGTCGTACACCGCAGCGAACGCGGCGAAGCAACCGCGATTCACGCCCACCATCGACTTGTTCGTGGGGTCGGCGGCAAGCTCCTTGATGTCGACGCCGGCCTGGAATCCCTTGCCCTCGGCGCGCAGGATCACGACGTGCACCGACTGGTCGCGCCCCGCAGCAGTGATGGCGTCGGCGAGCTGGTACCAACCCGCCACGGGAAGTGCGTTCACCGGCGGGTTGTCGATCGTGACAATCGCGATCGCGCCGCGGCGCTCGGAGCGGATCATGCGCCGGGCACCGTAGCCACGGCCATGCGCGCGATGCCGTCCCGCCAGTGCACCGTGCACGGGCCCGTGATCGCTGCGCGCTTGGTGGTGTCGCAGGCAACGCTTGCGATGGTGTGCTCGGTGTGCTGGAACGTCGCTTCGAGACCAGCGCGTTCCGCGAGCAGCGTGCACCAGTCCTCGATGCTCGCCACGTCGTCGCCGGCCCAGTTGACGATTGTGGCGGGCACCGACGCGGCGTCGAGCAACGCAGGGATCTGGGCCACGATGTCGTCGATGTGAATCGGGTTGTACTCGCTCGGCGCGTCGCTGTGCACCGGCACCGCGTGCCCGGCCTGCATCATCGCCAGTTGGAACATCGGCCACCCGAAGTCGTCGCCGTAGGGCACCGAGAGGCGGGCGATCGTGGTGGGGATGCCGAACGCACGCGCGCCGAAGCGCGCCATCGCCTCGGCCGCGATCTTGGTGATGCTGTAGGTGGGCATGAAGCCGAAGGCGCGGTGGTTGTCGCCGAGCGGATCGGTCTCCACGAAGCGGTGGTGGCCGTCGGGTTCGTACACCGCGGTCGACGAGCAGTGCAGGAAGGCCCGCGCGCCGGCGCACCGCTGCATGAGGAAACCGAGGGCCTCCACGTTCGCGGCGATGTCGCGATCGAAGTCGTTCGTCTTGGCCACGGCGAAGTGCAGCACCACATCGAAGTCGCCGGGCACGCCGGAGAAGTCGGCCTCCTCGAAGTCGACGGGCACACAGGTGACGCCGGCCGCTTCGAGACGGGCTCGGGCAGCAGCGTCGCCGAAGCGCGCGATCGCCACCACCTCGTTGGCGTTGTCGCGAGCGAGCGCAACGGCGACTGGGCCGCCGACCTGCCCGGTGGCGCCGGTGATCAGAATTCGTTCCACCAGCCGAGATTGACACATCGTCCGGGCGTTGCGCAGGCTGGGCGCCATGGCTCCTCCAGGTGCAGGCGAGCTGGCCGGGAAGGTCGTGCTGGTCACGGGCGCGAGCCGCGGGATCGGCGCGGGCATCGCTCGACGGTTCGCCGCCGAGGGCGGCCGGGTGGCGATCGCGGCGCGCAGCCTCGAGCCCGGCAGCGGCGGTCACCTCCCCGGATCGCTCGAAGAGCTCGCGGCCGAGATCCGTGCCGCCGGGGGCGAGGCAGTTTCGCTCGCCGCTGACCTGGCCGATGCGACCACGCCCCACGCCGGGCTCGTCGCCGCCGTCGAGCAGGCGCTCGGCCCGATCGACGTACTCGTGAACAACGCCGCGGCCTGCTACTACATCCCGTTCGAGAAGGTGTCCGACAAGCGGTTGCGGGTGGCCTTCGAGGTGAACGTGTTCGCGCCGTTCCAACTCACGCAGACCGTGATCGGTGCGATGGCCGAGCGCGGCGGGTGTCACGTGCTGAACATCACGTCGGGCATCGTCGACCTCCCGCCCGGACCGCCGTTCACGAATGCAGGGGCGAACCAGCGGCTCGCGACCACGTACGCGGTGAGCAAGGCTGCACTCGACCGCCTCACGATGGCGCTGGCGATGGAGTACGAGGGTCAGGTGGCGGTAAACGCGCTCGCGCCGCAAGCCGCGGTGGCCACCGAGGGCGCCACCGCGGTGATGGACCTGCCCGAGGAATGGTGCGAACCCATGGAGACGATGGTGGAAGCGTCGCTGGCGCTGTGCACGGGCCCGATGACCGACACTGGACGAGTCGCGAAGAGCCTGTCGCTGCTGCGTGAGCGGTCGCGCCCGGTGCGCTCGCTCGACGGCCGGCGCGATTTCGACGCGACCAAGTGGTTGGAGAACGACTGATGGCGAGTGCTGATGATTACGAGGCGATTCGCGCGCTCATTCACGAGTACTGCTTCCGCATCGACTCCGGTGATCTCGACGGGCTCGCCGCGCTGTTCGAGCGGGCCGAGCTCGGCTCGTCGGTGCGGCCCGAGCGCATGCGCGGTCGCGAAGAGGCCCGTCACTACTACGACGGCGTGATGCTCTACGACGACGGCACGCCGCAGACGATGCACTGCATCACGAACGTGACGATCACGATGCTCGCCGACAGTCGCTCAGCCACCACGCGGTCGTACTTCACCGTGCTGCAGAGCCGCCCCGGCCTCACGCTGCAACCGATCATCGCCGGCCAGTACCACGATCGCTTCGCGTTCGAGGGCGGCGGCTGGCACTTCACCGAGCGCATCATCCATCCCGACCGCATCGGTGACCTCAGCAAACACATGAACCAACGCTGGATCCCGCGCCCCCGCGACTAGAACCCCAGCTCGCGCCGGGCGTCGTAGAGCGTCGAATAGCGACGTTCTACGACGCCCGGGGTGGTTCTCAGGGGCGGCGTTGGGATTGGCGGGGTCGACCGGTACCGTCGCCTGCGTGGTCGTGGCCCGCGCGTCGCGCGGCACCGGAACTGGCGCGACCGCCGATGCGGTTGCCGTGTCGGCGCGCGCGCTGACGCACCGTTACGTCACCGGCGACGGCCCGCTCACCGTCCTCGACTCGGTCGATCTCGACGTGAGTGCGGGGGAGTTCGTGGCGATCACCGGCGCCTCGGGTGCCGGGAAGACCACGCTGCTGTCGCTGATCGGCGGGCTCGATGCCGTGCAGCGCGGCACCATCCGGGTGGGCCACGACGACCTCTCGGGCCTGTCGCGTGATGCGCTCGCCCGGTATCGGCGCGCCACGGTCGGGTTCGTGTTCCAGGACTACGGCCTGCTCGACATGCTCACCGCGTACGAGAACATCGAGTTGGCACTGGCCGTCGCCGGCGAACGGCGCGGCGCGCGCCGCCGTCGCGCCGAGGAGCTGCTCGACGCGGTCGGCCTGCGCAGCCGCCGGGGCCACCGGCCCGCGGCACTGTCGGGTGGTGAACGCCAGCGAGTCGCCATCGCCCGCGCGCTCGCGAACCGTCCCCGGCTCGTACTCGCCGACGAGCCCACCGGCAATCTCGACGACACGGCAACGCACCGCGTGCTCGACCTCTTGCGCACGCTGCCCGTGCAACACGCCTGCACGGTGGTCACCGTCACGCACAACACGGTCGTTGCCGGCGCCGCCGATCGCGAGCTGCGACTCGCCGGCGGCCGTCTGGTGTCGCCATGAGTTGGCGCGACGCGATCGTGTTCGCCGCGCGCGGTGTGCGGCGGCGCATCGGTCGTGCGGTGCTCACGGTCGCCGCGATTGCGTTGGCGTCGGCGCTGCTCTCGTCGTTGCTGATCGCCGGCGGCGTGGCCCGCTCGCGTGTGCTCGACGATGTGAGCAAGGGCGGGCCGCTCGCCGGTATCCGAGTCGATGCGGCCCAACCGGTGGTGGGCGAGCTGCAGGACGGCAGCGGCGAAGACATCCACGGCGCGCCGAAGACGATCGACAACGCCGCGATCGCCAATATCTCCAAGCTCGCCGAGGTGAAGTCGGTGCTGTCCGTGATGGTGCAGCCCGTGCTCGTGATCCCACCCCAGCCTGCAGTGGTGGCGACCGCGCCCGCCAAGGTGAAGCGCCCCGTCGCGGTCTCGAAGCCTTTGCCGTACCAGGACGGTCTGGTGGGCGCCGACCTCACCAAGGCGAGCGAGCTGCCGGTGACGCCGATCGCTGGACGCCTACCCCAACCCGACTCGATGACCGAGGTGGCCGTCACCGACGGCTACCTGCGCGAGCTCGGCCTGCACGACAACCAGGCGAAGCTGGTGGTGGGCACCGAGCTCGAATACGGCTCGGCGCGCGAGATCCGCTCGCTCGGCGCGCAGTCGGCCCGCGGCCGCTGGGTGCGGGCCGAGATCGTGGGTGTGGTGGCCCAGGACGTCGACAGCCACGAGTCGGTGCTCGCCCCGATCGCAGCCGTGCGCGCGGCGCGGGCGTGGACGATCAACGGCGACAACCCGGCCGAGCTCGGCACGCCGCAGAGCCCGTACGCCGCGCTGTTCGTGGTGGCCGACAGCCTCGACGCCGTGCCGCGAGTGCGCCAGCGCATCACCACGGCCGGCTATGCGAACAGCGCGCCCGAGACGCTGATCGCCAACGTGCAGCGATACGTGCACGTGGTGGAGATCGTGCTCGGTGGCATCGGCCTGATCGGACTCATCATCGCCGCGTTGGGTATCAGCAACGCCATGCTCGCCGCAGTACGCGAACGGCGCCGAGAGATCGGCGTGATGAAAGCCATCGGCGCGCGCGATCGCGACGTGCGCCGCGTGTTCCTGCTCGAGGCGTCGTTCCTCGGCGCGTTGGGCGGCGCGGTCGGCACGTTCCTCGGTTGGGGAATCGCGCGCACGCTCGCCGCGGTGGTGAACAATTTCCTGCAGAGCCAGGGACTCGCGGGTGTGGGCGTGAACCTGCCGCTGCGGGTGTTCGCGATCGGTGTGTTCGGCGCGGCTGCGCTTGCACTCGTCGCCGGCACGATCCCTGCGGTGCGCGCGGCGCGGCTGCCGGCTCGCCAGGCGATGGGCGACCGATGAACGCGCGGCACGGGCGCGGGCGGCGCGCACTCGCAGCGTGGCTGATCGGTGCGTTGTGCGCGGTGGTGGGCGCGGCCGCGTGTGGCAGTGGCAGCAACCCGTCGGCCGGATCGTCGTCGGGTGCCGCAACGGCGACCGCGCCTGCACAGCCCACGTTGGTGGTGATCGGCGACAACGCGAGCGCGCCGCTCGACGACCCGATCCCGGTCGGCCAGACGTGGCCGCAGTTCTTCTTCCGCAACGCGTTGAGTCGCAACACCGTGTTCGTGAACCTTTCGGTGCAGGTCGCGTCGGCGCGCTTCGCGCTGCAGGTGGAGCTGCCGCAGGCCCGTCAGCTGCATCCCACGGTGGCTGCGATCCTCCTCGGTTTTGCCGACATCAACGAGGGCAATTCGGCGGCCGACTTCGGGCGCGCGCTCGACGCGCTCATTACGGGTGTGCGCGGCGCGGGCGCGCACACGGTGCTCGTGGGCACGCTGCCCCACACCTTGCCTGGCGCCGCTCCGTACAACGCGCAGATCGCCGCGGTGGCGCGCAACGACGCTGCAGTGCTCGTGAACGTGGCGCCATTGCCCGTGACATTCGTGCGCAACCCGAGCGACTTCGTTCGGGTGCCCGACGCCGCGAGCCAGCGCGAGATCGGCGACGCCTTCACCGCCGCGTACCGCGCCGCAACGTCAGCCCCGCCGGCGAGTCCGGCGAGTCCGTGAGCTACAACACCAATTCGGCCATGAGCTCGAGCGCCTCGGGCTGCACCGTCTGCACGATGAGCGTTCCGGCGTCGCTCTGCTTCCACGCGTCGAGCCGGTCGGCGATGCGTTCCTTCGAGCCGATGAGGCACACTTCGTCGATGAGCTCGAGCGGCACGGCCGCGGCGGCGTCTTGTTTCTTGCCGTCGAGGTAGAGGTCTTGGATCTGTTTCGCCGCCGCTTCGAAGCCGTAGCGGCATGCGAGGTCGTTGTAGAAGTTCTTCCCGCGCGCACCCATGCCGCCCACGTACAGCGCGATCTGCGGGCGTACGAAACCGGCGAGCGCCTCCACGTCGTCACCGACGATCACCGTGCAGGTCGGCGCGATGTCGAAGGCGCGTTCGGACGCGTCGTTCCGTTTCGCTCGTCCGTCGGCCACGGCCGATCCGAACGCGTCGCGATACCGGTAGGGCGAGAAGAAGATCGGCAGCCAGCCGTCGGCGATCTCGGCCGCGAGCGCCACGTTTTTGGGGCCGATCGCCGCGAGATAGATCGGGATGTCGGGCCGGCGCGGGTGCACGATGATCTTCAGCGGCTTGCCGAGACCGGTGGCGTCGGCGCCCATGTACGGGATGTCGTAGTAGGTGCCGTGATGCTCGAGTGGGCGCTCGCGCCGCAGGATCTCGCGCACGATCTCCACGTATTCGCGCGTGCGGGTAAGCGGCTTGCCGTACGCCTGGCCGTGCCACCCCTCGGCCACCTGCGGGCCCGACGCGCCGAGACCGAGCACGAAACGGCCCTGGCTCATGGCGTCGAGGGTTGCGGCCGTCATCGCAGTCATCGCGGGTGTGCGCGCCGGCATCTGCATGATGCCCGTGCCCATGTGGATGCGCGTCGTATGCGCGAGCAACCACGTGAGCGGCGTGACCGCGTCGGTGCCGTACGCCTCGGCGGTCCACGCCGATGCGTAGCCGAGCTCGTCAGCGCGTTGCGCGAGTCCCACCGCACGATCGAGCCCCGCGCCCCAGTCCTGATATCCGAGATTCACACCCAGCTTCATGCGCCGGAACTGTATTGGCCTTGCCTCGCTGCGCTCGGCGGCGAGCTCCCTGCGCACTCATCTCGCTCCTTCGTCGCTCCTGAGCTGCTCCGGTCGCCGCTCCAGCAACGAGCGACACGACGCCCGGTAACTTGAGTGGCGTGGAGTTGGTGAACAGCGTGGTCAAGGGGTCGGATGCCGAACGGCTGATGCTGCTCGTGCACGGGTACGGCGCAGACGAGCGCGACCTCGGTGCGCTGTTGCAGTATCTCGATCCCGACGGCAAGTTCGCCGCGGTGCTACCGCGCGGTCCGATGGCCGTCGAGGGCACGCCCGGCTACGCCTGGTACGACTTCGGCACGCTCGAGCCGCAGGCGCTGGCCGACGGTTTCGCCGCGGCACGCGGCGCGCTCGACGACCTGGTCGACGAGCAGTGCAAGGCCCTCGGCTACGAGCGATCGGCCAGTGTGTTCGGCGGCTTCTCGCAAGGCGCGGGACTGAGCCTGGCGTTGGGGCTCGGCCGCACCGCGAAGGACCGCCCGCTCGGAGTGCTCGCGCTGAGTCCTGCGGTGCCGTCGTTCGAGGTGATCGACCTCGATCCGAACGCGGCGGGAACCGTGCCGGTGCTGATCCAGCACGGCACGAACGATCCACTCGTGCCGGTGAAGCGCGCTCGCGGTGTGGCACGCGACCTGCAGCGGCGGCGCGTGCCCGTGGTGTTCCGTGAGTACCCGATGCAGCACAACGTCACCCTCGACAGCATGCGCGACGCGGCCGCGTGGCTCACCCAAGTGCTCGCGGGCGAGCGGCCCGACGAACCGGTGCCCGACGACCCGATCAAGGCGGTCGAGCCGGTCACCACGGCCGAGTGGCAGCGCGAGGTGGTCGAGTCGGAACTACCGGTGATCGTCGACTTCTGGGCGCCGTGGTGCCAGCCGTGCCGCCAGGTCGCGCCGGTGATCGAGCAGATGTCGCGCATGCGCCAGGGCTCGTACCGGTTCGTGAAGGTGAACATCGACGAAGAGCCGCAGCTCGCCCAGACCTACGACGTGCAAAGCATCCCGATGATCGGCCTGTTCCGCGCCGGCCGGCTCGAACGCCGCTCGCTCGGCGCCAAGGCGCGTCAGCAGCTCGAGGCCGAGCTCGGGATGATCGTCATTCCCTGACGCGCATCGTTCCCGCGCCGTCGGCGGTGGCGTGACCGATCACAGCCGCGGCCAGCGCGTCGCGCTGTTCGAGCGCGGCCACGAGCCTGTCGGCTTGTTCCGGCGCAACCGCGAGTAGCAGTCCGCCCGACGTCTGCGCATCGGCGAGGAGGAACTGTTCGTCGGACGCGAGCGTGCCCCAATCGACGTGGTCGCTCACGAACGCGTGGTTGCGCTGCGTGCCGCCGGCCACCATGCCCGCGCCAAGCAGGTCGCGCACGCCGTCGATCACAGGCACGTTGGTGGAATCGACCGTTGCGCCAACGCTCGACGCCGCACACAACTCACGCAAGTGACCGAGCAGACCGAAGCCGGTCACGTCGGTGGCCGCGTGCACACCCACTTCGAGCGCAGCGTCGCGCGCACTCGCGTTCAGGGTGGTCATCACCTCGATCGCACGCGTCACGAGCGCTTCGGGTGCGCTGCCGCGCTTCACCGCGGTCGAGATCACACCGAGCCCGATCGGCTTCGTGAGCACGAGCGCGTCGCCGGGTCGGGCGCCCGCGTTGGTGAGCACCTCGTCGGGATGCACGGTGCCCACCACCGCAAGCCCGAACTTCGGCTCGGCATCGTCGATCGAATGGCCGCCGGCCACGAGGCAGCCGGCCTCGCCGCACGCCGCGGCGCCGCCGTCGAGCACGCGCGCCAGCAGATCGAACGGCAGGCCCTCACGAGGCCAGGCCACGAGGTTCAACGCGAGCAGCGGCGTGCCACCCATCGCGTACACATCCGACAGCGCGTTCGTGGCCGCAATCCGGCCCCAGTCGTAGGGGTCGTCGACGATCGGCGTGAAAAAGTCAGTGGTGACCACCACCGCAAGGTCGTCGCGCAAGCGATAGACGGCGGCATCGTCAGACTTGTCGAAGCCCACCAACAGGTTGGGGTCGGCGGGAGTGGCGCGGTCGAAGCCGCGCACGAGTGACAGGACGGTGCGCAGGTCGGCGGGGGAGAGTTTGCAGGCGCAGCCCGCGCCGTGCGAGAAGCTGGTGAGTCTGATCTCGCTGTCTAGGGCCACTCCGCGAACGATATCGGCGCGAGGTTGTCGCGGAGCCGGCCGGCACGACGTTGTCGCGGAGGCGACGACGGCGGCACGCCGGACCCCACCCACCCACCGCCGCTCCGCTCGCCTGGGGGCTCGCTCCACGACGTCCGGCGCACTCGCCGTCGTCGCCTCCGCTCGTAGAACGAGCGGGGCGGCCAGGTCGGGCCACAACGTCTGGCACGGCGTGCGCGCGGCGCGGGCTGGGCGTGCGAAGGGCGGGTGAGGAGGTTTAAGGACGAGCTGCGCCGACGAGGTCGGGGCGGAAGTAGCTCGCGTAGCGGACGTCGTAGCCGGTTTCGGGGGCTTCGATCATCTGGCCGCCGCCGACCACGATGCCGACGTGGTGGATCGGGCTGCCGAAGAACACGAGGTCGCCGGGTTGTACGTCGCCGATCGCCACGTGCGGGAACTCGCTGTACTGGCCGGCGGCGTTGTGGCCCATGCCTACGCCGGCGTGGGACCAGGCGAACATCGTGAGGCCGGAACAGTCGAAGGTTCCGGGGCCCGCCGCGCCGTATTGGTAGGGCTTTCCGAGCTCCTGGCGGGCCCAATACACGGCCGTGGCGGCGCCTTCGCTTGGCGGGGGCGCGGGGCCGGTGGGCGCCGTGCCGATGCTCGAGTCGATCGTTCCGGCCGAGGCGGCGCGGGCCTTCGAGGCGGCTTCGGCGCGTGCGGCCTTCAGCGCGTCGTTCTGCTCCCGCACGACTTCTGTCTGCAGTTCGGCGTTCTTCTGGTGGAGCAGGCTCTGTTCGTGCGAGTTGAGCGACACCATCTGATGTCGCTGCGACTGCAGTGAGTTGAGCTGGTTGCTCTCGGCCTTTTCGGCCGTGTCGAGCGCGGCCTTGGCCTTGGTGCGGGCATCGCGGGCGTTGCGGTACTTGTCGATTCTCTGCTGGTCCTGCGCGGCCGCCGCTTGGCTGTACACGCTCATCGCGCCCTGCTGTTGCACCGACGACGCGCTCTGGCTCGCGTCGGTGGAGCCGCCGGCACCTTCGTAGAGCGCCGCGGCTCGGGCCACCACTGCGCCGTGCAGCGAGCCGATGGTGTGCTGGGCCGACGCGATCTGTTGCTCGGTGCGGTGGATCTGTGCGTGCAACGACGACAAGCGCGCATCCGCCTCGTTGATCTGCTCGTCGAGCACCGAGATGCGGTTGCCGTTGGCGTTGATCTGGTTGAGGATCTGCTGCGCCTGCTGGCGGAGCGTCTGCGACGACGTGGCCGACGCGTGAGCCTCGCTCAGTGCCGCCGGGCCGCAGACCGCCACGAGGAGGGTGGCCGTGAGCGCCATCGTCGTCGTGCGCCGCGGACGGTGGGCGCGCGGCTGGCTGTGCTCACGAACGGTGGGCGCGGTGGTTCGACGCATCATCCTTACGATCGGCCGGACTTCAGGGCCGGCCAATGCCGACGAGGTCGCGACGGGTGATGTAGCTGGACGTGCGGACGTCGGCGCCGGTGAACGGGGCTTCCACCATCATGCCGTTGCCGATCACCATGCCCACGTGGTGCACGTAGCTGGTGGTGCCGAAGAAGGCGAGGTCGCCGGGCTGGGCGTCGCCGATCGGCACGCTCGGCAGCATGCGGTACTGCCCGTCGGCCGAGTGGGGGAGGCCCACGCCCGCGGCTGACCAGGCGAACATCGTGAGGCCCGAACAGTCGAACGTGCTGGGGCCGGATGCGGCGAACACGTACGGATCGCCGATCTTCGACATGGCCACGTTCACCGCCGTGGCGGCTCCGGCGCTCGGTGCGGGAGCGGGCGTCGCCACCACGGTTGCGGCGTTGCTGCCGCCTCCGCCGCCGCCACTCGAGCGCTGCACGGTCGCCGCCCGGGCTGCGGCCTGGGCCTCACGGGCCTTGCGAGCTGCGGCGGCCTGAGCTGCTTCCTCTTGGGCCTTCTGCGCTTGGACGATCGCGTTCTGCAGCTCGGCGTTCTTCTGGTGGTACAGCGACTCTTCCTGCTCGTTGAGCCGCACGATCTGGTGCTCGTTCGATTCCAGCGAGTTGAGCTGCTGGGTCTCGGACTTCTCGGCTGCGTCGAGCTGGGCCTTGGCCCGGGTGCGGGCGTCGCGGGCGTTGCGGTACTTGTCGATCCGCTGCTGGTCCTGCGCCGCGGCGGCCTGGCTGTACACGCTCATGGCGCCCTGTTGCTGCACCGACGCTGCGCTCTCGGAGAAGTCGTTGGCGCCGCCGGCGCCTTCGTAGAGCGCCGCGGCCCGGGCGACCACCGCGCTGTGCAGCGCGCCGATCGTGTGCTGGGCCGACGCGATCTGCAGCTCGGTCTGGTGGATCTGGGTGTGCAGCGTGCCCAACTTGATGTGGGCGTCGTTGATCTGCTCGTCGAGCGTGGAGATGCGATCGCCGTTGGCGTTGATCTGGTTCAGGATCTGCTGCGCCTCTTCACGCAGTGTCTGCACCGACTTCGCTTGGGCGTTGCTCGCGCTGAGCGCGACAGGCGCGCTGAGCGAGGCCAGGAGGGCTGTCGCCACTGCCAGGCTCGACCGGCCAGGGCGGCGTTTCCGCTCCTGGGCGGCGTCACGAACGGGAACCGTCGTACGTCGACCCATAAGACCAAGGCTGGTTCCCGCGCCGCATCGGCTGGAGTTTCCCCTAGTGGTGCCGGAACCAAGACGCACCGTAGCAACCGCCACGCAAGTCCTGTCACGTCGGGCGCACAAAAGTCCCCTGACCAGGGATTTCGAGGCGCTTGGCCTGCCCACGCGGTCAGAAGCCGGCGCGTATGCCCAGGTCAGAGCTCAGACGGCCCAGCCCGCGCTGGCCGCGGGACCGCCGGCAGTGGCGATGGCGGGCGACGTCCAGTGCACGTGGCGGGCGATCTCGTCGGCCGTCTTCTGCCATTCCGACGGGCTCCAGCCCTGGGCCGCGCCCACGAGCGAGGTGTCCTGGCGCAGGTGCACGAAGGCGGGCAGCCGTTCGATGCCCATGCTCGTAGCGAGCGCCTGGTCGGGGTCGCAGAACACGAGGTAGCGGTCGGCGAGCTCGCCGAGGATGCGCCGCGTGATCGCCGGCGTGCTGGCCACCCAGATCGTGGTGCGCACATCCGAGTCGCCGAAGGTGGCGTACACCCGGTCGATCACGCGGTTCCACGCGCTTGCCTCGGCGCGGGCCGGCAGCATCACCATCGCCAGGTTGAAAGTGGTCGTCCAGTCGTCGAGCGAGCGCGTGACACCCTTGATGTTCGACAGTTGGATCGACGGGTCAGGGTTCTTCGCCACCGGCCGGGGAGAATAACGGGCGCCGCCTCGCCGATCCGGTTTCAGCGACGTGATCCACGGGCGGCGAGCAGGAGCGAAGCGGAGGCCCGCCCGCGAAGCCTGATGGCCGGGAGCGGAAGCGACCCGTGAAGGAGCGCCGCAGCGAGGCGAGTAGTCAAGGCAAATATTCAGGGCAGGTAGTCATGGAGGGTGGCGATCGCGGCGGTGATCGCCTTCTCGGCGTCGGCCTCGTCGTAGGTGCCGAGCGCGTTGTCCTCGTTGCCGAACGCGTGGCCGCGACCCGGGTACACGGTGATGTCGATGTCCTTGCCCATGCCCTTCAGCTTCTGCACGAGCGCCTGCACTGCGTCGGGCGGGAAGAAGTCGTCGCTCCCCGCGTAGTGGCCGCGCACGACCGCCGTGAGGTTCGACCAGTCGGGCTCGTTGTCGCCCAGCGGCGCGCCGTAGAAGGGCACCGCCACTTTCACCCGGTTGCCCTCTTGTGCAGCGAGCACGAGCGTGAGCATGCCGCCCATGCAGAAGCCCACCACACCGACGCCCTTGCTGTTGACGTCCTTGTGCGCGAGCAGGAAGTCGATCGCACCGTCCATGTCGCGTGCGGCGCGGTCCATCGGCAGCGTCGACATCAGATGACCGGCCTTGTCCATCTCGTCGTGTTGCGCGATATCGCCGTGGTACAGGTCGGGCGCGAGCGCGGTGAAGCCACTCGCGGCGAGCCGGTCGCAGAACCGTTCGATCTGCGGCACCAGGCCCCACCACTCCTGCACCACGATCACCCCGGGGCCATGCCCGTTGATCGAGGTCGCCAGGTACCCCGACGCCGTGTTGCCGTTGCTCGCGAACTCGACCGTCTCTCCCATGCGTCGGAATGTAAGGCGCGTGACGGGCGGCTCCAACCCACGACCGTCAACTCAATCCAATCGCCTTCAGCATGGCGGGCGGCATCTCGTCGCGACCTTCGCGTAGAAGCGCGGCGCGCTCGATGTTGATCGGGTCGCGCTCTGCTCGCTCGAGCCAACTGTCCCACGGTCCCGGTGGGATCGAACCCGCGGCGCAATAGCGGAGGTAGTCGGCGAGCGCGCGCACGTCGTCGGCGTCGCCGATGGGTCCGTGGCCCGGCACGATGGTGGCTGCGATGTCCTGCACCGCGTCGAGCGTGGCTGCCCATGTGGCGGGGTCGCCCTGGAACGCGAGTGGAGTCACACCGAAGAAGCAGAGGTCGCCCGCGAAGAGAATGTCGGCGTCTTCCACGAGCACCATCACGTCACCGCTCGTGTGTCCGCTCGCGGGCAGTAGCTCGGCGCGCCATGTGAGCTGCGCGGCGTCGGTCACGAGGTGCGTCACCTTGCGGCAACCGATCTCGGCGAGCTCGTCGAAGCCTTCGGCGAACGCGGGCATGAACGCCTTGTACGCGTCCACCGGCATGTCGGTGAAGTCGAGGAGATCGCTCGTCTGTTGCGAACCGAACACCGCGGCGTTCGGGAACGCGCGCGAGCCGCCGACGTGATCGATGTGCGCGTGCGTGAGCACGAGCCTGCGCACCGGCAAGCCGAGCGCGGTCACGGCGTCGGCGAACGGCTCCCACTGCTCGCGCACCATCAGCGTGTCGATCACCGTGATGCCGTCGTCTTCCACGATCACACCGGCGTTGCTCACGCCCGATTCACCGCCCGGCTGCAGCCATACGAACACGCCGTCGGCAAGCTCGTGGAGTGTGCGAGTCGGCACGTTCGCCCTGGTCACGACTCGACCCTACCCACGGCGCGGCCGTAGCCTTTCGGCATGTCTGAACGCTCTCGCACCATGCCGCGTCGTTCGTGCCTGTCGGTGCCCGGGTCGAGCGAGAAGATGCTCGGCAAGGGTCCGACGATCCCGGCCGACATGACGTTCCTCGACCTCGAGGACGCCGTCGCGCCGCTCGAGAAGGAGGCCGCGCGGCCGAAGGTGGTTGACGCGATCAAGAACCTCCCGTGGGACGACCGCGTGCTGTGTGTGCGCGTGAACGCGTGGGACACCGAGTGGACCACGTTCGATGTGATCGAGGTTGTCGGTAACGCCGGCGAGCGGCTCGACGAGATCATGTTGCCGAAGGTGCAGACCGCGGCCGAGGTCGTGGCGATGGACCTGTTGCTCACGCAGGTGGAGCAGAAGGCCGGCTTGCCGGTCGGCCATATCGGCATCGAGGCGCAGATCGAGACGGCGCAGGGGATCATCAACGTCGAAGAGATCTGCGCCGCGTCGCCGCGTATCGAGACGATCATTCTCGGACCGGTCGACATGTCGGCGTCGATGGAGATGCCGTCGCTTGCCGGTGGGCTGCACATTCCCGAATACCCCGGCGACTACTTCCACTACGTGTTCGTGAAGATCTTGATGGCGGGGCGCGCCAACGGCTTGCAGGTGATCGATGGTCCGTACGTGAAGGTGCGCGACTCCGAGGGCTTCCGCGACTTCTGCCAGCGCACGCGCACGCTCGGTTACGACGGCAAGTGGGCGCTGCACCCCGACCAGGTGACGATCCTGAACGAAGTGTTCGGGGTGACCCAGGAACAGTTCGACCGCGCGTGCGACATCCTCGAGGCCTACGAGAAGGCCACCACCGAGGGCGATCGCAAGGGCGCGGTGATGTTCGGCGACGAGATGATCGACGAGGCCTCCCGCAAGGTCGCGATCAAGCTCAAGGCCCGAGGCGAACGCCAACACCGCACCCGCACCGCCCACTAACCCCACACCAAGCGTTTGCCGCGATTCCGGGCGATCGCCCGGAATCCATCCACACAGTCCTCCCTAATCATGCGAACAGGGAGAACACCGTGGACCGACGCGCCCAACTCGATGCGATTGCCGCGATCCAGGCCCGTCAGATGGGCTTGATCACCGCGGACCAGGCGCGTGCGAAAGGCGTGGCGAGTGATGTGCTGCACCAAGAGGTGCGAGTCGGGCGGTTGCGGCGAGTTCGCACTGGCGTGTTCGCGGTAGTCGGCGCGCCGATCTCGTATCAGCAAGAGCTCCTTGGAGCCGTTCTCGCCGCCGGGGGCGCTGACGGACTCGCCGCCGCGTCGCACGCAACTGCCGCGTACGAGTTCTGCCTGCCACTTCCGTCGCGTGACCGACCGGCGTTCGAAGTGACCACGCCACTCGATCGCAAGCCGGTCATACGTGGGGTCCGGTTGCACCGATCAGGTCACCTGACGGCGCGCGACATCACGCGCGTCGGCGCAATCCCGGTGACGACTGCCTCGCGCACCATCGTCGATCTCTCCATGCGGTTGGATCGCGGTGCGCTCGGCAGCGCCCTCGATGAGGGGCTGCGCAGGCGTGTGCTGACGCTCGGTCAGTAGCAGAGCGATGCGCTCCGGTTGCGGATCGCTCCTGGGCGGAGCGTGAATCGCATCCTCTCGTTGGTGATAGCACGTACCGGCGAAGACGCGTCGGAGAGCGATCTCGAGGTGTTCGCCATTGACGCATTGAAGCGGCTCGGCGTGCGCCTGCCGACCCAGCAGCATCCAGTGCAAGCGAGAGGCGGGCGCAAGCGTCGCGTCGACCTCTGCTACTTCATCGAGAAGATGGCCGTTGAGGCACTCGGCTACGAGTACCACCGTCTGCGCACGAAGTTCGACGCCGATGCGGTTCGGGGCAATGAACTCGTTCGAGCCGGTTACTACCCGATGTTCGTGACGTCTGCTATGACGGACTGGGAGGTAGCCGTGCTCGTCGCCGAAGCGATCGGTGATGCCGTGCCGGCGCGCCCCGTCCGTGAGCTGACGTTCTCGGCGTGGAAGACGCGCCGATATTCGTGACATGCTTGCCGCGATTCAGGGCGATCCCCTGGAATCGCGGCAAACGGTCCGGTTACAGGGCGGATTCGGCGAGGCGGCGGGCGATTACTCGGAGGCAGAGGGTTTCGTCGGCGCCTTCGAAGATCGACAGCACACGGGCGTCCACGAAGTAGCGCGACACCGGGAACTCTTCGGCGTAGCCCATACCGCCGTGCAGTTGCATGGCTTCACGCGTCACCCACTCTGCGGCGCGGCATACGTAGGCCTTCACCATCGACGCTTCGAGCGTGCCCTCGCCGCGCGCCATCTTCTTGGCGACGGCGTACGAGAATTGGCGACCGGCCTGGATCAGTGCGGCCATGCGCGCCAGCTTCACCTTCGACAGCTGGTAGTCGAACACCGACTGGCCGAACACGTTGCGCTCGCGTGCGTACGTGATGCCCGCTTCGAACGCGGCCTGCATCACACCTACTGCACGCGCCGCGGTCTGCAGCCGTCCGTTCTCGAAACCCGCCATCTGCAGGTAGAAGCCGCGTCCCAACCCTGCTTCGCCACCGACGAGGTTGTCGGCCGGCACGAACCAGTTGTCGAACGCAACTTCGTAGGAGTGCATGCCGCGGTATCCGAGCGTGTCGATCGCGCGACCCTCCATGCGACCGCCGCGCCCATCGTCGAACTCGAAGTGGTGGCCTTCGGCGGGCGGCTTCTCGACGAGCAGCACCGACAGTCCGCGGTGGCCCTTCGAACGATCGGGATCCGTGCGCGCCAGCACCAACAACACGGTGGCGCGCCCGGCGAACGTGGCCCACGTCTTCACGCCGTTGAGCGCGTACCCGCCGTCGACGGGCGTCGCGGCAACCTTCACGCCGGCGACGTCGGATCCGTAGTCGGGCTCGGTCACCATGATTCCTGCGAGCAGTTCACCCGACGCGATGCGCGGCAACCAGGATCGCTTCTGCTCCTCGGTGCCGCCGGCGACGACGGCACGCGTGAGGATCTCGGGCCGCGTGATCAGCGAGCCGCCGATGCCCAACGACGCGCGTGACAGCTCCTCGGTGGACACGACCATGCCCATGTAGTCGCTCTCGCCGCCGGTGGCGAAGCCGTCGTACTCCTCGGGCACGCTCAGCCCGAACCCGCCGATCTCGGCGAGGCCGCTGATGATCGATTCGGGCACGTCGGCGTTGGCGCGATGCACGTGTTCGGCGTGGGGTTTCACCTGCTCCTCACCGAAGCGGCGGAACGTGTCGGCAACGAGCGTGAACTCGTCGTCGAGGTGGTTCGGGCCTGTGCCCACGTCGGCGCAGCGGTCGCCGAGCGCGGCGAGGAACTCGGGCGCGCGGTGCGCCTCCACGAACGGCAGGGCCGGAGTGAGCGCGTCGATCCCGCTGCCCCACGCCTCGGAGCGCCCGAGCACCCGCGTGGTGAGGTCCCAGATCGCGTCGGCCACGTACGCGCGCGCCAACATCGACTCGACGTCACCGAGTTGCCCGTAGTCGAGCATCACGCGTGAGCCTTCGACGGCCGCGGCGGCGTGCGCGAGGTCGTAGGCGAGCACTTGGTGTTCGTCGAGCTTCGCCACTGACAGCTTGTCGCCGTCGCGCGACTGTTCGGCGAGCCGGGCGGCGGCGCGGTCGACCACTGCGGCCGCGTGTTCGATCGCGCCCGCGGCGCCGTCGAGATCTGCTTGCGACATGGGGCGAGAGCCTACGGACGCGCACAAGCGAGCGCTCAACCCTGCCAGCAGAGCGGAGCACCGGACCGCACCGCGCGCACCGCGCTCGACTACGTCGTCGGCGTCGAGTGTGGCGTGGTGCCGGTGGCCGGCGTCGACGACGGTGTCGTGTGCGGCGTGCTCGACGACGTGGGTGGCTTGGCCGCGGTGGTCGGCGCGCTGCTCGGCGGCGGCGGCGGTGCTGTCGCGCCCACGGTGCTCGGCGAAACGGTGGTGGGGTAGTAGTGCTGGCGGTACGTGTACGTGGGCCGGTAGCCGCCCGGGATCGACCCGCCGCCCGACTCGATCGTCACCGAGAGCGCCTCGCCGTGCCCGGCCTGCTTGGTGATCTGCCACTGCGCATCGAGCAACTTGCCCACGTTGTACGCGATCCACTGCGCGCCGGCGTCGGTGAAGTGCACGCCGTCGCCGATGCGCACGAGCACGTCGGTCTTGCCGAGCGAAGGGAGGTCGAGGTGCGAGGAGAAGCCGCCGTCGGGTCCCGAAAACATCGAGTAGGCGTTCACGAACTCCACGTGCGGGTGGTGCTTGGCCTCGTCGGCCATGAGCGCGGTGAGGGCCTTGGCGCCCCGGTCGAGAGAGCTCGAACCCATCGTGGGCGGCCCCACCCAGTAGACGGTGCGATGGTGGTCGGTGCCGCCGAGGAGGTCCATCATCTTCGACACCTTTGCCCGGTACTCGGGCTCCCAAGCTGCAGTGTCGGACCCCACGATCGAGGCGTCGTTGGCGCCGATCATGAAGATCGCCACGTCGGGCGAGTACTCGGTCATCTGGCTCGGCACCCGCTCCGCCCAGTTGCGCAGCACGTTGTTGTTGAGGCCGGAGCCGACCTTGAAGTCGACGACGGTCTTCACGATGCCAGTGGGCGCGAGTTCGTTGCCGAGCGACGGGCCGAGCTCACCGGCGAGCGAGTCGCCGCCCACCCACACCTTCAACGGCGCGGCGCTCGTGAGCGCGCGCGGCGGCTTGTGGCTCGCGGCGTTCGCGAGCGTGCTGGCGATCGGTCCCCCGGCGCGCGTGGTGGTGCTCGTTGCGACGCGCGCCGCGGCCGGCGGCGGGTCGGAGTCGCGGTTGTGCCACCAACCCACGCCGAGCATCGCAACGACGACCACGAGGATCGCAGTGGCAGCACCGGTGCCGCGCCGACGCCGTTGACGGGCGCGCTCCAGATGCGCGCGGCGCTGCGACTCCGGCTCGCTCATAGGACCAAGCAGCGTATGGGAGCCGCTGAACGCCGCTCGGCGCGGGCCCACAAGTTGTGCTCAGCAGTTGTGAAACCGATGGTGGCCCGCACCACGAATGGGCGACCTCGACCTCAACTCGAGATCGCGAGTTGTGTGCGTGTGAGCTCTGCGTACACGCCGCCGAGCGCGAGAAGTTCCCGGTGGGTGCCCTGCTCCACGATGCGACCGTCCTCGACCACCACGATCAGGTCGGCGTCGACCACGGTCGACAGACGGTGCGCGATCACCACGGCAGTGCGGTCGTGCAGCGCCACGTCGAGGGCCCGCTGGATCGCCGCTTCCGACTCGGAGTCGAGATGCGATGTCGCCTCGTCGAGGATCACGATCGCCGGGTCCTTCAGCAGCACCCGGGCGATGGCGATCCGCTGCTTCTCACCACCCGACAACCGGTAGCCGCGCTCGCCGACGACGGTGTTCAATCCCTCGGGCAGCGATGTCACAAGATCCTCGATCTGCGCGCCGCGGAGGGCCTCCCAGATCTGCTCGTCGCTTGCGTGCGGCGCGCCATAGGTGAGGTTGGCGCGGATCGTGTCGTGGAACATGTGCGGGTCTTGGGCCACGAGGCCGATCGCACCGTGGAGCGAATCGAGCGTGAGGTCGCGCACGTCGTGACCGTCGATCGATACTGCGCCCTCGTTCACCTCGTAGATGCGCGCGATGGTCATCGCAATCGTGGTCTTGCCCGCGCCCGACGGCCCGACGAGCGCGATCGTCTGCCCGGGCTCCACGGTGAGCGACACATCGCGCAGGATCCACGCCGATTCTCCGCGATCGCTCACGACACCGACGGTCTCGAGTGACGGCAGTGACACCGTGTTGGCAGCAGGGTGACGGAACCACACGTGGTCGAGCGCAATGCGGCCGTGCGCGTCGACGAGGTCGACTGCACCGGGCCGGTCGCTGATGGCCGCGGGGAAGTCGATCACTTCGAACACTCGCTCGAAGGCGACGATGGCGGTGAGCACGTCGACGCGAGTGTTCGTGAGCTGTACGAGCGGTTGGTAGATCTGCGCGGTGTAGAGCGCCATTGCGGCGACCGTGCCCGCGGTGATGGTGCCGTCGATCGCCAGCCGGCCACCGATGAGATACACGACGGCCGTGCCCACGGCGGCGACCAGGCCGAGCACGGCAAAGAGCACCCGCGACAACATCGCTGATCGCACGCCGAGGTCGCGCACACCGGCCGCGCTCGTGGAGAACTTCTCCTTCTCGTCGTCGTGGCGGCCGAACAGCTTCACCAGCAGCGCGCCGGCCACGTTGAAACGCTCCGCGGTCATTGTGTTCATGTCGGCGTCGAGCTGCATCTGCTGGCGCGTGACGCGCAGCAGCGGCGGGCCGATCCGCCGAGCCGGGATCACGAACAGCGGCAACACCAGCAGCGTGAGGATTGTGAGCCGCCACTCGAGGATGGTCATCACGGTGAGTGCCGTCGCGAGCAAGATCACATTCGACAACACGGTGCCGAGCGTGTTCGTCACCGCGTTCTGCGCGCCGATGACGTCGCTGTTGAGGCGCGACTGCAGTGCGCCGGTCTGGGTGCGCGTGAAGAAGGCGATCGGCTGGCGTTGCACGTGGTCGAACAGCGACACGCGCAGGTCGTAGATGATCCCCTCGCCGATGCGCGACGAGAGCCAGCGCTGCACCAGCGACAGCGCCGCGTCGGCGAACGCGAGCACCACCGCGGCCGCCGCGAGGAACACCACGAGGCCGGTGTTCTTGTGCGGAATCGCCTTGTCGAGCAGCTCCTTGAGAAGGAGCGGTGGTGCCACCTCGACGATCGAGTCGATCACCACCGCCACGATGAACACGGTGACGATGCTGCGGTACGGCCGCACGTACGTCATCACCCGCCGCAGCACGCGACGATCGAGGTGCGTGTCGGCTACTGCGCCGCGATCGCGACGGAAGCCGGCGGCCGCTCGATGTTGCATCACACGTCTGAATCTACCGATGGCCTGAAATCGGCCGTTTCACAAGACTGCGCGAGACTCGGGAATATGAACAGCGCGATGTTGTCGTCGACGACCGATCCGGATGTGAGGCGCGAGGTCATCGACACGGTGAAGCGCTTCGTCGCGCGCGAAGTGATCCCGGTCGCCACCAAGATGGAGCGTGGCGACACCTATCCCGCGGAGATCGTCGAGCAGATGAAAGAGCTCGGACTCTTCGGGCTCGTGATCCCCGAGGAATACGGCGGCCTCGGCCTCGACCTTCTCACCTATATCGGCGTGATCGAGGAGCTCGCCTACGGCTGGATGTCGCTGTCGGGGATCGTCAACACCCACACGATCGCCACGATCATCATCGAGATGCACGGCAGCGACGAGCAGCGCAAGCGTTGGCTCCCGCAGCTCGCCACCGGTGCGCCCCGCGGATGCCTCTCGCTCTCGGAAGCCGATGCCGGCAGCGACACTCGCAATCTGGCCTGCCGTGCGGTGCTCGACGGCGACGAGTACGTGATCGACGGCACGAAGATGTGGGTCACGAACGGCGAGCGTGCGGGCATCGTGGCGCTTGCCGCGCGCACCGACGACGGCATCTGCTGCTTCATCGTGGAGAAGGACCCGGGGCCGGCGTTCGGTGGCATCCAGGTCAGTCGCAACGTCGACAAGCTCGGTTACAAGGGCATCGAAACCGTGGAGATGACGTACACCGGTCATCGCATTCCTGCGAGTTCGCTCATCGGCGATCCGGGTCGCGGGCTCGGCTACATCCTCTCGGCCCTCGAGATCGGTCGTATCAACATCGCGGCGCGCGCAGTGGGCGTGGCCCGAGCCGCGTTCGACGCGGCCATCGCCTACTCACGCGACCGCAAGACGATGGGCAAGCCGATCGCCGAGCACCAAGCGATCCAGATGAAGCTCGCCGACATGGCCACGAACATCGAGGCCGCGCGACTGCTCACGGTGAGCGCGGCCGAGCGCCGCCAGGCCGGTGCGCGCGCCGATGTGGAGGCCGGAATGGCCAAGCTGTTCGCAAGCGAGACCGCGCTGATGTGCGCCACCGAGTCGATGCGCATCCACGGCGGCGTCGGCTATTCGGCCGAGCTGCCGGTGGAGCGTTACTTCCGTGACGCGCCGTTGATGTTGATCGGTGAGGGCACCAACGAGATCCAGCGCATGGTGATTGCGCGCGGGCTGCTGTCGAGGATGCCGGAGGCGTGACGGTGCCAGCGCGAGGATGGCACGTCACGAATCGACGGGGGTACTGCACATGACTCGGCGCGCCATGGTGATCGGCGTTGTGCTGGCCACGCTGCTCGCGGCCTGCGGGAGCAGCGGCGGCGGCAATGGAGCTTCGAGCTCCGAAGGCAAGAAGTACGTGAACGCGATGGTCACCGGCTTCAACAAGGAGAAGGCGTCCGATCCGTCCAATCCGATCACGCGCGACCAGGCGACGTGCCTGTCGAAGAAGATGGTCGACGCCGTAGGTGTCGACGGCTTGAAGAAGGCAGGCGTTACCCCGCAAAGCCTCGAAGGCGCGAGCGGCCTCGACGCGATGGGCAAGAAGCTCAACACCACGCAGGCCAAGAGCATCGCGACCGCGTTCTTCGGCGGAACGTGCTTCGACGCGTCGAAGCTCCTCGCCACGCAGTTCCAGAGCGAGTTCACCGGCCAGACGAAGGCATCGATCGACTGTCTGGCAAAGGAAGTGTTGAAGCTCCCGCAGATGCAGACCGCGCTCGTCGACTCGATCCTCGGCAAGGACTCGGCCAACCCGTTCTCGGGCTCGGGCGCCAACGCCCTCCTGCCGGCGTTCACGAAGTGCAAGATCGACGTGTCGAAACTCGGCGGCTGACCTCGGCGAAGCGGGTTCCGCACGCGGCGCTGCGCCGCGGCACAATGAGCGCATGACGGAGTACGACCGCCCGTTCGGGCGTTGCTACGAGGACTTCGAAATCGGCGACCTCTACAAGCACTGGCCGGGCAAGACCATCACCGAGTACGACGACCATCTGTTCTGCATGATCACCATGAACCACCATCCGCTGCACACGGACGCGTGGTTCGCCGAGCAGTCGTCACCGTTCAAGAAGAACGTGGTGGTGGGCAACCTCGTGTATTCGGTGGTGCTCGGCCAGAGCGTGCCCGACGTGAGCGGGCAGGCGATCGCCAACCTCGAGCTCGAGACGTTGCAGCACAAGAAGCCGACGTTCCACGGCGACACCATCTATTCGGAGACGCGCGTGCTCGACAAGAAGGAGTCGACGAGCAAGCCCGACCGCGGCATCGTGACCGTCGAAACGTTCGGCTACAACCAGCGCGGCGAAGAGGTCTGCTACTTCCGCCGCCGGGTGATGGTGTGGAAGCGCGAGTTCGCGCCGCCGCGCGTGCGTCCCTACTCGACGCCTTCGGAGTGACGACCGACCCGGCGCAACGTTCGAAACCCGGCGGGGTCTGCAAGTTCTGCCAGATCGCGTCGGGCGAGCTCGCAGCCGACATCGTGTGCTCCGACCACGACGTGGTCGCCTTCCTCGATGTGCGGCCGGTGTTCAAGGGGCACGTGCTCGTGGTGCCGCGCCGCCACGTCGACAACCTCATCGACCTGCCGCCCGAGCTGCTCGTGCCCCTGTTCGGCACCACCCAGCGCATCGCCGCAGCTGTAGTGGCCGGGCTGGAAGCCGACGGCTCGTTCGTGGCGATCAACAACGTCGTGAGCCAGTCGGAGCCGCACCTCCATGTGCACGTGGTGCCGCGCCGTCGCAAGGACGGTTTGCGCGGGTTCTTCTGGCCGCGCCAGCGCTACGACGACGATGCCGAGCGGGCCGACTACGCGGCGCGCATCGCCGCCGCGCTCACTTGACCGTGACGTGCACGTTCACGGGCCCGATGGCGAAGAAGTAGGACCCCGGCGCGAGCGGCGGTGCACCGGCGCGTCCGGTCTGTGTGGCGTGCCACGTCCACATCACCTTCACGTCACCGTGAGGCTGCACCACGATGGTGCTGGCGCCCCCGCACGATGTGCGCGGCGCGGGTGTGGCGGATGGCGGTCCCGAACATCCGGGGGCGTCGACGATGCCTTTGTGGTCGGTGAGATTCACCACGACCACCCAGCCGCGGTCGGAAGCACCCGCCTTCATGTGGATGCTGCTCGGGCTGGCCACCCACTTCTGCTCGCTCTTGGCGAGGCGGATGGTCGGTCCCGCCGTGTCGGTCGGGCGCTGCAGCACGAACAACGTCGTGGGCGTGGCCGAGTGGTCTCGCGGCGCCGAGGTGTGTGACCCGCCGGATGAGGTCGTCGGCGAGTGCCCGGAGGTTCCCGACGGGCTGGTTCCGCTGTTCGTGGGGGTCGAGGCCGACGATCCGCCGCCGCCGGCCGACGAACCACCACCGTTCGCCGGCCCGATCTGCGCGCCGTTGCCGCCGCCCGCGCCCGCGCCCGCGGCGGCTCGAGCCGGTTGCGACGACCCGCCGGTGAAGTGCACGATGCCGAAGATCGCCAGCGCGATCACTACGACCGCGCCGAGCCCGACGGCGAGCGCTTGGTTCGGCTGCTCGCGCGCGTAGGCGAAAAATTCGGCGATCGGACGTCGCCCTGGCGCGCGTGCGGCTCGACTCACATCGTGCTCAGGTGAGGACGCGGTTGGCGAAGCCCTTGAGACCGGCGCGCATGAGCAACGCAGTGGCGGCGATGAGCATGCCGTAGATCGCCCATGGGCTCATGTGAGGGATGTTCGTGATCGACATGCGGAAACCCTCGTTCATGTACACGAGCGGGTTGATCAGGATCGCGTACTGCAGCCACTTGATCGTGTGGAGCGACGACCACGGGTAGTACACGCAGCCGAGCATGCTCATGGGAAGCACGAGGATGCTGAACATCAGCGGAACCTGGCGGGGTTGCACGCGCGTGCCGAGCGCCAAGCCGAGTGAACCGCTCAGCAGCGCGGCGAGCGGCGCGACGGTGATGAGCGCGAGCCAGTGCACGCGCAGGTGCACCGGCGATGCAGGCACCCAGAGCAGGATCGGCACGGTGATGAGGGCCGCCAGCGCCGCCTGCACCGCCCCCGACACGATCTTGGCGAAGCCCACCATCGCCACGCTGAGCGGAGCCATCACGCGGTCTTCGATCTCACGCGTGTAACCGAACTCTTGCACCAGCGGTAGGGCCACGGCCTGGATGCCTTGGAAGATCATCGACATGCCGAGCAAGCCGGGCGCGAGGTTCGTGGCGAAATCGGAGTTGTGCCCGCCGATCGTCTGTCCGATCTTCGGGAACACGTAGGCGAACACGAACACCGTGAGGAGCGGCTGGGTAACCGTGCGCATGAGGAACGGCATGGGCTGCTTGCGCACGACCACCAGGTCGCGCAGCAGCAGGCTGCTGAACGCCGCGCCTGCGGTGCGCGTTCCGGTCGTGGTCTCGATCGTGGTTGCGGTCATTCGCGCAGCTCCCTTCCGGTGAGGTTGATGAACACGGTCTCCAACGTCGGTTCGGTGACGCCGACGTCCGTGACCGTGTAGCCGTCGCGCTCGGCCGCTGAGATCAGTTCGGGGAGCCGCGGGCCGCCGTGGTCGACGTACACGTACACCGTGCCGTCGAGGACGCGCGCGCCCGACGTGCCCGACAGGTGTTCCAGCGAGGTCGCGAGCGACTGCAGGTGGTCGCCGTTCACCTGCATGCGCACCTCGGTGGCCGCGCCGACCGTGGCCTTCAGTTGCCGCGGCGCGTCGAGCGCCAGGATGCGGCCGTGGTCCATGATCGCGACGCGCTGGCAGAGCTGGTCGGCCTCTTCCATGTAGTGCGTGGTGAGCAGGATCGTCTGTCCGTTCGCGTGCAGCTCCTGCACCACTTCCCACAGCGCCAGTCGGCTCTGCGGGTCGAGGCCGGCCGTCGGCTCGTCGAGGAAGAGCACGTCGGGTTTGTGCATGACGGCACGGGCGACCATCAGCCGTTGGGCCATGCCGCCGGACAGCGCGTCGACCTCTTCGGTGGCCCGGTCGGAGAGCCGGAACTGGGCGAGCATCGCGTCGGCGCTGTCCCGGGCCTCGCGACCGGTCATCCCGAAGTAGCGGCCGTGGAACATGAGGTTCTCGCGCACGTTGAGCGAGCGGTCGAGCGTGTTCGTCTGCGGCACCACGCCGATCACCTGCTTGACCGCGCTTGGCCGGGCCTTCACGTCGATGCCGGCCACCCAGGCCCCGCCCGACGATGGCACAACTCGCGTGGTGAGCATGCCCACCGTGGTGGTCTTGCCGGCGCCGTTGGGCCCGAGGAGCCCGAAGATCTCGCCTCGCTGCACGGTCAGATCGAGGTGGTCGACGGCTGTGAGCGGGTCGCCGCGGCCTACGAACACCTTCGTGAGCGAGGCCGTGCGGATCGTTGCGTCGCTCGCCTCGTCCTGGGTAACCACGGTCGAACAGTACCGAACGCTTGCGTGCCCGCGGCAGGCGGCTACCCGTGACAGACCGCACTCGCAGGCGAGGGAGATGTGAACGAGACCGACTGCACTTTCGCGCGACACGCTTCGGTCAGTAGCGTTTGCGAGATGACCCGTTCCGGGGGGATCAACGTGACCTTCTGGGGCGTGCGGGGCTCCACGCCGTGCGAAGGCCCGCAGTACGAGCGCTACGGCGGCCACTCGTCGTGCGTGAGCCTCGAGGTCGACGGCCAGCCGCCGATCATCTTCGATCTCGGCACCGGGCTCACGCCCTACGGCGAGCACCTCGGTGGCTCCGACGTGCCGGTGCGCGCGTCGGTACTGCTCACGCACCTCCACTGGGATCATGTGCAGGGCCTGCCTTTCTTCACGCCGCTACACAATCCCGACTCGCTCGTCGAGGTGTACGGCCCGCGCCAGGCTGACGGCGCGCTGTGCGAGGTGTTCGACCAGCTGATGCGGCCGCCGTTCTTCCCGATCCGCTCCGACCAGCTCGGCGGCGACCTGCGCTGGCACGACCTCGTCGACGACGACCTTCCCGTCGGCCAGGCGAAGGTGCGTTCGCGCGGAGTGCGCCACCGCGGCACCACGCTCGGCTACCGCGTCGATTGGAACGGTGCCACCGTCGTGTACATCTCCGACCATGGTCAGAGCTCTGACGATCACCGTCACGACGACGACATCCCCCACGAAGTGCTCGAGCTGTGCGATGGTGCCGACTTGCTCATCCACGACGCGCAGCACACGCACAACGAGTTCGAGCACAAGCGCAACTGGGGTCACTGCACGTTCGAATACGCGCTGCACGTTGCGCGCGAGGCAGGCGTACGTCAGCTCGGGCTGTTCCACCATTGCCCGAGCCACGACGATCGCGCCATCGACCTCATCGAGTGCATGACCCAAGACCTCTCGGCGCGCCGGGGCGGACCCGAGGTGTTCGCCGCGGCAGAGACCACATCGCTCCTCGTCGGCGGTCGCCGGTGAGCGAGCGACACTCGGGGCTCGCGCCTGACCCCACAATCTTTCGCACGGTGCTCGGCCACTTCGGCACGGGCGTAGCGATCGTCACCGCCATGTGCGACGGCGAGCCGGTGGGCATGGCGTGCAACGCGTTCGCGTCGGTGTCGCTCGAGCCTCCGCTCGTGATGTTCTGTGCCGCGAACTCGTCGAGCACATGGCCGCGAATCCAGGCCGCCAAGCACTACTGCGTGAACATCTTGCACGAAGACGGTGAGGAGATGTGCCGCTCGTTTGCCACGCGCGGCGCCGATCGCTTCGCCGGTGTGGGCTACCGCATCGGTGCGAGTGGCGCGCCGGTGCTCGACGAGGCTCTGGCGTACATCGACTGCGACATCCAGGCCGAACACGAGGCCGGTGACCACATCATCGTCGTAGGCCTCGTGCGCGAGATGGGTCACGGCGAGGGCAAGCCGCTGATGTTCTTCCGCGGCGGCTACGGGCGCTACGACGTCTGAGCGCCTCGGCCAACGCCCCCGGGGGCGCGAGCCCGACGGTCGCGCCACGGAAGCGAAGCGCGCGTGGTTCGAAGGAGGCGAGCGGGGGTGGTGACGCTCGCGCTCACGGCGCGCGGCGTGGTGGCCGGCGTGCTGGCGGCCGCCGCGCTCGCCAAGCTGCGTGATCCGGTCGGTACACGTGACGCGTTGCGCGCGATGGGGCTCCCGGCAAGCCTCGATCGTACGTTGCCCGTGATCGAGGCGTTCACCGCGCTCGGACTCCTCGTGGAGCGCTCGACTGCGTGGGCCGCGTACGTGGCGTGTGGGCTCATCGCGGTGTTCACGGTGTTCGTCGGCGTGCTCGTGGTGCGCCGTGTGCACACGCCGTGCCCGTGTTTCGGTGCGGCATCGAGCCGCGCACCCACGAGCGGCCGCACGCTTGCCCGCAACATCGGGCTGCTCGCGATCGCGGTGCTCGGCACCGCGCGCGCGACCTCCGACCACTGGTTGATCGCGGTTGTCGCAGTGATCGCGTTCGCCGCGGCACTGCTGGCCGGCTCAGCCGCGCGGGCGCGGCTTCGACTTGGCTCGCGCCCGTAACCAATTCGCGAGCGGCGCGCCCACCCACAGACCGGCCGCGGCCTCGAACATCGCGATCAGTGCCACTGCGAGACCGATCAGGAGCGGGACGGTGCTGAGGCCGATGAGGATGAACAACGTCGCGACTGCGAGCACCAATGCAAGCGTGAGGTCGTCGCTGTGCGCGAGGCGCTGCGGTACGAACCGTCGGGCGGCGCGCAAGCGCGGTGCGATGAGGCGCTCGAACGGCACGCCGAACGGGCGCACGCCGATCACGGTCACGAGTGCCATGGTGATGCCGATGGCCACGAGCGGAATCACCAGATCGCGCTTCCACACGTAACCGCCGAACAGCAGCACCGCCGCCAACCCGCGCTCGAACCGCAGCTGGCGCTCGTCGATGCCCTTCGATTGCGGCGGGGTGGTCGCCTGGGCCATGGCCGCGCCACGGTACAGAGGCGTGCGAGCGGGCGGGCACCAATGCGTGACATTCGCCGGTCACGGGGTTTTCGGGCCCTGGTGACATGGGTCGCAGGGCCCACGCCGGACCTTCTCGGGTCACAACGGCCTTGTTACGTTGACCAAGCACCGTGCGGCCGACCTGTTCGTGAACAAGCAAGGGGAACTCGTGGCTCACACGGCTCCGGCTCCAGCCGGCGTGGAACGTCTCATCGATCTCGGTTCGCGTGTCGCTCGCGTGCAGGACGGGCTCGACGTCGCCCACCATCGCGAGCGCACCCGGCAGCGCCGCATCTCGAGGGTGGCAGTGCTGTTCAGCCTGGTGGCCGTCTACCTCTGGTGGCGGATCCTCGCCCACCTACCGCTCTCGCCGGTGGCCTTCCATCTCACCGCGACGCAGCAGGAGATGCTGCCGTCGATCTTCATCGTGATCATCCTCGGCGGTGTGCTGCTCGTGCCGCTGCTCGGCGCCGGCCGCTCGCCCCACATCCGCTACCAGCCGTCGGAGATCAACACCGGCTTCTCCGACGTGGTGGGCATGGGCAACGTGAAGGAAGAGGTGATGCGCTCGCTCAACCTCTTCCTCGCGTACCGCACGTTCCGCGAGGAGATGGGCGGTAACCCGCGCAAGGCGATGTTGTTCGAAGGCCCGCCCGGCACCGGCAAGACCTACATGGCCAAGGCCATGGCGCGTGAAGCGGGCGTGCCGTTCCTCTTCGTGTCGGCCACCGCGTTCCAGTCGATGTACTACGGCCAGACGAGCCGCAAGATCCGCTCCTACTTCCGCGAGCTCCGCAAGGCGGCGCGCGAGGAGGGCGGCGCGATCGGCTTCATCGAGGAGATCGACGCCATCGCGGGCGCACGCGCCGGTATGGGCAGCAAGTCGGTGATGCAGGCGTTCGCGGTCGACCACGCCGGCACCACGGTCGAACGTTCGGGCGTGACCGAGGGTGTGAGCGGTGTGGTGAACGAGCTGCTCGTGCAGCTCCAGTCGTTCGACACACCCACGTACGGCGCGCGCATGCGCGGTGTGTTCGTGCAGGCGATCAACCGCTTCCTGCCGGTGACCCATCACATCAAGAAGCACACGCCCGACGCACCGAACATTCTCGTGATCGCAGCAACGAACCGCGCGTCTGACCTCGACCCGGCGCTGCTCCGGCCCGGTCGCTTCGACCGTTCGATCCACTTCGGCCTGCCGTCGAGGAGTGGCCGGCGCGAGATCGTCGACTACTACCTCGAGCGCAAGGCGCACGTGCCCGACCTCGATCGTGAGGACCGCCGCGAGCAGCTTGCCGCAGTCACGCTCGGCTACTCGCCGGTGATGATCGAGCACGTGCTCGACGAGGCGCTCGTGTGGGCGCTGCGCTCGGGCCGCAACTCCATGGAATGGTCCGACGTGCACCAGGCGAAGATGACCGAAGAGATCGGTCTGAAACAGCCCGTGGAGTACACCGACCACGAGAAGGAGACGATCGCGGTCCACGAGGCCGGCCACGCAGTGGTCGCGCATCTCCTGGGTGGCGACACACGCAAACTCGAGGTGCTGTCGATCATCAAGCGCCGCGACGCGCTCGGTCTGCTCGCTCACTCCGAGACCGAGGAGCGTTTCACTGCCACTCGCTCGGAACTGATGGTCGCGATCCACATTGCGTTCGGTGGCATGACCGCCGAGGAACTGTTCTTCGGAGAGTCGGGCACCGGACCGGCCAGCGACCTCGCGCATGCCACTTCGGTGGCGGCGCGCATGGTCGGCAGCTTCGGCATGGCCGGTTCGCTGATGAGCTTCGAGGCGATCGAAGCCGGGCCGCTCTCGCAGGGCATCGTGGCCAAGGTGCTCGCCGATGAGAGTGGCCGCGCTGCGGTCGAGACGATCCTCGACGGCTCCAAGGCCGACGTGCGGGCGTTGCTCGACGAGAATCGCCATCTCGTGGTGGCGCTGCGCGACGCGCTGCTCGAGCGCAGCGAGCTGATCGGCGACGAGATCGTCGACGTGCTCAACGCCAACGCCATGGCCTGATCGCGCGATTCCGAGACGCCCCAACTTCGTCGGGCCGGCCGGTTCCCGGAACACGCGGGAAAAGTGGAACCGGATCGGCCCGTCGTGTCTCTATGTGGGTGTGAGCGTCACGTCTCGGCCGCCCCTTGCGTCGGATGACGAGTCCGGCGGGAAGCCGGCCGACGGCTGCGAGTACGGCGAATACGGCGAGCCGCGCTCGTTCGAGGCCTTCTACCGAACCCACGCCAGTTGGGCGGCCCGGCTCGCGTACCTGCTCGTCGGCGAGGCGGCTGCGGCCGAAGACATCGTGCAGGACGGTTTCACGGCGCTGAACCAGCGGTGGGACCGGGTGGACCATCCGCCTGCGTACCTGCGGGCGACGATCGTGCACGCCGCGACCCGTCACCGCCGTCGTGAACGAGCGCGTGCGTCGCTGCAACCGATGTTGTGGGTCGACGCGCTCACCACCGACGCGCCGCGCGAGCTGTTCGACGTGGTCGGTCGCCTGCCGGCGCGCCAGAGGGCCGTGATCGTGATGCGGTACTTCGAAGATCTCTCCGAGGCCGACATCGCCGAAGCACTCGGTTGCCGGCCCGGCACCGTCAAGTCGCTCGCGGCGCGGGCCCTGCAGACGTTGAGGACGGAGCTCCGATCATGAGCCAGATGCAGCGCGACCACGCGCAGCACGAGTTCGAGGAACGCCTGCGCGCGAACTTTGCCGAGATCGCGAGCGGCGTGCATTTCGAGGTGCCGCCGACGCCGGTGCGCGCGCAACCGATGGAGCGCGCGCATCGCACCGTGGGGCGGCGGCGCTTCGCATTCGCGGGCGCAGTTGTGGCCGGGTGCGTGTTGCTGCTCGTAGGCGTGCTCACGACGCGCAACGGCACGACCACACCGTCGCACGCGCCGCCCACGCGCTCGTCGGTGTCGACGCCGTCACCCACACCGGGTCCGCAAGGTTCGCGTTTCGAGAACTTGCCCGCAGCCCGGCCCATCACGGCCCTGCCCACGACTGCGCCCGGCGAGTCGCGCGACGCCGCGCTGCTACGCCTCGGTTACGCACCGGGCACACCCGTGCTGCCCGTGGCCAACGGTTCGGGCCAGGTGGTGGGCTATACGAAGGCGAGCTATCTCGTCGGTCCGCTGGGCGGCGGTGCGTATCCCACTGGCAAGCCCGGCTATCCGATCACGGGACTCGACGGCTACACGCTCTACGGCTGGTACACGCGCGACCTCGGCGCGCTGCCGCGCGCGATCGCGGAGTATCCCGCGCGGCTCGCGCTCGTGCGGAGCTGTGTGGACAACACCAGCGGGAGCGTCGAGGCGACGCCGGCGTGCGTGCAGGCCGAGAAGGACTACAAGAAGCCGTTCGGCGCCGCCGTCGTGCGGGTGCAGGGCAACGACGGCGAACCCATCGCAGACGGCACTCGTGACGGCAAAGTCGCCGGCTTCATCGCCAACCCAGAGCAGCAAATCCAGCAACTGACCCGTCCGCTGAACCCTGCCACGGCATCGCGTATTGGTCTCGGCCCGACCGACCTGTACCCACCGATCACGGATCGTCAGCTGTACATCGTCGTGAACCAGCAAGGAGAGGTGGTGGGGTACTTCGGCGAAGCCGTGTCCTTCATCCCGCTCGCGACCGCGCGGAAGTCCGGCTTCGACATCGAGGCGTACCGCGCCGCGCAAAACGGCGACTGCGTCGACCACCGCGCGAGCGCGGGCGCGGCCCGGCGCTTCCCCTATTGCCCGACGTTGCCGCGTACGCCGGATTTCGCAACGAACGCGCCGAACAAGCTGGCGAACACGAAATGGACCCTCGACTCGATCACGGATCATGGCGTGCACCACGAGGGCCCGGCGACGGTGTCGTTCGACAATGGCACGATCACGTGGGCAACGTGCAACGACGCAGGCGGCAGTGTGCACGTCACGCCGGGCATCATGTATGTCACCCATGTGCACAGCACGCTCGTGCGTTGCCTCGCGGACGTGTACGTGAACGACGTGCTGGCTTACGGCCACAATGAAGCCAACTCGTGGTACATCGACGCGGCCGGCAAGTTGCACCTGATCGATCCGACCAATCGCATCGTGCTCGTATTCCACCGCACCTGACCACGGCGGTACGGTCGGCGCGATGGCCGATCGGCGCGATCTCACTGGTCTCGTGAGCGTGGTTACTGGAGCCGACACTGAAGCCGGCGCGGCTTCGGCGCGTGCGCTCGCCGCGGCCGGCGCGCGGGCGCTGGTGCTCTGCGGCGACGATGGCGGCGCGCTCGGGGCCGTCGCACGCGACATCGAGGCGCACGGGTGCCGTTCGGCGCTGTTTCTCGGCGACATCACGAGCGATGCCGGCGCCGCCGATCTCGTCGCGATGGTGCACGAGCTCTTCCTTGCCCGTGAGCAGCAGGCGACCGAAACCGCTCGAAGCGCGTCTGGGCCCGGCCGCTAGCCTGAAACCGGACGCGGGAGCTGTAGGCCCCGCAGGCACGCGATCTGCAGGGGAGACTGTGACCGCGACGGAGCCGGTAGGGCTCGCTGACGACGATAAAGCGCGCCGGCGTATCGGTTCGCGGGTCATGCGCGATGCCTTGCGCCCGCACAAGAAGTGGTCGCGCATCGGCATCGCCGCGGGCGGCGGTTGGGCCGCGGCTCGCGTCGCGATCCCGTTGCTGGCCGCCGCGGCCATCGATCGCTCGATCGAGCACACCCGCGACCCGCTGTGGACGTGGATCGTCATCCTCGTGGGCGCGGGCGTGTTCCAGGGGCTCTGCACCGGCATGCGGCGCTACGCCGCATTCCGCCTCGCCTACCGAGTCGAGACCGACATGCGCATGCAACTCGTCGCGCACCTGCAGCGGTTGCACTTCGCGTACCACGACACTGCGCAGACCGGCCAGCTCATGGCCAACGCCGCGTCCGACCTGAACCAGGTGAACCAGACGGTGGTGCTCATCCCGCTCACCATCGCGAGCACGATCATGATGGTTGCCGTCATCGTGGTGCTGGTCATCATCTCGCCCGGGCTCTGCGTGTTCGCCCTGATCGCGTTGCCCTTCCTGCAGCTGTCGGCGGCCCGGTTCTCGCGGCGGATGTTCCCGATCGGCATGTCGCTGCAGAACGAGCTCTCCCGCTACTCGGGTTCGGTTGAGGAGAGCATCACCGGTATCCGCGTCGTGAAGGGTTTCGGGGCCGAGCGCCGCCAGATCGCCTCGGTCGACAATCACTCGGCGGGCATCTACGAACGCTCGATCGCCGCGGCGCGCGAGCGCGCGTGGTTCCTGCCGATCATCGACCTCCTTCCCGCGCTCGGTCTCGCGGGCATCCTCTGGTACGGCGGCCACCAGGTGCTCGAAGGTCACCTCCAGATCGGCGACATCCTTGCCGCCAACCTCTATGTGCTGATGCTGATCTGGCCGTTGCGGATGCTCGGCCAGCTCATCGGCCAGATTCCGCGCTCGATCGCGGCCAGCGCGCGCATCCATGACGTGCTCGCCACCGACCCGCAGATCGTCGACGCGCCCGAGGCGCAGTCGCTCGCGAGCGGTGGCGCCGATCTGCGCTTCGAACACGTCACGTTCGGCTACGGCAACGGGCGGCCGGTGCTCGACGGGCTCGATCTCGTGATCCCGGCCGGCCAAGCGGTCGCGCTCGTGGGCGCCACCGCCGCGGGCAAGAGCACCGTCGCCCGGCTGATCCCGCGCTTCTACGACGTCGATGACGGACGCATCTTGATCGGCGGCGTCGACGTGCGCGAGCTGCGCCTCGCGGAGCTCCGCCGCGCGATCGGCATCGTGTTCGAGGACACGTTCCTCTTCACCGAATCGGTGCGCGACAACATCGCCTTCGCCGATCCGGGCGCGCCGATGGAGGCAGTGCGGCGCGCCGCTCGGCTCGCCGGGGCCGAGGAGTTCATCGAAGGTCTTCCCGGCGGCTTCGACACGCTGCTCGGCCAGCACGGCTACACGCTTTCGGGCGGTCAACGTCAGCGTGTGGCGATCGCGCGCGCCGTGCTCGCCGATCCGAAGGTGCTGATCCTCGACGACGCCACGAGCTCGGTCGACCCCACCAAGGAACACGAGATTCGTGCCGCGCTCGCCGAAGTGATGCGCGATCGCACCACCCTGATCATCGCTCACCGGCCAGCCACGATCGCGCTCGCCGACCGTGTGGTGTTACTCGACGGTGGGCGCATCGTCGCCGACGGCACGCACGACGACCTGCTCGCGAGCAGCGAGCGCTACCGCGAAGTGCTGGCCCGCGCCGAGCTCTCGGCCGCGCACGTGCAGGCCGACTCGAGTGCAGACGACGGTGACGAGTTCGATCGTGATGCCGAACCGGAGGTGTCGCGATGAGAGGCGGCGGGCGCCGCCTGGCCGACAGTGTTCCCGACGAGGTGATCTCGCGGGCGCAGGCGCAACGCCTGGTGCGGCGTCTGTGGTCGATGCTCGACGACTACTACGTGCGCATCTTCGTAGCCGTGTTCCTGCTCATGCTGCAGGTGGGCACGCTCCTTGCCGGGCCGGCGCTCGTGGCCTACGGCATCGACCATGGCATCAAGGGCCGTAGCGGGGCCGCGCTCGACCGGGCCGCGCTCGTCTACGTGGTGCTCGCTCTGATCGCGTTCGTGCTCGGCCGCACGGTCACGGTCCTTGTGGCCAAGATCGGTGAGGGCTACCTCCAGGACCTGCGCGGCACCGTGTTCCGGCATCTCATGAGCCTGTCACTCGGCTTCTTCGAGCGCGAGCAGACCGGGCGGCTCGTCGCGCGCATGACGAGCGATATCGACGCGCTCGAAGATCTCGTGAGCCAGGGTCTCGTGCTGATGGTGCAGAACGTGCTGCTGTTTCTCGGCGCCGTGCTCGCAATCTTCCTGCTGTCGTGGCGGCTCGCCCTCGCGGTATTCGTGATCGTGCCGCCGGTGTTCATGGCGTCGCGCTGGTTCCGTCGGGTGTCGAACGTCGCGTACCGCGAAGTGCGCGACAGCATCGCCACCAACATGAGCACCTTGCAGGAAGGGCTCGAAGGCATCCGCGTCGTGCAGGCGTACGCGCGCGAACCATCCTTCCGCGATCGCTTCCACGGCACGAACGAGGGCCAATACGACGCCAACCTCGTCGCCGTGCGGATCTCGTCGCTCTACTTCCCGTCGGTCGAGTTCACCAGCGTGCTCGGCTACGCAGTGATCCTCGGCTTCGGTGGTTTGCTCGTGCACGACGGGTTCACCACGGTGGGTGTGGTCACGGCGTTCGTGCTCTACCTGGTGAACCTCTTCGATCCGATCAACCAGCTGAGCCAGTTCTACAACACGGTCCAGTCGGCCGCGGCCGCGCTCGACAAGGTGTTCATCCTGCTCGACACGCGGCCGACGGTTGCCGAACGCGTCGGTGCGTTCGACGTTCCGAGCGTCGAAGGAGACGGCCGAGGAATCGGTGTCGATGTCGACCATGTGAGCTTCGCCTATGGCCCCGATGCCGACCTCGTGCTGCACGATGTGACCCTGCACATCGCGCCAGGGGAGCGGATGGCGCTCGTCGGGCCCACCGGTGCTGGCAAGTCGACACTCGCCAAGCTGCTCGCGCGTTTCTACGATCCGGTCGAGGGCACTGTGCAGGTCGGCGGCGCCGATCTGCGCGACATCACGTTCGCGTCGCTGCGCCGCACGATGTGCGTGGTGCCGCAAGAGGGCTACCTGTTCGCGGGTTCCTTGCGCGACAACATTCGCGTCGGGCGGGTTGACGCGACCGATGCCGACGTCGACGCGGCGATCGCGGCGCTGGGCGTGGGCCACCACTTCGACTCGTTCCCCGACGGGCTCGATACCGAGGTGCAGGAAGGTGGCTCCCGGCTGTCGGCCGGTGAACGCCAGATCGTGTCGCTCGCACGTGCCGCGCTCGCCGACCCCGGCGTGCTGGTGCTCGACGAGGCCACGTCGAACCTCGACCCCGGCACCGAACACGAAGTGGAGCAGGCGCTCGAACGGCTGATGTCGGGGCGCACCGTCGTGGTCGTCGCGCACCGGCTGTCCACTGCCGCGCGTGCCGACCGCATCGCGGTGATCGACGCCGGCGGTCTCGCCGAGCTCGGCACGCACGACGAGCTCGTCGCTCGTGGCGGCCGGTATGCCTCGTTGTACGCCGCCTGGCAAACCCACCACCAGGACGCCGCGTAACTATTGCTGCGTGTCAGTCGCGGTACCGACAGCTCCGCTGGCGCTCCGCTTGCCGGTCCCACTCATCCCACTCCGCTGCGGGCGCCCGGCGCGCTCGGGGCTCGCTGCGCTCGCGGGTAGGTGCTCTGGTCGCCGCCCGGCACGCAAGGTTTACTGTGGCGCTCGCCGTCTACGAAGAGGTGAGCGATGACTGTTCGCTATGGCCCCCGCGCCGCCGAGCAACTGCGCAACCGTGAGGTGGAGGCCACGCGCGCCGAGATCTGGTCGGAGGCGCTCACCGCAGTGTGGGAGACCGATCCCGACGTGATCGCCGCGGTGCTGCCACCGCCACTCGCGCCGGTCGAGGGCGAGCCGCTCGTGCGCTGCACGATCACCACCGTGCAGATGCCGGTGGGTCCGGCCTTCGGCGCGGGCTGGCTCGGTGTGCGGGCGCGCCACGGTGATGTGCTCGGCGAATACCCGATCTTCATGCCGATGACCACCGAGCAATCGGTGATCGGCGGCCGCGAGACCTACGGCGAACCGAAGAAGATCGGCGATGTGCGCTCCACCCGCAGCGACGACGGCGCGGTGGAAGGCGTGATCGCGCGCATGGGCTTCACGCTGATCGAGGTGCGAGGCCGCGTGAACGAGACGCGCGACAACTACGAGCGCGACAAGCGCGACTTCTGGTTCAAGTTCTTGCCCGCCGCAAACGGCGACGGCCTCGAGGACGACGGCTGGCTCGTTTACGGCAACAAGACCGAGAAGTCGCGGGTGCACGAAGGCGTCGACGGCGAAGTGATCCTCAAGGACAGCCCACTCGACCCCGTGGCCGATCTCGTGGTGCGGCGCGTCGTCGACATCAACTGGACCGAGCGCGCGTCCACCCAGGTGGGCCAGACCGTCGAACGCATCGCGGCATCGAGACTGTTGCCCTACATGCACCAGCGCTACGACGATCTTTCGGTGCTCGGAAAGGGCGCGTCGAAGTGAGCCCGGCAACTGGCGCGCCCGCTCTCAACGATCGCTACATGATCGTGAGCGCCGACGGTCACGCCGGGCTTGCGTGCGAGGATTATCGCCCGTATCTCGACCCGCAGTTCAGCGAGCCGTTCGACGAGTACCTCGCCGCGCAGGCCGGCAAGCGGGCCGACACGCTGGCGATGAATTACGACTACGTGATGCACTGGGAGACCGAGAACGCCGAAGGTTTGCGCGGTGCGTTCGACGTGCAGCAGCGCGACAAGGAGCTCGACGCCGACGGTGTGGCTGCCGAGGTGATCTTCGCCGACGCCGATGCCATCACCGGCAACGCTTCGCCGCCGTTCGGCGCGGGCCTCTCGGCCGGCGAGATCACTGATCCCGAACTCGCGTTCGCGGGCGCGCACGCGCACAACCGCTTCCTGGTGGAACTGTGCGCCCACAGCCCGGAGCGGCGCGGTGGCATCGGATTGGTACCGATCTGCCACGACGTGGCGCGTGCCGTCAACGAGATCGAGTGGCTCGCCGAACATCCCGGAATCCGCGGGATCATGATCCCCACGATGTGGCGCGACCACCCGCCGTACAACGACGCGGTGTACGAGCCGGTGTGGGCGGCGTGCGAAGCCGCCAATCTGCCGGTGCACACCCACTCGGGCGAGGCGCCCAAGGAGGAGTACAACGACCACATCGGCATCTACCTCGCCGAGGTCGTGTGGTGGACGCACCGGCCGATCGCGCACCTCCTGTTCAGTGGCGCGTTCGAGCGGCACCCCGGGCTGAAGTTCGTGGTCACCGAAGGCGCCGGCTTCTGGGTGCCCGACATGAAGTGGAAGTGGGACCAGTACTTCGGCGGCGGCCACACCACGAAGAAGATGGCGGCCATGATGCAGGGCATCATCTCGAAGCTGCCGTCCGACTACTTCGGCACAAACATCTTCGTGGGCGCGTCGACGATGTCGCGGGAAGAGATCCGCCGGCGTCACTCGATCGGTTGCGACTGCGTGATGTGGGGCACCGACTATCCGCACCCCGAGGGCACCTGGCCGAATACCGTGCCGCGCCTACGCGCCGACTTCGGCGACGTCCCGGTTGGCGACGCGCGCAAGATGCTCGGCGAGACCGCGGCGCGCTGCTACGGCTTCAAGGCCGAGGAGCTCGCGCCGATCGTCGAACGCGTCGGCCCCACCCCCGACGACCTCGGCCAAGACCGCTCCCGCGTCACCACCGAAGAAGAACTCCGCCAAGCGGAGTGGTGGAAGGACGACTACAACCTCCGCTGATCGCGCCGGGCGTCCGTAGATGTTGGGGTGGCGGTCCTTGCCTACCGCACTATCTGCCGGGCCAGGCGTAGCGGATGTCGGGCTCGTGTTCTTCGTTGCCCGATCCGTCGGTCTCTTCGACTGCGGTGAAGCCGTTGCGCTCGTAGAAGCGGCGCGCCCCCGTGTTGGCCTGGAACGCCCAGAGGTCGAGGCCGTTCGGTCGGCGGTATTTCGCCAGCGCCAGGAGGCGACGCCCAATGCCGCTTCCGGTCGATGCCGGCCGCAGGTAGAGATGGTCGATGCGCGTGGCGCCGATCGCCACGAAGCCCACTGTCTCGCGAGTGGTGCCGGCGTCGATCACCGCCACCCACGTCTCGTTGTCGTCGATCACCGTCGTGGAGAAGTGCTCGCGCACGTCGTCGTCGTTGTGCGCGAGCGTGATGTTCGGCAGCGTTGCCGTGAACGACTCGAGATAGATCGCTGCGACGGTCGCGCCGTCGTCGCGCGTCGCGTGCCGCAGTTCGACGATCGTTGTCACCAGGAACGCACGATGGCGTCGGCGTCGAAGGCGTTGCACGTGGTGTCGGTGGGCCACTCCGGCACCGGGAGCGGCACCGCGACCTCGTCGACAGTGGGGCCGATGCGATCGGCGACCGTCTGCAACGCGTCGAAGTCGAAGCCGTACACATCGGCTGCGGTACGGCCGAGCATCAGCCGCATCTCGTCTTCGGTGGCGTCGGCAAGCGACGCGCGCAACGCCTCGGTGGTGTACGGGTAACTGCCCTCGCTGTGCGGGTAGTCGCTGCCCCACATGATGCGGTCGACGCCGATCTCGTGCCGCAGCTCGGCCTCGACCGGCCGGATGAAGCTCGCACCCACCCAGCAATTGCGGGCGAAGTATTCGGTGGGCGTGAGCGACATCTTCGCCGCCACTTCGCCGCCGAACTGGTGCTCGGCCGCGGTCTCGATGCGCATGCGCCGTTGGAACCAGTCGAGGCTGCGGAGCGCGCCCGGAATCCAACCGGTGCCCTGCTCGGTGAGCACGAAGCGCAACGACGGATGGCGCTCGAACACACCACCGAACATCAGGTGGTACATGCCGCGGTGCCCGAAGATCGGGATCTCCACGAGCAGCACGGCGCGATCCTCGGGCTGCAGCGGATCGAAGTCGAGCGGCAGGCCGGTGCCGCCGTGCTGGTTGACCGTGAGGTCGAGCTCCTCGCACAACGCCCAGATCGGTTCGTACTCCTTGGCGAACAGTGGGCGCAGCCCACACCCCGGGCCGATGCCGGGAATGAGCACACCGCCGGTGAGACCGGCCTCCTTCGTCCAACGGATCTCGGCGAGCGCGTCGTCGATGTCGTTGAGGAAGATCTGCGCGATGCCGGCGCGGCGGCCCGGAACAGCTGCGCAGAAATCGGCGAGCCAACGGTTGTGCGCCTTCACGCCGGCCCAGCGCAACTCGTATTCGTCGGCGAGCGGCAGCGGCGCGAGCAGGTTGCCCGAGGGGAAGAACGGCGGCACGGTGTTCGGGAACAGCACCTCGGCCGCCACGCCGTCGGATTCCAACTCTTCCTGGCGACGGTCGCTGTCCCACGACCGGTATGCGGTGTCACTGGCGAGATCGCTGTAGGGGTTCACGAACGCCGCGGCCCACGCGTCGAACTGATCGTGGTACTTGCGCTCGAGGTACGGCTTGTAGCCCTCGACGTTGGCGCCGCAATGCCCGTCGGCACTAATGATCGTGTACCGGTGCTTCGTGGCCGTCGTCGTCACGCCCGCAGCCTCGCGCACGGTGCGAACCGAACCCAACCGCGGGTACATGATGTGACCGTGAGGGTGGGAGCCGGTGCGTCCGTGGATGTGCTCGAGCGGCTGCGCGAGCCCACCAACCTCGCCGACCCATATCCGTTCTACGCCGAGCTCCGCGAAGTTCGGGCGACGCGTACTCCGCTCGGTGCGATCGCGTTGGCCCGTTACGGCGACGTCACCGCGGTGTTCGCGGATTCGCGCTTCGCCAAGCCGTCGATGCCTCGCACCGCTTGGAAGGCCGCGCTCGCGGTCATGCGGATGTTCCTTCTCCTCGATCCGCCCGATCACACTCGACTCCGGCGAGTCGTCGCGCCGGCGTTCACGCCGTCGGCGATCGGTGAGCTCGGCCCGCTGGTCAACCGCGTCGCTGAGTCGCTCGTGCCGGATGGTGAGCGCGAAATCGATCTCGTCGCCGACTTCGCCTACCCGTTCCCGCTCGCGGTGATCTGTGAGCTCCTGGGTGTGCCACCGTCGGATCGACCGCAGTTCGCGGCATGGTCGCGCGTGATCACGACGTCACTCGACGACCCGATGCCCACGACGCTCAAAGAACTGCCGCGCGCGTTGCGGAGCATCGCCGCGCGGCGGAGTCATCCGATTGCGACAATCCGCGCGCTGAACAGCATGGTTGGCTACGCGCGCACGGCGCTCGATCGCGCGCTCGCGGATCCGCCGAGCGAGATCGTCGATCGCATCGGCCGGGCAAGGCGCGCCGGCGAGATCGACGCCGACGAAGCCGTTGCCACATGGATCTTGCTCACGATTGCCGGACACGAGACCACCGCGAACCTCATCGCCAACGGCGTGCTCGCGCTGCTTGAACAGCGCGACGCGCTCGCGCAAGTCGCTCCGAGGCCTGAACTGCTCCCGGCGGCCGTCGACGAACTGCTTCGCTTCGACAGCCCGGTGCCGCACACAGTGCGCGTCGCCGGCGAAGCGGTCAACGTGGCCGGTGTCGACGTGGCACGCGGTCAGCAGGTGCTCCTGCTGATGGCCGCGGCGAACCGCGACCCCGAGGCATTTCCGCATCCCGACCAGTTGCGTTTCGACCGGCCGAAGGCTCCACCGCACGTCGGCTTCGCCCACGGCATTCACTTCTGTGCAGGTGCCGCGCTCGCCCGGCTCGAAGCCGAGGTGGCCTTGAACACTGTGCTGCCGCGCCTCGACGACCGACAGGATCTCTCGCGCGCCCGCCGGAGGCCGAGCGTTGCCGTGCGCGGCCTCGAATCCTTCCCGTTGCGACTGGCTTAGACGGTGATGACTGCTGTCGACGCGGAGCGGTTGCCGGTGGCGTCGATGGCACGCACGAAATAGCGGCCCGCGCTCGGCGCGACGAAGCTGTGCTTGCCGGTGGTGGCGATCACGCGGTCGTTGCGGATCACTTCGTAGGTAGGCGCCACACCGGAGTTGTCGGTCGACACCTTCCACGACAGCGTGCTTGCCGACTTGGCGAACCCAGTTGGCTTGGTCGGTGCGACTGTGTCGCGCGAGCACAGGCGGGCGAATCCGCCGAGCCAGTCGTACGCGCCGTTGTGGAATGCGCCGCGCACGAGGTCGCCGGCCGCCCACACGCACCCGGAGCTGTCGACCGTGAGTGCCCAGATGCCCTCACCGTTCGATGACACGCCCAATTGGGGCTGGAAGTCGGTGTTCGTCACGAGTCCGTTCGGGTTGTACGCCCCGAGCCAGTTCACCTCGTTCACCTGTGAGTAATTGGTGGGCGGGTAGGTACTGGTCCCGCTGTAGTCGTACTGGAAGCAGTGACATCCACCCAGCAGCACACCGTGGGTGATGAGCAACGCCTGGAAGTCGCCGCGGTACTGCTCGGAGTGTCCGGTGACGAAGCTGAAGTTGCTGCGTGTGTACTCCTGGAACTCGTGCTGCGATCCACCGATGTATACGTCGTTGCCGGATTCGGCGATCGCGTACTGGTACCAGGCCGTCGGGTCGCTCTGGTCGAACACCGGACGCTGCATGCCCGGTACGAGAGCACCGGTGGCGGTGTCGACGATCGCGACGGCGTCGATGTTCGACGTGTTGTCGACGGCGTGGAAGAAGCCGGCGATGTAGACGCGCGTGCCGTCGGCCGACGGGGTCACGTCGATCGGCGTCTGATCGACCGGAACCGTCCATTTGGTGTCGGGTGTTCCAGTGGCGATCGCGACACGACCCACTCCCTGGGGCACCGCGGTCGCGAGGGACGGTCCGCCAGCGAGGTCGTTGAAGCCTCCGGCCACGTAGAGCCAGTTGCCGTGCACGGCGACACTGCGCACGAACGCGCGCGCGGTGTTGAAGCGCGGGCTCGATGCGAACGCGGTGAAGCCTGACGCGACCGCGCCCGTGTTGGGATTCAGCTCGGCGAGGCCGGAGGTGTGGGGCGCGCCGTTCACGTTCGTGAAGTTGCCGCCCACGATGAGATTGCCGTTCGGTGCCGCGGCCAGCGTGAACACAGTGCCGTCGAGTTGCGGCCGGAACGTGGAGATCCAGTTCCCGGTCTGCACGTCGAACGCAGCGAGCCAAGCCTGTGGGTACTGCGTGCCGCCCGCGCCGTTCTGCACGTCCTGGAACTTCCCGCCCACGAACATCGTGTTGCCCACCTGCGCGAGCGCCTGCGCCGGTGAGGCGTTCGCCGGATCGGGGTCGTCGACCTCCTTGATGTTGACGACGCCCCAATGCAAGGTCTGCGGCTGGTTCTGCGGCAGCCACGACAAGGTCTTGGCCGGCGTTCCCGAATTCGGCACGGTGGTGAAACCTGCCTGCGCGTCGCCGATCTCGGGGCGCAACCACACCTGTGTGAAGGGCACGCCACCGCTGCTCGAGTTCACTGCCGGCGCGATGTACGACGACGCACTCGACACGCCGGGTACCTGCGCGCCGAACGCGAAACCCATCATCGACGCTGCGCTGATCCACAAAATGGCGCGGTTGAATGCGTTGTCGTTGCCGATGCCGTTGTTCATCGTCGTGCACGCGCACGTTTGCTGCTGCGTGCCGTACGTGATCGACGAGAGGTTCTCGCCCCCGGGGAGCGCCCACGTCCATGTAGCGGTGTTCGTGAGGTTCCAGCGCACCTCTTGCCACGTGGAACCCGTCGCCGTGCTCGCTCGGCGCAGACGAATGCCGTCGGCAAGCGCGTCGGGTCGGCCACCGTTGAGCAGGGCGTTGATGGTCTTGTCGGGCAGCGTGTCGGGTGCAAACGCCGCCGTGCCGGTCACCGTCGTGGAGACGGCCGCCGGCGTGCCCTGGCCGGTCTCGTGGAACGTCCAGCCGGTGCGGCCGCGGCCGACGAGCACCCACCCGCCGCCGTCGGTGGTCATGTCGCAATAGAACTGCTGCGGCGCCACGAGCGCGGCGGTCTGGAGCCAGTAGATGCCATCGGCGCTCGACGGGAAGCTCTGCTTGATCGCCCAGCAACTCGGTGCCGCGTCAGCGCTCGACACGCCTGTGTGCACGGTCGGACCCGCGGCCCGCGCGGCAGGCGGCGCGACAACGACGGCGGTCAGGCCGATCAGAGGTACGACGGCCGTCGCGAGGACGGCCGCCAGCGGTCGGCGCATCATGAACAGTCGCCTCCATCCCACGCCCAGCGGTCAGCCGCGCCGTACCCGCGCGCCGATCGAACACGCTCGGTGGGATGTGTGTTGTTCGTTAGTTGATCACGCCTGCCTCACGCAGCTCAACGAGGCGCGCGTCGTCGATGCCGAGCTCGTTGCGCAGCACCTGTTCGGTGTGCTCGCCGATGCGGGGCGGATAGAGCTCGGGCCCGGTCGCCACCTTCGACAGCTTCACCGGGTTGCCGGGCACGATGACGGGCTGCTCAACACCGTCGGTGCGCGGGATCTCCACGAGCATGTCGCGCGCCGCGATCAGCGGGTCGCCCACGATGTCCTCCGCGGTGTTGCACGGGCCGGCAGCGATGCCGTCGCGCGCGAGCACGTCGCACACCTCGAGACGGGTGCGGTCGCCGGCCCACTCTTCGATGGCCGGGCGGATGACGTCTTCCATGTGGATCCGCCAGCCCTCACGAGTGGCGAAGCGCTCGTCGCTCAACCATTCGGGATGGCCGATCGTGTGCGCGAGCCGCTCGAATTGATGCTCGCGACCCACTTGGATGATGAACCAACCGTCGCTCGCGCGGAAGCCGTCCATGATCAGTGGCGCTTGCCGCCGGCCCTCGAGCCCCATCGACCAGAAATTCACGACGAGGTCGGTCATCGCGACCATCGCGTCGTACATGGCGATGTCGACGTACTGGCCCTCGCCGGTGGTGTCGCGATGCCGCAGTGCCGCGAGCACGCCGATCGCCGCGAACAGTGCGGAGCCGATGTCGCCGAGTGCGCCGGCCGGGCTCACGAGCGGCGGGTCGTCGCCGACGCGCTTGTACTCGTAGATGCCCGACATCGCCTCGGCGATCGGCGCATATGCCGGCCACACGTCGTAGCGCGAGGGCACCGTGTTCCCGAAGCCCGACACCGAGAGATACACCACCTTCGGGTGCACCGCGACGATGTCGTCGTACGCGAGCCCGAGGCGTTTCGCGGTACCGGCCTTGAAGTTCTCGCAGAAGATGTCGAAGTGCGGTGCGAGCGACTTCACGAGCTCGCGCCCGTCGGGCTGCTTCAGGTCGATGCCCACGCTCTGCTTGCCTAGGGCGTTGCGCAGGAACGTGGCACCGGTGCGGCGACCGTCGAGGTCGGTCATGAACGGCGTCGCGCCGCGACCCGACTCGCCGTCGCGAGGATGCTCGATCTTCACCACCTCGGCGCCGAGCCGCCCGAGCAGCATCGTGGCGAACGGCAGGGCCTGCATCTGCTCCACCGCGAGGATGCGGATGCCGTCGAGCGGCTTGCCGTAATGCTGCGCGCCGGCGTTGGCGACGTCCCCGACCTTCATGCCTTGACCTTCATGCCCTGACCGTCATTTCTGCATCCTCGCAGTCCGGTAGCCGGAGCCACCAGCCCGCACGCACCGCGGCGGGCTTCGCGCGCCCTGTGTAGCCTCCGACCTGGACCCGCGGCTGACGCCGCGCCGTCGAGCGGTCGAGGGGATGGGGTCACGTTCCGTGCTGGACGGTTGATCGCCGCAGGAGCCGCCCTGTGCGCGTGCGCGCTCGTGGCACCGATGGCTCCGACGATTTCCGCGGGAGCCGTCACACCCAATACGTCACTGCTCTTTTATCGCAGCCCTGGATCACCGACGGCGGCGCGCGCAACCGTGAACGGCGGGGTCGGTTTGCTCGCGAACGGCGCCTTCTCGCTGACGCGCCAAATCCACTTCACCGAAGTCACGACCGTCGCGGCGTCGTGCGACACCATCCTCGTCTACGCAGCCTCGAACGGCTTCGCGACCGCGGTGCAGGCGAGTGGCGGAACGCTTATCGGATTGGGGAACAACTACAACTTCGATCCGCACTGGACGACGATCACGGCCACCGACGACAGTGCGCTCTTCTACAACAAGACGGCGGGCACCGGCGCGTGGGGAACGCTCAAAGGTGGGATGTTCGCGCAGACCGGATCGAGCACGAGCTTCTCGAAGGGCCTCACGAACATTGGGGGAACGAGCAACAGCCTGCTCTTCTACACAAAGGGTTCGGCCAGCGGCTCCACGGCCACGCTTTCGGGCGGCGTGTACGAATTCCACGGCGCCTTCGGCGGGCTGCGGAACGACTGGGCCATCATCAGCGGCGGGAAGTAGCGCTTCCAGCCGCCGGTACGATGGCGGTGCGATCGACGTCGATCACGGAGGTGACGTGATGACCGCGACTCCAACCTCGCTGCCCCATGCCGATGCGAAGACCGACCCGGCTGGGCTCGGCAACCTGCCCGCGTGGAAGGGCGTGAACCACCTCGCGCTCGTCACCCCCGACATGGACGGCACCGTGCGCTTCTACGCGGGCGTGCTGGGTATGCGCCTCTGCGCCACGCTGATGGCGGGGCCGATGCGTCACTACTTCTTCGAGATCGGCGACGGCCAGACCGTCGCGTTCTTCGAGATCCCCGACATGCCCACGTTCGCCAAGCCCGCCGGTGGTCCCACCGATCGCGTGGTGCAGTTCGACCATCTCTCGTTCGGGCTGTCGAGCGAGGACGAGCTGCACGCGCTGCAGGAGCGGTTGCGCGCGGCCGGCACCGAGGTGACCCGCGTCGTCGACCACGGGATCATGCACTCGATCTACTTCACCGACCCCAACGGCATCGCGCTCGAGGCTTCGTGGTGGGTGCACGGCGCGACCGGTCGCGACGACTACACCGACGCCGAGCTCTACAGCGATCCCAACCCGGTGCCGGCGCTCGCCGAGCTGGCCGCCGGCCATCTCGCCGAGGTCCCGAAGACCCAACTCGTGTAGCGCACCAGCCGCTCGGCTCAGGCTTGCGCGGCGGCCTTCACGAGCGTCTCGAGCTCGTCGCCGAGCGCGGTGATCATGTTCCAGATGTCGGGCACCATCTCGCGGTCGGCGAGCAGGCCGAAGTCGAGATTGCCGTTGTACGACATCAGCGTCATGTTGAGCCCCACACCGTCGGCGATCGCCGAGAGTGGGTAGATGCCCTGCAACGTCGCGCCCGCGGAGTAGAGCGGGAACTGCGGGCCCGGCACGTTGCTGATCACCACGTTGAACGGTGGCGACACGCGGCCCATGAGCTCGGTGCGTGCGATCACGCGGCTGGCCGCGCCGAGCACCGACGGCGGTGCGAACTGCGCGAAATCCTGCAGGATGTCGGCAGGAATCGCGTTGTGCTGTTCCTTGCACGCGCCCATCGCGTCGTGCATGCGGCGGTAGCGCACCACAGGGTCGGGCTCGTCGGTGGGGAGCTCAGCCACCATCGCCGACACGCGGTTGCCGAACGTGCCGACCTGCTCGGGCGTGCGCACCGAGATCGGCACCATCGCGTGCACCGGACCGTCGGGGAGCGCGTCGTGATCGAGCAGCCAGCGGCGTAGCGCCCCTGCGCACATCGCCATCACCACATCGTTCACCGTGCCGCCAAGTTCCTGCTTCACTGCTTTCACATCGCTGAGCGGCAGCGAGCCGAACGCGAAGCGACGGTGCGCGCTGATCATGCCGCTGAACGGCACCTGCGGTGTCGACGTCGACGGTCGCGACAAGAGCTGGGCTGGGCGCGGCGGCGCGATGCGCACACCGAAGTTGCGGGCGAGTGCAGGCCCGTTGCGCAACGCCTTGCGCGCCACGCGCAATCCCACGCGCGGGCGCGACAGCAGACCGACCGCGCCGCGCCCGAGCATCGTTGCCGAAGCCGGCTGGTGCTCGGGATGCCACGGTGGATCGGGCGGCGGCACCGGCGGCGGATCAGCCACCGCGTCGAGGAGCACGCCCAGGATCTCCGCACCCGACACACCGTCGATGCACGCGTGATGGATCTTCGTGAGCTCGGCCACGTAGCCGCCTTCGAGCCCTTCGATCACGTACATCTCCCACAACGGCCGCGAACGGTCGAGGTGGCGCGCTGCGATCCGCGCCGCGAGGTCGGCGAGTTGGTGGGCGTCGCCGGGCGGCGGCACCGCGATGTGACGAATGTGGAAATCGAGGTCGAAGTCGGGGTCGTCGATCCAGTACGGATGGTCGAGGCCGAGCGGCACGTTCACCAGCCGGCGCCGGAATGGCGGCACGAGATGGATCCGCTCGGCCACGAGCCGCTTCACGTCGTCGAGCGTGAGGGGGTGCTCGCCGGGATCGAAGATCGCAAGCGACGACACATGCCCGTAGAACGTGCGCGTCTCCATCGCAAGGAAGCTGTTGTCCAGACCCGACAGCTGCTGCACAAAGGAGTTCTACCGCGCAATCACCGTCTCGTGCTCGGGAACCTCAGAGGGCGATTGAACCGCCGCAATCAACGAGCGGCGCACACCGTTTCTACACAGATGTGCACGTCCACGCCGTCGACGGTGATGGCGTGGCGGTTCGGATGCCCGCCGTCCGCTAGCAAGCTGGTCACCGGCACCTTGTGGGCGAGATGTCGATCTCGGTGTTGCACCACGTACACAACCAGCGTCCGTTTTCGAGCCGCATGCTTTCCGCTTTCGTAAGGGAGGCGGTGCGCTCGTTTGTCCACCTAAACGGGAACGTCGTCTCGTGACTGCCTGCGACCCTAGACCCGGTTGGGGGGTCCAACCATTCGGCGGGACGCAACGCCGCGGCACCGCTGACCCATGCTCCGAAGTGCCAGTTCGAGAGGCTCGCTCCTAGACTGACGGCCATGTCAGGAACGCGCGGGATCGTCGCCGCGGCGGGTTACGTGCCCTACCGCCGCCTCCAACGGGCGGAGATCGCCGCCTTCTTCGGCAGCGGCGGTGGCCGCGGCACGCGCAGCGTCGCGTCGTACGACGAGGACACCACGTCGATGGGTGTCGAGGCCGCCCGGCTGGCGCTACGCGGCACCGACGTGGTGCCCGAAACGCTGCTCTTCGCCACGGCCGACCCCGCCTACCTCGAGAAAACCAACGCCACCACTGTGCACGCGGCGCTGCGGCTCGGCGCCGATGTGGCCGCGTTCGACGCTGGCGGCGCAGTGCGCAGCGGCATCGGCGCACTCTCGTTCGCGCTTCGCGCCGACCACCCGGTGCTCGTGGTGAGCTCCGACTTTCGGGGCGGTCTGCCCACGAGCGCCGACGAAGGCGGTTCCGGCGATGCCGCGGCCGCGCTGGTCGTGGGTGACGGCCCCGGCGTCGTCGCTGAACACATCGGTGGCGCGAGCCGTACGCGCGAGTTCATCGACCGCTGGCGCACGCCCGGCGACCCGCGCCCGCGCCAGTGGGAAGAGCGCTTTGGCGAAGTGCAGTACACGGCGCTCACCGACGAGGCGTGGAACGAAGCCCTGAAGCGCGCCGACCTCGAAGCCGAGAACGTCGACGTCACCATCCTCACCGGCACGCACACCCGCGCCGTGAAGAGCATCGCCGGCAAGCTCAAGGCGCCGCGCATGGCCGACGATCGCACGTCGGTGATCGGTCAGACCGGTACCGCGCACGCCGCGCTCCTCCTCGCCGACACGCTCGAGCAGGCCGAGCCCGGTCAGGTGATCGCGCTCGTGCACCTCTGCGACGGCGTCGACGTACTGCTCTTCCGGGTCACCGACGCGATCAAGAGTTGGCGGCCCGCCCGCACGGTCGCGGCGCAGCTCGAGCACACCGCCGACCTGCCGTACGGCAAGTTCCTCTCGTGGCGCGACGTCGTGCACCTCGAGCCGCCGCGCCGGCCCGAGCCCGGTCGCATCTCGGCGTCGATCTCGGCGCGTACGCGCGACTACAAGTACGCGTTCGTCGGCTCGCAGGATGCCGGCAGCGGCGACGCGCACCTGCCGCCGCAGCGGATCACCCGCAATGGCGACGCGCTCGACGAGATGTCACCACTCCCGATGTCCGACGTCGAGGGCACGATCAGCACGTTCACGATCGACCGCATCGCCTACTCGCCGTCGCCGCCCATCGCCTTCGCAGTGGTCGACTTCGACAATGGCGCGCGTCTTCCCGTGGAGCTCTGCGACCTCGACGCGTCGAAGCTCGCGATGGGCGACCGCGTCGAGATGACGTTCCGCCGGCTCTACACGGCCGACGGCATTCACAACTATTTCTGGAAGGCACGGCCGCTGCGCGGCTGAGCGCGAGCGGTCGGCAATCGACGGATCGGACCGAGGAGAAGGTCATGGGTTCACACGGCATCAAGGACCAAGTCGCCATCATCTCGATGGGTTGCACGCCGTTCGGCGAGCATTGGGGCAAGGGTGTCGACGACCTGATGATCGAGTCGACGAAGCAAGCCTTCGACGGCGTCGGCCTCACCAAGCACGACATCGACGCGTTCTGGCTCGGCACGGCAATGTCGGGCATGAGCGGGCTCACGCTGTCCCGTCCGCTGCAGCTGGTCGGCAAGCCGGTCACGCACGTGATCAACCACTGCGCCACCGGCTCCGAGTCGTTGCGCAACGCGGCCTACGCGGTGGCCAGTGGTGCGTACGACCTCGCCATGGCCGTCGGCGCCGAGAAGGTGAAAGACTCGGGCTACCAGGGTCTCGTCGGCGCGTCGCACGCGCCGAACGACGGCACCGGTCGCACCCTCACCGCGGCGGCGATGTTCGCGATGTGCGCCCCCGCCTACGGCAAGAAGTACGACGTCTCCGACACCGAGATGCGTGAGGTGCTCGCCCATATCGCGCAGAAGAACCACTACAACGGTGCGCGCAACGAGCGTGCGCAGTTCCGTCGTGAAGTGAGCGTCGAGACGATCTGCAACGCGCCGCTGATGGCCGGCTCGCTCGGCGTGTACGACTGCTCGGGTGTGGCCGACGGTTCAGCGGCGGCGATCATCTGCCGGGCCGAGGACGCGCACAAGTACACCGACAAGCCCCTCTACATCAAGGCGCTGTCGTTCGTGGCGGGCTCGTGCACCGGGAACGCCGACCCTGGCTACGACTACACGTGGTTCCCCGAGATCAACATGGCGGGCAAGGACGCCTACGCGCAGGCCGGCATCACCAACCCGCGCGAGCAGATCTCGATGGCAGAAGTGCACGACTGCTTCACGCCGGCCGAGCTGCTGATCATGGAAGACCTCGGCTTCGCCGAGCGCGGCGCGGCGTGGAAGGAAGTGCTCAACGGCACCTACGACCTCGACGGCGACTTTCCGATCAATCCCGACGGTGGCCTGAAGAGCTTCGGCCACCCGGTGGGTGCGAGCGGGCTGCGCATGTTCTTCGAGGCGTGGTTGCAGCTGCGTGGCGAGGCGCCGGCCGAGCGCACGATCAAGACCACCGACCGCGGCCTGGCGCTGTGCCACAACCTCGGCGGCTACCCCGGCGAGATGGTCAGCTTCGTGGGCATCGTCGGCAACGAACAAGGCTAGATATCAACTTCGAGCCCATCGCGGTGCGGCAACCAGAGCAGCTCGGGAGCGACGGAGGAGTGACCCGAGTGCGTCGGGAGCTCGCCGTGGAGCGAAGCGGAACAAATAGTCACGCGGCAACGGTGTGTTGCGCCTCGAGCGCGCGCATCAGGGTGTTGAAGCTGACGGCTTCGGAGTAGAGGAAGCCCTGCGCGCGCCGGCAACCGAGTTGCACGAGCATCTCGGCCTGCTCTTGGGTCTCCACACCTTCGGCCACCACGTTCAGGCCGAGGTCGTGGGCGAGCAGGATCACGCTGCGCACGATCGCGGCGTCGGTGCGGTCGATGGTGATGTCCTGCACGAACGAGCGGTCGATCTTCACCGCGTCGATCTCGAGTGAACGCAGCAACGTGAGCGACGAGTGCCCGGTGCCGAAGTCGTCGAGCGCCACCTTCACGCCGAGCCGGCGGGCCTGGCCGATGTGCACAGCTGCGGCGTGCACATCGGGGAGCACCGCAGTCTCGGTGAGCTCGATGCCGATCGCGCTGGGGCTGCACCCGGCGCGGGCGAGCAACGCCGTCAACTGCTCGGCGGGCGCGCCACGCGCGAGTTGGCGCGCGGAGATGTTGCACCAAATCCGGAAACTGTCGTCGAGGCCTTTGTCGCGCAGCCGCACTCGCGCGTTCACCGCGTCGCCGATGATCTTGCCGTCGAGCGCGAACACGATCCCCGAGTCTTCGGCGAGCGGTACGAAGGCGCCCGCCGCGAGCACACCACGATCGGGGTGCTTCCAGCGGGCCAGCGCTTCGGCGCCGACGATCTCGCGGGTCACGAGGTCGAACTGCGGCTGGTAGTACGCCACGATCTGGCCGAGCGCCAGCGCGTCGCGCAGTTCTTGCTCGTCGTCGACGCGTCGCTGGATCGACTCGCGGAGTTCGACGTCGAACACTTCGACGCGATTGCGGCCGTTCTGCTTGGCGCGGTACTGCGCCACGTCGGCGTGCGAGAGGAGCGCCTCGGCGCCATCGTCCATGTGGTAGTTCGTGGCTACGCCGATGCTCGCGCTCACGTTGAGGCTTCGGCCGGCCACCCGGAACGGCGCGATGAACGCGTCAGCGATGCGCCGGGCCACCACCACTGCTTGCGCGACGCTCTCCACGCCGTCGAGACAGATCGTGAATTCGTCGCCACCGAGGCGGGCCAGCACGTCGTTCGTGCGCAGGAGGTCGGTCACCCGGTGCGCCACATCGGTGAGCAGGTGGTCGCCCGCGGCGTGTCCGAGTGAGTCGTTCACCACCTTGAAGCGGTCGATGTCGAAGTAGAGCACGCCGATCTTCGTGTCGCACCGGCGCGCCGACGCGACCGCGCGTTCGAGATGCTCGATGAACGCGGCACGATTCGCGAGGCCGGTGAGCGGGTCGCGCATCGCCAGCTCGGTGAGCCGGGTGTTCGCTTCCACGAGCCGCGAGTTGGTCTCGTCGTTGCGCTCGCGCAGCTCGAGTTCCTTCACCACCACCGTGTGCACCTCGTGATGCAGCGACGCCATCACCGCGAAGTAGATCGGCACGGCCACGCCGAGCAACGTGGTCACCCGCTCACCCGACGACAAGCAGCGGATCATCACCAGGCCGAGCATCGGGACGAGCGGCGCGTAGAAGTAGGAGCGCCGTGCCGCGGCACCCACGATGTAGGTGGCCGAGCAGCCGACGACGAATAGCAGGTACACGGTGCGCAACTGCACGTGCTGGTTGTCGGGGAAGCCGAGGAACGAGAGCGAACCCCACGCAAGACCGGTAGCGCCCGCGCCGAGCAGACCGATCGTGTACGTGCCGAGCTGCTCGCCGGCACGACGCAGGGCCTCGTAGCGGCGCGCCGCGAAGAACGTCCACAGGTCGGCGACCGTCACGAGCGCCACGAACAGCACACGGCGTGAGAGCGGCACCGCGCTGCCGAGGATCACCGCGAGCAGCGCCGAAGCCGGGATGCCGATGAGCGCGCTGCGCACCAGGGCGCGATTCACCTGGTCGAGACAGGCGACGCGGACCGCGTCGCTCAGCTCACGGCCGGGCGATCTCAGCATCACGCGAAGTATCGGTCACCCCGTTGAGTGGCTGGAGAGGCGTCGTCGTCTCCGAGGACGACGATGGCTACCGAGCAAGACGAATGGCCCACGAACGGGCGTTCGCCGGGCCCCACCGCTCCCGCCTGCGCGCGACTGGAACACGTTTCACTATTGTCAGCGGCCGTGAAGTTCGCCTTGTTCTACGAGATCCCCGTCGCCCGGCCCTGGAACGAGCGCAGCGAGCTCGACGCCTACCAGCACACGCTCGAGCAGGTGCAGGCGGCCGACAAGCTCGGCTGGCACGCCTTCTGGACCGTCGAGCACCACTTCCTCGAGGAGTACTCGCACTGCTCGAACCCCGAGGTGCTCTACGGGGCGGTTGCGGCCACCACCGAGAACCTGCGCATCGGTTATGGCGTGCGGCTCATGCCCGCGCCGTACAACCACCCGGTGCGCACGGCCGAGTCGGTGGCGGTGCTCGACCTGTTGTCGGGCGGGCGAGTCGATGTGGGCACCGGACGCAGCGCGACGCGCGCCGAGCTCGAAGGTTTCGGGATCGATCCGTCGAAGACGCGCGCGATGTGGCGCGAGGCGATCGGCCACATCGCGGGCTGCTGGACGAACGACGAGTACGAGTTCGCGGGCGACACCTGGTCGATGCCGAAACGGCGGGTGTTGCCGAAGCCCATCCAGAAGCCGCACCCGGCGGTGTGGGGCGCGACCACGTCCGACGAAGGTCACGCCGAGGTGGGCTCGCTCGGTCTCGGTTTGTGCTCGTTCGCGGTGGGCGTGTCGCCCGAAGAGATCGGCCGCAAGATAGGCATCTATCGCGAGGCGTTCGGCAAGTGCGAGCAGCCGCTCACCGCGTTCAAGAACGAGAGCGCGGCCACCTTCACGATGGTGAGCGTCGCGCCCACCAGCGCCGAGGCTCAAGACGTCGCGCGCAACAGCTTCGAGTGGTATCCCAAGCGCGGCGCGCAGATGATCGGTGAGGTCGCGCCATGGATGGCCGAGCGCAACCAGGAGCTCGGCAACTACAGCTACGCCGCCGACATGCGCAAGCACGACGAGGAAGGCACGCTCGGCCTGCTCACCCTCGAGATCCTGCTCGACATGAACGCGTGCGTGTGCGGCACCCCCGACGAAGCGATCGAAATGTGCCGGCGCTACGAAGCCGCGGGCGTCGACCTACTCCTGTGCCTCGTGAACCCCTACGACATCCCGCACGACAAGGTGATGCAGACCATCGAGCTCATGGGCACGAAGGTCATCCCGCAGTTCGCGTGACGTGGGGCACTCGCGACCCCGCCGGGCGCCGGGGCCCGATGCGCCTCGGGCGGAGAACTGCAACACTGCCTTGGTGAAGCGCCTTGTTTCCGTCTGGGCCGTCGCGACCGCGGCCATTGCTGTCGTGTCCGCCGGAATGCCCGCGTCGAACGCGACGACCGCAGTGCCGAAGCAAGAGGTGTGGCTGCAACGGGTGAGCGTGCCCGATCCCACCGCAGGCCCGCCGCAGGTGGGCGACGCGAACCATGCGTCGCTCAGCGCCGACGGGCGCTTCGTCGCCTTCGACTCGGGATCGTCGACGATCGTGCCGGGCGACACGAACGGCTACAGCGATGTGTTCGTGCGAGACATGGCCACGGGCAGCACCCAGCGGGTGAGCGTCGGCAATGAGGGCGAGCAGATCACCGGCGGCGGCAGCTGGACACCGTCGATCAGCGCCGACGGGCGCTATGTAGCGTTCGCGTCGGACGCCAGCAACGTGCTGCCCGGTGATCTCGGCGGCAACATCTACGTGCGCGACACACTGCTCGGGACCACGCAGAAGGTGTCGGTGGGCCTTGGCGGCGTGGCCGCCAACGGTGGGAGCTACCACCCGAGCATCAGCGCCGACGGCCGCTATGTGGCCTTCGATTCCAACGCCCGCAATCTGGTGGCGAACTACCCGGTGTACTCGTTGACGTCGGTGTTCGTGTACGACCGCGTCACCAACACGACGCAGTGGGTGAGCAAGCGCATTGGCGCTGGCGAGCAAGTGAACGCCGCGAACCCGTCGATCGACGCGGATGGTCGCTATGTGGCGTTCGACGGCATGCCCCAGATCGTTCCAGGCGGCAACGGCTTTCGAGCCGTGAGGTGTACGTGCACGACCGCCAAGCGAACACCACTATCCGGGCGAGCATCTCGTCGGGTTCGATCATCCCGACGTCGAGTGAACGTCCGGCCATCTCGAGCGACGGTCGCACCGTGGTGTTCGACGCGCGCTGGGGCATTGGTGCGGGGCCGAACGGCAAGGACGTGTTCGCGTTCAACCGCGTGACGAAAACACTCACGGTCGTGAGCCTGAACACCGCGGGCGTGATCGGCAACGGTTTCGTCTGGCCCGGCGTGGGTGTGAGCAGCAACGGTAGGTACGTCGCGTTCGCGTCAGACGCCTCCGACCTCGTTGCCGGCGACACGAACAGTGCGACCGACACGTTCGTGCGCGACCTCATCAACAAGAAGACGTACCGCGTATCGACGAATGGGGTGCTGCAGCAGTCGACGTTCTTCAGCAGCGTCCCCGCGATCTCCAGCGATGGCAACTTCGTCGCCTTCCAATCACCCGACAACACACTCGTGTCGAACGACGGCGACAATCTCTACGACGTGTTCGAACGGCGCACCGTGCCGATGGGCGTGTCGTCGGTGGCCCCCAATGCATTCCCCGCTGGCGCGTCCACTCCCGTGACCGTTCACGGCAGCGGCTTCCAGCCTGCGACCACCGTGTCGTTCACCGGCGCGCACGCGACCGCGGTGACGATCACCGGGGTCACCTACGTGAATCCGTCGACCCTGACGGCAAACGTGTCGGTGGCGGGCGGAACTCCTGCGGGCTCCCTCACCGTGGTCGCGACCGAGACGGGCGCGTGGGCCACGACGCCGCTGGCCATCGGCCGCTGCTCCTGCGCACACACCAGCTGAGGCGGATCTCGGCGTTCGAGCGAGTCGCCGCGGGGCTGAGAACCCGGTGGCGGCGGCAGCCGTGTCACTTCTGAGGTTGAGTGGCACGCGAGGTACGCGAGGCTGATGGGTAGTGGGGCGCACTCCCGGTGCGCCGCGACCGGAGGCTCGCTTGGCCCGCCGTCGTGCATGGACAGCCCTCGCGGCGT